>JARLJQ010000039.1 GCA_031291115.1 Legionella sp.
CAAATTTTTTAAGTAAAGCTCCATTGATAACTTCCCCATAAAAATTGTCCCTTATAATTTTTTTATTTCGGTAACATTAGTTATGAGGCAACGAATCTAAAATTTCCTGGTTTCGGTAACATTACTTATGAGGCAACTCGTCTGGCGCTCGACAAACTCATATGTTTATTTTGTGTACTATAATTACAGCAGCCAAGTAGGGCGATCTTAAATAATTAAGGATAATGTCATGGCAAAAGAGCCTAATTTTTTTAAAACATCACCGGAACAACATATAAAAAGATTAAAAGCTGAAGCAAGTGAGTTACACATTGCAAGGAATTCTTTAGTTTTTGAACAAGTAAGAATCAATGTTGCCCTTGCAAAGCCTGGACCAGATCATAATGTGGACGCTTTAACTAAAAGAAAAAATGAGATTAATGAGCAATTGAAACAAACTCAATATACCGAACAGTTGCCCAAACTTACGAAGCAAATTGGCGAGTTAGAATTGAAAGCTAAAAGACATACTGATACGGATGACTCAAAACCCCAGTTTCGTAAAGGGTAAATCGTAATCGCATTTACATCATCCAGCGCAAAATTAATTTTAATAGTTTATGGTAAGGTGGATAGGCAATTGAGGGATCAAACCAGGTCGGCTTGTTTAAGACTGATTTGTAATGGCTGAACGTTTTAAATGACGCATGTCCATGATAAGCCCCCATGCCACTGGAGCCTACTCCACCAAAGGGTAAATCGGGTACGGTCAGTTGTAACATAACATGATTAATGCAAACACTTCCTGAGCTGGTTTGTTCGATGATTTGTTTTTTTATATGTTTCTGATTGGTGAATGCATATAGGGCCAGAGGTTTGGGTTGTGTATTAATATAACTGATGGCCTCCGTAATTGTTTTAATTGGAATAATCGGTAAAAGTGGCCCGAAAATTTCCTCTGTCATGATAGGTGAATCCATAGGAACATGGCTTAAAATAGTTGGTGCAATGTAGTTTGTATTTTTATCTGCTTGCCCGCCTACAATAATCTTGCCGTTGCCAGGAATCAAATGCATGAGACGCTGAAAATGATGCTTATTGATAATTCGTCCATAGTCTTTGCTTGTTTCTGGGTGGACACCCCAAAACTCAATCAGGCTTTGTTCCATGTGTTCTAATAATTCTGTTTTAATATCCTCATGTGCCAGAACGTAATCTGGAGCCACACAGGTTTGGCCTGCATTGAGAAATTTTCCCCATACTATGCGTCGTGCGGCTACGGGAATGTCAGCGTCTTTATCCACGATGCAGGGACTTTTTCCGCCAAGCTCAAGTGTTACAGGAGTTAAATTTTTTGCCGCGGCTTCCAGAATAATGCGCCCGACCGTACCATTGCCGGTATAAAATATAGAATCAAATTTTTGGGCGAGCAGGGCTGTGGTTTCCGCGACGCCACCTACTACTATTCGAACGGAGGCGGGATCAAGGTATTGAGGTAATTTTTCTTGTAATAGTTTACTGGTCGCGGGCGCAAGCTCACTGGGTTTTATAATGGCACAGTTTCCGGCGGCAATAGCACCAATAAGTGGTGAGAGCGTGAGTTGTAATGGGTAATTCCATGGTGCAATAATTAATACTAAGCCTAAAGGCTCTGGATAGATAAGACTTGTTCCGGGTTTGGTTCCTAATGGCGTAGGTACTTTTTTAGGTTTTGTCCAGGCAGAAAGTTTTTTTAAGTTTAGTTTTATCTCTACTGCTACTAGATTAATTTCTGTGGCAAAGGCTTCAATAGGCGATTTGTGGAGATCCTCATAAAGTGCTTGTTCGATTTCAGTTTCACATTCTTTAAGAAATAAAGCCAAACCGGATAATTGCTTGCGGCGGTAATCAAGGTTTTTAGTACAACCACGGTTAAAATTGGCACGTAGTTCGTCAGTAAGTGTTGCAAGTGTTGATGAGGTAGCATTCATAATTAAGTCCATTTAATTGTAAATCGTATCCAGCGGTTAGGATAAGATATCATATATGTTTTCAGAGCCTATAATGTTGCAAGGAAATTTATTGAAACGATATTGGCCAGAAAATTAGGCACGCCAGTTCGTCGGATGTATTGATTCATGTAGCCACATTCTGTAGTAGGTGCTGCAAAATGTTCTCTCAATTTCAGTAGCTAAGCAATAATACCTAGGCTATTCTAAATAGGGAAAAATTACCATTTAAAATCAAAGGAGTGATACGTTATGAATTGTTCTTTCTTAAGACATATTGGATTGGTTCTCGTTGTTGGAATTTTTTCTTTTGCAACTTATGCTGAATCTACTGCTGCACCAAGTAGTGAGTCGTTTCAAACAACATGCACTAATGCTTGGATGAAAAATGCAGCTGATGTTAAAGACCCGGTGGATTATAAAAATTTCGGTGAAAAATATTGCGGTTGCGCTGCAAAAGAGCCTTTAGATAATGACGCTGCGGTACAAAAAGCAGTTCAGTTATGTATGTCCAGAACATTAATTCATGATGCTATGGATTCTATGGAAGATGAAGTAGGCTTAAGTAAAGCAAAAGACAGCGACATCATGGAATATTGTCAGGATCGATGGAATCTTCTTTATCCTAAACAAACAGATGAAGATAAAAAATTAATTGCTGCGCATTGCGAGTGTGCTAAGCCTAAAATAGTTGAGCTTATTAAGCAATCGGATAAAATGACAGACAAACAATATGATGAAGGTTTGGATGCTGTTGCAGCTGCTTGTTCTATTGATGCTGTAGCTCATAAGCCAAGTTAGAGCGGCCTTTGCAGAGCATACCATTTCCGTCATCCAGAGCGAAGCGACGGACCTCCTGAATGTGGCTCAGTGCTACTTGATGGGAGGTCCGTCGCTTCGCTCTGAACGACGGGAGTATATATAGGTAATCACTTACATGCGTTTTCTCACTCTTTTATTAGGATATATTCTAATGACATCTAATCTTGCATCTGCGGACAGTCATACTGGCGCTCAAAACAGCGCGTATGATTTTTCCTTTCATACTTTAGTTGGGCATAAGCCATTACCTTTGAGTTCTTTTCAGGGCAAAGTGGTATTAGTAGTGAATACCGCGTCCAAATGTGGATTTACACCACAGTACGCCGCTTTGGAAAAGCTGTATGAGCAGTATAAAGATCGCGGTTTGGTTATCCTTGGTGTTCCTTCTAATGATTTTGGTGGTCAGGAGCCAGGTACCGATAAGGATATTGCAGATTTTTGCCAGATTAATTATGGCGTGACGTTTCCAATGACAGCGAAAGAAATCGTTTCGGGGAAAAACGCGCATCCATTTTATTTATGGGCAAGACAGCAATTAGGTTTTGGTACGGCACCGAAATGGAATTTTCATAAGTACCTTATTAACCGTAAAGGGGAGTTGGTAAATTATTTTTACTCGACTACTTCTCCTGATTCCAAGCGATTTGTTAAAGCTTTGGATGCCGCCCTGGATGAAAAGGCTTAGTAGTACAATAGATTGCCGTTAAATTTACGTCAGTTTCGGATAAAGAGTTGTTTAGATAGTTGTAGTTTGGGGCACGACCCAAACTACATTAGATTGATACTTATTTCTTATCCAGAATTGCCGTTAAGTTAATTAAATGTTCTTACCTGTGCATCATTTTCTGGGTTATAAGCAGCAGGATCTTTACTTAAGTCTGGGTACAAACTGACATGTTTAGGTGGTTCTGAGTCAGAAGCGGTGGTTTGTTGCGCTCTTCTTTGATTTTGAGACATTTCCGGATGACCATAAGAATGATTGACATATATGTATTTTGGTTCAGATTCTTTTTTAGACGGCGCACAAAAGCATTGTTTGGCTAAAGAAAATAAACCGCTCAGTGCATCAATCGCAAGTCCGACTACGTGTAATCCTGCAAAAACGGCTAAAGCTACGGCACCTGTTTGTAACAGGAGGCTAGGTCCAACAATTGAAGCAATGGAAAAGCCTAAAACTGCGAAACCGGTAACAGCGACTAAAGCACCAGGCCAAAAAAATATAACTAGTGCAGCAACGGCAGCTAGGGTTAATGCGGCTTTAGCAAAGTTCATATAGCCAAGTAGAGCTTTCATTATGTTACTCCAAGTTATGAAATCAGGCGTATTTTAGCAAACAATTTGTTAAAATAGAATGTTTACTGTTCATATGGCGCTGTTTTGGGGTGTTTACAGAGCGCCATTACTGTCGGCTTAATCTTCTAACTCAGTCTCTGCTTCAAGAAGTTCTAATTCCTGCAATTCCACTTCTACAGCTTCAATTTTTTGAAAGCGCGAGGTGATTTTTTTTGCAGAAGTATTTACTTCGCTCACGTCCTGATAGGCCAAATTAATGTGCTTGGATAATTTATCCATTCGCTTATCAAATCTTTGAAAATCATCGGCTAAGGCATGTAAATGCTTTTGAATAATATGTACCTGTTTACGTGTTGCATCGTCTTTTAATACAGCTTTCGCAGTAGTAAGTACGGCCATTAAAGTGCTGGGTGAAACAAGCCATACTTTTAATCTTTGTGATAGGGCAATCAAATCCGGGAAGTTGGCGTGAATTTCAGCAAAAATGGATTCTGCAGGAATAAACATCATTGCGCCATCTGAAGTTTCTGTTGGGATAATGTATTTTTCAGCAATGTCTTTAATGTGTTTTTGAATGTCCTGACGAAATTGCTGTTGCAGTGATTTTCTTTCAACAGAACCAATTTCAATGTTGATGTATCTTTGATAATTTTCTAAAGGGAATTTAGCATCAATAACCACATTACCTGTGGGATCAGGTAAGAATAAAATACAGTCCGCGCGTTTCTGGTTGCTGAGCGTGTATTGCATTTGGTAGTGAGTAGCTGGAATCATGTTTGCAATTAATGAGGATAATTGAACCTCACCAAAAGCACCACGCGCTCTTTTATCTACCAAAACATCTTGTAAGCTCACCACGTGACTGGACAGCTCGGTAATTTTCTTTTGTGCTTCATCAATAATGGTTAATCGCTTCACTACATCAATAAACGTGGATGATGTTTTTTCAAAGCCTTCTGTTAACTTATGATTTACTTGTTGGGTTAAACCCAGAAGATGCGTGCGGATTTCTTCAGTTAATAATTGCAAGTGTGAGGTCAGTGAACTGGCATGTTGCTTGAAGCTGTGATTCATTTGCTCTCGCACATCCGTCATTTGTTTTTGGACGGTGTCATGAATTAATTGTTGCATCTGCAGTTGCCCATGAGACATTTTATCATTCAGGTCAAGATGCATTTGATGCAATTGATTGGTAAAGACTTCAAGCACTTTTTCATTCAGTTGTTTGCTGAGATTTTTCTGTTGGTTTTGTTTTACCAAAAACCAGAGTAACACTACAAACTGCAAGGCAAGCGCGTAAGCCATGCCCTCAAGAAGGGTAATAGATAGCAAAAATTCCATTCATTAATCCATGAGTTGGCTAAGTTTAATGGGTTGGTTATATTGATATACGGTTTTTAATTGTCCGTAATCAGTAAGATGCAAATAACCAACAGAGAGCGTATCGTCTGCTAATTGCTGCGAATTGTCAAAGCTAAATTTCAGGGTTTGTTTTCCTGGTTCAAGCCATTGCGCACTTTGTGAGGTTTCAACAGGGATTTGTTCGCCTGCAGCGTTTTTGCTGAATAAAATACTTTGTAAGGCATAGCGACTAGCAGTAGCCACATCAATGGTTGCAGCAAAGCTCAGCGGTTTAGATGATGTTTTTTTAATGCTGATTAAACTGGCAGAAGGGACTGAATAGGAAAAAGCCGCGCGTGCTGTACGTCGTAGAAATCCATCATCTTGCTCACTAACTACTTCTGTTTCTATATACCAATTGTCGCCATGCGCATTTAATTCGGAACGCAATAGTGTTTTTGCCTGGAATTGATTGCGTTTGATCTCAGTGAGTTTTAACGGGATAACTTTATCATCAGAACCAATTAAAGAAGCACTTATTTCATTTGTAGAGTAAGTAGTATCGTAATCTTTTAAGGTAATGGTTGCATTGAACAGCTCACCATATTGATAGTGCATGGAGTCAGGTTCTACTTCTAAGTAGATTAGAGAAAATTTGTCGAACACGTTAATTAAGTACGCATTTGCCTCACGGGCTTTAGTGTTCTTGCTTTGAATCACAAAACTGCCAAAACCAAGCTCTGGCTTGATTTGCATCATGGTATGGTGCATTGCAGTTAACAGCGATTCATCTTGGACTTCATCCTGGTTGTACAAGGTTGAAGCTTCTTTTAACGTCATGGATATATTCTGTGGTGTTTTAAGCTCTAATTCGGGCATGGCTTTTTTTTCTAAGGGTGTGATTCGTACTACGGCACCGGGTGCGCGAGTTGATAAAATGACACCTTGGCGAAGTTGTTTGGCAGTTATTCTTTGATTGTAGCTGTAGCTTTTTTGATAGGTTGGTGTGGCACGATTTAATGGAATTTCTGCAATACGCCAACTGGTTTGCAAACGTTCATGAGGTAATTTGATGCATTCTTCGCAGTCATAAGCTTTTGTTGTATGCTGCGGTAAGGTATAGGCTTCTGCTTGTGAGAAGCTCAATGCAGACAGCAAAAAAAGATGGGTGAATTTCATGGTACAACTCCTACTGTAGCTAAGGCACTAATGAGAACTTTGTCCACACCAAAGCTGGAATACCGGCTTTGGTTATGGTTTAGGGGCACGTTGAAAGTCCATTTTTATCATGCCTCATATCAAGTGGACATGTATCTATAGCATAATTTTTAATGATAAACTAATGATTTAGTTACGGTATTTAAAGGGCATTTAGCGTGCCTCCAAATGCAGAATATTCTTTATGGATGGTTTTAATGAACATTGATGAAATTCAAACGCAAATCAACGAGCTGAAAGATAAAATCAGACAGTATGATTATCATTACTACGTGCTTGATGAGCCGCTTGTTCCTGATGCAGAATATGATCGATGTTTTCGTGCTTTACAAGGTTTAGAAAATCAACACCCACAGTTGTTAACAACAGATTCTCCTACTCAGCGAGTGAGCGGAACGCCTGCTGATGCCTTTATGCCTGTATCGCATAAACAGGCGATGCTTTCGCTTTCCAATGTGTTTACGAATGAAGAATTACAAGCCTTTATTAAGCGTGTCACAGACAAGCTGGATGAACCAAATCAAGAGCTTGTTTTTACTTGCGAGCCTAAATTAGATGGTTTGGCAGTGAACCTTACTTATGAAAACGGTGTGTTAATTCATGCGGCAACTCGAGGTGATGGCGCTACCGGTGAAAACATTACGGCAAATATTAAAACCATCTCTTCGGTGCCTTTAATTTTAAGAACAAATAAACCACCGCGTCTTATTGAAGTGCGTGGCGAAGTCTACATACCTAAAGCGGGTTTTGAGGAATACAATAAAAAAGCCGCCTTACTTGGTGAGAAAACTTTTGCTAATCCTCGCAACGCCGCTGCGGGAAGTTTACGGCAATTAAATCCGGCAATCACTGCCAGCAGGCCTTTAGCTATTTATTGTTATGGCATTGGGGCTTGTGAAGGTTATCAGTTACCGGACAGTCATTGGGCGCAATTGCACTTGCTTAAAGAGTTTGGTTTTCGTGTTTCAGGTGAAACTAAAAGAGAAGTGGGTATTGCGGGATGTTTGGATTATTACCATGGCATGCTGGAAAAACGCAGCCAGCTGCCTTTTGAAATTGATGGTGTCGTTTATAAAATTGACAGCATTCCTTTGCAGCAACAATTAGGATTTATTTCACGCGCACCACGTTTTGCCTGCGCGCATAAATTTCCTGCTGCGGAAGAAATGACTGTGTTATTAGCGGTTGATTTTCAGGTCGGCAGAACCGGCGCTTTAACGCCTGTTGCTCGTTTAGAGCCAGTGAGTGTTGCTGGTGTTACGGTCAGTAATGCAACCTTGCATAATATGGATGAGATTGCTCGTAAAGACATCCGTATTGGTGACTCAGTAGTGATTCGTAGAGCGGGCGATGTGATTCCAGAAGTGGTTTCTGTTGTTTTGGAACGTCGTCCTAAAGATACGAAAACCATTCATTTACCCGAACATTGTCCCGTTTGTGGTTCTGATGTAGTGCGTGAAGAAGGTGAGGCAATTGCACGTTGTGTTGGTGGTTTATTTTGCAAGGCGCAATTAAAGCGGATGATGTGGCATTTTGCCTCGCGTAAAGCCATGTATATTGAAGGCCTTGGCTCGGTTGTGATTGAGCAGTTGGTTGATGAAGGCATTGTGCGGCATTTATCTGATCTTTATGAACTGGATGTGCCTACTTTGGCAAATCTTCCTCGCATGGGCGAGAAGTCGGCAAAAAATTTATTGCAGGCTTTAGAAGACAGTAAAAAAACAACCTTTAATCGCTTTTTATATGCTTTGGGCATTCGTGAAATTGGTGAATCCAGTGCGCGGGTTTTGGCTGAGCATTTTAATGATATCCCTGCAATTAAAGCGGCAACCGAAGAAGAGCTTATGAGTCTGAATGATATTGGGCCTGTAGGTGCTTTTAATGTGGTGCATTTTTTTGCGCAAGAACATAATCTTGAAGTCATTGATCGTCTTTTGGCACTTGGGATTCATTGGCCTAAGTCGGAGAAAAAACAGGTAGATACGACTCATCCTTTTTTTGGAAAAACAGTAGTGTTAACTGGTACTTTGAGCAGTTTGGGGCGTGAAGAAGCTAAGGCTAAATTACTGGCTCTAGGTGCTAAAGTCAGTGGCAGTGTCTCGGCAAAAACTAATTATGTGGTTGCAGGAGCTGAGGCAGGTTCTAAATTAGATAAGGCGAATGATTTGGGCGTTCCTGTTTTGGATGAGGCAGCGTTTCTTGAGTTGTTGTGATCATTAGGCAATGACCTAATCAACAATTGGATATAATGGCGTCCCGGACGTTAATATAAGGATTTATTTAATGCATCGGATAGTACTATTATCCTTGATAGTGATTCTAAGTAATTTTGCTCATGCAGACTGGGTTTTAAATAACCCTTATCCGCAAAGTGAGGCAGATGAGGTCATTTATTATTCTTCGTTCACGGAGCAACCTAAAACGCTAGATCCGGCTTTGTCGTACTCAGCAAATGAATACCTTTTTATTGCACAGGTGTATGAGCCTTTAGTTGAATATGATTATTTACTGCGGCCTTATCAATTAAAAGCCTTAGCGGCTACTCAATTACCACAAATTAACTATCTTGATGCTCAAGGTATTCCAATTCCTGAAGGCAGCCAAACAGCACCGGCTTTTAGTGTGTACACCATACATATTAACAAAGGTGTTATGTATCAACCGCATCCCGCATTTGTTAAGGATAGTGCCGGTTTATATCGTTATCATCATTTATCAGAAGACTTTCTTGATGATAAGGACATTGAGCAATTAAGTGATTTTAAATATACAGGGACCCGAGAGTTAATCGTTGATGATTACATCTATCAAATTAAGCGTTTGGCAAATCCCGCTGTAAGCTCACCTATTTATGGTTTAATGAGCGACTATATTTTAGGATTTAAAGAGTTTGCGCAGCCGTTTCGAGGCAGAAGTGAGTATATTGATCTGCGTAAATATCCATTAAATGGTCTTAAAAAACTGGATGACTATACTTTTGAAATTACTTTAAAAGGCCAATACACGCAGTTTTTATTTTGGTTGGCCATGCCTTTTTTCTCACCGATACCTTGGGAGGCCGATGTATTTTATTCGCAGCCCGGGATGAAAGATAAGAACATTACTTTAGGCTGGTATCCCGTGGGTACCGGGCCATTCATGTTGACCAAAAACAATCCTAACCGCAGTATGGTTTTGGTGAAAAATCCTAATTTTCATGAAGAGTATTTTCCTACAGGTGGCTCAGAGAAGGATATAAAGGCGGGCTATTTAGCTCATGCAGGCAAGCGCCTGCCTTTAATTGATAAAGCAATTTATACTTTGGAAAAGGAGTCGATTCCTCGTTGGAACAAATTCTTGCAAGGCTATTACGACAGTTCAACGGTAAGTTCAGACAGTTTTGATCAGGCCATCCATATTAATCGCCGCGGCGATGCCATGTTAACTCCCGATATGAAAAAGAAAGGAATCCATTTAACTCAAAGCAAACAACCCATTATTTTTTATATGGGTTTTAATATGTTAGATAATGTCGTTGGGGGTGCTAGTGAGCGTGCGCGTAAATTACGCCAGGCGATTTCAATCGCGGTGAATTACGATGAATACATTGCGATTTTTTATAACGGTCGAGGCAATGCGGCGCAAGGACCTATTCCCGCGGGAATTTTTGGCTATAAGGACGGTAAGGAGGGCATTAATCCGTATACCTATGAATGGAAAAATAATGAAGCCGTGCGACGTCCTTTAAGTGATGCCAAGCAATTGATGGTTGAGGCAGGCTATCCTAAAGGCGTTGATCCCACTACAAACAAGGCCTTAATTCTGCACTATGATGCAACTGCTTCGGGAGCTGCAGAAGATAAAGCTTTATTAGATTGGATGCGTAAACAGTTTGCCGCTCTTGGTATTGATTTGAATGTCAGAGCCACTATGTATAACCGCTTTCAGGAAAAAATGCGTGTAGGCGATATGCAAATATTCAGTTGGGGATGGTCTGCGGATTATCCTGATCCGGAAAATTTCTTATTTCAATTGTACGGTCCCAATGGCAAAGTAACGCATGGTGGAGAAAATGCGGCAAACTATCAAAATCCTGAGTTTGATCGCTTATTTGAGTTAATGAAAAATCGTAAAAATGATTCAGAAAGACAGCAGCTTATTGATAGAATGTTACAGATAGTATTGCATGATGCACCTTGGGCTTGGGGACTTAACACCGAGGAATTAATTTTGTCGCACAGTTGGGTATCGCGTACGAAACCTAATACTATTTCTCAGAATCTATTAAAATACGTGTCAATCAATGTATCGGAGCGCAACCGCTTACGATTGGCTTGGAATCAACCTGTTTTTTGGCCTTTAGGCTTATTATTCTTATTGGTAGCAGCCTTGGTTTTACCTTTGGTGTTTGCTTATCTAAAAAAAGAAAAACAACCGGCAAAGAGGATTGATATACCATGATGAGATATGTACTGCGGCGATTTTTTTACGCCATGCCGATTCTTTTTGGAATTAATATACTGACCTTTATTTTATTTTTCATGGTGAATACGCCGGATGACATTGCGCGAATGCATTTAGGCCAGAAACATGTGTCACAACAGGCGATTGATGATTGGAAACTCAAGCATGGTTATAATCTACCTTTGTTTTTTAACGAACAAAAAAAAGGATTGGAGCAAATAGAAGACACTTTATTTTTTCAAAAATCAATGAAGTTATTTACCTTTGATTTTGGAATGTCTGATGCGGGACGCGATATCAGTCAAGACATTACTTTTAGAATGTGGCCAAGCCTTGCTATTGCTATACCGGTTTTATTTTTGGATGTACTAAGTAACATCATAATAGCAATGTCTATGGCTTTTTTCCGTGGCACCTACCTTGATTTAACTGGGGTGGTGCTGTGTATTATTTTAATGTCGATTTCCAGCTTGTTTTATATTATTGGCGGTCAATACCTTTTTGGAAAATTACTGCGCTTGGTGCCTATCTCAGGTTACGACGGCGGTTGGGAGTCGATAAAATTTATTATCCTTCCTGTTACGGTGGCAGTCATCGGTGGCTTGGGAGCTGGTGGGCGTTGGTATCGCACTTTATTTTTGGAAGAAATGAATAAAGATTATGTGAAAACGGCTCGAGCAAAAGGCTTATCGGAACGGCGGGTGATGTTTAAACATGTTTTAAAAAATACGATGCTGCCTATTTTAACGGGTATTGTGGTAATTATTCCTTCTTTATTTATGGGCAGTCTGATTTTGGAGTCTTTTTTTGGTGTGCCGGGATTGGGCAGTTATATTATTGATGCAATTCAGCAACAGGATTTTGCCATAGTACGAGCCATGGTTTTTTTAGGTTCCATTCTTTATATTGCAGGTTTGGTGTTAACTGATTTTTCTTATATGCTGGTTGATCCACGGGTTAAGCTGTCATAAGGAATATATCAAGGAATAAAAGATGAATTTTGAATTTCTATGGACTGATATATGTTTTCTTACTCTGTTGGTCTTAAGTGTCGTGCTGATTCTTTTTAGCCTGCGCAAACAACACATCAGACATTCTTTTTCTATTATTTTGCACCGCCCCATAGCCGTTAGTGCGGGAATTGTTCTGTTGTTTTTTATGACTGTAGGCGTATTGGATTCCATTCATTTTACAACGAGTACTACGGAATCTGAAACAGCTACTTCAGTTTTAGATAAGCTTATAGCGCCCTTAGGTACCGTATCTGAAAAAACCTATTCTGCACCTTTAGCTTTAAGGCAATTTGTGACTGATACGGTTTTAGTTGATGGGGTGATGCAACAAATCTATCCGTTACTCACTTATCCAGCACAGAGTGTAAAAACCCAGGTGGAAAAAATTCAGTTAATAAAAAACTGCTTATGGACCTCTTTGGCCTACAGTCTTATTGTGGTGTGTGCTTTGGGATTTATAACAATTCTTTTTTGTAAATTGCGGTCTTCAAAATCAATCCTTTCTTTAAGTACTACAAGTACTAGTGCCTTAATTACTCTTGGTGTTTTGGTATTTTTTACCGTGTTTGGTTATGGCCTATCAAGAACATTTCACGTTTTTGGAACCGGACAAATTGGGCAAGATATTTTTTACTTTACGATTAAGAGCATACGAACAGGATTGATTATTGGTCTTTTAACTACCTTATTTATGTTGCCCCTGGCGTTGTTTCTAGGAATTGCAGCCGGTTATTTTGGTGGGGTAGTGGATGATGTGATTCAATACATTTATACCACCTTAAGTTCTATCCCAGGGGTTTTATTAATTACAGCCTCTGTTTTATCGTTACAAACTTATATCGCCAATCACCCGGCACAATTTCCTACGTTAGCTGCGAGTGCTGATGCGCGTTTGCTGGCTTTATGTTTGATTTTGGGCGTAACCAGTTGGACCAGTTTATGCCGACTTCTACGCGCTGAGACTTTGAAGCTGCGTGAGGTTGATTACGTTATGGCTGCTCGTGCTTTGGGCTCGAGCTGGTTTACTATTATTCGTAAACATTTATTGCCTAATGTGATGCATATTGTGGTGATTACTTTGGTATTGGATTTTAGCTTTTTAGTAATGGCTGAGGCTTTATTATCCTATGTTGGAGTAGGTGTTTCACCAACCACAATCAGCTGGGGCAACATGATTAACAGTGCGCGTCTTGAGTTGGCTCGTGATCCAGTGATTTGGTGGCCTATGTTTGCTGCATTTTTATTTATGTTTTTATTGGTTCTGGCAATTAATCTCTTTGCAGATGCGGTGAGGGATGCTTTTGACCCTCGTTATTAGCCACTGCCCGTCATCCAGAGCGAAGCGATACCGAGCCACATCAGGAGGTCCTTCGCTACGCTCTGGATGACGGGGGAGAGGGGCTCTGGATGACGGGTATTCCCATTTAAATCCTATTAGGTTAAAGTGCATCAATTATAATTAATGGTCTACTCATCTATGCAACAACGTTTTGTGCATTTACGTGTTCACACCGAATTTTCTTTAGTCGATGGTCTGGTTCGAGTAAAGCCTTTAATGAAGGCATTACCCTCCAGAGGCATGTGTGCGGTTGCAATTACTGATTTTTGCAATTTGTTTGCTGCGGTGAAACTGTTTAAAAATGCTGTTGATGCAGGGATTAAACCCATTATTGGCGGGGATATTCCTTGTCATGATCCTGCACAGCCAGAGCAAGTATACTCATTAGTTCTTTTATGTCAGAACGCTGAAGGTTATAAAAATTTAACCTGTCTTGTTTCTAAAGCGTATCAAGAAGGGCAGCATCAAGGTCAACCGCGTGTACAAAATTCGTGGGTTGAAGCGTATTCTGCAGGCTTAATTGCCTTATCTGGCGGTAAATTTGGCGATATAGGACAAGCCTTGTTGGCAGATGATTGGGCGTTGGCCAAAAGCCGTGCCTTACATTGGCAGTCTTTATTCCCCAACCGTTTTTACCTTGAAATTCAACGTACTGGAAGGGCTGATGAGGAGCGATATAATGAGAAGTTAATCGCCTTGGCTGATGAGTTGCAATTACCTTTAGTTGCAACAAATGACGTACGTTTCATTGATAAGGAAGATTTTGAAGCCCATGAAGCACGTGTATGTATTCATGAAGGGTATTCGCTGGCCGATCCACGGCGTTCAAAAAACTACAGTGCTCAGCAATACCTACGTTCCGCTGAAGAAATGGAGGCTTTATTTGCGGATTTGCCTTCGGCCATTCAAAATACGGTCGAAATCAGTAAACGCTGTACTGTGAAGCTTGATTTAGGTAATAACTATTTACCTAGTTTCCCGATTCCAGAAGGTTCTACTGTTGAAAAGTATTTATCGCATTTATCCGAAGTAGGTCTGAATGAGCGATTAGAGCAATTATTTAAAAACAAATCAGCAGAAGAACTACAAGCGGCAAGAGGCGCATACGATGAACGTTTGCAGATTGAGCTGACGGTAATTAATAACATGGGTTTTCCCGGTTATTTCTTGATTGTAGCGGACTTTATTCAATGGGCAAAACAAAATGGTGTTCCAGTAGGACCAGGAAGAGGCTCGGGTGCGGGCTCTCTGGTTGCTTATGCTTTAAAAATTACTGACCTGGATCCTTTGGAATATGAATTGTTGTTTGAGCGATTTTTGAACCCAGAACGGGTATCTATGCCTGACTTTGATATCGACTTTTGTATGGAAGGGCGCGACAGGGTTATTGATTATGTGGCCGAAAAATACGGCAGACAAAGCGTGTCGCAAATCATCACCTTCGGTACTATGGCAGCAAAAGCCGTAGTGCGCGATGTGGGGCGTGTATTAAGTCATCCATATGGTTTTGTTGATAAATTAGCAAAATTAATTCCTTTTGAAATTGGTATTACGCTCAATAAAGCTATGGAGATGGAGCCTGAGTTAAATCGCCGCTATCAAGAAGAGGAAGAGGTAAAAGAACTTATTGATTTGGCTTTAAAGCTTGAAGGCATTACACGTAATGCAGGAAAACATGCGGGAGGCGTGGTTATTGCGCCGTCTTTGCTTACTGATTTTACGGCTATTTATTGTGAAGAAGGCTCTACTCAGATTGTAAGTCAATTTGATAAGGACGATGTTGAGGCCGTAGGTCTTGTTAAGTTTGACTTTTTGGGTTTAAGAACGCTCACCATTATCGATTGGGCTCTAGCGACAGTAAACAAAAAAAATGAACAAAAAGGACTTCCTTTCGTTGATATCGCACAAATTCCAACGGATGATGAAGCGACCTTTGATTTGCTAAAGGCCTGTAAAACAACGGCCGTATTTCAGCTTGAATCCCGTGGTATGAAAGAGTTGATTGGTCGATTACAACCCGACTGTTTTGAAGACATTATTGCTTTAGTGGCTTTATTTCGTCCTGGTCCTTTGCAGTCAGGAATGGTGGACGACTTTATTGATAGAAAACATGGGCGAGCTGCGGTAGATTACCCGCACCCTGATTTGGAGCCCATTTTAAAGCCTACTTATGGGGTTATTTTATATCAGGAACAGGTGATGCAGATTGCTCAGGTATTGGCAAACTACACCTTGGGGGCGGCGGATATGCTCCGTCGGGCGATGGGTAAGAAAAAACCCGAGGAAATGGCCGAACAGCGAGAAATTTTTACTGAAGGTGCGACTGCTCGTGGCGTTGAGGAAAAAGTAGCAACGCATATTTTCGACTTGATGGAAAAATTTGCAGGCTACGGTTTTAATAAATCGCATTCAGCTGCTTACGCTTTGGTTGCCTATCAAACAGCTTGGCTTAAAGCGCATTATCCTGCTGCCTTTATGGCTGCTGTAATGTCTTCGGATATGGATAATACCGATAAAGTAGTGACTTTTATCGACGAATGCGCGCATATGAAATTAAATGTTTTGCCGCCTTCAGTGAATCAATCCATGCATCCCTTTACCGTTAGTGATGACGTAACTATTATTTACGGTCTTGGTGCGATTAAAGGTGTTGGTGAGTCAGCAATTGATTGTATTACCCAGGAACGTGCGGCAGATGGAACTTATGCTGATTTATTTGGTTTTTGCCAAAGGCTTGATTTGCGTAAGGTAAACCGGCGTGTGCTTGAAGCCTTAATTAAAAGCGGGGCTTTTGATACCTGGCAGATTGAGCGGGCAGTATTAACTGCTTCACTTGAAAAAGCGTTAAAAGTTGCAGAAAAAGAACATCAAAATCAATCCAGTGGCCAATTTGATTTATTTTCACTCTTAGAAGATGAAGCCAGTAGTCAAGAGTATTTAGCAGCGAAACCTTGGTCTGAGGCACAACGGCTGGAAGGTGAACGCGAGGTATTGGGCTTTTATCTGACCGGACATCCTGCGGACCAATACCGGCGTGAATTTGGTGATTTTATTGTGCCGATTAGTCAGTTAAATCCTTCTATGCATAAAAAGGCAGTGATTTGTGCACAAGTGTCTTCTATTCGTAAAATTATAACCAAGCGTGGGAAAAAACTGGTTATTATTGGCTTGGATGACTCTACATCGCGGATGGACGTTGTAGTATTTGGTGAAGTTTTTGATTCGTTTACTTCGCCATTGGCAACCGGTGATATGCTGGTGACTGAAGGTGAAGTAGCGCATGATGATTACAGTGGCGGTGTTAAAATGACCGCGACCCAGCTTTATAATATACCGGCCGCGCGTACTCGTTTTGCTCGTTGTTTGGAGTTACGATTAAAACCGGAGAATCAAGCGATTTTGCCTTCGATTCAAGCCTTACTAAAAGCATATTCAGGAAATTCCCTGGTTCAGGTTGCCTATACAAATGAATACGCTAAAGCTCAATTAAGTTTGGCGCAGCAATGGCAAGTGATGCCTAGTGATGAATTACTTGCCCTTTTGGTAAATCTTTTAGGTGAAGAGCAAGTCGTGATGCGGTATTAATAGTTTAGCGAAGGATTTTCTATCCATAATATTACACAATGCTTTTTAATATTCTAAGCTCTCTATCGGCTTCTAATTTTTTTTGAAAATCGCCAGGCAGCCTGACTAATTGAAAGAATGTTGCCGAAGTGCTTCCTACTAGCGTCGCGTAAAAGGGTAGTATTTCATTAATTGTTGCTACTTTTTTATTAAATATCGAAGAACGAGAGAGATGTATGAATTTTTGATCTTCAGGAAGATGGGTTCCAGTAAGATCAACCGCATCATGATTATCCCGAGCAAAACGCTCCAGAGTATCTCTTAACACGAAGCTTGAGATAAATCCTAGTAAGGCACCTAAACAGGCATATATTAGGATTTTTGGCAGGGTTTGGGGTACATAAAGTACCAGAAATAATAAATCACCGCGTAGCTCAGAGCCTTTAGGGGGATTAGAAGGCATAATGCGTCCAATTAATAAACAGCGACTAGACTTTACACGAACTGTTCTTTTTGTTCAACATCGATTAACTATAAATTAACGTGAGTCTGGATAAAGGGGCCATTAGATCCTGTCTCTACCGTGATCCGTTCGTGCTGAGGAGGAGCAATAGCGACGTCTCGAAGCATCTGCGTCAAGACTATAACCTTGTGCGAATGCTTCGAGACGGCGTAAACGCCTCCTTAGCACGAATGGTTTTCTGGTGGGAGGTAGATCTTGTGGCTCCTTTATCCAGACTGACGTTAAATTAATGAAAGGCTTTGGTATGGAATTCAGGCTCAGTGTGACTGTTTCCCGAATTCTATTCAAACAATAACTCATTCAACCAAAAGATTATCTAGTTTCGCTGCACAAATAAAATCATTATGACTTAAACCATCTAAAGCATGGGTCATAAAACTAACACGGCAATAGTTATAACCTACTTCCAAATCAGGATGATGGTTTTCAATATTAGCTATCCAGGCCAAGGCATTTACAAAAGCCATTGTTTCGTAAAAATCTTTGAATGATAATTCACGTTTGATAATTCGATGGTCTGCACTGACTTGCCATTGCTTATTTAATTGAGGCATTAAATTTTTTATTTGCTCTGCATTTAATGCAGCTCCAATTCCTTCACAGGACTCACAATGTTTGCTGCTTAAATCACTGGTCATTTCAGTTCCTTTTTTTAACGGTAATAATTGGCTAATGCATCCAGGAAACGAGTATTTTGCTCTTTGGTGCCAATGCTTACTCGGATGTAATTATTCATTTTATAGGCATGTAGCGGACGCACTATAATACCTTTGTCCAAAAGATAATTATAGAGAGGAAGACTGTCTTCTCTACAGTTAAAGGTAAGAAAATTACAAGAAGAAGGTAAGTAATTGATATCCAATTTTTGCAGACCTTCACGTACCTGCTGCATTCCCTCGGCAGTTGTTTTCAGACTTAAATCAATAAACTCTTGATCATCCAGAGCTGCATACGCTGCGGTAAGTGCTATTTGATTTACGGTGAAAGGTAATTGTACGCGTTGTAAAATATCAATGATTGATGGATGTGCTAGTGCATAACCTAAACGTAAACCAGCTAACCCGTAAATTTTAGAAAAGGTACGCGTGATGATGAGATTGGGGTGCTTTTCTAGCCATTCAATGCTGTTGCAACTGTATTCATTCGCAGCAAATTCATAATACGCTTCATCAATTACTAATAAAGTACTTTCAGGAATACGTTCCAGCACCTGTTTTATTTCTTGCTGGCTGATAAGTACCCCAGTGGGGTTATTCGGATTCGCTAAAAAAATAATGCCCGTTTTTTCATTGGCGGCGTCGATGAGGCTTTCGATGTTTACATGCCAGTTTTCATTAATCGTTACAGAATGCACGGGTATATTTAATGAATGTGCTTGTATGGCATAGGTGCTAAAGGCATAGTCATGCGTTAAAATATGTTTATCTTGATGCAGGGCAAAGGCATTTAGTAAAATGGTATAGATGTAATCAGAGCCATTACTGACAAATAATTGGTCTGTAGTTACATTTAATTTTTTAGCTAATTTAGGTATTAAAGGATGATTACTTGGTGAAGGATAAGTTGCGATTACATGGGGTGACATTGAGCGCATTGCAGCTAAGGCTAAAGGACTGCAGCCTAGAGGGTTTTCATTGCTGGCAAGTTTAATGATGTCGGTAATCCCTTTTTCACGTGCTAGCTCTTCGATTGATTTTCCTGGTTTGTAGGGCACCAGTGAGCGTATCCCCGGATGTGGAAGTTGTTGAAAATTAACCGTCATAAATCGCTCCTTGAAAAATAGTTGGTTTTCATAGTACCGAAGCATTCACCTTCTGTCACGAGGCAATAGTTTTTAGAGGAGGAGTAATAGCGACGTCTCGAAGCATTTACACCAAGACTATAGCCCTGTGCGAATGCTTTGAGACGGCGTCCTCAGCACGAATGGTTTTGAGATGGGTGGAGCTTCTTATCCCGAGCTGACGTTAATTTAACGTAAATTTTGGATAAGCTCTCGATTGTAGTTGCTATTATAAAACTGGGTTTTGAGGGGGATATTGGTGAGATATAGGTGCTACCTGTGCTGAAGCAAATATGTTTCTAAAAAAGCTTAATCGCGAGAAGCAACTTTCTTTTATTTGCATTGTAATGTGCTCTACATCCTCAGTCATTTGCTCATCAAGTAATTCAGGATGTTGAGAAAATAATAGATGCATATCCTTTTTAAATGAAGCGATTTCTTTGATTGGCAAAGTACTTAATTTATCAGTAGCTGCCGTAATTAAGTTGCACATAATTTTGTTTTTCATCACCCTTAATTCCTGAGTGGTTCCAAATTGTGCCAAGGCAGTTCGTGCTGTAGTAATTGCCGCATCGTTATCATTTAATTTGCGGTGGCAAAGAACGAGATTGGAGTTGAGTGTGAGTATTTGTACGGCATACTCTGGTCGGTCTTGGTAGAGCTGACGTGCATCTTGGTACATTTCTACAGCGCGGTTCATTAATTTTTTTTGAAAATAATACTTACCAAAATCTTTGTAGAGATTGGCAACGGTGTTTGCATGATTCCAAACCTCTGTTTGCAATTTTGCTTGAGCTCCTGATACCTTTGCGTGCAATTGATTTAAAAGAATATGCATTGTGTATAGGTCTATATTCAATGAGTGCGCATTTTGGTCATCAAGAATGAGTACGCCATGTTGATTATAATGCTTTGATAAAACCATTTGTAATTTGGCACAAGCCTTGCGCGCTTTGATTTCAAATAAAGTATTTGTAAATTGTTTTATTAGTTCGGGTTGGTCCGATGCTTTTTGAATGGCTAGACGATAATAGTGTTCCGATTCTAATAACCAGTTTATAAAGTAGCTTGCGCGGAATTTATAATAGCTACTAGTCATTTCTTGTTGTTCATTAATCAGATCTTTGATTTGATTTGTATAGTTTTTGGCATTAAAGTCAATAATAGTACCGTTAGACACTTTAATATGATTGATTAATTGATCAACGCGTATCATCCCGGTTTCTAACCCGTGTGCGAGTACGTAGTTGGGATCAATTTGGGCGTCACCAGCGGCGATTATTGTGGGTAAATCGGAACCTTGATAGGAGGTTTGTTGTACCAAATGAGGATCTAGGTGAAATAAAGAAACTCGTGGTTTTTTGTCATATTTTTTGGATGGCTCTAATTGTAACAAAGTAACGTTTCGGTTGTGTAACTTTGTCTCTAAAACAGATTGTGCCCACGCAATTTTACTGTTCTCAGGTAAGTTATCAGGGCATTCAAAGTACATGCAGACTTTGCCTTTTTTAAAATCAGTTCCATAGCTTCTTGGAAATCCCTGCTCATACCAGCCAAATCGGCGTAATTTTTCTATTCTTTGGGCATAAGCAAAAGCTGCTTCTAGGCTTGGATCTTTGGATGGTAGGCTAAGGTCCGATTGATAAGTAGTTAGATAATCCAGCGGATTCATTTTTACAAAGGCAATTAAATGATTTTGTACTTTAACTTCTAATGAAATAGGCTTCAATGTAAACGGTTGTGGTGTTATTAAGGCATTAATTTGTTTTATTAATAAGCGTTTACTGCCTGTGCAATCAAAAGCATAATCGCAGTGCACCAAGTGTTCTTGTCCATCAGCATCTGCAACAATAATGCCTTTATTTTGGGGATCTTTGTTGAAACGAACAAAGTGTTTTTTTTCTATTGGAATGGGTAATTTTTTTATTTCAGCATAAAGCGTGCGTTCAATGTCTTTGATGTGAACTCGTGTTCCGTCTGTAACGATAAACGGTGCTTGTTTGAGTTCCTGCTTTACTTTAACCATGACACTACCAGTAACATATCCTGGTCGGGTATAGATTCCTGCGCGGGGGTCGAAAAGCGCCATATCACGCACGCCAGCTTGATATAACTTATTTGCCAGATATAAACCAATTGGTCCGGCGCCAATAATTACAACTTTATAATGCATTACTTTACTCTTTACAACGTGGTACAAATTCCTTTATGTCCAAATATAGATCATTTGATGCGTATTATACACTATGCATCTTAAGTGAATATTAAGGCATTACTGGTTTTTCAACATAGGATACGGGGTTATTCAGAAGTAGAGAAGAAACATTTTGTTATAATGTTTCTTCATTGGGCTAAAGTATTAATTCATGAAACTTAATGGAGGTATTTGAGGTTTAATTTCAGCGCTTTTAGGGCTTTTATTCTCAAAAAATCCTAGTCCTGATGCTTTGTTTTCTATAGGATTTCCGGTGATTTTCTCAACATCCCGCATCATTTTCTCATCTAGTAATTCAGCATGTTGAGCAAACAGTTTTTGCATACCATGTATAAATGGAGTGGCTTCATTTTTTGATAAAGTATTTAGTTTATCAGTGACCGCTAAAATTAGGTTGTACATAATTTTGTTCTTTATAACCGCTAATACTGGAGTGGTTTTATATTGTGCCAATACTTTTTGCGCTGTAGCAATCGCTTCATCGTTATCATTTAATTTGCGTTGACAAATAACAATATTGGAAGCGAGTGTGAGTATTTGTAATGCATACTCTGGCTGACCTTGGTAGAGTTGTTGTGCGCGCTGATACATATCTACTGCTTGTCTCATTGATTGTTTTTTAAAATAATAGCCACCTAAATCTTTCCAAACTCCTGCTATAGCGAATATTTGATTCAGGAATTTTTCGCGGGTGCTTTCGAGAATATTAGGCACATTAATTCCCAATTTTATTAAATAAACTTGTATTGGGAATAGGGTATTATCCACAGATTTAGCATTAGTATCATCAATGGAAATTATTCCCTCTTTATTATGATACAGTGATAGGGCCATATGTAATCGGGCGCACACTTCTAGTATTTCTATTTCTAATAAAGTATTAGAAAATTGTTTTATTAATTCAGGTTGATGTGCTGCTTTTTGAATGGCCAGCTGATAATAGGAATGTGCCGCTAAAAACCAGCTTTGGAAGTAGTCTGAGCGTTTTTTATAAACATCAGTAATCTCTTCTTGTTGTTTTTTAAGTGCGCCGCTGATTAAGTTTAAATAATCTTCTGCGTCAAAGTAAGCGATGCTTCCATTATAAGTTTCAATGTGTTGTATGAACTGATCCACGCGACTCATCCCAGTTTCTAAACCATGAGCCAATACGTAGTTAGGATCAATTTGTGCATCCCCAGCAACGATTAATGTTGGTAAACCTGGGGCTTGATAAGTCGCTTGTTGCAGTACCTGTGGATCTACTTGAAATGCAGAAACCCGGGGCTTCGTTTTATATTTTCGCGATGGAGGCAATTGCGAAAAGGAGGCTGTTCGGCCTTGTAGTTTTGTATCTAAAACCGTTTGTAGCCAAGGAATTTGTTGGTCTGTAGGTAAATTATCAGGACATTCCAAATAAAAACAGGCTTTCTGATTTTTAAAACTCTGAGCATAACTTCTAGGAAATCCGAATTCATGCCAACCAAACGTACGTAGTTTTTCTATATTTTGTGCGTAGGCAAATGCCGCTTCTGGGGTTGGATTAGGTGATGGCGGGGTATAGTCCATTTTATAGGTATCTTGAAAATCTGCTGAGTTTATTTTTACATAGGCAAGTAAATGGTTTTTTACATTAATTTTAGATGAAATCGGTCTTATCGTAAAAGGTGACGGTGATACAATCGCGTTGAGTTGAGTAACCAATGTGCGTTTACTTCCTGTGCAATCAAAAACATAGTCACATTGTACCAACTGCTCTGTTCCATCAGCATCTGCAACAATAACCCCTTTGTTTTTAGGATCATTATTGAAGCGAACAAAGTTCTTTTTTTCTATGGTGATTTGCAACTGCATATTCTTAGCATAAAGTGCGCGTTCAACATCTTTAATATGGTCTGGTTTGCTGACTTGAGCGATTGGTGCTTGCCCCAGCTCACCTCTGATCTTTGCCATAACAGAGGGATTTACATGTCCAGGCCGAGTATAGGTATCTGCGCGAGGGTCAAAGACGGTCATACTCTGTACACCCGCTTTATGTAGTTTATTTGCCAGATATAAACCAATTGGTCCTGCGCCTATAATTACCACTTTATAATGCATAAATAATACTCTTTAAGTGAATACGAGATTAAAATTCCATTTTTAATTTTTGCTATGAACATATTTTAAACGAGTAAGATTAAGTAAATATTAAGAAATTCTTGCATTTATATTTTCAGAACGTTAATCTGCGCTCGGAAACCAACCTTAGGAATATGGAAAATGAATCAACAAAAGGGATTTTCTCTTGTTGAAGTACTGGCATCTTTATTGCTGGTTACTTCTTTAGCTTTGTCTTTAGTGCAGCAGCAATTACAAAGCAGGCAATTACTCAATCAACTAGTAGTCCGTGAGCAGGGCGCCCATTTTCTTGATCAAGTGGATGAGGCTTTATTAGCACGTGTGAAAACACTTCCGACAATTCCCACCCCTTATCATTTAAATGTGAGTACGCAAAAATTTCATCTTGATTGGGCAAATCAACGGAGTGTTATTTCGCGCAACGTTTTACATGGATAAGTAATGAAAAAACAATCTGGTGTTAGTTTATCAGAGGTATTAGTTAGCCTGTTTTTAGCAAGTCTTATTATCACCATGCTCATGCAGTTTTATATAAGCAGCAAGCGTCATTATCTTGAGGCGGAGGAAATTTTAGCCGCGGGTTTGGATCTGCAATGGGTGAGTGATTTGTTAAGTGACAGCATCCGACGTGCAGGGTTCACTCCTTGTTTGGGTATTGAGCAGTTGCAGCTTAAGGAGAATGGTGAGCTGGTTCGTGATCTGAGTATTGAAAAACAGCTTATTCAAGTTAATCGGATGAGTGAACATTTTGTGACATTAGTAAGCATGAAAAATGCCACACAAATTCTTGTACCTCATTCTGCCTCTTTTCATGAGCATCGTTCCTTATTAATAGCTGACTGCAATCATGCAGAGGTGCATCGAATTGCCAGCATTGGCAAAGAAGCTGCGGGCTATCTGATTACATTAGAGCGTCCTTTGCAATTTATTTATGCGCCTGAAACTTATGTAGGGGAGTTTTTAAGGGAGCGCTGGTTTATTAAAAAGAATGTGAGTGGAAACCTTGCTTTGTATTATCAAGCCACGCAAACGGAAGAGGTGACTTCTTTAATTCACTCCTTGCAGGTTATTAATCAAGTCGTCCATGGGAAACCATTTTTAGAGATAAATATGGGACTGGCAGAGAATAAAATCCACAAGATTATGGTTGCGGTTCGAGGCTCATGAAGAGGTCTAATCGAGGGTTTATTTTTTTAATGACGTTGATTACAACGGCTGTGATTACTTTATTGGTTTTAACCTCCATGCAACATATTTTGTTGTATCACAAGGCGATTAATAACCAGGAACTGTTGCATCAGAATTTTTATCAATTGGAAGAACAAGCTTTGCAGTTAGCACGGAAAGGATTGGCATCAATAGATGCTGAGTGTTTGCTGCGTAAGAGCTCTGTAAATCACAGCGTGGAGCAGTTGATGCATCTTCGCGGCTGTTCTTTGAAGAAAAATAATCTGGATTACCGATATTTAATTGAGGATTTGGGTGAGTATCCTTGTTTGATGGTTTATAAAAAGGGCCATAAATTGGCAACAACGCATCGCCGTGTTTCTGTGATGCAACTAAAAGAAGGATATCCTGCTTCGTTTTTGCAATTACGATTTATTTCTGCGGCTTCCGTTTTAAATTGTTTGGCGAAAGAACATGCAGTTACAGAAGGTGTTAGTAGTTGGCGTTATTTGGCTTCAGCAGAGGGGTAAGGGATGTTTGGGGTTTATATTTTGCAGTGTAATGATAAAAGTTATTATACAGGGTGTACTGATAATTTAGAGGGACGACTTGTGCAGCATCAAAATAGAATGATCGCAGGTTGTTATACCAGTACACGATTACCTGTTTGTTTGGTTTATTTTCAAGCCATGTTAAGTAGAGAAGAGGCTTTGGCTGCTGAAAGGCAAATTAAAGGATGGAGCCGTAGAAAAAAAGAAGCACTTATTAATAAGGATTGGGAGCTATTGTCAGCTTGTGCAAAGTGTAAAAAAGCTGGTGTTTAGTTTAGTG
The DNA here is from genome assembly GCA_031291115.1 of Legionella sp. Lineage (GTDB taxonomy): Bacteria > Pseudomonadota > Gammaproteobacteria > Legionellales > Legionellaceae > Legionella. Next base: position 25,617 of record JARLJQ010000039.1, read on the forward strand.
TGTCTGCTGGTTTTGGTGCGTCTCCTTCGAGACAGCGTAAACGCCTCCTCAGGACGAACGGTTAAGGGAGAAGTGAGTAAATGTTTAAATCAAAATTATTTTTTATTAGCTCATTTCATATCTGGCATATTTTACAAGTTATTATTTCCACTCACTCACACCCGTTCCTGGTGAGGAGGTGCAGCGTGACGTCTCGAACCGTTAGCCCGGCACTCTTGATTCAGCTAAACCAAATCAATTTCAATTATCAGGAGTCATATAGAGGTAACCCCCATTCCACTCACCCACATCCGTTCGCCTCGCTCCCTTGATACACCTAAACCAAATAAATTCACTTGAGCTATTCAATACGAGGTTGTATTGTAATAAAACGATGAATAAAAAGGGCTTTTTGTGCATCAACTCAAATTTTCAGAATTTAAATATTGGCCGCAGATAGCAGTGCTTGCTTTAATTCTAGCGGGTATTGTAGCCTATCGTTTCTTTGCCTATTACGACACGCACTCCAATGATTCCTATGTTTCTGCGCCCGTGATCAATATGACGACCCTTGTTTCTGGTACAGTGACTCAAGTGTATGTAAAAGACAATCAGAAGGTAAAAAAAGGGGAAAAACTTATTGAAGTTGATCCTCTTCAGTTTCAATACGCAGTGAGCCTGGCAAAAGCTAAGTTAAAAAACGCACAAGTTACTATGAATGAGGAGCAAATAGCAGCAGCGCAAATTGAAGTAACTCAGGCAAATCATCAACTGCAACAGAGCACGCTCACTGCACCAGATGATGGCTATATTACTAATTTTCATCTGCAGGTTGGTCAATATGTTCAAGCAGGTCAGGGTTTATTTGCCTTCATTAATCCCAATCACTGGTGGGTAATTACTTTGTATCGTGAAACAGCAATTCGTCTCATCCAGCCAGGCGACAAGGCAAAAATTACGATAGATATGTATCCTGGTAAAGTATTTCATGGGCATGTAGAAAGTATTGGTTGGGGAATTAACCGAGTGCAGCAAGGTAATGCTGCTCCTTCAACCTTGATGTATATGGAAGCAACCGAAGATTGGATTAGGATTGCGCAGCGTTTTCCTGTGCGTATTTCTATTGATGATTTAACGGATGAATACCCAATGCGTGTTGGGGCAAGTGCCACAACCAGTACTTATCGATGATTTTGGTGTTTTGGCCGCAAACTGTTGAAAACAGAGCTGCTATAAGAACTGCTGTTGCTGCCTTAGTCGCGGTGTTGCTCTCTTTTAAGCTGCATTTGGAAACGCCTTATTGGTCTGGCATGACTGTAGTGGTTGTTTCTAATTTATATACTGGCAGTATTATTGATAAAGCCATGTTGCGAATTATTGGAACGGTTGCAGGTGCAATTATTGGCTTTTACGCAGCAGGCCTTGTTGCCAATAGTTTCTTGCTTTACTTTCTTTCCTGTTTTTTAATCGTGAGTATAGGCGCTTATTATTACAGCGTTAGTGTTAATGGTTATGCTTATTTATTAGGTTCTTTATGTGCCTTTATTGTTATTTCTCAATTAGCTATAAACCCACAGAATGCATTTTTTGTGGCGATTTGGCGTCCGGTTGAAATTGGTATTGGGGTTTTGGTTTCAGCAATCAGCGCATATTTTATTGTTCCGAATCATTTAAAAGATAATATATCCTCCCAGCTTCATGAAATTTTTGCTGATTTTTCCATCGAGTTTCAGCAGTTATTTGATACCTTGGTGCAGGGCAAATCAAACTTTGAGTTAGTGTCACAAAGCAATTTAGATACAAAAAGAAAAATACGTCAAGCGGTAGCGCTTATTGGTGCCATGAATCATGAGCTAGGAGTCACGCAGGAACATACGGATGAAGTTCGTGCTTTATTGGACTCTTTTTACGACTTATCGAGACAATTGCAGTATCTTATTATCATTTCGCCACAACATAGTGATTTGGATACCATCCAATCTTTGCCCATAGAACAGGTATTCCATGCAATTCAAGAAGATTTATTGAGCTTGCAGCGTGTTTTTTCTGCTCCATTACCTGAGCCACTCGTATTACAAACAGGTGATGCAATTAAGAATTTGGAGCACGAATTCATCAAATCGCAGAAGGGCGGTCAAAGTGAGTTTATCTACACGTTCATTCATTTCTTACAGCAAATTGAACAATGCTTTTCATTAATACGCTCTTTATTAGAACGTTCACCTCTTGAACAATCGCCAAAATTTCAAGTTCTAAAAATACAAGATCGCTTACGTACCGATGCTGATTTAATAAAGCGTAGTATTAAAGCCGGCTTATCCGTAATTTTGGCTTTGAGCTTTTGGCTTACTAGTAATTGGCCTGGTGGTTTAAATGGGATTATTACGAGTTTAATTATTTCTGTTCGTAAGAATTTGTATGAGATGAAAAATATCAGTATTCATCGAGTGCTGGGTTGTTTTTTAGGCGGCGGTGTTGCTTTGCTTTCTATTCATGCTGTAGCTATGGATCTGTGTGATTTTATTTTAGTGTTCTTTGGCTCTGTATGGGCTTTTTCTTATTTTATGTTCAAGCTGCCTAAATACGCCTACATTGGTCTGCAGGCTAATATTGCTTTAATTATTTCTCTAGCACAACAAGGTGGCCCACCAGTAGATTTAGCGCCGCCTATGCAGCGTTTGGCGGGAATTTTTATTGGTATTCTAGCGAGTTTTATTATTGCTAATCTTGTTTGGCGTTCCGACGTATGGACTATGTTGAATCGCTATCTTAATAAACTATATACTTATATGGATTATAATTTAAGGCAGGTATTGCTGGTTCCTGGTAATGAAAAAACCTTACACGATCTGGCTAATCTGTTTTGGCTGTCACGAGGCTTGCTTGAATCACTTGCTGATGAGCCTTTAAATCATAAAAAACAGGCTGCATTGGCGGTGCTCACAAAGCGTTTTGAATCTTTAGTCATGACACAAGCGACAATCAGCCATATTTTGGTAACTATTGATAAAGAAAAAGTACAAAATTCAGCAGTGTTATTTAATTATGATCTATTGTTTTATGAGCACGCTGTATTACGGTGCTTTGAACAACATGATACAGCGGGTGGTTTAATAATCAGTCGTGAATTACTGGATTTTTTGGCGACTATAAGTGCTCAACCGGCATTTTCCGAAGTGCCAAATGAGGATCTCAGGGTGTTTCTTGCGTATATAAATGCTTTGAATCAGCTTGTTTTGCGTATTCATTAAAAAAAATGTCTTATTTACGTCTTAATCGTAAAACAGAGTCTGTTTTTGTGGTAAATTGCAAAAAATCAACTACTTATCAGGATTTCACTTCCACGTTTTCAAGGTAACAGTGCGGTTTAAAGCTTTAATTTCCGGTGTTTTTCGTTGCAATAAATTGCAAAACGTGTAAAAATTGATCGAATATGAAAAAGATAATATTATATATATGCTTATTTTTATCCCTAGCTGCTGCAGGTTTTTCTGTATGGTGGTTTGGGTCTTTTAAATCAGAAAAGCAACCGTCATTAACGTTCAGACCGGTTGGTTTTGAGCAACTTCCTGGATGGAAAAAAGCAGAGCTGACAAAGTCCTTATCGGCTTTTCAGATTTCTTGTCGTGCTTTTATAAGACAAGATCCAGAACAAGTTGTGGGAACCGATACCATTGAATTGCAAGTGAAGGATTGGCAACCTGCTTGTGTTGCTGCTTTAGCGATTAATCATGTGACTGAAAAAGCCGCCAAGTCGTTTTTTCAGAAGTGGTTTCAGCCGGTCGAATTTTATGACAAAAAAGCAGGCCCTGGATTATTCACAGGCTATTATGTCCCCGCACTTAAAGGCAGTTACACTAAGTCGGATGAATTTAACATTCCTTTATATGAAACACCTAATGATTTAATTACTACTGATTTAGGACTGTTTTCCAATGATTTTAAAAATCGCCGCATTGTGGGTAGGGTAGATAAGAACCGACTGGTTCCATACTTCACTCGTGAACAAATAAATAATGGCGCCCTTAAAGGAAAATCACGTGTTTTAGTCTGGATTAATAATGCCGTTGACCGTGTTTTTTTAGAAATTCAAGGTTCAGGGGTGGTTGAGCTGGACAATGGGGAGACTATTTCTGTAGGTTATGATGCCCAGAATGGAATGCCTTATACCGCTATTGCTGCGGTTTTAATAAGAAAAGGCGTGATGACTCGTGATAATGCATCCATGCAAGCGATTAAGCGCTATTTAGAAGCAAATCCTGAAGAATTGCATCCGGTACTTAATCAAAATAAATCCTTTGTATTCTTCCGTAAAATGGCACAAGGTGTGGCTTTAGGCGCACAAGGTGTGTCATTAACACCAGGTTATTCTTTGGCAATTGACAAAGAATGGATCCCTATGGGGACACCGCTTTGGTTAAATACTACACGTCCTGATAGTAAAAACCCAAATAAGACAAAGCCAATGCAACGCCTTATGATTGCTCAAGACACTGGTGGTGCGATTCGCGGTAAGATTCGTGGTGATGTGTTTTGGGGTGGTGGTCATAGAGCCGCTCTGATTGCCGGTCATATGAAAAACAGTGGGCATTATTGGCTGTTGGTACCTAAACAGGCATTGCCACGTTTAGAAAATAAAGCTAATTAATAATAAGGGCCGTTGCGTCTTATGACTCAACGGCCCTTAGCTTTTATTGTATTGCAGGTACTTCTTCTTTGGGAGTGGCTTCAATCAGTTTTGGTGACTCTGTATTGTCATTTAACGGTTGGGCTGTAGAGCCTTTTAAAGCATCTGCCAAGCTGATAAATTTGTATCCATTTTTTTTATACAGTTCCAGTACATCTGCCAAACATAAACTATTCAATAGATTAGCATGGATTAGTAAAATTTGTTTTACAGGTTGACCGTTTTTAGTTCGGCGCTCTGCTGCTAAAGTTTGCTTCCAGATATAAGCTAAATAACGTTTTTTAAACTGTTCTAGGTTTTGTGCTCTTTTTCTATAAGGGATTCTATAAAACTGAGCGTTAAACTCATAATCTTTACTGTCTATAGTGACTGGCGCAATGGTGTATTGATGTGCGGCCAGATAATCAAGTACCTTTTGTTTTTTTGCACCTGAGCCTTCAGAAAGGTATGGGTAGCGGAAGTATTTAGGTTCAGTCATTACACGTGCTAAAGAGACATCAGCCCGGTCAACGTCTGCGATGTATTTATCCGTATTCATGCTGCCCAGATTATTATGGGTGTATGTATGATTGCCAAGAGCAAATCCTTGGGCACGGAACGTTTCTAGCAGATCCCATTCATTTTTGGCCACAGCACCACCAATTATAAAACCTGTAGCTGGAACTTGATAATCAACCAAGGCTTTAACAAGTGCCATAAATCGGTCTTGAGTTCTTTTCAAATTGGCTGGTGTGCTTGTCCCTGAGGCAACGAAAGGCAAGTCATCAATAGTAATTGCAATTTCACGTTCTTCAGCTGCAAAGCTTGATATATTGAAAGTGCAAAGCAAAAGAGTCACAACGGTCCATCGAAGTAACATGATATCCCCTGATTTATTATTTTTATTACATTAAACTATAGTAGATAATTTTAAAAAAAAAAGGTAACCATTCACCACGTTCACCAAAAAGCCATATTTGGCGCACCTTGAGAGATCTTGATTCAAAAAAATGCTCACATACCTCTGTATGCTGCGCTTTTTTTGAATCAAGATCTCTCAACCTGCACTCAAATCTGACTTTTTCCCTAAAGCATTCAAAATGTGGTGAATAGATACAAAAAAAGGTTAGTTAATTTGGCATGGATCTAAGTTGACATGATCGAGAGTTTTGTGCGGCACTGATGATTGTACTGTTGTATTTTCAGGCTCTGTTGTCCGTGGACTAAACAAGGGATAAGGCGTGGAGAAGGGAGGAGGATTGGTATTTAGATATTTTTCAGCTTTTGGCGTATGTTTTTTTAAAAGTTGGTCTACATACTCCAGGTCGTCATCGATATACAAACGTAAAGTCGTATTATTTTCATCAAAATTAAGCCGGTATCGATTATCTACTTGCGTGTTGCGGTGATGATGCATGTACATTCCAGCAGCTGTTACGGTAACAAAGGCAGCTAGAGCAAATGCGGCAGGAATAGCTACGGCAATGATTGGTGAAGTAAATAAAAGAGTTGGTAAAAACATACTTGTGGCACTTAAGAGAATTAAACTGGTTAATCCAACCCAGCCAATTATAGGTACTCTCTTAAAACCAAGCAGATTACGAACTGAATTTGCATGCCAGGCAGCACGCTCTTCATTGGTTGGGCACATGTAGGCCAGGCCTTTTGCTTGATACTCGTTGATGTCATTGAGCCATAGCCGGCAATTTTGTGTTCCTTCCAGGTAATATTGTGCCTTTCTTTGTGCATAAAATTCTGCTCTTATTGCAAATAAGGACATCGCAATCATGATAATTGGCAAGACAAAGGTTGCAATCGGAACAAAAAAAGCGGCAATGGTCGTTATCACCGCAAATATAATTGATGCGAATAAAACAGGCGCAAATGTTGTGGCAATGCCCCAAGCGACACCTTGAGCTATTTTATCATTAGTACGCAATAGACTGGTTTTTTCTTTATGGTGCCCCAAAAGAAAATAGGGGAGATTGGCATGGGCTGCAAAAAGATTATTAACAACTGCATACAGCATACCACTTAAATAGACTGAAGAACCTGCAAATAAACCGATTGAAATTGCGGTAAGCCAGGTGGGTAATGCAAGAAATGGGGTGGCGATGAACAAAATAATAAACAGAGCACAAACACCTACAGTAATGAGTCCAGCACGAAGAAATAAGCGTAAAAGATCATTTCTAGGAAGTTCTCGGCCTTTTAGTCTCGGATTACGATAGAGAATTCGATATAGTCCATGTTCTTTTAGATAGTTTACTATGTTTTTTGTGTCATCTAATCTTTCAAGCAAGATGATAAGTTTATTTACAGAAACGATTGCTTTATCCAGCTTGTTTATATTCTGAAATTCTTGTTGAAATGTGACAAACAGTGAGTGAAGCGGGTGGCTGGAGTCAATTTTTTGTTGTTCTATAACGTCTTCAATAATATAGGAAAGAATGCGAATTTGCTGCATATCAGTCCCTTGTAACGCTATCGATATCCTTAACGCAGTTTCTGATGCAGCCATGTTCAGAACTCACAAAAATGACGATTATATTTTAGTTATTTAACACGGTCAATCTATGGTCTATAAGAGTTGTACTAGTGCTTATTAATGTTCCAAAGTGGTTTATATAGCAGGGATTAGACAAATCAATGCACGTAAACTATAGTCAAAATGAACCTCCATTAGTGCCAATTTTCGATCAACGTATATATCCGTCATCCAGAGCGTAGCGAAGGATCTCCTGAAGGTGGCTCAGTTTAGATGAAGGGAGATCCTTCGCTGCGTTCTGGACGACGAAATTAATGGCAGCGTAGCGAAGGATATTGGTGATTGCAACGAAGAATAATTCACTGAAAAATAAGTAATAACGGGAGAATACCAGTGGAGCTAATGAGGCTTTGGGAAAAAGAATATAATGAACACCTGGTTGATTCTGCTGATGCGCCACAGACACTGGATGTGATGGAGCAATTATTTAGGCCAACTGCTTCTTTAAATATGTTTGGAGCAATTACCTTACGTGATGTTATTAGTGCTGAAATTGCTAGAAAATGCAATCAACTAACTAATGGTAATACGGTTGAATCCACGGCAGACATGAAGTTCTTTTTAACAAATAAGCTGGGTGAATTGGCACGCTCTAAAGACGCTCCTAGTTCAATAAGCAATAAAGAAAATCCTAATGCTGAATTAGCACGACGTATTTTATGTAGCCTGACTCAGGTAGACCGCTGTTTTGCCGCTTTGAAGGCCTCTCAAACAATACGCCTCATTCAATGATTAATGCAGTGATACGCATATAGAGTGTATGTTTTCTTTTTTTGAATATAGGCTGATGCAGGCATTCGTTGGCATTCATCAAAATACTGTTTTAAGCAGTTTTTTCTGTCATAACCATCAATATAAACGGCCTCTTTTAAAACTTTATCCGCAATTTTTTTCTTCACGTCAGTACTCCAAAAAGCATACTGATTTTCTGCTGAGCCACAGCCCAGCGTATAAACTTCAGGATGGTCTTTAAGAAAAAACAACATGCGCGCCTCAAACCAGCCTGAGGTTAAAATGGTTTTCGGTAAGTGCGGGTATGCTGTATTAAAATCATTTATTAAATTATAAGACGCCAGCTTTTTAGAAACGGTAGAACTGTGCTTGTACGTGTTATCAACTAACACGCAGATACTGATTAGAGCGTATAGGGCAATAATTGAATAGGCTGTTTTTCGGTATTGAAGTGTCTCAAAGCAATAAGCAAAAAGCAGCGAGCCACTGATTAAATAGGGTGCGAGCCAAAATATTCTAATTTCTGCTTTGCTTGCTGCATATACATAGAAACAGATAAAGGTAATACAAATAATCCAGCACAATTTAACTATCAGCTCTTTTTTGTCACCTGAATTTAAGCGACCAACCAGTAACGGTGGGAGGAGCATGAAGTTGAGGGATGGGATGAACATAATGAGGTAGGTGCGCAGGGCATTATAAAAAGGATTGGTTGTCGTGTTGAGTTGATGGCTGGTTAATTGATAAATAAAAGATTGCCATTGATGTTGGTAGTTCCAGATAAGCACGGGGCTAAAAATAAGTACCGCAATCAACATAGCAAAGTAAAAGTGCTTTGATTTAAAAATGGAGCGGTAAGAGGTAGATATTAAAAAAATCAGCAGGGCGAAGATTAATACGACGCCGGTGTATTTGGATAGCATCATTAAACCCGCACTGGCGCCAATTAAATAGAGTTCTTTGGTTTGATTGGTTTTGATAAATTTTGCAGTGTAATACAGCGTTAATGCCCAAAATAGGGTAAGTGGTGTGTCGTAGGTTGTTTCCGTCAGAATGTCCATAGTGACCAACGGAGCAGTTAGCCAGGATAACATGGCGACAGCGCTTGCCTCTTTGGATAAAAAAAGACGGGCGGTTTTATAAATGATACCGCTGGTGAGTGCGGTGGTTACAACGCCGATAATACTTAATGAGAATAATGTAGTACCAAATAGCATGTTTGAAAGCTTAATAAAATAAGCAATCATTGGCGAACCATCATAATAGGATAAAGCCAGATGGCGGCTCCATTCCCAATAGTAATAAGTATCAAGTGATAACAAATTAATCGGTGCCAAACCTAAGAGAATGGCGAAATAAATGCCAAGAAACAGGAACAGACTGTGTGTTTTTGTCATTAATAAAGTTCGCTTTTAATTATTGAGAGCTAATTTTTCTGCCCAGATATGACGAGAATATGTAAAGTAATTTAATAGGGACATTAACGCGATACCGGTGATGATGATTAGGTTTTCTTGCAGCGCGCCACTCCCAAAACAGAAAATACCAAGACGTAACCAGTAGCTTTGTATGTAAATAGTACTGATTGAATAAAGTGAGAAAATGATCAGGCGCTGTATTTTTAAGGCACGTGTTGTCTTTGTTTGTAAGTTAAAAGTAATTTTATTATTTAAAATAAAATTATTAATAATGGCTGCAGTTACTGCGATTTGTGATGCACTAAAAGGTGAAAAATATAAGTAATCGCGTAGTATATTGTATACGCTAAATTGCACAATCATGCCTAAGGAGCCTACAAAGCACATTTTTAAATAGTACTTTAGTTCGTAATAACGCAAAATAAAAACAACTCTTAATGAGTCGATGATGCTGTTTCTGGGTAATTTGCTGTCGCCTTTGTTGCGATCAATAAAATCGATAGGGTGCTCGTAAATTGTTGCTTTATTTTTATGTAAGATCCAAAGCAGTTGTAGTTTATAAGCGTAATGATTAGTCAGAAACTGTTTGGGAAGAGCTTTTAATAAATGCTGACGCCGTGTTGCCCGAAAGCCACTGGTAAAATCCTTGTATTTGAATGTGAGTACAGCGCGGGCAACGTAGTTACCCAAAACGGAAAATAATTTTCGATGAAAAGCCCAGTCTTTTGGGATGCTACCACCAGCTACATAACGGCTTCCTAGCACACAATCACAGTTTTGTAAGACTTCCAACATGGGTGCTATGTATTTAGGCTGGTGTGATAAGTCGGCATCAAATTCAAAAACAATGTCTGCATTCAGAGTAGATAAAGCATATTTCATTGCTTGCAGGTAAGCAGAGCCTAAACCTGATTTTTGCTGTTCTATTTGTAAATGCAAATTGGGGTAGTCTTTTTGTATCGTAGTAACGATTTGCCTGGTGTTATCGGTAGAAGCACTATCAAAAATCAGAATATGTACTTCGTGGTCAGGCAGTGATTCCGTGGCTGCAAAAACTTGTTGGATCGTAGATTGAATGACCGACTCTTCATTATGAGTTGGAATAATGATAACAACGTTCTCTTTTGCTGATGGATTTGGTGCTGCACAATCGGCAATGGGCTTATTTGTATCAGGAATCAACTTATAACTCGGATTGTATGGAGGTTTTGGAGGTTATTGTATCAATTAGTATCCGTAAAAAAAAGAACTATTTTTGTTCGGTTTTTGTCCCGAATGCAGCGAAGGATTGTAAGTCTAAAAATTGTTATATTAGGAAGTAAGAGAGTTGCCCTTTGCAAATACAAAGGGCTCGGGCGTGAGCGACCGTCGAAGGATAGGTTTCACCAACCGAGGAGATCAAGGTACTCTAGCCCAGC
>JARLJQ010000001.1 GCA_031291115.1 Legionella sp.
AATGTAAGGGCAGCCTTGTATTAGGGCTTCATACAATAATTTTTCTGCTAACATTTTGTGCTTCTGATTTGAAAAAAAATATTAGATCATGATGGCTTCTTTTCTGCAATATTTTTATTCAAATTCGTGGGGATAAATCAGAGCACGAAAGGATCACTGTAGAGACTGGATCTAATGACTCCCTTATCCAGAACTGGTGTTAAGTTAAGAAAATTCCGTCATCCTGCGGCTTATCCGCTGGACGACGTGAACAGTGAGAGGGCTACACTTCGTTTAGCGCCAACTTACATTGGCGCTGTTTGCTAATGCTATCTAGTACCGTACTAGGATCCACGTCCATCAACTGTAAGACCTGTAGGTAAACCTGTATTGCCCTGGCAAAATGTAATGGTATACCCTGTTGAATTAGACTTGTTCGGCAGATTATTCGTGCAGGAGAATCCACTGGTTTTGTCATCAAATGGATAAACATAAGCTGAAGGGCAGGCTGCTTTCATCCATTGAACCATGGGTTGTACGTATTGCGTCCAGGTGCGGTCAATTTGTTTACCACAGCTCTGTGTTGCTTGGTTTGCATGGATTGTAGTTCCAGATGTGTCGTTGGGATTCCACCAGTCAACACAGCCACAACAGGTTTCAATTGCAGTAGTGCTCTCTCCTGGATAGGATAAATAACAGGAGTTATATAAGGGTTTCACATCACCTGTGGGAACAGAGCAAGCCATTAGTTTATATAATGTAGCGCTTACTGGAAAACCAGATGTGGTTGGTAAAGGCAGGCTGCAATTAAAAAATTTGCTTATTTCAGTTGAAAGACCAGTATTAGAGCAAACTTGATCTCCAGACCAATACCCTAAGAAATTACCACAAGATTGTGTAAATACACCGGTAGCTGTATTTTGTGATAAACCACAAAGTTGGTTTGTTGGGCATTGTGAAGTGCCTTGTGTAATAGAACAGGCTTTACCACCACCACTGACCCAATAATAGCCACTGCTTTTTCCGGTGCCACTGCTTGGTGTAGGTAAAGAGACATTTTTCCAATTACAAGAACCAAAATTATTGCCTGCAGCATAACTTCCTGGTGCGCCACAGTTGTAATTATCTGCAGTAGCAGGGATGCCTGCGTAATATTCTGGCTGCATGACAATTGGGATGTGGAAGCCATTAATTACTTCTACGTCATAACTGTCATTAGTGGCTGCGCCCATTGTAATTTCAGCCTGAGTAGCCGGTTGTGTGAAGCCTTTTCCTGGTGCACAAGAAGTTGTACCACCATGATTATCGCAGGCAGCCTGAGCACAGCTGCTGCCGTTGCATAAGGTACTGGCAGAAATGTTACCACTCCATTGTGTACCACCGTAGTTATGTGCAGGAATAGTCACAGTGTTATTGCCACCATTTTTTGCCAGCATGTAACTGGTACCAGTATTGGGTTTTGCGTTATTCCAATAGCAGCTTTTGGTACTTGTATTACAACTTGTTCCGGGAGGACAACCTTGGCCCGCTGCATTACAGGATACACCCGATACTGCGGAACCATTTAAAGAAAACCAGACTGGAAAACTACACTGATTCACTAATTTAATGGTTCTGGTTGTCGAAAGGGTCGTCACTACGGTTCCTGCAGTAGTTACTTCTGCTGGTGAGCCGGTGCCTCCTGTGAATGGTACACTTGCAGTAAGCGTATAAGTGGTCGCTGGATTTGTTGCTACTGGTGCATTAAAAGTAGCCGTAAGTTCACAAGCCGCAGCAGTTGGATTAGGGGCTGGAAGAGAAGTATTACAGTTGCTGGTAAATGCACTGAGATGACTGCTGCAATCAATGGAGTGATTATCCATACAGGTGACTGAACCAACGCCTAAACCACTAAAGTGAATTACGCCAGAGCTGACGTTAGTAAATAAAAATTTTACGGGATATGCCTTACTTTGTACCATAACTGGAGGTAAATAATTAGGTGGAATTAAAGACCCTATTAGAGAAGATGATTGTGCTGAATTGATTACAGTAGTAGTCGTTGTTGCCGTTGCTGGACTTCCTTGGGTACCTTGAAATGTTAAGGTTGCTGAAACAGTTTGTGGCGTGGTACTTGCTGAATTTGGCAAGTAGCTTCCAGATACTGTACAGCTGGCTCCAACAGGCAGTACTCCTGAACTGAGACCAGCTGGCATGCACGTGTTGGATAGAACAGTTGGTGTGCCGCCATTAGACTGAGTTACTTTAACGGCGGTGCTTGTTGCACTTGATGTGCTGTGATTAGTAAATGTAAATGAGTAGTTTGCTGTACTGCCAAGAGTCATTTGATACGGTAATGCTTGACTGACTGATTCCACAACTTCGTTAGTAATACTCCCTGAAGTCTGTGTTGTCAGTTGAGGTAATTTAATCTGGTTATTATCATAGCCACCAATAATGAGCTGGAGTTCTTTTGGGCCACTAACTAATGGGAGCAGTGTTGCGGTAACGGTGCAACTCGCTTTGGGAGCAAGACGTTGTCCGGTGCAGTTATCTACATAAGTAAATTCCGCTTTAGGGCTGGCATTTTTGCTGATTACTAAAGGCTTAACGAGTTGGAAGGGCAGTTGATTGGTGAGTGTATAAGTGACCGAATAACTTCTTCCGGCGTGAGTTGGATTTTCAAACTGCTGGTTTAATTTCCAGCTGATTGGATCTGTTCCTGAATTGGCGCAGAAGGGTAATAAGGTTAAAGTAGATAATAGCGTCAGAACGAATCGGTTTTTATTTGTATTCATTATAATCTCAATTATACTAAAATTTATTTTCCAAAAAGATAACTTAGGGAAACCAATACTTCATTGGAATGGTACGTTCCAGGATTCAATGATTGATTAGACCATGTTTCCTTTCCTGAACCCGAGCTGATTTTTCCTAAATCCTGATAGTTGTAGCCAACAGAGAAAATTACTTGCGGCGTTAGTTGCAGATCAACTCCTGCACCCACATTGTAAGAAAATTCACTGGTACTGAATTTTGCAAATCGTGGACTCACACGTGCAGTCACTCCGGGTAATGCTTGCTCTTTGTAATCGGAAGTTCTGTTAAATGAACTACCGATTCCGGCATTAACGTAAGGGGAAAGCTTCCAGTATTGGACGAGATTAATTTTTGCGGTGGCTAATAATAAATTGGAAGTAAGTTCCCAGGTGTATTTATAGTTTGTAAATTCAGGCATGGAATATTGGGTTATCGAGCTGCCCAGATTGGTTCGAAACAGGTACTGCCAAAACACGCCAAAAGAATAGGATGGCAACCAGAAATTTTCAGTTTGCCAGCGTCTTCCTAAAGAAAGAGCAATCACTGCAGCGCTGCGTTCTTTGGTTGCGTATAAATCTTGGTTGTAGGGGGCTGGAAAACCAGAGCCGTTATCTACTTTGATTGGGTTTTTCCAGGTAGGGTATTGTTCGCCTGCTCCTACAGCAATAAACCAATGGGCTGGTGTGTTTAAAATTGGTTGTATGAATTTATTTTCAGTACTTTTAGAAAAAACAGGTGTATTGCATATAAGGAATAAAGCAGTAATGCCAGGATAAACAAAATTCCATTTCATTCGGTGTGCCTCTAAAATTAAGCGTGTTAATAACATGCTGTCGCATTTGCAATGCTATTATGTGTGTCTCCTTTATAGCACTATAGTAAATTACATGGGTAATCGAATTAAATCAAGATAAATATCTACTTTGGATCAAGAGCTTAAGTTTGGATAAAGAGGATAAAGTATTCCGGCTGAAAAAACTATTTGTCGTCCAAAGCGTAAGCGAAGGATCTCCCTTCAAGTAACACCGAGCCAAATTCAGGAGATCAACTTCGCTTACGCTCTGGACGACGGGGATCTGGGCAGTGAACGCTATCCTCCGGGTACAATATGTATTTATTTGAGTCTATTTGCGCTGTTGACGAATTTTTTCAACCTCTATTCGCAGTATAATTTATTAACTTTAGAGCCGAATCAGCTTAAATGTATAGACAAAACAAATGCTCTATTATAAATTGACCCTTTTTATTTAGGAATAAAGAATGCGTATCGCCTTAGTGCTTGAGTACGATGGTAGCCAATATCATGGCTGGCAGGCACAAACTGGCTTGCATACCGTGCAACAAGCTGTAGAACATGCTTTATCCCGAGTCGCTGACAGTCCTATTTCTGTAATTTGTGCAGGTAGAACGGATACCGGCGTGCACGCAACTAATCAAGTGATTCATTTTGATACAGATAAAGAGCGCAGCATCCGGGCGTGGATACATGGTGTTAATTCTTTTTTACCTAAAAATATTTGCGTGAAATGGGGCAAAGAGCTTCCAGAAGAATTTCATGCTCGTTATTCAGCAACTGCCAGAAGATATCGCTATGTTATATATAATGGTGCGATAAGACCGGCTTTATTGCGAAGTAATGTAACCTGGCAGTACCGTCAATTGGATCATCGTTTGATGCATCAGGCGGCGCAGGTTTTATTGGGTGAAAATGATTTTACTTCGTTTCGTTCGGTGCAATGTCAGTCCAATACGCCTATGCGTAATATCCATAATTTGCAAGTGACTCGAACCAATGACCTGGTCATTATCGATATTACTGCGAATGCTTTTTTGCATCACATGGTGCGTAATATTGCTGGAGTTTTGATTGCTGTTGGCTCTGGAAAACATCCTGTAAGCTGGGTGGAAGAAGTGTTAAAAGCAAGAGACAGACGTTTGGGTGCAGAAACAGCTCCTTCTTACGGTTTGTATTTGGTGCATGTCACTTATCCTCAGCATTTTGCTGTACTCCAGAGTAGCCTAGGGCCTTCCTTTCTTTGGGAGAAGTGATTGAACCCCTCGCATATACGAGTCAAAATGTGCGGTATGACTCGCCCGGAAGATGTGGCGCATGCTGCTGCTTTGGGCGTTGATGCTGTGGGTTTGATTTTTTACTCCAAAAGCGCACGCTGTATTACATTGGATCAGGCAAAAAATGTATTAAAAAACCTTCCTCTTTTTGTGGATGCGGTAGCTGTTTTAGTGAATCCAGAGCCCGATTTGGTGCGCCAAATTATTGAGGAGTTGCCGATTCATCTGTTGCAATTTCATGGTGATGAGTCTGCAGCTTTTTGTCAGCAATTTAATAAACCGTATATTAAAGCCATACATCCAGTGTCCGAAACACAGATTAAGCAAGCAGCGAAGGATTACGCCAGTGCCAGCGCTTTATTATTAGATACGCCTTCTGCTACAGCACGAGGTGGAACAGGCCTTGTCTTTAATTGGCGAATCATTCCTGAATCTCTTGCAAAACCTTATATATTGGCTGGTGGCTTGGATGAGTTCAATGCAGTGGATGCCTTAAAAATAGGTAAGCCTTACGCGCTGGATGTATGCAGTGGAATAGAAGCCACACCAGGAATAAAAGATCACGAAAAAATGAATCGATTTATGCAGCGCGTGAACGGAGGCGTATAGAAATGAATAATAAAGAACTCCCTGATGAGCGAGGGCATTTTGGCCCTTATGGTGGCATGTTTGTAGCAGATACCTTGATAAATGCGTTAAATGAATTGGAACAGGCTTATAATAAATACAGCCAGGATCCTGATTTTTTAGCTGAATTAAGTTATGAATTAAAAGAATTTGTAGGACGTCCTAACCCGCTCTATCACGCAGAACGTTTGAGTCAATTAGTTGGTGGTGCGCAAATTTATCTCAAGCGAGAAGATTTAAATCACACCGGCGCTCATAAAATTAATAATACGGTTGGGCAGGCCTTACTTGCAAAACGTATGGGTAAAACCCGTATCATTGCAGAAACAGGCGCGGGACAACATGGTGTTGCTTCTGCAACAGTAGCTGCTAAATTAGGTCTTGAATGTGTTGTATACATGGGTTCAGAGGACATCAAACGTCAGATTTCCAATGTGTATCGTATGAAGCTTCTTGGGGCAGAAGTGGTGCCTGTAACAGCAGGTTCAAAAACATTAAAAGATGCGCTTAATGAAGCCATGCGTGATTGGGTAAGCCACATTGATAATACTTTTTATATCATTGGTACCGCTGCAGGCCCTCATCCTTATCCAAAAATGGTTAGAGATTTTCAAAAGATCATTGGTATTGAAGCGCGTGCTCAATTTTTAGAAAAGAAAGGACACTTGCCCGATGCGCTAGTTGCGTGTGTTGGTGGTGGTTCTAATGCGATTGGCTTATTTTATCCTTTCCTTGATGATGAATCGGTAGCAATCTACGGTGTTGAGGCAAGCGGTAAAGGTTTGGACAGTGGTGAACATTCTGCATCACTTATTCGTGGAAAACCGGGAATTTTGCATGGCAACCGTACTTATTTATTGTGCGATGAACACGGTCAGCTCAAGGACACGCATTCTATTTCAGCAGGGCTTGATTATCCCGGTGTTGGTCCTGAGCATTCTTATTTAAAAGATACAGGACGCGTGGTGTATGAACCAATTAATGACGAGGAAGCCTTGCATGCGTTCCGTACTTTAACGCGAGTTGAGGGGATCATGCCGGCACTTGAATCCAGCCATGCGGTGGCTTACGCCATGAAGTTAGCAAAAAGCATGTCTACGAATCAGAGTATTATTGTGAATTTATCAGGCCGTGGCGATAAAGACATGCATACGGTGGCACATATTGATGGGATTACTGTATGAACCGAATTGATGCAACTTTAGAACGTTTAGAAGCTTGCGGTAAAAAAATGCTGAGTCCTTACATTACGGCAGGCGATCCACAGCCTGAAGTAACGGTATCTTTGCTGCATGCCTTGGTAAAGGCTGGGGCTGATATTTTAGAATTAGGCATTCCATTTTCCGATCCTATGGCTGAAGGTCCAGTTATTCAGCGTGCCATGGAGCGTGCTTTAGAACATCATGTGCATACAACAGATGTATTGCGTATGGTAGAGGAATTTCGCCAGCAAGATAAAGAAACACCTATAATTTTGATGGGGTATTTAAATCCAATTGAGCAATACGGCTATGAGCGTTTTGCTCAAGATGCGGTGAATGCGGGTGTGGATGGAACAATTCTGGTTGATTTACCACCAGAGGAAAGCCAGGAAGTAAATCGGATTTGGCAAGAACAGGGCTTATACAGTATTTTCCTCTGTTCTCCGACGACCTCAGATGCACGTATGACTTTAATTAATCAATGCGCTAAAGGGTATTTATATTATGTTTCTCTGAAAGGTGTAACCGGTTCAAGCGGACTTGATATGACTACCTTAAAAGCAGAATACCAACATCGTAAGTCACAAACCGCCTTACCTTTAATGGTAGGATTTGGTATAAAAACAGCAGAAATGGCGGCTGATGTAGCTTGTTTTGCTGACGGTGTTATTGTGGGTGCTGCATTAATAACAGAAATTTTAGAGGCCTATAATGCGAAGCATGATATGCTGCAGGCCGGTGAAAAATTAATTAATTCCATGCGTACTGCTATGGACAATACAATATAACTACGATCAAATTGACAACGGATAAAGCAATGACAGAAATAATCGAAAAACGCGCACATTTTATAAGACAATTAATTACTGATGAGTTGGCCAGTGGTAAACATAAATCAGTAGCTACTCGCTTCCCACCTGAACCCAATGGCTATTTACACGTGGGACATGCAAAGTCTATTTGTTTGAACTTTGGTTTGGCAGAAGAGTTTGGCGGCATTTGCTATTTACGCTTTGACGATACAAACCCTATCAAAGAAGAAGAAGAATACGTTAATGCGATTATTGATGACGTTCGTTGGTTAGGTTTTGAATGGTGTGCTATGACCCATTCTTCCGATTATTATCAAGAGCTGTATGATTTTGCAGTCATGCTCATTAAAAAAGATTTAGCTTATGTGGACAGTTTAAGCATGGAAGAGATTCGTGCTTATCGTGGCACATTGCAAGAGCCAGGTCGTGAAAGTCCTTACAGAACTCGACCCATGGAAGAAAGTTTGGATATTTTTACGCGCATGAAAGCGGGTGAGTTTCCTGATGGCACTCATGTATTAAGAGCAAAAATCGACATGCAGTCGGGCAATGTGAACATGCGTGATCCAGTTCTATACCGTATTCGTCATGCACATCATCAACGCACAGGGGATGCATGGTGCATTTACCCTATGTACGATTACGCACATCCTATATCTGATGCTTTGGAAAAAATTACACACTCATTATGTACTTTAGAATTCCAAGATCATCGACCACTTTATGATTGGCTTATCGAGAACCTACCTGTACCTGCAAAACCGGTACAAACAGAGTTTGCGCGCTTGAATTTATCCCATACCGTTACTTCAAAACGTAAATTACGTGAGCTTGTTGAAAAAAATGCAGTGAGCGGTTGGGATGATCCACGCATGCCTACCTTACGTGGCATGCGAAAACGCGGTTACCCGCCAGCGGCGATTCGTCAATTTTGTGAAATGATTGGGATTTCGCGTAGTGATTCTGTAATTGATATGACTTTATTGGAAGAATGCGTACGTAATGAATTAAACAAAACGGCGAAACGTGCTTTATGCGTTATGGATCCCATTAAAGTAGTTATTGAAAACTATCCTGAAGATAAAGTGGAGATGTTAAAAGCTTCATTTAATCCACAAGATCCAGAAGCTGCAACTCGCGAGCTTCCATTTTCCAGAGAGATTTTGATAGAGCGTTCCGATTTTATGGAAGAACCCGCTAAAAAATACTTCCGTTTATCACCAGGTGCTGAAGTGCGTTTACGTCACTCTTATGTCATTAAATGCCATGATATGGTGCGTAATGCTGAAGGTGAAGTAATTGAATTACGTTGTACTTATGATGCAGATACACTGGGTAAAAACCCGGTTGATCGTAAAGTAAAAGGCGTAATCCATTGGGTATCCAGTGCGCATGCTTATCCTGTGACAGTAGTACAATACGACCGATTATTTACTGACGCAAATCCTGCACGTGAAGATGATTTCTTCCAGTTTTTAAATCACGACTCAATGACATCACAACAAGCCTTTTGTGAGCCTTCTATGGCAAAACAAGCTTTAGGTGAGGTATTCCAGTTCGAGCGTTTGGGCTATTACTGCGTCAATGAAGTAAACCAGGATACTGTTAGTGCATTTCATCGCGTGGTTGATTTAAAAGATACTTGGGGCAAAGTGAGCTAAGGGGCGTCAATGATTCAGATATATAATTCGTTAACCAGATCAAAAGAACAGTTTGTTCCTATGACACCTGGAAAAATTGGTATGTATGTATGTGGCATTACTGTTTATGACCGCTGCCATTTAGGTCATGCTCGCTCCATGGTGTCTTTTGATGTGATTGTGCGTTACTTACGTGCGCAAGGCTATGAAGTTAATTTTGTGCGCAATATTACTGACATTGATGACAAAATCATTGCGCGTGCTAATGAGCGTGGTGTTTCTATTGATGAGCTCACCACGCAATACATCACGGCAATGCATGATGACATGCGTGCCTTAAATATTTTAGCCCCTGATCATGAGCCTAAGGCTACCGATCACATTCATAGCATCATTCATTTAATTGAGCGTTTACTTGCTAAAGGTAATGCTTATGTTAGTGATAATGGTGATGTGTGTTATCAAGTCGATTCTTTTGCAGACTACGGTAAGTTATCGCATAAAGATTTAGAGGGATTGGTGTCTGGAGCTCGTGTTGAGATTGTTAAAGAAAAACGCTCGCCACTTGATTTTGTATTATGGAAAAAAGTAAAACCAGGTGAGCCTAGCTGGTCTTCACCTTGGGGCGAGGGTCGTCCTGGTTGGCATATTGAATGCTCTGCGATGGCTATGGATGAGTTGGGTGAACAGTTTGATATTCACGGTGGTGGTTTGGATTTACAATTCCCACATCATGAAAATGAAATCGCCCAAAGCGAAGCTGCTACATGCAAATCTTTTGCTAATTATTGGATGCATACTGGAATGCTGCAGGTTAATAATGAAAAAATGTCTAAATCATTAGGCAATTTTTTTACTATTGCTGATGTATTGGAAAATCACCATCCAGAAGTCATTCGTTATTTTCTGTTAAGCAGTCATTACCGCAGTCAGTTAAATTATTCTGAAGAGAACTTATTTAATGCTAAAAAAGCATTAACCAGATTGTATCAAACCATGAAAGAGGTCTCTATTGCGGCGGACGGTGAGTTGGATAGTCATTGGATTAATGAGTTTAATAAGGCAATGGATGATGATTTTAATGCTCCAGAGGGTTTGTCTGTATTATTCCAATTAAGTCATGAAGTTAACAAAAGTAACTCTCCTGTTCTTGCGGCAACGTTAAAGCATTTGGCTGCTATTATGGGAATTTTGCAATCAGAGCCTTCAGCCTTTTTGCAAGCCGGTTTTGCAGATGAGGAACGCGTTACTATAGAGCAGTTCATAGCGGAGCGATTACAGGCACGTACGGATAGGAATTGGGAACGTGCGGATCAAATAAGAGCCCAGCTATTGAGTCAGGGTATTGAGTTGGAAGACGGCGCAAAAGGTACTACTTGGCGTAAGGTTGCTGAGTAAAATAGAGCCTGATAGATCGATGAAAGTTAAGTGTCCTCTACACGCCGCTCCGTTCGGCCAGAGGAAGGGCTTTAGCCCTGTCTCGAAGGCTTGGCACAATTGGTGCAGACAGTTCGAGACGGTGCTTCGCTCCTCCTCACTGCGAACGGAGTAGTGGTAAGATAAACATTGTGAACTGGTATAGACATTTTGTGCCGATACATCAGACTCCGGGGCTGACCTATTACGAATATTCGTGGGGATACATCAACTCTGGATGACAGGTGAACAATCAGGACGACACTCAGTTTTGAGTAGTAACCCGAAGTACTTCAGCCAGTGAAGTATCGCCGATAAGCACGCGTTTGAATCCGTCTTCACGGATGCTTGGTGTGGTGGGTCTTAAATGTTCTTCCATTGTTTGCATGTTCTCATTGCGATGAATCATCCCTCGCAAAGCCTCATCAACAGTAATCAACTCATAAATACTGGTTCGGCCTTTATAACCAAGATGGTTGCATAAATCACAACCTTTGGGTTCAAATACTAGGGATAGATCTGCATCTGGAGCCAGTCCCATAAGTTCTTTTTCATCGTCTCTTAGTTGATGCTGGGTTTTGCAATGAGGACAGAGTCTTCTTACCAAACGTTGGGCTATAAGTCCTACGATACTGGAGGACAGTAGAAACGATTCTACTCCCATATCTCGTAAACGGGTCAGTGCGCCTAAAGCACTGTTAGTATGCAGCGTAGAGAGCACCAGGTGACCTGTAAGGCTTGCTTGTACTGCGATCTCGGCAGTTTCCAAATCCCTGATTTCCCCAATCATTACTACATCGGGATCTTGTCTTAAAATCGCTCTTAGGCCTTTAGCAAAGGTCATTTGTACTTTAGCATTTACCTGCGTTTGTCCAACGCCTTCGAGATCATATTCTATAGGGTCTTCAATCGTTAAAATGTTGCGTGTCACTTCATTTAATTCGGTTAACATCGCATATAAAGAGGTTGTTTTTCCTGAACCCGTTGGACCGGTCACGAGGATAATGCCGTGAGGCTCCATGATTAATTTGCGAATGGTTTTTACTGTGGGTTCAGGCATACCTAATAAGTTTAAATTTAACTGAGCTGCTTGTTTGTCCAAAATCCTTAAAACTACGCGTTCACCGTGATTGGAAGGAAGGGTAGAAACACGCACGTCGATATTATGTCCGCCGATGCGTAAAGAAATACGACCGTCTTGTGGGATACGTTTTTCCGCAATATCCAGTTTAGCCATAACCTTAACCCGAGAGATCACTAAAGGTGCTATCGCCCGTTGAATTTCTAAAACCTCATGCAAGACGCCATCAATTCGATTACGCACCAAAACGCGGTCTTCATAAGTTTCGATGTGAATATCCGAAGCTTTTTGTTTGATTGCTTGAGTAAACAGGGCGTTCAGCAAGCGAATAATAGGCGCATCATCCTGATTTTCTAATAAGTCTTCACTTACTGGTAATTGGCTCGCTAGTAAGGAAAGATCCATGTCTTCTTCCATACCACCAGCAGCTTCCAGCACTGAAGATTTGGATTGATAGATATGAGCTAAATGTTGTTGAAAAACGGTCTCATCGACTTGGTGCAGTGACAGTTCGCATTGTAATAAACGTTTTACTTCAGCAAGGGCTTGTAACGATGCATTAGGAAGATGGTAGACAAGAGCAAGTCCATCTACTTTCTCGCTGGAAGCAACAATTCCCTGGCTTTTAGCAAAGCTGTAAGGAATTTTAAGTAATTTTTCTTGAGTCTCCATAACTTACTGCGTCGCCAAAAGCGGAGGGCGGCTAAACGGTCTGGGCAAGTCTGCTTTACTTAAAGCAGGCAGAACAGTTGAGTTATTGGTTTGCTCAAATTGCTCTTGAGAGCGGATCCAATCGAGTTGATATTGGCGAATATGATTATATTTGTCACCACTTAGGTACATGCTGTCTTTTTCATTACGTAAAATTACAGGCTTAATAAAGACCATCAGAACACGTTTTTCTCTTGAATTGATATTACGTTTAAATAGACGGCCAATTCCGGGTATATCACCAAGAATAGGCAAGCGATTATTATCATTGGCCAGGCTGTCTTGAGTCAGTCCACCAAGAACAACCACATTACCACTTTCAACATGAACTGACGTTACAATACTGCTGATTCTGAAGGTTGGTGTAGTGGTATTCTCCGCTGTAGTTCCTGGATCAAGCGTGTCGTTACCCTGGTCAATCTGCATTTGAATGCCTTGGCCACGAGTAATTTGTGGGCGCACATAAAGATGTAAGGCAACGTTTACGCGATCAAATGTAGTGAATGGACTTCCTGAAGGTGCCTGGCCATTAGCATTATTAGGATAATTCGAAGAGGCTACAGAAACCTGTTTACCAACTAATATTTTTGCCTGGCGATTATCAAGAACTACAACGGAAGGTGTTGATAGAATGTTTGCTTTATGAGCTCTGGCAAGCGCATAAATCTGAGCCTGAAAATCATCAATCTTGGTTTTGTTGTTGATGATTGCAAAGCCGGGACGGAAACCCGAAGGCTTACCTGTTTGCTGATCACTTCCCCATTCGATACCTAAATCGTTAGCATCTTCCTGATTGATTTCAGCAACCAGAGCTTCGATAAGTAATTGAGCCGGTTTAATGTCTAATTGAGAAATCACTTTTTTAAGTATACCAATAACGGAAGAAGGTGCATTAAGGATGATGGAGTTGGTATTGGGTTCACCAATAATTTGTACTGTTGGTTTGGTTGACCCTTCATTTTGGCTGTTAGCAGAGCTGGTATTCCCAGTAGCGGCTGATGCGTTTAAAGGTGCCATAGAAGTTGATGAGCTGGACATATTGCCCGTTTGCGAACTGGAACTGCCATTTGCAAGGCTTGATGCAGGGTTGGTGCTGTCCAATACTGGTCTGGTAATAGTACCAATAGTTGTCCCTACATTGCCGCTGAAATTGGCTTGAGCAATACCTGCAAGAATAGGTACTAGATCTTCAGCTCGCATATAATTCAGATAAACAACTTGTGTATTGCTGTTAAGACCGGCAGAGCTTCCTCTATCCAGCTTTAGAATTAACATCCGTAAACGAATACGATCGGTCTTAGAACCGCTTATTAAAATCGAGTTAGAACGATCGTCAGGTGAAACAGACAGTTGAGCACGCCCACCGCCGACATTGGGCTGTTTTACAAGCTCTTTAATGGTAGTAGCTACATCCATAGCCAGCGCATGCTTTAACGGCACTATATCGATGCCAGAGGCCGTTGAATTATCTACTTGATTGATGATGTCGGACAGGCTTTTAATATTATTCGCTCGACCAGATAAAATCAGCATGTTAGACGGGCCATAAGCGGAAACATTACTCCATTGTGGCATTAATGGTCTTAAAATAGGTACAAGTTGTTCGGCTGGAACATAATGAACTGGAACTACCGCAACCATCATGTCGTCGCCCTTAGGTGGATTGCGCATTTCGTTAAGCTGATCAGTTGATTGTGTTTTAGCGTCAATGTTTGGAATAATTTTAATTACATCGCCACTTGGAATTGCGGCATATCCTGAAACCTGAAGAACGGACAGGAATACTTGATACAGTTCTTTATTGGACATAGGTGTAGAAGAAATTATGGAAATTTTTCCTTGCACACGTGGATCGATAATAAAGTTTTTTCCAGTAACGCGTGATACTTCAGCAATTACGGCACGAACATCGGCATTTCTTAAATTCCATAATTGGCTGTTAGCTGGCATGTTTTGCGCTTGCTCGCCTGTATTAGCCGGCTGGTTTGCTGTTAGTGATGACTTTTGATCATTGCTCTGATTATTTTTTGAGGTAGTGGTTTGAGATAATTTGTTTTGGAGTTGTCTTGCAGTTGGGTAATCGCTGATAGGCCCAATTTGTACGAGATAAAGACGTTTATCGGAAAGGTTCTTTATTTCGATGGGTTCGCTCACCAGTGCAGATAATTCTTTTTGGCGTTTCTTCGCCGCTTTTTCTAAATTAAAGGCGCCTGCCTGCAGATAAAAGGTGGTCTCACCATCTTTTATTGACGTGGAAATGTTAATGTCATTTGCATGAACTAACGTAGAGCAAATTAAGAACAAAAATGTAGTTACTAATGATCGCATTGAAAAGCCGCAATATACTAGGTAGTAACATAATAACTAAATTTAAGAACTTAACAATAGATTTTTTGATAACTTATTGAAGGTATTTGATTTTACGAGGAAAAATTGGTGGCTATGGGTGGACTCGAACCACCGACCTCAGCATTATGAGTGCCGCGCTCTAACCAACTGAGCTACATAGCCATAAGACGCGAGATTTTGTCTTTTTAGCGGGCAGATGTCAAGCTTGTTCGTGTGTTTTTTTGCAATTTTTTTTGAAATTAATTGTTTAGGGGAAAAAAAGATTTGAATATCGCAATGAATGTATTTATTTTGAGCTGTTGTTTTGGATCTGTAACTTGGTGAAGAAGTTTATGTGGGGCTTGGGAGCGGGTTACGTTGCACTTCAACGTAACCCGGGAACCAAATTAAGATTTATCAAACTAAATGATTAATAAATACATAGCACCTGGTCCACGTAATACTTGAACCAATAATTGTTGCTTCTTCTGTTGCGCTATTTGTTGCAATGTCTTCACGTCTTTAATCGGAGTTTTATTTGCAGAGATAATGATATCTCCAGGTCTTATACCTGCACGCCATCCAGCACTGTTTTCAGAAGCACCTACAACCTGAACACCAACCACATTGCCGTGTGGAGGAGTTTCTTGATCAAAGGTTCTTAGAGCCAAGCCATAAAGGAATGGATTGTTTGATTGCAGCTTTTGCTCGTGCGATTTAATGTCTGTAACAACAGCATCCAAAGAAAGGGGTTTGCCTTCACGCTGAACCATTATTTTAACGCTTGAACCAACGCGTAAGAGGCTGATTGTTGTTTTAACCTGAGTAGCCTGAGTGATTTTTGTATTGTTAATCTGAACAATAATGTCACCCGCTTTTAAACCCGCAAACTCAGCAGGGGAGTTTGGATTAACCTGTGCTACCAATGCGCCTTGAAAATCTTCAGCATAACCCATTGATTGAGCTAATTCAGGGGTCAGGTGCTGAACAAAAATACCCATTAAGCCACGGTGAATGGAGCCAAATTTGATAATTTGTTGTGCCACGTCTTTTACCATGTTGATAGGGATAGCAAAACCGATACCCACGTTGCCACCATAAGGAGACAGAATCGCGGTGTTAATACCAATGAGTTCGCCTTTAGCATTAACCAAAGCACCACCTGAGTTACCTGGATTGATTGCTGCGTCAGTTTGAATGAAATTCTCTACACCTTCGATATTTAAATCACTGCGTTTTAATGCGCTAATGATACCAAAAGTCGCAGATTGGCTGTTACCAAAGCTGTTTAAGCCAAAAGGATTTCCAATGGCTACTGCAAAATCACCTACTTGCAGTTGATCGGAATCACCTATAGGTAAGGATTTGAGGTTTTTAGCATCAATTTTCAAAACGGCTAAATCAGTTTCGCTGTCACCACCGACTACTTTGGCTTTTAAACGTCTGCCATCTTGAAGAGTAATAGTGATAAGCGTGGCGTTACGAACTACGTGATCGTTAGTAATAATCACGCCACTTTTAGGATCTAAAATAACACCTGAACCGATGCTTTCAAATTTACGCCCTTTTTCGGGGGCTTGATTAGGTCGTTTGTTATTTTGAGTTTCATCCTCTGTTCCTGGAGGTACTGCTTCAGCAGGTAAATAACCTTGCACGGCTACGTTAACAATAGCGGGCATGATGGTTTTTAAAACCGGAGCTAAGCTTGGCATTGGTGCTTCATCAGCCGCATGTACAAAAGGTGCGGTTACAAGGAGCAAGGAACCTACTAATAATTTGATACATTTTAACATATTGATTTAGTCCTTTGTGTGATCATTAAACCATATTAAGGTTCCTATTCTACCTGTTTGTGAGGTTCTTCGATAGGAAAACAACTCATTTTCTGATTCATAAGTACATAATTCAGACTGGTACACCGCTTTAACCCCTTGTGAATTCAGTACTATCTCGGCAATTTGCGATAAATTTGCCAACCATTTGGAGTGGAACGGTTTAAACGCTTGCTTGCTTAAAGGGTGTTTTTTTGTAAACATTTGATACACTTCATCACCCACTTCAAAGCATTTTTGGCAGATTGCAGGGCCAATCCAGGCTAAAATCTCAGCGGGTTCACTGTTCATTTTATTCAGTGTGTTTTCTACGATGCCATTAACCAATCCACGCCAACCGGCATGAATGGCTGCGATTTCAGTTCCTTGCTGGTTACACAGCATAATCGGCAGGCAATCGGCTGTAAGAATAACCAGGGGATAATTTTTGGAGCGGGTGATGGATGCATCCGCATCTCTATTGGCATCTTCTTCTACAATAACACTGTGGGTGCTGTGCGTTTGCCGCAGCCATTGCGGCTCGCCAGGCAATTGCAGATGCTTTGTTAATTGCTGGCGGTTTTGCAATACATGTTGCTCGTTATCACCAATTCCTAATCCCATGTTATTGGAATCAAATGGGGCTTGGCTAAATCCTGAAAGCCTGGTTGTACTTAAAGCCGTAATATTTTTTGGAGCAGGCCAATGCGCTAATTTAGTATTCATAATGCTCATCCAAACTGTTAAGGAGGAATGCGAAATCATCAGGCAAAGGCGCTGTAAATGTCAATTCTTCTCCAGTTTTTGGATGACGAAATGCGAGACTGCACGCGTGCAGTGCTTGTCTTTTAAATTCTTGAATTACTGTTCTTAATTCACTAGTAGAATGCGGAGGAAACTTCATACGACCTCCATAAAGCGAATCGCCTACTACAGGATGATTAATATGAGCTAAATGAACTCTGATTTGATGCGTGCGACCAGTCATTAATTTAACATCAAGAAGGGTAAAATCATGGTATTGCTTTTTGATTGAGTAATGCGTCACTGCTTGGCGACCATGTCCCATCACACTCATTTTTAAGCGATTTCTGGGATGGCGACCAAAACCTGTATCGATAGTACCACCACCAATGAGATGACCTTGTACTAACGTAATATAATGACGTTGAATGTCTCGATCCTGCATTTGGCGTATTAATGAGGTGTGTGCTGTCAGTGTTTTCGCAACGACCAATAAGCCAGTAGTGTCTTTATCCAGTCGGTGAATAATTCCTGCTCTTGGCAAATGGTGTAAGGTTGGTTCGTGATGCAGCAGGGCATTCACCAAAGTATGCTCTCGGTTTCCGGCCCCAGGATGTACTACCATATTTGCCGATTTATTGAGCACCAAAAATTCATCGTCTTCAAAAACGATATCTAAAGGTATTTCTTCAGGGGCGCAGTGATCAAAATTATCATCAACCAAATTCAGATCCACATTTACGTCAATCAGGTCGCCATCTAAAGCTTTATCTTTAGGTTTACAGGGCTTTTGATTCATTGTTACCGCGCCGCTTTTAATCCAGTTGCTTAGTTGTGAGCGCGAATACTCGGGAAGTAAGGACGCGAGCACAGCATCAACACGTTGATTGTGATGCTCGCGAGGAACTACAAGTTGTTTTTGAATATGTTCTATCATCAGGATATTTGAGTCTCTACTTCAACAAGACGTCCACGTAATGAGTTAGGCAGAGCTTCACCCACATGAACGTCAACAAATTGGCCTATCAAGTGTGCTGGGCCATCAAAATTTACTACGCGATTGCATTCGGTACGACCTGCTAATTGCTGCGCATCTCGTTTGGAGTGCCCAGTAACTAATATTCGTTGCGTGCTGCCAATCATTGATTCACTGATACGTGAAGCTTGCATGAGTAATCTGCTTTGCAAGATTTGTAATCGCTGTTTTTTAACATCTAAAGGAGTTTCATCTGCTAGATTTGCTGCTGGAGTACCTGGTCTTGGGCTGTAGACAAAGCTGAATGAGGTATCAAAACCAATTTCATGTACTAAATCCATAGTTGCTTGGAAGTCTTTATCTGTTTCACCAGGAAAACCGACAATAATGTCTGTAGATAAGCGAATATCAGGACGTACTTTGCGTAGTTTTCTTATTTTAGATTTAAATTCTAAAGCGGTATAACCACGCTTCATCAAACCTAAGATACGGTCTGAGCCACTTTGTATGGGTAAATGCAAGTGGTTCGCTAATTCTGGAACTTCAGCATAAGCATTGATTAAGTTGTCAGAGAACGCTAATGGATGTGAGGTTGTAAAGCGAATTCTGCCTATTCCATCAATCGCTGCAACATAATGAATTAATAATGCCAGATCAGCAATGTCACCGTTTTCCATTTTACCGCGATAATCATTTACGTTTTGACCCAGTAAATTGATTTCTCTAACGCCTTGAACTGCTAATTGATAGCACTCAGCAAGAACGTCATCAAAAGGACGACTGATTTCTTCACCACGCGTGTAAGGAACCACGCAGAAACTACAGTATTTACTGCATCCTTCCATAATGGATACAAAAGCAGTAGGGCCTTCAGCGCGTGGCGCAGGCATGTGATCAAATTTCTCAATTTCTGGGAAGCTGATGTCTACAACTGGCTTTTTCTTTTCCATGCGCTCATTGAGCAATGCAGGAAGTCTGTGTAAGGTTTGTGGACCAAAAACTATATCCACATAAGGAGCTCTTTTAATAATTTCAGCTCCTTCTTGGCTTGCCACACAACCGCCCACACCTATTACTACATGTGGGTTTTTAGCTTTGAATTCGCGCCATTGTCCCAGCTGAGAAAACACTTTTTCTTGTGCTTTTTCGCGAATAGAGCAGGTATTTAATAAAATTACGTCTGCGTCTTCCATCTGATCTGTTTTAACTAAACCATGTGAGTTTAGTAGGACCTCTGCCATTTTGGATGAATCGTATTCATTCATTTGGCAGCCGTTGGTTTTAATGTATAGTTTTTTAGCCATATTAAATCTACTTTTGAAAATACTGTGTTAGTTTAATGTCCCAGTTTGTCAGCTTATCTGTATTGTATAGTGATGATACGCAAAAAAGTTGGGCCATAAGGCCCAATCTGCGTTTTTCTCGAAGTGACAATTTGGGGGTATTATTTCATTTATGTACGCTTTGGCAATAGGTTTCTTTAATTCTTGGTAAAATAATTAAAGCAATGAACATACCAATGGGCAGTATAGCCAATCCAGTCCGGTAGGCTTCTAAAGGATATACACGGACATTGCCATTTAATTCACCTTGCCATAATTGATCAAGAATATAACCAATAAGTGGTTGTGCTAAAGCAATCCCTATCATGTTCATCATATTCATGAAGCTTAAACCAGTGGCCACATATTTTTTATTACATAATTCTTTAGCTACTGTAAATGCAGGTAAGAAACCTGCTGAAAAGATACCAAAGAAAAAGAGTAAAAATTGCATAGCAAAGGTTGAGTTGATTGGAGCAAAGATAAAAAGAGTGGAGCAAATAAGCGCGCCAATACATCCTATATACATCGGAGGTTTACGCAGACCAATGCGATTTGAATAAATACCCCATAACGGACTCGCAATAGCCCAGCCGATAAAGACTAATGAGATGTAGTTTGCAGCAGTTGCTTTGGTCAGCGCCATTTTAGTCATTAAGAAAGGCACGCCCCAAAGACCACAAAAAACAGGAGTTGCCATATACATCAGACCGCCGTAGCTGGCGACAAGCCATAGTTGCTTGTTTTTCATTAAAGCCCATAGACTGGGTAGTAAATGCTCTTCTTCTTCAGTCGGGTGTTGGTGTACCGTTGTGCTGGCATTTTTAGGGGCGTCTTTTGCTATTACAAAAATTAAAATAGAAAGAACAAGACCAATACAACCCATGATGATCATGCTTTGTCGCCAACCAAAGTTGTCAATTAAAAGGGCTAAAGGAGCTTCTCCACCAATAGCACCTAACATTCCTATGGTAACCATTAGACCAGTAAGTAATGCGAAGCGTTGAGCAGGGAACCAGTTTGCGGCCAGTTTCATAGTACCAACGGCAGCAAACGCAGAGCCGAAGCCTATCATTAAGCGGGCAACACAAGCCATGTAGAAACTATCGGTCATACCAAAAGCAATAGTACTAACAGCGCATACTACAGTAGCAATAGTTAAAAGTCGGTGGGGGCCAAAATAATCCATCAAGACGCCGCCGGGTAGTTGCATGGCTGCGTATGAGTAAAAATAGACTCCAGAAAGGATACCTAAAGTTTGACTGGTAACGGCGAAGTCTCTCATGAGCTCATTGCTCATTACGCCAGGGGAAACCTGTAAAAGGCACTCATAAAAATAAAATAAACAACCCAAACCCCATACCATCCAAGGTACAAATGTTTTGGTGTTAGATTTTCCCATTGATTCAGACTGTATATTATAATGCGCCATTATCTTATCGTGCTCCAGGTTTATCTTATCATGTTGGTAACGTTACTATTTCTACAATCCAAATTAGGGGCTCGTAAAATTGTAACAATTCATGGAATTCTTTTGATTAAAAACCGAAAATAAAGCGGACTATTCGTACAGCGCTAAACCTGTGGTGCAGTTTTTTTAAATCACAAAGACAACCGCCAACGATAACATATTTATACATCAATTTCATCATGGTAAAATGTTATCAGGTTGTCTTGTATTTGTCTATTTTTTGTAGGTTAAATACAATTTAGTCTGATATTTCATATCCTTACATCAGGATACATTATGTTTATGCTTTATTTTTGATAAAATGTGTCCAACATACCATTTGTGCATTTATCGCTTATTTTCCTTTCGGATCATCTGGAGCATCAAGCACCACACGGGTTCCTTGCATTCCTCCACCTGGAAGATCGATAAATTCTTCATTTAACCAACGTGCATCTTCAATAAACATTCGGACACAACCATGACTAGCCCTGTATCCCGGAACATCATAACTGCCGTGAAGGGCATAGCCTCTGAAAAAATGCATGCAGTAGGGCATTAATGCTCCGCCATCACTGCCATCGGCTCTTTGGGGAAATACAGTAGAGACACACTCTATGTCTTGTTTACGTATAATACGAAATGATCCAGTCGGGGTAGTGCAGCCACCTCTGGCAGAGCATTTACCAATACCTGAAGAAATTGGCCCCCACCAGAGTAGTTCGCCATCAGCATCATAGGCTGCCCAAGCTAGTTTTTTTTGACTGACGTAAATCGCCTTTTCACCAGTCGATTCTATGTATCTGGGGAAGGGGGATACATCATAGATTGTTAAACGATCAATGTTTTTAGGTACAGCAATGGTCATGCCGCGGCGCAAAGTCACATTCATTCGGTTAATGCGGCGCACCATATCACGTTCTTCTGCATCCGGAAAAAGATTGTCCCAGCTTTCACCATTTTTAATTTTTATGCAAAAATAATCAGGTGACGTACACAAGGCTTCACCAAAGCGAGTTAGGGCTAAAGCAAGCTGTGTGCTTATTAAGAAATAGGCTGTCATTAGTATTGATATCATAATTTTCATAAATGATCTTAATTCAGGTCATCGTATTTTCTATAGCGGCATGTAAAGAAATAACTTTACTTTTGGGAGGGTATGGCAAATCCCGTCGTCCAGAGCGCAGCGAAGAACCTCCCATCAAATGGCATTGAGCCACATGAGTGGAGATCCTTCGCTGCGCTCTGGACGACGAGAAGGGGGTTAGGCGTTAGCTGGCTGTTCTGCTGGGCTTATTGCTTGCCAAGACTCGTGTATTTGAGCAATAAGTAAATTGGCTTGAACCAGTAATTCTTCATTATTATGTAAATTTGCTTTTAAAAGCAGCGTTTCAATATACTCATATATTTTAAGTAAATTAACGGCTATCTCGCCGCCTTCTTCTTGGTTCAGGCTTGATTTTAATCCCTCAATAATACTTAAAGCTTTACTGATGTGCTCGCCTTTTTCACGAATTTGTTTCCTAGCTAGGTTACCTTGTGCCGTGGCAATGTTATTTCGCGCACCTTGTAATAACAAATTAATTAATTCATGAGGGTTAGCTGCATCAACGCGAGTTTTTAATTCGATTGATTTGTATTGATTTAATATTTTTAGATTATGCTTGCTCATCAGTTAAGTCTCTTAATTACTTCGTTTTTAATTTGGGTAAATTATCTAAGATTTGCGTCATCATTTTGCTGGTATCTTGCATTCTTGATATCAACTGATCTACCCCAATCCATTGTTTTAAATATTTTTGTTCTAGAAAGGTGCTACGCGTGTCAATTCGTTCTTGCGTCGTTTTTAAGTCAGCTACTTTATTATCAAGCCCCTGGGTTCGCTTATCCAGCTCCCCTTTTGTCGATAGAAAGGAATCCATAATGCTATTCATTTTTACTGCCAGACCGGCATTAACAATAATTTGGCCGCGATCACCTGTACTGCCGCCAATTACATCAAAGGATAGGGACGAAAAATCGCCAATTCCAGTTAATGTTATTCCATCTTTTGATTTTGCGGGTAACCCATTAATAGTACCTGCCACACTGATGCCAGGAGTATATTCACTTAAGGCGATGTTGTAAGTGCCGGCTTTCATTTTAGTATCTATTGAACTCAGTTTAATATTAGGATCAGTTGCACTAATTGTATTGGCAAAAATGGCACCAATAGATTTGTAGTTGGTTTTAAGCGCCTCACCGTAGGTTTCCATATTTATTTCTAAAAAACCCGATTTATTAGGTTTGATTCCTATATCGGCAAGCGTTTTAACCGTGTTATCGTTTGATGTGATACTGTTAACCATTTGATAAAGATTGGTTTTTAAGCTTTTTAATTGAGTATCACCCTGATAGATACCACCTTTCTTGGTTTCCATGTTAAAACCGGTCAGATTGGTTAAAAATAGGATGCAGTCATTATATTTTTTTAAAAAATCATTTAAACAGGTGCTCAGTTGATCTTGATTATTTTCAATAGTTAAGCTGACGGTTTTGTTTTCGTCCGCTTGTTTTAAATCCAGAGAAATGCCGGTAATCGCATTTTTCAGTTGGTTACTGCTCTGGTTTAAAGTCATGCCATTAATGTTCGCAATACTATTTTGTGCGGCTACTGTTTGCGTTAAAGAGGTTACTGCGGTGGTTGGGTCGTAATTGAGAGCAGTAACATCACCGGAAATTTGCATGGCATAATTTTCGCCAGTTCTTAAGGAGCTGATGCTTATTCTTGAACCCTGGCTGTCTTGTACTATACTGGCGTTCACTCCAGAGCTTGCTGCATTCAGTGCATCACAAACAGCGCTTAGGCTGTTATTTGCAGGATCTATCGTAATATTCAGTGGGGTAGCTTCTGTATTAATGGTAAATGTACTGTTATCGCTGCTGTAGGTACCAAAATTTATAGTCAGGTTACCACTGCCAACAGGAGCACTATTATCTGCATAATAGGTGCTGGAAAGATTTTGTGATTGGGCTAATTGTTTTACCTGTATTTGATAAACGCCTACTTTGGCTTCATCGTCAACCGTGACAGAGCAATAAGCAGGGTCACTAAGAGTAGATTTCATCTTATAGAATTGGCTCATATTCGATAAGTTGGATAAGGTTGTTTGCAGATTAGACAGTACACTTTTTAGCTGACTCATTGCCGAAAGCTCTGTATTTACACCATCTAATTTTTTATCGTGACGTACTTGCATGCGTGTTACGTCCGCTTTTACCATCGCTTCAACCATACCTTTGATATCAAGCCCTGATCCTATTCCTGGTGATGATAAACCCATAGCGTCCCTTAATTATGTATTTTTATTATTATATTAAATGTTCTTTTTAACAGAACCATCAACTATTTTATCAAGCAAACTTAACAGGTGCAGATATTCATCCGAAGGTAATTTTCGTAGGATTTTATCTGAAAGTTTCTCTGTAACTATAGTTTGCAGTAAACCGGTTGCATTATCTATAACCTGCTTCGTGTCGGTATCTAAATTCTGACTGGAAGTAACGCATTTGGCTATTGGTTTAATATTTTTATCATTTAATTTTATTGAATCACTTTGAAGCATTTTATTTGCTTGTGGTATCGAGTCAATTGTCATCCTTTTATCTCTCCTTTTTCCCTAATATCACTACGGGAATAAGAAACTGAAGTACAGTACGGGTACTGTACTTCAGTTTGAACCTGCTTAAGCTTATTTCAGTAATGAAAGAACAGATTGTGGCATGCTGTTCGCTTGTGCCAACATTGCTGTTCCAGCTTGTTGTAGGATTTGGTTTTTAGTTAAGTTTGCCATTTCAGCAGCATAATCAGTATCCTGAATACGGCTACGTGCAGCTTCAGTGTTATCTGAAATGTTGTTCAGGTTAGCAATTGTAGCTTCAAAACGGTTTTCCATCGCACCCATTGCAGCACGGTTAGCTGTGATGTTTGATAATGCAGAGTCAATACGTTGCAGAGCTAGTGTAGCACCATCTTGAGTACTGATATCCAGAGTGTTAACCCCAACACCATCAGTCATGATAGTTGCTGAACTTAAGCCTAAATCAGCAATTGTACCACCTAAGTAGATGATATTTTCTGCAGTAACAGTCAATTTACCTGACAAGTCAGAAACTTGAGCTGTTGCAACGAAATCACCTGTACCTAATACGTCAGCAGCAGCACCACCAATACTAGTACCAGTTTCATCTACATTAATACTACGACCGTCTTTAGCAGTCAGAGTAATAATAGTATTTGTACTGTCAAGAGTAGCAACAACACCTGTGTGAGCTGTTTTACCGTTAATACCTTGAAGTAGAGAATCAGTAGTCATACCACCAGAAACATCCTGGTTGTTGAAAATTGTAGTACCATTAATTTTTAATGAGTACGTATCACCTGCTGCTGTACCAAAAGTACCGCCTGCAATAGCGTTAGAAGTACCGGCGGTTTTTGCAGTAACTGATAAACCTGTGATGTTCGCAGAGTTGATAGCAGCGGCTTTAGCATAAGCTGATGCAGCATTTTGTCCCGTAGAAGCGCCAGTGAAATTTGCTGAAGTAGTAATAACAGATGTACCCTCAGTACCACCGATACCAATTGTAATGTCTGCTGCAGCGTTAGCAGATACGGCAACACCAGTTTGAGTAGCTAATGCACCAACAGCATTTGAAGCGATACTTGTAATAGCAAATGAAGTAGTTTCATTTGCGTTAGCACCAACCTGGAATGTAGTTTCAGAGAAGGAACCGTTTAATATTACTTGGCCGTTGAATTGCGTGTGGTTTGCAATATCGTCCATCGCACTGATTAACTGAGACACTTCGTCTTGTAATGCTTGACGGTCTTGTGAACTGTTTGTACCGTTAGCAGATTGGTCAGCCAATACTCGCATTTGTTGCAGAAGGTCAGTAGAAGTACCCATAGCACCTTCAGCGATTTGAGCTAAAGAAATAGCATCATTTGAGTTTTTAGCTGCTTGGTTCAAACCAAGAATTTGCGATGTCATCATTGTAGCAATTGCTAAACCAGCAGCATCGTCTTTCGCGCTATTAATTCTCAATCCAGATGACAATCTTTGGATTGATGTAGCCATTGCATCAGTTGTTTTCGCTAAACTGCGCTGAGCAATTAACGAAGGAACGTTCGTGTTAATAATTTGAGCCATGTTAAAGTCTCCTCAGACCTGATCCCTGGTTTGGGATTTTTTCTGTTTAGTATCCAGCAGCTCACTTTTTAATTGGTGTTCTACCGTACCCACAGGGGTTATCGACGGAGGTAGAAAAAACTTTAGGCTTAAACGGCTTTTTTTTTAAAAAAAGAGAACAATTGCTTAGTAAAATTAATATGTTGCATTTTATTGTGCAGATTGTTTTTAATTAAAAATTAGAATAACGTGAGTGTTGTTTATTTATTTGTCACTATTGGTTTTAAAAATTCAGCATCTTTATTTACTATGGGTATAGATATTCAGAATATTTTTTTATGTGTATAATATTATAGATTCTATTATATAGGTTCCACATATGAGTTGGTTTAAAAAACTGCTGCCCTCACGAGTTAATACAGATACCTCACAAAAGAAAGGGGTTCCTGAAGGTTTATGGCTGAAATGTTCGGGGTGTAATGAGGTTCTTTACAGCACTGAATTAACAAAAAACTTGATGGTTTGTCCGTCGTGTAATTTTCATCACCGAATTTCTGCGCGTATCAGAATAGGGCAGTTTCTTGATGAAACAGTTCAAGAAGAAATTGCCGCATCATTAGAACCCCATGATCGTTTAAAATTCCGCGATTCCAAGAAATATAAAGACAGAATAATTCAAGCGCAAAAAGCTACAGGTGAAAAGGAAGCTTTAATTGTAGTTAAAGGTAATTTAATGCAACAACCGGTTGTTGTCAGTGCTTTTGAATTCAGTTTCATGGGCGGCTCGATGGGAGCAACTGTTGGTGAAAAATTTGTTCGTGCAGTGAATTTGGCGGCAGCAGAACGTAGGGCTTATATTTGCTTTACAGCAAGTGGTGGCGCTCGGATGCAAGAAGGTTTATTTTCGCTAATGCAGATGGCTAAAACTTCAGCTGCACTAGCTAAATTTTCTGAAAGCGGCTTGCCATTTATTGTGGTATTAACCGACCCAACTATGGGCGGTGTTTCTGCAAGCTTTGCAAGTTTGGGAGATATTATTATCGCTGAACCTAATGCATTAATTGGTTTTGCAGGTCCGCGAGTTATCGAACAAACAGTACGCCAAACTCTGCCAGAAGGTTTTCAGCGCAGTGAGTTTTTATTAGAGCATGGTCATATCGATATGATCCTTGAGAGAAAAGATCTGCGTCCAGTTGTCTCTGAATTAGTGTCCAAATTGACTCATAAAGGCTAGTATCACATGTGGTGCTGTCGTCCCCGCGAAGGCGGGGATCTATCCATAAATTGGCATTTGATTCCGCGAGGGAATGGATCCCCGCCTTCGCGGGGAAGGCAGAGTTGGTGTTAAAAATAATACATATTGTATGAATCTACCTGTCAAAATTAAATGGATACGGTACTAATTTTAGGAGAGTTCGTTTGGCAACGCCGTATCGTGAATGGGTTTTAAATGATTGGTTGACTGATCTTGAAACCCGGAATACCAAAGAAATACAGCTTGGCCTGGATCGCATTCGCGCAGTTGCAGAACAGATGCAACTGCAAAAACCTGAATGTAAGGTGATTACTGTTGCGGGAACTAATGGAAAAGGTTCGACTGTAGGCGCACTGGAACAAATTTATCATACTGCTGGCTATAAAGTCGGTACCTATACTTCTCCCCATTTAATTCAATTTAATGAGCGCATCCGCGTTAATTTAACTCCTATTACTGATTCTGACTTATGTCAGATTTTTTGTCTTATAGAAGAGGCACGTGGACAAACGGTTCTCACTTATTTTGAAATGGTAACGCTTGCGGCCTTATGGTATTTCAAAAAAAAATCTCTGGATATTATTATTATGGAAGTAGGTTTGGGTGGGCGTTTGGATGCTACTAATATTATCGACGCCGATCTTTCTATTATTACAACAATTGATTTTGATCATCAGGATTTTTTAGGCAACACTTTAGAAGAAATTGCTTATGAGAAAGCAGGTATTCTTCGTAAGGAAAAACCTTTTATTTATGCTGATCTAAATCCACCTGCAAGCATTCTTTCTGAAGCGAGCCAGCACAATGCACCTGCTTATTTACTAGGTAATGAATTTTCAATTGCCGCGCAAGAGTCTTTTTGGAGCCTTGATTTTGGTTGTCGGTGTATCTCAGGACTTCCCAAACCTAAAATACAGCTTAAATCTGCTGCGGCAGCAATCACTGCGAGTTTGATTTTAGAGCCTTATCTTCCTGTGTCAGAAGCACAGTTGCATCACGCTTTACGCCAGATTTTTATTCCAGGGCGTTTGCAGTTTCAAGAGGGCGATGTACGTATTTTATATGATGTTTCTCACAACCCTCAGTCCGTTCTTTTATTGGCTGATACGCTACGACAATTGCCTGTGAATACTAAAATTCATGCAGTTTTTTCGGCTTTGAAGGATAAAGATATTGTGGGTTTAATTTTACCTTTAAAGGATTGCATTGATTGTTGGTATCCTGCACAATTAGACGGAAAACGCGCCGCCAGTGCAAATTTCTTACTTTCTTGTTTTCAAGATGCAGAAATTTCTGTAGATATTTGTTATGATAGCCCACTTATTGCCTTTGAAACTGCTTTAAACCAGGCTCAGCCTGGTGAATTAATTGTAGTTTTCGGGTCATTTTTTACTGTGAGTCATGTAATGGCTTTTAAGCCTAAATAGGAGATTCAATGAAACTGGTAATGGATGAGAAACTAAAGCATCGTCTGATTGGTTTATCTGTTATTTTGTCGCTGGGAGCGATTTTTCTTCCGGCAATGATGAAAAAATCAAGTCAGCGTCTGGAACGTAATTTCAGCGTTAATGTGAAGTTACCTCCTAAGCCTGTAGCCGCTAATGTAGTGATAACAGATGAAGAAAAGATGTTTAAAACCATCAAAGTTGCCAAGTTGGAAGCGACTCCTACGGTGAAAAAAGCACCTGTAAATCTGGATAAAGATGATTTTATAACACAAGCCCCGCTTCATAATGATGTAATTGCCAAGGTTGAACCTGTTGCAGCATCTATTGAGAAACCATTGGAACTTGCTTTGGCAAATGCAGCTCAAAGTGCAGCTAAAAAACACGTTGCGCTTGCAGCAAATAAACCTGCCAAACCTGTAGTTAAAGTTGCTGTTAAAGCAGTTAAAACCGCACAGCCACCACACGCTGTTGTTAAAGTGGCAGCAAAACAGCCTGTAGCTAAAAATGGCGTTTATGCAGTGCAACTGGCTTCATTCTCAAAATTAAGTAACGCTCAGGCTTTAGTTAGTCGTTTACAAAGTAAAGGATATAAAGCGAATTACAGCCGTATTGCTACTAGAAATGGCGTGATTTATAAAGTCTATGCAGGGCATTCGCCAATTAAAAATAATGTGGTGAAATTGAGAACTCAATTAGCTAGTGTTATGCAGTTAAATGGATTCGTAGTTAACACTGGAGTCAGTTAGTCATGCAATTGCAATGGATAGATTTAGTAATTATAGCCGTTATTGGTTTATCAGCTCTTACTGGTTTATTTAGAGGGGTTGTTAAAGAAGTTATTGCGTTAGGGATATGGATATTAGCTATTTGGCTAGGTTATAACTATTCTCAAAGCCTCGATCCTTGGTTGCAATCTTACATTCAAGAAAAATCAGCACGTACTGTTGTTGCCTTTTTGATCATTCTTTTTGGAACGTTGCTTGCTGGTGGTATTGTAAATACGATACTGAGCTTTATGTTAAAGAGCACTGGTTTAAGCGGCATGGATAAGATTTTAGGAATGGTTTTTGGTTTTGCACGTGGTGTTTTTATTGTGGCTTTAATTTTAGCTGCGATGAAAATGACTTCTTTGCCTTACCAAGAATACGTGCAAAACTCTAAAGTGATTGCGCAACTTAATCCCGTTGTGAACTGGATTTCTGGCTATTTACCGGTATTTATTGATCGCGTTAAGTCGGTTGATAAAATCG
Organism: Legionella sp.; assembly: GCA_031291115.1. Taxonomy (GTDB): domain Bacteria; phylum Pseudomonadota; class Gammaproteobacteria; order Legionellales; family Legionellaceae; genus Legionella. The sequence goes on from JARLJQ010000001.1 coordinate 30,090, forward strand.
TTAATATTATTGATACAATTCCTGAAGCTTAATGTAGTTGTAAACCTCATTAGGAAGGATGTCTTGTACATCCTTTTTCATTTTAAGCGCCTCGCGTGCTGCGGTAGATGAAATGGGGTAATTTCCAGCATCGAACAAATAAATTTGGCCGCAACGATTTGTTTTAATCAGTTCTTTTTCTGTCACTTGATGCTTCTGAAGAAACTCGTGCATGACCTCTGGAAGCTCTTGTTGTGCAAACTCATCTCGGTTAATAACTAATAAATTGGCTAAGCTAATAATCTTTTGCCATTGATGCCATCGTGGTAACGAGATAAAGGCATCGTAGCCAATGACTAAGGTAATCGAAGCTTTGGGATACTCTAATCTAAAGCTCTCCAATGTTTCAACCATATAAGAAGGTGTATCGCGTTCAATTTCACGTAAGTCCAGACTAAAGTGGGTGTGATTTTTTAGTGCTAATTCAATCATATGAATGCGTTGCTGATTATTAGCAAGCGCTGCAGGTTTTATGGCTGGTATTTTACAAGGAAGAAACAGGTAGTGATTAAATTCAAAATAATTCTGAATGGTTAAGCTTGTTTGCAGGTGCCCATTATGAATGGGATCAAAGGTACCACCAAAAATTGCTATACATTGCATGTATCACCTATCAATTGGCCTAAACAGATAGACAGGGCAAGATTCTCTAATGAGTTCCAAACCTGGGTGTTTAAACTGGATTTAATGCGCTCATCAATAGAATAGCAGTAACGGTGCAATTGGTGTAATGCATTTTGATTTAATCGATTGCAGCTGGCTTGGTACATCGTGATTCGTTGCGGCCATATTTTTAGTTGGGAGCTGGCTGTTCTGATATCAACTCTTTGCTGCAGCAGATTAGCCAGTTGGGCTATCGTTCGGATTTCTTGAGTGAGCATCCATAAAACTAAAGTCGCCTCAGTTTTATTATTGGCTGCATGCCGCAAAATTTGTATGGCTTTATCGCCTTGACCAAGCAGGCAGGCATCGACCAATTCAAAGAGGTTATGGTCGCATTGATCTGATAAATGTTCTCGAGCCTGTTGGATGTTGATTTTGCTGTTTGGGTCATTGCATAGGGCTATTTTTTCAATAACCTGCGCGCAGGCCAGCATATTTCCCTGAGTGTATTGATGGATAATATCAGGTACTTGAGGATCAAAATTGAGGGTTTTATTTCTTAATTGTGTGGCTATCCAGTTTTTCATTGTTGCCGCATTTAATGGATAAGCAACGGAGACAATAGCCTGTTCATGTGAGGATAACCATTGCAATTGTTTTGCAGGAACATTTGGCGCTCTAATAATAATAAAGCAACGGGAGTTAATCGAACTCAGGCATTCTGTAAGCACTTTTTTCCCGGCTGCATCGATGGATTTCTTATCAAAAAATAGGTTTAAAAGTACGGTATCTGAAAATAAAGAATAACTATTCGCTTCTTCACGTACCTGATTCCAATCATCAGCGGCCTGAATGGATATAATTTTTTCATCGTATTCATGCGTTTTTTTTATAGCTGATTTTATTATGGCTAAAGAGTCATCTAAGAGGTAATTATCTTGGCCAATCAGCATATAAAGGGGAGCAATTCTTTTTTGCACTTGTTGGGCAAGCATTTGTTGTTTTATTTGCATGGCTCAGTATTCCAAAGAATAATAATATTATAGGGTCACTGCCATTAAGTTAAGGATTTATTTCCCTTTTCCCTCTAGTGGGAGAAGGGATAAACTTTTAACTTAATGACAATGAACCCATGCATTTATGTTGGATTATGACTAAGCAGATTAATCATTTGCATCACAGCGTCCCGTTTCATTTCACCGACTAAAATACGCTCTTCGTCATTAGAACCAAGTATTCGGTCGTTATTTACAGTAAGTTGGCGTGAAACGATAATTTTTCTGGTAGGCTTTATCACTTCGCCTTTACGTGTTTGCAGCATAAATTCAACAGTCAGCGTTAAAATATATTGTCTGGGGTTTGTACTTGCACCAACACTCACGATTTGTTGCTGCAGATCAATTTGATTGATTATGAGCCAGTACTGAGCTAGCCCCGGATCGGGATTCACTTGAATTGAATAGCCTTCTAACTGAGCTTTAAGCAAAGAAAGAAACTGCTTGTCATCATTCTTAGTAATGAAGGCTACATTATTAAGCCATTTAGGCACATCAATCATACCACGCAAATGAAAGCCGCATGCTGATAACAGCAGCACTAACATCAGTGGTATGATGAGTTTTTTCATTATCCAGCAACCAAGTTAATTAATTGTCTGTGTACGACAACAATAGCTTTTTTAACGGTCAGATTAATCAGAAAATCCTTCGCGTGTATTTTAGCTTCTTCAATTAAAGCTTCTTCGGTTGCATCCACGCTGGCAGTAAACTGTGCTCTAAGCTTTCCATTAACCTGAACCACAAAATCCACTTCTTCAGTCTTTAAGGCACCTTTATCAACTCGGGGCCAATTGGCATCAATAATCGCTTTTTCAAAGCCTAATTGTTGCCATAGATGATGTGCTATGTGTGGTGTAATCGGAGCCATTAAGCGCAGTAAAATACTGAAACTAGAATGAATGAAGAATTTGTCATCTTCAGTTTCTATAGAATAGCTGGATAGTTCATTGAACAGCTTCATACATCCTGAAACTACAGTATTGAATTGATTGCGATCGTAATCATGTGTAGCCTGTGCCAGTATTTGATGCACAACATGACGTGATTTTTTTAAGCGATTGTCTACTTGCTGCCAATTAACATGACCATTACCACCAAGAATAATGTCGTTGACATCAACAAACATTGTTTTATGTTGGTATGCAAAATTCCAAACACGTTTTAAGAAGCGATGAGCGCCTTCAACGCCTGCATCTGACCATTCCAGTGATTGTTCTGGTGGTGCAGCAAACATTACGAATAAACGCGCTGTATCAGCACCGTAGGTATCAATCAGGTTATTAGGATCAACCACATTGCCCACTGATTTAGACATTTTATGACCGTCTTTTAACACCATACCTTGGGTTAAAAGTGCTTTAAAAGGCTCATCAGAATTAACCAGGCCTTCGTCACGCATGAGCTTATGGAAAAAACGTGCGTACAGTAAATGCATTACGGCATGTTCAATTCCACCAATATATTGGTCAACAGGAGTCCAATATTTGGCTCGATCGTCCAGCATCGCACTGTCCTGACCTTTACATGCAAATCGTGCGTAGTACCAGGAAGATTCAACAAACGTATCAAAGGTATCCGTTTCACGGCAGGCATCCTGACCGCATTTGGGACAGCTTACGTTAACAAATTCGCTGCACTGAGCAAGAGGAGAACCAGAGCCTGTAAAAGATACATTTTCAGGTAATACGACTGGAAGCTCTTCTTCTGGAACAGGAACAGTTCCGCATTGGTCACAAAGGATCATCGGAATAGGTGCACCCCAATATCTTTGTCTGGATACGCCCCAATCACGTAATCTGTAATTAATAGTTGCTTTACCTGCATCATGTTCTTCAATGAAGCTTGTAATTGCAGCACCGGCTTCAGTAGATTCAATTCCATCAAACTGAGCTGAGTTAATTAAAGTACCTTCACCTGTATAAGATGATTTGTTGAAGTCATATGTGACGTCGTCAGCAGGTTTTATCACTTGCGTGATAGGTAAATCGTATTTTTGTGCAAACTCCCAATCTCTTTGGTCGTGTGCAGGAACGGCCATTACTGCGCCTGAACCGTATTGCATGAGTACGAAATTGGCGATCCAGATTGGAATCTCTTTACCGCTTACAGGATGAATTGCGGTCATTCCTGTAGAAATACCGCGTTTTTCCATCGTTGCCAGTTCCGCTTCAGCCATTTTAGTACCTTGGCAACTGGTAATAAAATCAGCAATTTCCTGACTTTGTGTTGCGGCTTCTTTAGCAAGCGGGTGATCTGGGGACACTGCAAGGTAGGTTGCGCCCATTAACGTATCAGGACGTGTTGTGTAAATTTTTAAGCGTTTGTGGTAGTTGCTTACATTAAAATAGATTTCGGTTCCTGTAGAACGACCAATCCAATTGCGCTGCATTTGTTTTACTTGCGCAGGCCATTCATCCAGTGTATCTAGTGAGCTTAAAAGCTCATCAGCGTAGGCTGTAATCTTGATAAACCATTGGGAAATTTCTTTACGCTCAACCAAAGCACCAGAACGCCAGCCACGGCCGTCAACTACTTGTTCGTTCGCAAGAACTGTTTGATCTACTGGATCCCAGTTAACGATGGCATTTTTCTTATAAACCATGCCTTTTTCAAACAGACGAATAAAAAACCATTGTTCCCAACGGTAGTATTCAGGCGCACAAGTACATATTTCACGTCGCCAATCGTAGGCGTTACCTAGACGTAAAAATTGCTTTTTCATGGACTCGATGTTTTGCTTGGTCCATTCAGCAGGCGGAATACCGTTTTTAATCGCTGCATTTTCAGCAGGCAGGCCGAATGCATCCCAACCAATAGGTTGCAGAACGTTTTTACCTAAAGAGCGTTGATAGCGCGCTATCACATCTCCAATCGTGTAATTACGAACATGCCCCATATGCAGTGTGCCACTGGGATATGGAAACATGGATAAACAATAGAATTTTTCTTTGTTTAAATCTTCAGAAACATTAAACGATTGTTTTTTTAGCCAATACTGCTGTGCTTGTTCTTCAACCTCTTGAGGTATATACGTATTATCCATGGTTCATTTTATTAATATAATGACTGTAAGATCGCTAAGGATAACTCCTCTTTGGGCTGCCAGCAATAGCTAATTTTAAATTCAGTGGTTGAATTTTTTATGATCTGCTATCAGATTGGATTTTAGATGGGCAAAGAGTTTAATTTAGCGTGTGGTTGGGATGCGGAATTGATTTGTCTTTCTCTTAATATGTAGGCGTTTTGAGCCTGATGAATTTGTACAAATCAGTTTACCATCAAATTTATCCGTTCGGCTTGAGGAGGCGTTTTAGCGCTGTCTCGAAGGCTTGGCACATATCGTGTAGACAGTTCGAGATGGAGCTTCGCTCCTCCTCACTGCGAACGGGCTGGTGGGGAGACAATATATCGTAAAATTGTATAAAGAAATTTATCAGGTCCAAGGTGGAGCAAAGGATCTTCCATCAAATGAGCACTGTGCCATTTGATGGGAGATTCTTCGCTTCGCTCTGGATGACGGGCTAGCGACGTAATTTAATAATTAACGCCCCAATCAGAAAGAACGCACAGAAAATCAAAGCAGGGTATTCGCTCCAAAAAATCCAGGGTGTTGTTCCTTCAGTAGGATAAATGCTGCTTTGTAAAATTCCCGAGCTAAAGGGTAAAAGCATATCCATTATATCGCCGTTCGCATTAATTACAGAGGACAATCCATCATTATTTACTACTACTTGATAGCGTCCGGTAAGTAAAGAAAGCACCTGCGCCATTTGCAGTTGTTGGTAGCTTGCCAACGAATGGCCAAACCAGCCGTTATCGCTGATAGAAACTATCCACTGAGCCTCAGGCATTTGTTCTCTTAAAAGAGCCGGATAGGCAATTTCATAACAGATAAGGCTTGCAATAGGATGCTCTGCGATTTTTATTAACTGCTGGTGCTTTTTTCCTGGAATAAGATTAAGTTCCGGCAAACCTAACCAGCGATTTACTGCCGCCAGGGGTTTAGGAACGTATTCACCAAAAGGAACCAAGTGGCGTTTGAGCTTTGTGCCTGTTGCCTGGCCAAGAGTAACTACTGAGTTGTAATAATTTATTTCACTGTCATTAGTGGGTTGTAATATACCGAGCATTAACGCACTGTTTGCCTTTAAAGCGTTGTCATTGAGTCGGTTTAAATATTTATCCAAATAGCTTGCCGGAAGTGGTATTGCTGATTCAGGTAAAATGATTAACTGTTTTCCCAGTAACTTATTAATGGCATTTTCATAATATTTTAATAAGTCCCAGAATAAAGCCTCATCCCATTTATCTCGCATGGATAAATTAGCCTGAACTGCACCAATAGTAATTGGTTTTGTTTGCTCTTGAGTCCAATTGATGTTTTGGCATAGTGCGGGGGTTATGATCATTAATACAAAGATAATGCTGTAGAGATAACGTTTGTTTGAGTTTGCATCAATAGCCAGAGTAAGAAAGGCTGAAATAAAGGCACAAAATATACTTAGTCCATACACACCTAAAATAGGCGTCAGGTATTTTATTGGTGTATCAATAAGTGTGGTGCCCACTAATAGCCAGGGAAAGCCGCTAAAAAGGGTAGAGCGAATATATTCTCCAATGCACCATAAAGCACTAAACAAGAATGCAGAAAACAGAGCTTTTTGCTTGAGTTCCAGTGTTTTAAAGGAATAGGCAACTAAAGCTGGGAATAGCGACAGATACATAATAAATAGTAAGGTCACTAATCCAGAAAGAGCATAATTCATTTGGCCGTAGTCATGAATGCTGACAATAACCCAGGAAACCCCGAAACCAAAATAACCAAACCCATAGATAAAACCTGAACAAAGCCCTTGTTTTCTAGAGCAGTTTTTAAGGTTGGCAAAGAGGAAGGCCAGACTTAAAATAGTTAATCCCGGCATGTGAAAAGGGGCAAAACCAAAAGAGCCTGCTATGCCTGCAATAAATATTAAAAAATATTTAATTGAGCCAATGCGGGTTAATAAGTTTAATGAAATGGTATTGGCTAAAGCAATTTGCTTCATATCGTGTCATGAAATTCTAAAACGATAAGATAAATGACTAAGGTTTTAAGGTCAAGAAATATAAATTCTAATAAGGTTTCATACTTTGCAATTCTTAATATTTTGTGTAGGATAAACTCGTCTTACAATGGGAGAAGGATTGTATGTATCATGTAATGATTACAGGCGCAGGGAAAATAGGTAGTTTAATTGCTTGTTTACTAGCTGAAAGCGGTTCTTATCAGGTTCATTTAGTAGATATTGATTTTAATGGCGCTGATGTTAAACGATTATTGAGCGCTTTACCTAAAATTAAAACGGTAGCTTTGGATGTCACAGATGCTGAATCTACGCAAACCTACATACAAAAGCATGGTATTACCGCCATCATTTCAAGTCTTCCTTATTTTTTAAATACTTATGTTGCGGAAGCTGCAAAGGCCGCCAAAGCTCATTATTTTGATTTAACTGAAGATACTTCAGTAACTGAGGCAATAAAAAATATTGCTGCAGACGCGGAGTCAGCGTTTGTCCCTCAATGTGGTTTAGCCCCTGGGTTTATTAGCATCGCAGCGAATAGCTTAATGCAGGAATTTGAAGTCTGCAATCATGTAAAATTACGTGTAGGCGCTTTACCCAAACATGCTAATAATGCACTTCAATATTCATTAAACTGGTCTACAGACGGCATAATTAACGAATACGGTAATCCTTGTTACGGCATTAAATACGGTAAAGCGGTTACCTTAGCACCTTTAGAAGGTTTAGAGTCCATTCAAATAGACGGTTGTGAATACGAGGCGTTTAATACTTCAGGTGGCTTAGGTAGTCTTGCTGATTTGCATGCGGGTAAAGTGCAAACTATGAATTATAAAACCATGCGTTATCCAGGGCATTGCAAAAAAATGCGTTTTTTAATGAATGATTTGCGCCTGAATCAGGACAGGCCTACATTAAAACGTATTTTAGAAAACGCAATTCCCAAAACCTATCAAGATCTGGTCATTGTATACGTTACTGTTGAGGGTATAAAACAGGGTGAGCTGACTGAAAAAAGTTACGTTAAAAAAATGTACCCAAAAGAGATTTGTGGTTTGGAATGGTCTGCTATTCAAGTCAGTACGGCCTCTGGTGTCTGTGCTATTGTTGATCTGGTCTTGACTGATGCGTATCAGCATAAAGGATTTGTACCGCAAGAAAAATTCCAGTTATCTGCTGTGCTGGAAAATCGTTTCGGTCGGTTTTACGCATAAATTTATGGAACTATAAACCAGGCCGCGTTCTGGGTTATAGGATGGGGGCTATTAATGAAATTATTAAAGGATTTAAACATCCACGCAGTTAATCCTGGTGCTTTTAGCGGTCAGGGTTGGCATAGTGAGACTCATGCGAAACGATTGAAATCATTTAACCCAACTAATGGCGAGTTGCTTGCTGAAGTAGCGGTTTGTACTGCAGATGATTATGAGCAAGTTATGGTTCGAGCCCAAAGTGCGGCACAAGATTGGAAGCGAGTTCCGGCACCAAAACGCGGTGAAATTATAAGACAAATTGGCCAGGCCTTACGTGAGAAGAAAGATTGGTTAGGTAGTTTAGTCTCTGTGGAAATGGGGAAGTCCAAACAAGAAGGTGATGGTGAAGTACAGGAAATGATTGATATTGCGGATTTTGCGGTAGGTCAATCACGAATGCTTTATGGCAATTCCATGCATTCAGAACGTCCGCAACATCGCATGTATGAGCAATGGCATCCTTATGGAGTTATTGCGGTGATTTCTGCCTTTAACTTTCCAGTTGCAGTTTGGGCCTGGAATGCTTTTTTGGCGGCTATCTGCGGGAATGTTACTTTATGGAAGCCTTCTGCGAAAACTCCATTATGTGCGATAGCAGTGCAGCATTTGTGTAATCAGGTATTAAAACAAAATGATTGCCCTGAAATTTTTAGTTTAATTATCCCTGAAGATCATTGTGTGGTTGATAAGCTGGTCAATGACTCGCGTATTCCATTAGTTTCTTTTACAGGATCTACTGCTGTAGGTAAGCAAGTCGCTGCAAAAGTTGCTGCGCGTTTAGGTAAAACTATTTTAGAATTAGGTGGTAATAATGCCGTTATTCTTGATGATTCGGCTGATTTGCCTATGGCCATTCCTGCGATTGTTTTTGGTGCAGTAGGTACTGCGGGGCAACGTTGCACTTCTACACGTCGCTTGTTTGTTCCTGAGGCACATTATGATTACGTATTGGAACGTTTAAGCTTTGCTTACAAGCAAGTAACTATTGGCGACCCTTTAGATACACGTAATTTGATGGGGCCATTAATTGATAAACAAGCAGTGGCGCAGTTTGAAAAAGCAATAGCTCGAATTAAAGATGCTGGCGGCAAGATTTTATGTGGTGGTGAGTCTTTAAAACAGGCTGGTTTTTTTGTAGAGCCTACTTTGGTTTGTAATGTAAAAAATAATTGGGATATTGTGCAGGAAGAAACGTTTGCCCCTATTTTGTATGTGATGTCTTATTCTACTTTAGATGAGGCTCTTGAGTTGCATAATAGTGTGCCTCAAGGATTGTCTTCGGCTTTGTTTACCCAAAATCTGAAAAACGCCGAGCATTTTTTAAGTGCTTGGGGTAGTGATTGTGGTATTGCCAATATCAATATAGGCACTTCGGGTGCTGAAATTGGCGGCGCATTTGGTGGCGAAAAAGAAACAGGCGGTGGGCGTGAATCAGGTTCTGATTCGTGGAAAGCTTATATGCGACGACAAACCAATACTATTAATTGGGGCAATGAGTTGCCGTTGGCGCAAGGGATAAAATTTAATTTATCTTAGGTACTGGCTGAGGTGGTACTTTGTCGTCCCCGCGAAGGCGGGATCCATTCTAACGTGGCATGGTGCTACCTTGTGACTAGATCCCCGCCTTCGTGGGGACGACAAAGAGTGCAAATATTTTTAACTATCCAAGTTATCCGTTTTGTAAAATAACTTGGAATTAATAAGGAAACAAATAATGCAGGGACCTTTTTTCATAAAAAAAGTCGCGGTTTTAGGTGCTGGTGTGATGGGCGCGCAAATTGCAGCGCATTGCGTGAATGCAGGAATAGAAACTTTATTGTTTGATTTAGCAGCTAAAGAAGGCAATCCTAATTCACTAACTGATAAAGCCATTGCTAACTTAGGTAAGCTGAAACCAGCTCCTCTAGCAACCGCTCAAACAGCGGCTTTATTGCAAGCAAAAAATTACGAACAAGACCTGGCTGATTTAACTTCCTGTGATTTGATCATTGAAGCAATTGCAGAGCGTTTGGATTGGAAAGAGGATTTATATAAAAAGATTTCTCCTCATTTAACCGATCGCTCCATTCTTGTAAGTAACACTTCAGGCCTAAGTATTAATTCATTATGCTCCGTTTTACCTGAAGCACATCGGAATAATTTTTGTGGTGTTCACTTTTTTAATCCGCCACGCTACATGCATCTTGCTGAATTAATTCCTGCAAAAACCACGGATAAAATCTTGGTTGATAATCTGGAGTCCTGGTTAACGAGTTATTTAGGTAAGGGCGTTATCCGTGCAAAAGATACACCTAATTTTATTGCTAACCGTATCGGTGTCTTTTCTTTGTTAACTACCTTACACCATGCTTCTGCTATGGATATGGGCTTAGATGAGGTGGATGCTTTAACAGGCCCTTTGTTGGGCCGCCCAAAATCAGCAACATTCCGTACTATGGATGTTGTGGGCTTGGATACTATGTACCATGTAGTTAATACCATGCAGGAGCAGTTGCAAGAAGATCCTTGGCATTCAAGTTTTAAATTACCTGAATGGCTGATGGGCATGATTAAAGAAGGGCATTTAGGGCAAAAAACAGGTCAGGGTATTTACCGTAAAAATGGTAAAGTGATCGAAGTTTATGATGTGAAGTCGGCTACTTATCGTCCTTCAAAAGCTGAAGTGAGTGATGAGGTGAAAGTAATTATGAGAAATCCAGATTCTGTAGCGCGTATGCAGAGTCTGATTACTTCTACAAACAAGCAAGCTCAATTTTTAGCAGCCTGCTTTAGAGATTTATTCCATTATTGTGCGTACCATTTAGAGACTATTGCGGACAATGTCAGAGACGTTGATCTGGCGATTCGTTGGGGCTTTGGCTGGATGCAAGGACCTTTTGAAACGTGGCAATTAGCTGATTTATCGAAGATGACTCAGTACATTAATCAGGAAATCAAAGAAAAATCATCGCTTAGTGCGGCAGCTTTACCGGGATGGCTTTTAGATCTTAAAGCTTTTTATACGGAAGAAGGTGCTTATTCACCACAGCAAAATAAATACCAGCCTAAAAGCCAATTGCCTGTTTATAAACGTCAGTTTTTCCCAGATAAAGTGATTAAAGAGACCGTACGACCTACACCTGTAATTTATGAAAATGAGGGTGTCCGTTTGTGGCATCTGGAAGATGATGTTGCAGTGCTTAGTTTAAAAAGCAAAGCAAATACAATAGGGCAAGAAGTTGTTGATGGATTAGAAGCGGCTATGGACGTGGCTGAAAAGCAATGCCGAGGCGTAATCGTTTATCAGAAGGATGCGAATAATTTCAGCTCTGGAGCTGATTTACGTGGCGTTTTGAAACTGATTCAAGATAAAAACATGCAAGCTTTGGAAGCCATGATTGGGCAATTCCAAAAAGTTGCTCTGCGTTTGAAATACAGCTCTATTCCAACTGTTGCTGCATTGCGAGGTCGCGCATTAGGTGGTGGTTGTGAGCTGATGCTGCAATGTGCTGCTGTGGTTGCTGCTTTTGAATCGTATCCTGGTTTGGTTGAGTTAGGTGTGGGCGTTATTCCTGCTGGTGGTGGTTGTAAAGAAATGGCTATGCGCGCAGCGGATCTTCCTCATGCTGATTTGATGACGGCATTACAAAGTTATTTCCAACAGATTGCCATGGCACAAGTTGCTGGTTCTGCTGCGGATGCGATGCAAATGGGTTATCTGCGAACTACGGATACGTATGTTATGCATGCGGATGAAGTGCTTTATGCCGCTTTAGCCAAAGTGAAATTAATGCACGCTGAAAACTATCTGCCGCCATTACAAAAACAGTTTAAAGTGGCTGGAATTGAAGGGCAGGCTAGATTACAAGCCGGTTTGGTTAATTGGTTGGAAGGTGGATTTATTTCTCAGCACGATTATTTCCTTGCTACAGAATTGGCAAAAGTTCTTTGTGGTGGCAATCTGAATCAAGGCACTTTGGTTGATGAACAATGGATGCTGAAATTGGAGCGCGAGGCCTTTGTGATGCTTGCAGGAACTCCATTAACGCAAGCACGGATTAGCCATTTATTAGAGACTGGCAAACCATTACGTAATTAATAGATGAAAATAGGCTTTCTCTTATGAGTAAGAGAAAGCCTGGGTTATAAGGAATAGTTGAAATGACTGATATATACATAGTTGATGTATTACGTACTCCAGTAGGAAAGGCACCACGTGGTGTTTTTAAAAATACCTTACCGGATGATTTATTAGCGCATACGATAAAAAGCTTAGTGAGCCGCCAGCAATCGGTTGATTGGCAAGAGATTGGTGATGTAGTGATTGGTTGTGCTATGCCTGAAGCAGAACAGGGCATGAACGTTGCACGTATTGCGTCCTTACTTGCAGGTTTACCTCAATCAGTGCCAGCAATGACTCTAAATCGTTTTTGCTCATCTGGTGTACAAAGTATCGCTACAGCTGCGGCCTCTATTCGTACTGGAGATATGCAATTAGCGCTTGCTGGTGGTGTTGAAAGCATGTCTATGGTGCCTTTAGGTGGCAATAAATACACGGCGAATCCTGCCCTATTTAATAATGAAGACATTGCTATTGCTTACGGTATGGGAATTACTGCAGAAAATGTGGCTAAGCAATGGGGTATTACTCGTGAGCAACAAGATGAATTTGCTGCTGAAAGTCATAAAAAAGCGGTAGCTGCGCAGTTACGTGGTGATTTTAAAGCCGAAATAAGCCCGATTGAAATTACTATAAGACAAGCGGATTTAGTTAATGATACAACCATCGTCAAGAAAAAATTAATCAGCGACGATGAAGGCCCAAGAGCAGATACTTCATATGATGTTATTTCCAAATTAAGACCCGTTTTTGCTGCACGCGGTTCAGTAACCGCAGGTAACAGCTCGCAAACCAGTGATGGAGCAGGTATTGCTTTGTTAGCGAGTGAGGTTGCTGTTCGTCAATATAATTTAAAACCAATGGGACGTTTATTAAGTTTTGCTGTAGCCGGTGTTCCACCTGAAATTATGGGAATAGGTCCTATTAAGGCAATTCCTTTAGCTTTAAAACGCGCGGGCATTACACTAGATCAGTTGGATTGGATTGAGTTGAATGAGGCTTTTGCTGCTCAGGCTTTGGCGGTGATTAAAGAGCTGGGTCTACCACCTGAGAAAGTTAATCCTTTAGGTGGTGCCATTGCTTTAGGTCATCCTTTAGGCGCAACAGGTACGATAAGAGCGGCCACTTTATTGCATGGTTTGCAAAGAACTAAAGGTCGATACGGCATGATTACTATGTGTATTGGTACTGGTATGGGTGCTGCAGCGATATTTGAAGCGTTGTAAGTCCCCGTCGTTCAGAGCGTAGCGAAGGATCTCCAGTCAAATAGCACTGTGCCATTTGACTGGAGATCCTTCGCTACGCTCTGGATGACGAAAATAGAATAACGGGTATTTTTTGTGAATGACATGACATTTCCATCCTGAACGTAGCCGTGTTACGTGAAGGGGGATCCTTCGGCTGCGTTCAGAAATGATGGGAATATGGAATAATTAATTTTTATCGCGGAATATGATACGGCCTTTGGATAAGTCGTAGGGAGTTAGCTCAACCTTAACTTTATCGCCGGTTAAAATTCTAATGTAGTTTTTACGCATACGGCCAGAAATGTGGGCAGTAACAATGTGTCCATTTTCTAATTCAACACGAAACATTGTGTTGGGCAGTGTATCTATAATAGTACCAGCCATTTCTATATGATCTTCTTTTGCCATAGGTCTCTCAGTGATGTACCAAATTTATAAAGTATATTATACATGTTCTTCAAAGTGGAACAGGTATTACACCTATTTTATAACCACTAATTCTCATGCAGCGAGTATACTGCACTAAAATGAAGAAAATGGCAATCTCGTCGTATTAAAATTTAACTTTCATGTCCAGTATGCATTTTATGGAAAGTATAGAATACAATTTATTAAATAGTACTATTTTGGACTGTTATGCCATAAGCCTTGTTTTGTCGGGTGTTCTAAGGACCGCTCTAATAAATGCAGGAACTCTCCACGGCCAATAATTTTAGCGCCTAAACGCTGTAAATGATTTGATGGAATTTGGCAGTCTATAAAATCATAATTCCAGGCATCCATAGTCTGGCATAAAAAATAAAATGCAATTTTTGATGCACCAGTTACTTTGTGAAACATGGACTCACCAAAAAAAGCATGGCCAAGACTTAGTCCGTACAAACCGCCTACTAATCGTTCGTCTTGCCATATTTCAAAGGAATGCGCGTAACCCACCGTATGTAATTTTGTGTAAGAATCAATCATGTCCTTATTTATCCAGGTATTCTCAATACGTCCAGAGCAGGTGGAACAGGCAATCATGACTTCTTCAAATGCGGTATCTATAGAAAATCGAAAGTCTTTATTTAGTGACTTTTGTAAGCTGCGCGACACTTTAAACTCTGAGGGGATTAAAATAAGCCTTGGATCAGGTGACCACCAAAGAACTGGTGAGCCTGGATTGTACCAAGGGAAAATCCCTTGGGAGTATGCTTGCAGAACGCGTTGGGGAGTGAGTTCGCCACCGATGTGTAATAATCCTTGATTATCACTGGTTTCGGGATGAGGGAATTCGATGTATTCATTTGATTCCACGGGATTGCACTCCAAGTAATTTATTAAATTTATTTGCATTTTTCTTTATAACTCAAAGATATATTCTACAATTATTATAAGTAAATGTCGGGGAATGCAATTGGACTATCTCTACAGTCTAGGAAATATTTTAATTCTTCTTAGCCTTAGCTGCAGAAATGTTCTGCTAATTCGGATCATATTCGCTTTATCAGATGGCTTATTTTTAGCCTATGGGATTCTGACGCATGTGCCGCCTATGGCGTATTGGGCTATTGCTTCATTGGTAATTAATTTCGTACAAATTGGATTTTTATTACGAGATATGATTCCAAAGGATTTGGATGAGGAATTGCGGCAAATAAAAAAAATATTTTTTGATACCATGCCAACCAGTGATTTTTTACGTTTGATAAAATTAAGCCATAAAGGCTCTGCAACTAATGATAAAATATTGGAGGAAGGTAAACCTGTAAAATCCTTAATGTTAATTACTAAAGGACAGGTTTATATTGATATAAATGGCTCAATGCTTGAATTGGGTCATTATCATTTTATTGGTGAAATGAGTTATTTTGGTGATGGTAATGCCAGCACCACCATATATGCCCGTGAGCCGGTAGAGTTTATGTATTGGAATTACGCAGACATTCATAAATTACAGGACAAAAAACCACCTTTATTTATGAAAATGATTGAGGCTATGGGTAAAGATATTATGTTGAAAATGTTGAATCGTAATAATGCTACAACGCCGGCTAGTTAAAAAATTAGGGTCTGACTCCTTAACTTAACGCGAGTTCTGGGTAAGAGAACTATTAGATCCAGTCTCTACCGTGATCCGTTCGTGCTGAGGAGGGGCAATAGCGACGTCTCGAAGCATTTGCGCCAAGACTATAACCCTGTGCGAATGCTTCGAGACGGCGTAAACTCCTCCTCAGCACGAATGGTTTTGTGGGAGGAGTAGATCTTATAACTGACGCTAACGTAATAGTATTAAGATCTTATTAATCCAAATAGTGTTCCGCATCAAGAGCTGCCATACAGCCAAAACCAGCCGATGTAATTGCTTGACGATACACATGATCAGCAACGTCACCACAGGCAAATACTCCGGGTACAGAAGTACTTGTTGCCATACCTTCCAAGCCTGATTTAATCGTGATGTAACCGTCTTTCATTTGCAACTGGTCTTTGAATAATTCAGTATTAGGTGTGTGACCAATAGCAATAAAGACGCCATCAACAGTTAATAGCTCTTTTGAATTATCCTGCAGATTGCGAATTGTTGCGCCAGTCACTTTTTTGCCATCGCCCATGACTTCATCCAAGGTGCTGTTCCAGATGATTTTGATATTGCCCGTACGGGTTTTTTCAAAAAGTTTATCTTGAAGAATTTTTTCAGCACGTAGGCTGTCACGACGGTGAATCAGAGTAACAGAAGCCGCGAGGTTCGATAGATAAAGCGCCTCTTCAACAGCAGTGTTTCCACCACCGATGACACAAACCGTTTTATTCCGATAGAAAAAGCCATCGCAAGTAGCGCAAGCTGAAACACCACGACCTTGATAAGCCGTTTCTGATTCTAATCCTAAGTAGCGTGCTGATGCGCCTGTTGCGATAATTAACGCATCACAAGTATATACTTCGCTATCGCCATGGAGTGTAAAAGGTGGCTTGTCTAACTCTGCTTTCACGATGTGATCAAAAATAATTTTGGTATCAAAACGTTCTGCATGTTTTTGCATCCGCTCCATAAGAGCAGGGCCTTGTAAGCCTTCGATATCTCCAGGCCAGTTATCCACTTCTGTTGTAGTGGTTAATTGTCCGCCAGGCTGCATTCCTGTAATTAAAACAGGGTTGAGATTTGCTCTTGCAGCATAGACTGCGGCAGTGTAACCTGCTGGTCCTGAACCTAATATAATTAAGCGGTGGTGGTTGCTTGAGCTCATCGTCTCTGCCTTCCTTAATATTTTAAAATTTTGTGGTAAGATGCCGAATATTATGACAAAAACAGATATATGAAAATACCTATGACAAAACAACACTCGGGAAAAAAGGCTGGAACCCCTAAAAAAGCCATGCCAAACTTCATTGTAAAGCGACTGAGCGAAGGTTGCTTCATACTCACATTAACCGGCGCGCTTTTTGTGCTTTTATCTTTGCTGACGTATAAGTTCAGCGATCCAGCATGGTCTCATGCCTCACGCGCAGGGGCAAGTATTGCTAATTCTGGCGGGAAAGTGGGTGCTTATATTGCGGATATATTTTATTTAACCTTTGGGTATTTTGCTTATTTATTGCCAGCCGCTATTGTTTATGTTGCATGGAGTATTTTGCAGGATTTACGTGCGTTAAAAACTTTTGATAAACATGTTTTATTACTTCGTTCTGTAGGGTTCGTTTTAATGATTGCTGGTGGTTGCGGCTTATTAAGCTTTGAGACACAGCTGACTCAGTTTGACTCTATGCACGGCGCCGGTGGTCTTATTGGCCAAACTATTGCTGGTGGTTGGTATCAAATGCTGAATTTACATGGCGCAAGTTTAGTTTTATTAGCCATGTTTTTAGTGGGAACTACTTGGCTAACTGGTTTGTCCTGGCTTGTGGCTGTTGAGTTAGTTGGAGTATATACCCTGTTTTTAGGGAATAAATCATATCTTGTGTTACGCAAAGCCGTACATTTAGGTAATGCTGGAATAGAAAGTTATAAGGCACGCGAGCCTGGAGTTGCTCCTGCGGCAGCCTCTCAAGACAAATCAGCGCCTAAATTATTTAAGGCTAAAGTTGAAAAAGTACCAGTGGTAGAGCCTGAGAAAAAAATTGAACCTGAAAAGGAAAAAGCGGCTCCTGCATTAATTACCTATCAGCCAAAACCTGAAGTAAAACCAGAGATTTTTAAACCGGCACCCGAACTAAAGGAACTTCGTGCGCCTAAAATTACGACTTCCGGTACCTTGCCTTCACTGGATTTATTAGACAAAGGGCGTCCTGGAAAACCTATGGGGGGATACACTCATCAAGAACTTGAAAATGTCTCTCGAGATGTAGAGCAACATTTGCTTGATTTTGGTATTCAGGCAGATGTGGTTGCTGTGCATCCAGGTCCTGTGGTAACACGTTTTGAATTGCAATTGGCTGCTGGAATCAAAGTCAGCAAATTATCGGCATTAGCTAAAGACTTGGCACGTTCTTTGTCAGTTATTTCAGTACGTGTTGTGGAAGTTATTCCTGGTAAAACGGTTGTAGGTTTAGAGTTACCGAATCAGTCTCGTGAAATGGTTAGCCTGTCGGAAGTATTGTCAGCAGCTGTTTACCAGCAGGCTCATTCGCCAATAACTCTGGCTTTGGGTGTTGATATCGCTGGGCATCCTGTAGTTGTTGATTTAGCTAAAATGCCCCATTTGTTAGTTGCAGGTACTACAGGCTCTGGTAAGTCTGTAGGGATTAACGCGATGATTTTAAGTATCTTGTTTAAAGCCACGCCTGAGCAAGTACGTCTTATTATGATCGATCCTAAAATGCTGGAATTGTCAGTTTATGATGGTATTCCTCATTTATTAACGCCTGTTGTAACCGATATGAAAGAAGCCGCCAGTGCTTTGCGTTGGTGCGTGGAAGAAATGGAGCGTCGTTATAAATTAATGGCTTCCTTAGGTGTAAGAAATCTGGCTGGCTATAATACTAAAGTAACTGAAGGTGTGGCCAATGGACAACCTTTATTGAATCCATTATGGAAGCCTGTTGATTCTATGGATGCAACAGCTCCTGAATTGGAAGCTTTACCGTATGTCGTTGTTGTGATTGATGAGCTTGCTGACATGATGATGGTTGTTGGTAAGAAAGTAGAGCAGTTAATTGCGCGTATTGCACAAAAAGCGCGAGCAGCAGGTATTCATATGATTCTTGCAACGCAACGGCCTTCAGTAGATGTATTAACGGGATTAATTAAATCTAATATTCCAACACGTATGTCGTTCCAGGTTTCATCAAAAATTGATTCTCGTACTATACTGGATCAACAGGGCGCAGAACAGTTGCTGGGGCATGGTGATATGTTGTACTTAGCTCCTGGAAGTGGTGCTCCTTTACGTATTCATGGTGCTTTTGTTGATGATAAGGAAGTGCATCGAATTGCTGATGATTGGCGCGCACGTGGTGAGCCTAATTACATTGAAGACATTTTGAAAATGGCTAGTGAAGGCAATGGTGAAGGTGGTTTTGATGAGGATGGTCAGGCTGAAGAAGATGATCCACTGTATGATCAAGCGGTAGAATTTGTAATACAAACGCGTAAAGCCAGTATTTCTGCAGTACAGCGGCGATTAAAAATTGGCTATAACCGCGCGGCTCGAATAGTTGAAGAAATGGAACGTACTGGTATTGTTGGTCCATTAGCTGGTGGTTATAGGGATGTTTTAGTGAACTCAGTAACTGAGGATTAAACATGAAAAAAATAATTTTTGCGGTTTTTTTAAGCGTATCTACAAGTGGATTTTGTCAGTCACCTGAAGAGTTATTGCAGGTGAAACTGAATTCAATTCGTAGTATGACTGCGGTATTTAAGCAGGTAGTTAAAGCAAAACAGCATGTGGTTTCACGCTCGACAGGAACTATGGCTTTAGAGCGACCAGGTCGTTTTCGTTGGCAAACTAAAGACCCGATGGCGCAGTTAATGGTTGCTGATGGCAAGAAGATCTGGGTTTATGATAATGATTTAGAGCAAGTAACGGTTAAGCTACAGAAAAAAGGTTTAGGCGGTACGGCGGCATTATTTTTAAGTGGTTATGATGATACTGTAACCCGTGATTTTTCTGTGGTGCAAAGTGGCTCTGGTGATGATCTAACATTTGATCTGAAATCTAAGTCGACTAAAGCTGGTTTTCAACGTATTAAATTAATGTTTCATCAAAGTAGTTTGACTGGCCTGGAGTTATTTGATCAATTAGGACAAGTTACTACAGTGAAATTATCTCAAGCTAAATTAAACCCTAAATTAGCTGCGGCTTTATTTCAGTTTAAGCCACCGAAAGGGGTTGATGTGGTTGAACAATGAGTTTGTTTCAAACAGATCCTGTTCCACCATTGGCCGAGCTTTTAAGGCCAAAACATCTGGATGAGGTGATAGGGCAGAGTCATTTGTTAGGAGAGGGAAAACCTTTACGACTCAGCTTTGTGGGGCGCAAGCTCCACTCCATGATTTTGTGGGGACCTCCAGGTGTTGGTAAAACAACTATTGCAAGAATAGCTGCTGAAGCGTTTGATTGTGAATGGATTGCGTTGTCAGCGGTTTTTTCTGGAGTGAAAGAGATTCGCGCGGCCATGGAAAAGGCGCAAGATAATTTGACTTTTGGTAAGCATACTATTTTATTTATCGATGAGATTCATCGTTTCAACAAAGCACAACAAGATGCACTACTTCCTTATACTGAATCTGGTTTAATTACTTTTATCGGTGCCACTACAGAAAATCCCTCTTTTGAAGTGAATTCAGCTTTACTTTCCCGAGCACAAGTTTATGTTTTAAAATCATTAACCAATGAAGAGCTTCGGCAATTATTTGACAAAGCACATCAGGCGATTTTATCTCAAATTCCATTTGATGAAGCAGCAATAGCTATTATTATTGATTTTGCCGATGGAGATGCCAGAAGATTATTAAACAGCATGGAGCAATTGCATACGGCATGTACTGCGATGAATGCGACACAGGTTGATAAAGATTTTGTGATTAATGCTTTATCTCAAAGTACAAGACGTTTTGATAAGGGTGGAGAGAACTTTTACGATCAAATTTCTGCTTTGCATAAATCAGTTCGTGGTTCTAATCCAGATGCTGCGCTTTACTGGTTATGTCGTATGTTGGATGGAGGCGTGGATCCTTATTATTTATCAAGGCGTATAGTCAGAATGGCTTGGGAAGATATTGGTTTGGCAGATCCACGTGCCATGCAAATTGTTAACGATGCGGCAGCAACTTATGAACGACTGGGATCGCCAGAGGGGGAGCTTGCTTTAGGTCAGGCAATTATTTATCTTTCAATTGCTGCGAAAAGTAATGCCGGATATACGGCATTTAATCAAGCCATGGCTTTTGTAAAAAAAGATAAATCTCGTGAAGTACCAATTCATTTGCGTAATGCGCCGACCCGTTTAATGAAGCAGTTAGGCTATGGTCATGCATACCGTTATGCCCATGATGAGCCTCATGCTTATGCTGCTGGTGAGCGCTATTTACCTGAAGGGATGGACGATCCTGGCTGGTATCAACCTGTGCCTCGGGGTTTGGAGATTAAAATTGCTGAGAAAATGGCTTTTTTAAGAAAGCTGGATGAGGATGCAGACGGTTAGCTCCCCTCCGAGCGCGTCATCCAGAGCGAAGCGAAGGATCTCCCATCAGCTGGCACTGCGCCCCATTCAGGACGTCCTTCGCTGCGCTTTGGATTACAGGACTTAAGTGTCATAAAAAAAACGTCCTGAATTTTTTTAAGTCATCAAGTATCAAATAAATCATCAAAACTAATGCTATGATTTTAAAAGCATTTTCATTTTCACCTAAAGTTTGTTACAGTCTTATTATCCGCAATAATTATACTGTCCAGTATGCATTATTCAAATTATCAAACATGTGCGGTACGGCCTCAGATATCTTTATCTGAATGGGATATTCTATCGAGTATGCCTACTGCTTTAGTGATTATTAATTCACAAGGGCGAATCGTGTGGTTAAATCCACCTGCGGAAGCAATGCTCGGTTACGGGTTGCTCAGTTCATTGTGGCTGGATGTTCTGTTACGTGCTTTTGTTCCGCGTGCTGATGATGGGCATGAAGCTTCTTTAGCTGATGGTCGGCGTGTGCACGTTGATATTGCTACTTTAGACAGCTTGCCAGGTATTTTAATCAGTTTAACTGATGTAACTGCAACCAGAGATTACGAAAAAGCACGGGAAAATGAGAAGCGTTTAGTTTCTATTGGTACCATGACGGCGCAATTAGCACATCAAATCAGAACGCCTTTGGCTTCTGCAATGCTCTACAGTGACCATTTAAATAGCCTGCCTGATATTGATGCACGTTCGCAAAGCTGGATTAAACGAATCAAAGACTGTCATATCAGTATTGAGCAACAAATTCAGGATCTATTATTATTTGCCAGAGGTACAACCATAGTGCCCACGTTGATGGATATGGAACATTGGTGCTCACAATTAACTCAGCGTGCGCAGCCGTATGTCACATCAAAATCCGTTTTATTTCAAGTCAGTAATCAATTGATTTCGCGTGAAGGATTGATTCACGGTGAGTCTTTAATTGGTGCGGTTTTAAATTTAGTGATTAATGCAATTCAATCTGATGCAACAGAGGTTTATTTAACTCTTGCATCTATGGACAATTCCGGTATACAAATACTAGTAGATGATAATGGAAAAGGGATGTCAGAAGAGGTGAAAAATCATGCTTCTTCTCCTTTCTACACTACTAAGGCTCAGGGTACTGGTTTAGGTTTAGCGGTAGTTTATGCTGTAGTTAAAGCTCATGGTGGTCGCGTGAGTCTGGAGTCTACTGAAGGGGTAGGTACGCAGGTTAATCTGTATTTACCGTAAGGCGCTATCCTAACTAATAACATTAAAAGGGACTTTTTATGAGTCATGTTCTAATTGTTGAAGATGATCCAGTATTAAGAGAAGCATTAGCTGAAACAATGACTATTTCGGGTCACACTTACATTACCGCAAAAGACGGTAAAGAGGCTTTGGCTCTTTTAGAATTGCATAATCCGGCGGTTGTATTAACTGACATTCGCATGGATGAGCTGGATGGCAATCAACTATTGGATGAAATTCATCGAAAACGTCCCAGCTTACCTGTTATCTTGATGACTGCTTATGGCTCAGTACAAGATGCGGTGGTCGCTATGCGCCGTGGCGCTGTTGATTATTTACAAAAGCCTTTTAGTGCCCAAGTACTCATTGAAAAAATCAATCAATTTATTAAAGTAGAGCTGGATGAAGATACCGGCGAGCCAATAGCTCAAGATCCCAAAAGCCAGGCTTTATTAACGATGGCTTTAAAGGTGGCTCAATCTGATGTGGGTGTGATGATTAGCGGTGAAAGTGGTACGGGTAAAGAGGTTTTAGCTCATTTCATTCATGATCACTCTTCACGAAAAAAACAACCTTTCATTGCAATTAACTGCGCAGCAATTCCAGAACAAATGCTGGAAGCTACTTTATTTGGTTATGAAAAAGGCTCTTTTACTGGCGCCTATAAATCCACTCCTGGAAAATTTGAACAAGCACAAGGCGGTACTTTACTTCTTGATGAGGTGAGTGAAATGCCTTTAAGCTTGCAAGCTAAATTATTGCGTGTGTTGCAAGAAAAAGAAGTAGAGCGTATTGGCGCGAATAAAACAATTAGCCTGGATGTACGAATTCTTGCGACAACGAACAGATTACTTAAAGAAGAGGTTCAGGCGGGTCGTTTTAGAGAGGATTTATTTTACCGTTTAAATATTTTTCCGCTGCAATGGCACCCGTTACGCGAAAGAAAAAATGATATTATTCCATTAGCTAATTATTTAATTCGTAAGCATTGCCAACACAAACAACCGACTGTACCTGTAATTAGTCCTACGGCACAAAAATTAATGCTGGTTTATCCTTGGCCAGGAAATGCGCGGGAGTTGGATAATGTCATTCAAAGAGCATTAGTGTTACAAACGCAAGGCATTATAGAAGCAGAACATTTGCAGCTGTCAGCAACGGCAACTTTAGCCCCAGAAACCTCTTCTGCAGTGAGCAGTAAAAACTTACAAATCCATGAATTTGAATTAATTGAGAAAACTTTATTGGAAAATGAAGGAAATAGGCAAAAAGTAGCGGCTTTATTAGGTGTAAGTGAGAGAACTTTACGATATAAGCTAGCAAAAATGCGCGAAGAAGGGTATGTTGTATAGCAGATAATTTAAAGGACTCAAATCATAAGCTGAGGGATCGTTAGGTATATGATTTGACATTAAAAATAATAATAAAAACATAATGCATATTTTTTTTGTAGAGGATGAATAAGGACATGAGTAACATTAATACCGTTAACCTGCTTAACCAAATTCAATCAATGGCAGCAAAAGCAGAAGGTGCTGTAGTTGATACAGAAACAAATCAATCTCCCTTTAGTTCAGTTTTTCAAAATGCATTGAACCATGTGAGTGATCTTTCGCAAAAATCTGACTCCTTAAAATCACGTTTTGAACTTGGCGATCCTAATGTAAGTATTGGTGAAGTGATGATTGCTTCACAAAAATCTAATTTAGGTCTGGAAGCTACTGTTCGAGTTAGAAATAAATGTGTGCAAGCATATCAAGATATTATGAGTATGCCCGTATAGACAAATCGTAGCCTCCGCGCTATTTTACAAGGCATATCTCACAGGAGTTTAATATGGCATTGGCTGATAATGCTTCGATGGTAGCAGCAAAATTTGCAAGCTTATCTATTCCTCGTCAAATTGGGTTATTAATTGGCTTGGCGGCGAGTGTCGCAATTGGTTTAGCAGTAGTTTTATGGTCGAGAGACCCTAATTATGTTCCATTGTACGCTCAAATGAATGCACGTGATGCAGCAGAGGTCGTATCTGCATTAGAGCGTAACGGTATTGAATTTAAAATTGATAGTAACAATAGTACTATTTTAATTCCTTCTGAGCGCCTGCAAAGTGCTCGTCTTAAATTAGCTGCAGAAGGATTGCCGCGTGACCCGGGTGGTTCTCAGGAACTGTTTACGGGAAGTAACGCATTTAACAGCAGCCAGTTCATGGAGAGCGCGCGTTACAAACAAGCCTTGGAGGCGGAGTTAGCGCGTACTATCAGTAAATTTAATGATATTAAATCCGCTCGTGTGCATTTGGCGATTCCACGTGAATCCGCTTTTGTCCGTGATTCAAATCAACCCAGCGCTTCAGTTTTTATTGATGTATATTCGGGTTTGGAACTTAAAAAACACACGATTGCAGCGATTGTAAGTTTAGTCGCATCAAGTATTCCCAATTTATCAGCCAATAAAGTAACTGTAGTTGATCAAGATGGTCAGTTGTTGAATGAAGGTGGCGGTCAGACTTTATTCTCGGATACTGAACGTTTTTCTGATTACAGACAAAATCTGGAACATCAATATACACAAAAAATTCAAGATATATTAACGCCAATGTTAGGTTATGGTCGTGTTCGAGCTAAAGTATCTGCTGATATTGATTTTACAAGCTACGAGCAAACGCAGGAAATGTTTAATCCAGAACTACCTTCATTACGCAGTGAACAAAAAATGGAAGAAAAACGTAACTCTGCAAATGATGCAGTTGGGGTTCCTGGAACTTTATCCAATACACCACAGCAGCCTCCGGCACTTACAGCTAAAACGCCTGCAGGAGCAAATCCGCAGCAGCCACCAGCAACTGACTCAAGTCAATCCAGTGATGTGCGGACTCAAAGCACTAAAAATTTTGAACTGGATAAAACGATCAGTCATACTAAAAATCAGCCTGGCACAATTAAGCGATTGTCTGTTGCCGTATTAGTTGATAATCCCGCTGTGTTGGATGAAAAAACTAAAAAAATGGTGAAAAAGCCATTGAGTGCGAAAGATATTAGTCAAATCAAATTATTGGTTGCTGATGCGATAGGCCTTAATATACAACGAGGCGATAGTTTGAATGTTATTAATAGTGATTTTATAAAACCAGAACCAATTGCAGCAATCCCAGAAGAGCGTTTTTGGCAGAAAGATATTTTCTGGTCAATAATGAAACAGGTGGCTGGCGCATTATTTATCCTGGCAATGATCTTCGGCGTGTTAAGACCCATGCTGAAGACCCTGGCCAATAATAAAGGTGGTGCAGGTGGTGGTATTGAATATATGGATGAAACAGAACCAGGTGAGTTGACTTATGATGGTTCATTGGCTGTTAAAGACGCCAATGACTATGAATCTCAATTAAATTTATTACGGCAAGTGGTTGATAAAGAACCCAAGCGTGTTGCACAGGTAGTTAAAACTTGGGTTGATCGGGGGTAAGAATGGATGGAATTGAACGTGCAGCCATACTGCTATTAAGCATGGGTGAAAAAAACGCTGCTGAAGTTTTAAGACACTTGGAACCGAAGCAAGTACAAAAGGTAGGTGTAGCGATGACTACACTGAGCACTGTAACTAAGGCAAAAATGCAAAACGTTCTGATGGATTTTACCAATGCTATTGGCGATCAGACGAGCCTTACTATCGATACGGAACATTATTTGCGAACAGTGCTTATCGAAGCTTTGGGTCTGGAAAAGGCCACTCCATTTATTGACCGCATTTTAGTTTCAGATAAAGACAGCGGTCTTAATCGTTTAAAATGGTTAGACGGTCGATTAATTGCTGACGTTATTCGAAACGAACACCCTCAAATTATAGCTACTATATTAATTCATCTGGACAGTGAGCAAGCAGCTGAGGTGGTGAGTTATTTTAGTATAGAAAAACGCTCTGAAGTGTTGTTACGTATGTGCAATATTGATACGGTAAAACCTGAGGCTATTAGTGAGCTGGGTCAAGTAATTGAAAAACAACTCAGTGGCCAGAAGGTGAGTAAATCAGCTTCAATTGGTGGTATTAAAAGCGTTGCTGATGTCATCAACTATTTTGATGGCGCGATGGAAGATGAAGTACTGAATAAAATTAAAGATTGGGATCATGACTTAAGCGAGAAGATTAGAGATAAAATGTTTGTCTTTGAAAACCTCATTGATATGGACGATCGCAGTGTACAAACATTACTGCGTGATGTCCCTCCAGAATTATTAAAATTGGCTTTAAAAGGCACTACAGAACCTACTAAAGAAAAAATCTACGCAAATATGTCCAAACGTGCAGCGGACTTACTTCGTGAAGATATTGAGCTGCAAGGCCCGGTTAAAGTGGTTGATGTAGAACGCGCACAACGCGATATTTTAGGAATCGCGAAGAGCATGGCTGAAGACGGAAAAATTGCCTTGGGTGCCAAGGGCGGAGATGAGATGATTTAGTGATTTCGTAAGCTAACTCAGTTCAAGAACTACTTCTCCACTTCCCCGTTCGGGCTGAGGAGGAGCGTTAGCGACGTCTCGAAGCCTTGGTAATCTTGGCGCCAAGGCTTCGAGACGGCATGAATGCCTCCTCAGCCCGAACGGAGAGAGGAGAATGCGAATTACATTGTTGTACCAGGGGATGAGAAGGACTTTACATGTCAAATAAATTTGAACCTTATAATTTAAAACCAGATAAAAACAACGAATTCAGTACTTGGGAATATCAAGCAGCTAAAGAACAAGAAGAAGTTGTTGTAGTTGATGAAAAAGCAGAATTTCTTGCTGAATGCGAACGCTTACGTCAGGATGCTGTAAAAAAAGGTTATGAGCAAGGCCAGCAACACGCTTTGACCGAGTTGAATGAAAAAAGGAAAGAGCTTGCCGCTTGGTTAGACCTTATCCAAAACCCGGTAAAACTTTTAGATGAACACTTAATCCAAGACGTAATTCAGACAATTACCTGGCTAAGCCAGCATTGTATTTCTGTAGAGTTAAGTGTTAATCCTGAAAAACTCCGTGATTTATTAAATGAAATCAAAACCGAATTACCCTCATTAACTAATCATCGTCATCTGGCTATGAATCCGCTTGATGTAGCTTGGGTTCAGGCCGAATTTGGTGAAAATGAAATTCCTGGATTGCATCAAATTTTAGTCGCCGATCCTGCATTAAATCGAGGTGATTTTTATCTAAAAGGGGAGCACAGCGAACTGGATGGTCGTATGCATACGCGATTTTCCACCTTGTTTGCAAAATACCTTACTAAAGATAATTTGATTGTACCTATTCAAGTACAGGATTAAATAATGGCTATATATGAATCCCGTCTTGCTAAAATAATGTCTGATGTCCGTGTGCAAGGACATTCAGGGTTATTGCATTGTGGCCGAGTAAGCCGTGCAGTAGGTCTTACTCTTGAAGCCAAAGGTTTTAATCAGGCTGTGGGTGCGCGTTGCTTTATTAATGTGAGTGAATCCCATGCGATTGAAGCTGAAGTTGTTGGTTTTTCCCATGAAAATACGTATTTAATGTCTATTGGCGCGATCCAGGGCTTGGCTCCTGGCATGATTATTACGCCAACCGGTCGTGTGGCTCAAGTTGAGGCTGGCTGGTCTTTATTAGGGCGTGTGGTTAATGGTTCGGGGACTCTTATAGACGAAGGCCCTCCCATTGAGCTGGCCGAGACTTGTCCTATAGAACCACCTTCAATTAATCCATTAAAACGCGCCGTAATTGATACCCATATGGACGTAGGAATACGTGCTATCAATAGTTTGTTGACAGTAGGGCGTGGTCAACGTATTGGCCTGTTTGCTGGAAGTGGGGTAGGAAAATCGGTTCTATTAGGTATGATGACGCGCTTTACTAAAGCAGATGTTGTGGTCGTTGGCTTGATTGGCGAACGAGGTCGTGAAGTTAAAGAGTTTATCGAATGCAGCTTAGGCGAAGAAGGTTTAAAGCGGGCTGTAGTGGTGGCTTCGCCTGCAGATGAAAGTCCTTTAATGCGACTTCATGGTGCGAAAGTTGCAACCAGTATTGCAGAGTATTTTCGTGACCAGGGAAAACACGTTTTGTTACTTATGGATTCTTTAACCCGCTTTGCGCAAGCACAAAGAGAAATTGCTTTATCCATTGGTGAAGCACCAGCAACCAAAGGATATCCACCGTCGGTTTTTGCCAAATTACCAAAATTAGTTGAGCGTGCAGGAAATGGAGAGCCTGGAAAAGGTTCTATTACTGCGTTTTATACGGTCTTAACAGAAGGAGATGATTTACAGGATCCGATAGCAGATTCAGCCCGAGCTATTTTAGATGGCCATATTGTTTTAAGTCGCTCGTTGGCTGAAGAAGGAATGTATCCAGCAATTGATTTAGAAGCGTCCATTAGTCGTGTTATGCAAAGTGTCGTATCAGAACAACAAATGAGTGATATGTTGGTATTGAAAAAAAACTTGTCTCTCTATGAAAAAAACAAAGATTTTATCTTGCTTGGAGCCTATGTGAAAGGTACTGATCCTGCACTGGATAAAGCAATTTTAGCACGCGATAAAATCAGGAGTTTTATGGAGCAAGGAATGAATGAACAATGTAATTTCAGTGACAGCGTGAATTTATTATCTCAGTTAGCATCGTCGTTAAGGAGTTAAGCCGTGAATCAGCGATTGGACCGCTTGTTGCAACTGTTAGACATAAAAAAAGAAGCAACCCGGATAGCATACCAGGAGCTTGTTAATGCGCAGGAGCAGTTTAAGAAACACAAATTAAAGCATGAACAATTAGTGGGGTATCGACAGGATTATTTAAAACAGGTAGAAGCCATTGGGGAACATGGTACTTCGGTAGGGCGTTTACGGAATCGTATTGATTTTATCAGTCATTTGGACATGGCTTTAGTGCAATTAAACGGCCACTTAGCCTATCTTGCAAAGCTTAGAACTAAGGCGGGAGTACACTACAAACAGACTAAAACTTCTGAAGAAGGGGTCGTTATTTTAATAGATCGTGTTAAAAATGTACAGTCACTTAAATTGCAACGCATAGAACAGAAAGAAAATGATGAGTATGCGCAAAAGCAGTGGTATAGTGATAAAATTAAAGAGCAATCTGAGTAGTGACAGTGAGTAAGATAGTGAAAAAAATTTGGATGATAATAGCCATCCTGATTATTCTTATGGCTGTTTTTTCCAGCGTTTTTCGCTCGTTAACCCCGTGGGCAAAAGAATATAAAACGGACATCGAACATCATCTGTCTGTACTTTTAGGACAACCCGTACACATCCAAAATATTGAAACAGGTTGGTATTGGCTTCAGCCTGTGCTCAAATTAAATCAAGTTACTTTAGGTGACGACTCCAAAAACACATTTCAGTTAAGTAAATTATTAGTAGGAATTAATTTATTTAAATCTTTGTGGACCTGGCAGATTCAGCCCGGCGTTCTGTACATTGATGACATGCATTTAACGCTAAGAGAAAAGTCAGGGAATTGGACTATTAACGGGGTTAGTACGGATTCGCTGAGTAGCGATGACATGACTCCTGAAAAATCAAAACAAATGTTAATCTGGCTGTCCCAGCAAGAACGCTTGATAATCAAACATGTTTCTGCTTATTTTTATTTTAGTAATGGCAATTTGATTCCTGTTAATTGGCTTAATGTATCTGTAGTGAACAGCGGTGGGCATTATAAATTAAAAGGTGATGCCAAGCTTGATCAAACAAACAGTACAGACTTCCAATTATTAGGTGATGGGTATTTTGATCCAGAGCATTATGAAAATATTGAAGGCAAATTTTATTTTGCAGCCCAAAATATTGCTCCTGCGCAATGGCAAAGTTTATTTCTTAATGCAACAGAGCATTTAGTTGAAGGTGGAAAGGGAGATCTTAAATTATGGGTTGATATCCATAAAGGCTCCGTTTCATCTGCTCAAGCCCAAGTAGAATTAAAACGATTGGCCTGGCGCTTGCTGAATAAAGAGCATAGCCAGCTGATTCAATCATTTTATGCCAATCTGTCTTGGAAACCGGATAATACAGGCTGGCAATTGCACGGTGACCAGATTCAGTTACGTGTTGGTAATCTGAACTGGCCTGAAAATCAAATCTTAGTGAAATACAATGAAGAACAACGAAGCTATCAATTTTATGTAAGAACAATTATTGTTGAGTCCTTATTGTCTGAAGCCATTAATTGGCCGCAAAGTATTCAGACTTTATTACAAATGAAGCCTCAAGGTGTTTTAAGGGATACGCAGGTTTTAGTAAAAGCTCATGATTTTGAGCTCCCTCCTGTTCCAGCATTTAAAAGTCTTGCTGACAGTGTGCCAACACCAAATACATCAGTCAGTATTTTATCGGGTAAAAGAAGCTTTGGTGAAATTAATTATGTATTAACACGGTTTGAACAATTAACCTGGAATGCTAACGCAAAGTACCGTATTCCTGGGGTTAAAAATATTTCTGGTGTTTTAAACTGGCAGCCTGAAGAAGGGCGCTTAGAGCTTGATTCTGAAAACACCAGTATTGCGGTAAAAGGCTATCCTGTTCAAGAGCTGACATTGATCAATGGTTCTATGGATTGGAAAGAGCTTAGTAGTGGTTTACGCCTCAGTGTGGATCATTTTGTATTGAGTAAACCAGATCTGACATTTAGTGCACAAGGTGCTGTTGATGAGGTGACTCAGGACTCTGTAGGCAACATTCGTCTTGGTGCTGAGTTTTCAGGTAAAAATTTAGAGCAGTGGGTAGCTTTTCTGCCGAAGAAGCAAATGAAGCCTAAATTGTATGCCTGGCTGAAAAATGATTTGAAACGTCTTGCGCAAGGCAGTGGTACAATCACTTTAAATGGTTTGGGTAAAGATTTTCCTTTTGATAATAACGAGGGTGAATTTACCATAGTCAGCCATGCTACTGGTGGTGAAATGCTTATCAATTCAAAATGGAACGTAATTAAAGATCTAGAAGGAACAATCCAGTTTAAAAACCGTAACCTGAATATTGATATAGTTAATGCCAATTTTCAGGGCGTTATTGCCAAGCAAATGAATTTGCGTATCGATGATATTGGCAAAGATAAAGAAACCATGAAAATTACTGGAAGTATTAATGGTTCAGTACAAAAAATGGTGAATTATGTGATGGCTTCGCCATTAAAGAGTAAATTAGCTCTTTTAAAGGAGCTGACCGTCAAAGGTTCGGCTTTGTTAAATTTAAGCTTGGAAGTACCGCTTTATCCTGAAAATGACGATGTTTTGGCTAAAGGTGATCTAACCTTTAAAGATAACGCCATTTCAGTTCAGCATGAGAATGTACACATTAGCGCAGAAGGGCTCACCGGCGAATTATTTTTTAATGAAGATGGCGTAAGCGACAGCGCTTTAGTGGCCACGGCATTAGGGCATCCTCTGAATATCAAAATACAATCAGTAAAAACACCTACACCAGCCACCAGCATCAGTATCGATGGAACATGGACTGTTGACTCCATTAAAAATCAATTAAGTGCCCCGATTCTTTCTTTAATAGACGGCTCATTTATGGTGAAGGCCGTATTAAAACTGGCTAATAAGCCTACGGATTCCGATACGCTTACCATTAACTCATCATTGCAAGGTTTGGCAGTAAACTTACCCGCTCCTTTAGGAAAAAAATCGGATGAGGAAGTGCCTTTAGAGGTGAATCTTGATTTAAACGCAGATAATTCGGTTCGATTAAAAGCAAATTACGATACTCGATTAAGTACCAATTTCTTATTTAAAACAAAGAATGGTACTTTTGATTTCAGTTCAGGGCAGTTGCGATTAGGCGCTGCAGATGCTGCAAATCGTAATCAGCCTGGGCTTGCTGTAACTGGTTCTTTAAAGGGCTTTGATTTGCAGGAATGGAAGGATGTATACACGCGACTTGCTGTAGGAAAAAACAACAGTCTTTTGTTGAGTAGATTGAGTGCGATTAATGTAATATTTGATAAAGTCAGCTTTTTGAAACAACAGTTCGATGCGATGACGATTAAAGCAAAACTGTTAGCAAATAAAGATTGGGCTTTTAGTTTGCAGCAAAAAAATATAACTGCTGATTTAACTTACAGTGCATCCGGCAATAATTTAAGCGGTTACATCCAGCGCTTGCATTTGGATAAAATAGATACCGCATCTCTTAAAGAGCCTCATGAAAAAATGCATCCTAATCAAATTCCTAATCTGAATTTACGTATTGATGATTTATCTGTTGGTACGATTCAGATTGGTGATATTACTTTAAAAACGAAATCCACGCCTGAGCGTTTATCCGTGGATTATTGCCGTATTAACTCCCCTGTTTACCAAATTGATATTGAAGGTCAATGGACGCAAAAAGCGGCGGTCAATAGAACAAAGCTTGATTTGAAATTAACCAGCACTAATTTGGCTAAAACTTTTGAGCGTTGGAATATTAATCCTGCTGTGGATGCTAAAAAAGGATTTATGGAATTTCAAGGCGGCTGGAATAATAGCCTGACCAATTTTTCGCTGGCTACCTTAAATGGGGCAATGTATTTAGAGCTTAAAAACGGAAGAATAACGCGTTTAAGCAAAGAAACAGAAGAAAAACTTGATCTGGGTAAATTATTAAGCATTCTGAGCCTACAAACCATTCCAAGACGCTTGCAGCTTGATTTTAGTGACTTATCGAATCAAGGGTATAGCTTTGACGTATTCAAGGGAAATTTTGCCATCAATAAGGGAACTATGGGTACTCAAGACAGCTACCTTGATGGGCCTGTTGCTTATGCTAGTATGAAAGGTACTCTTGATTTGGTGCGACGGGTTTATGATTTGAACTTAAAGATATCACCTCATATAACGGCAAGTTTACCTATAGTTGCGACGATTGCAGGTGGACCTGTAGCAGGAGTGGCTACTTGGGTTGCGACTAAGATTATTAATCAAGGGATGCAAAAAATTTCAGCGTACAGTTATAAAGTTTCTGGACCCTGGAATCAGCCTGTGGTGCAACAGCTTAGTATTGTGAAGAAGAGAAATGGCGCTGGAACAGTGCTTAATGCAAAAATTTCTAAGCTTCAAGAATAGTACTAAACTAAAAGGAATGTGTCGTCCAGAGCGTAGCGAAGGCTCTCCCTTCAGATGGCACCGAGCTACTTGATGGAGGTCCTTCGCTACGCTCTGGATGACGGTGTTGAATCTTTATAAAAAAGCGAAGGTATAAATGATGCATCTTATATTAGAACGCTATTGGGCTATTTGTTTACTAAAGGAAAGCCCTGAAAATACACCTTATTCTATTTCTCGATTATTTATGAGCGGAGTTTTATTGGCTTTGATTATGGTGATTGAATGGAATTTTTCTTATCTCACTGCGTCCTCTGATTTAGGTACCAATCTATTTATTGCAACCAGCTTGATTCTCTCTTATGTGATTTATACTTACATTATTTTATTTATTAAGGGCTTGGCTGCAAGGCTTGTGCAAACGGTAACGGCTTTATTTTACATCAGCATTATTATCCATATCTTGGTAACTCCATTACTGTTTTTGGCGCCTTATTTATCACAAATTAACTTAAAGAATCCCTTAGTTTTAATTATCGGGGTAATCTATTTATTTTTGAGTATTGGCATTTCAGTATGGCAATTTGTAATCACAGCACATATTTACAAACATGCCTTAAGCATTACCCCCATTCAATCAGTTCTAGCCGCCTTTGGTTTAATTGCGGTTAATATTTTAACCGTTTCATCATTACAATGAGAGTATTATGCATTTACATATTTTAGGAATCAGCGGGACCTTTATGAGCGCATTGGCTTTACTTGCTCGTGATGCGGGTTATACCGTGACAGGAAGTGATGCTCAATGTTACCCGCCAATCAGTGATTTACTTTCTGCCAAAGGCATCACCTGGACGGAAGGTTATGAAGACGCCAGTTTGGCTTTAAAAGCCGATATGGTCATAGTGGGGAATGCGATTAAGCGAGGAATGCCAGTTCTTGAAGCCGTAATTGAAGCGGGCACCAATTATACCTCTGGCCCACAATGGCTTGCTGAAAATATTTTGTCGCGTTATCAGGTTATTGCCGTTTCAGGAACGCATGGTAAAACTACAACAACCTCGATGTTAGCCTGGATTTTAGATCAAGCCGGATTAAATCCTGGATTTTTAATCGGTGGTGTTTCCTCGGATTTTAATACCAGTGCTCGCCTTGGAACCGGTAAATGGTTTGTTATTGAGGCGGATGAATACGACAGTGCCTTCTTTGATAAGCGTCCTAAATTCATGCACTATCGTCCACGCATTGCTATTTTAAATAATCTTGAATTTGATCATGCTGATATTTATGCTGATTTGGCAGCAATTCAGCTGCAGTTCCATTATTTGTTAAGAACGATTCCCGCAAGTGGCGTTGCAATCAAACCACGCGATGATAAAGCCTTAAATGAAGTACTGTCACGCGGCCACTATTCTCGAGTAGAAGAACTTGCTTTGGATGGTGATGCATCTTGGTCTGTGAAGTTGATTGAAGAAAATGGCTCTGCATTTACCGTGTTGCATCAAGGGCAAGAGGTTGCTGAGGTGAATTGGTCTTTAATAGGGCGTTTTAACGTGGAAAATGGCTTAGCAGCACTTGCTGCGAGTGTTAATGCTGGTGTTAGTCCTAAAGTAGCAGCTGAAGCTCTAGGACGATTTACAGCGGTTAAACGACGATTGGAAGTGAAATCAAATAAACATGGAATTACAATCTATGATGATTTTGCCCATCATCCTACAGCGATTACAAAAACCATTGATGCTTTAAAACGAAGTAAGCGTCATAAACGTATTTTTGCTGTCTTAGAATTTGCCTCTTATACCATGCGTACAGGCGTTCATGCGGATCAAATGGCTCAGGCTTTAGCACCGGTTAATGGTGCTTATATTTTGGAGCCACAAGATTTTAATCTTGACGAAACCGTAGGTAATTGGACTTGTCCTTATCGAATTTGTAAAAGCACTGAAGAGATTGTGCGTGAAATTACACGTCAGGTTCAAGAGGGCGATGCGGTATTGGTTATGAGTAATAGAGGCTTTAATGGCATTCATCAACAATTAATTCATGCTATTGATGAACGTTATGTTGATTTAATTTAATATCATTTTATGATCAATTAGATAAATTAATTATTGCAATCTCTTTTAGAGGTTGTTATAAAAAAAGAGTACATAAATTTTAGTAAGTGCTGAAATAGAGTGGCATTTCATTGTATTACGTTGCCTGAGACACTTTGATTGATGGTGTTAAGTTATGGTTTTATTTGTTAATACATGTAGGAGCGAAATATTAAATTATTTCGAAGTCATTTTTGGTGATGGCGTGAATGAAATAATAGGATTGTAGAAGCATGAATTAATAGGAGAGACTATATGACATTTACCCCACCTTCAGAATTGAATCGCAAGACTTCTGAGATACGCGATAAATATACTAAATTTTTAGGGCGATATTCTACCTCTCCCGGCTCCAAACATGCAAATAGTCTGATTGCACTTATAGCACAAGTGGATGCGTATGTAAGTCAGTGTGGGACTGAACGGATTGGTGAACGGGATTCACTTGTCAAAATAAGAAATGAAGCTAATACTGACATTGGTAGCAATCCTGATGAGATAAAACGGGCGACCTATTTTTTATTAGGTGCATTAATTCATCGTTATTTTCGTTTAAAACAGTCGTACTCGACCTGGAACGTAGCTCCACTCTCATGGCTTTACACTTCTAAGCCAGAAAAATCTGACTTATATCTAGGCATTAAAAGTGCTTTAAATTTGGAAAACAATCCATTGGATGTGGTAACTATCGTACATTCCCTGGAGATATTTCGTGATAATATGCTTTCAAGTGTGGAACTTAAGGGGGCACCGGGAGTAAAAAGTCAGAAATATAAGGATTATCCTCATTTGAAAGACGATGTTAATTTTGAAGCCCATTTAAATCTGATGATTAGAGAGCATTATGAAAGCGACGTTGCAGGTTTAATAAAGCAATTTCAAATGGTTACTTTTCTTGAGAACTTTGCTGCACAGATTGAAGCAGATAGGGTGTCGCTTGAACAGGAGTTGGGGCAATGGTGCAAATCAGGCAATAAACCTTGCGTTCTAACTAGCAAATTGCTTAAAGAGAATCTCGAAGTTTATTTTAGCGCCAAGTCAGAAAAAGAACAGAATGATAAAAAAGGAATTAAGGACGAGTTGTTGAAATTGGTGGATACGGCTTATCTAGCAGATGAATTGCAAGCGGCTCAGTTAGTCGCTTGGTGTAAACTTTTAAAAAGCGCTGCTCCTAAGCAGGCAACAGAAGAATTTATAGTACAGCATTTTACAACGCACTTCGCAAATAATCCTGACAAACAAGATATTTACAATCTAATATGCGCGAAGTTAGATAGAAAAGCCACATCCTTCGGTGGAGAAGCCCAAAAGACATTATTTGATTTTTTTAATAATAATCCTGTTTTTAATTCTATAGCGAGCCAAAAAGAATTGGATTATTCGATGCTTTTTGAGAAGTTGAAAATCTCTAATGCAATGATGGGAAACTTTAAACTATGCGGCCTCTATCTCTTTTTATTGGATTGCGGGAATTTGGATGACGCTTTGAAAAGCTATATGAAAACTGCTCTGGAACTATCAAGAAAACTATCAAATTCTGAGACACTTCTTTATGCTGAATTTTTACAAAATTATATAGAAAAGCAGCCGGAGACCAAGCTTTATGATGAGATCTTTATCAGAAAGGATAAGGCTGAAACACAAATTTCTCAATGGGTAATGTCTTTTAAGAAAGAGCAAGAACGCGAGGAAGAAAGAGGTGAAGAAGTGGTGGTTTTGGGGATGTGATGCTCTAAGTAGTTCGAATTGATTGGTTGTTATCTAAATAAATTAGTCATTCCGGTTAATTGGGATGACTAACTGTCCTAAGAGGTATTATCAATTTAATAATTAAACACTTTAATTTTTATTTTGTGCTCAATATTGACACTATGAAGATATATTTGCTAAGTTAGTTGGGTATTAATTAACATTATATGTCAATGGAGATCATCATATTATCCACTATTTCTAAAAAAATATGTCATACAGTTCTTCGTCAAGCGTCTACCGCAGTGCGGAGTCGGGGGGGGCTTTTTAGTTTCTAATCCTTTCCAACCAGCTAGAGCCTCTTCATCGCAGTTAAATACACCTGCAATTCCTCTTCTTGATTACTGTCAGAAAATAAAACATGAGTTCTTGGAAAAACACCACCAACATGGGCAAACTAAGCTTCGCAATGTCAATCATATCTTCATCTATTTAAATGGAACTCTCTCTCTATTACAAAGAAGATCTGCAACGCTGGAAGAAATAGTTACGATCGCTACCCCTGCAAAGGAGAATCCATACGTTTTAATGAAAACGGTCAGTCATTTGTCAGTGACCTTATTTGAATTGCTTGATGCGCTTATTCATGCAGAAATATCGCTGGAGAACGCTAGAGAAGAGAGTCTTCAGCTGCGACAGCATTTATTGGCATTGAAAATGAATTATGCTTCTGATTTGCCGCAAATAGGTACTGTTCTTGATTTAACTCTTTCTGTTGTCGAGCAGATAAGTCCTGCTAGTTGTTTCATGCAATTACGTGACCGTTATCTACTTGAAATTTCGCCTTATCTGGATGAGCTTGGACGCCAAGCAGCTTCATGTCAATTACAAGGTATAGAAAAAATTATATCTGGGTGGTTAAAAAAATATACTATTGATCTTCGCTCTACTTACAGTATTTTGGTAGGAGCTAGAGGACCAAGAAAAAATATGATTGAGCATCAGTATTTCGTTGATTTATATCTACGCCATGGTATGTCACAAGAAAATACCTTAACAGGAGGAATTATTTTTGCAGAAATGCTACCACAACAGATGAATGTGGCTACTTCCCTCTTAATTCAAGACTTAGCTACTGATTTAATGAATCAAGAGGTAGGAGCCGGAATGTTGGGGAGTCGTGAGGGGATGAATGAGGATATCCTAGGCAAGCATGCAAAAGCAGTACTTAATACCTTTGCAAAAGGTTCGAAAAAATCTTGTCCTTATCATGCTAATCTTTTAGCGAAGCTATCCTTGTTTGCACCTTCAAGAGCACCTTCACCAAAAACGGATCTTTTGGAGCACATCAAAATGGGGGAGGGTCTAGGTTGAAGATCATCGTTAATTTAACGTTAATTCTGGATAAGAACGCGATTAAATCGTTGTAGGTTGGGCTGTAAAGCCCAACAAGTGACGCGCCGCTACTTCAATTTAAGTAGTTAGTGCCAATAAGAAGTCGCTGCGCACTCCTGTTGGGCTTTACAGCCCAACCTACAACGATCTTATGCATAACTCACGTTAAATTAGCACTAGTTAGCCGTAAACTTCATATTCCCATCTTTATAGGTAACGACTATCGTATCACCAGACTTAAATTTCCCAGCTAACAGATCCTGTGCTAAAGGATTTTCAAGCTGTTGTTGGATAGTACGCTTTAATGGTCTGGCTCCATATACTGGATCAAAGCCTGCTTCTGCTAAATGAGCCAATGCATCTGGAGTGACATCGAGGTTAATGTCTTTTTCTTTCAGACGCTTATGCAAATAAGCGATTTGGATTGCTGCGATTTTTGCAATTTGCTCTTTTGCTAGTGAATGGAACACCACAGTATCATCAATACGGTTAATGAATTCAGGTCTGAAATGTTGGCTGACTAACTCCATTACTGCCGCTTTAATTTCTTCATAACTCGATTTCTCATTCATTTCCTGAATAAGGTGCGAACCTAAGTTTGAAGTCATCACAATAATGGTATTGCGAAAATCTACAGTACGCCCCTGACCATCAGTTAAACGCCCATCATCCATTACTTGCAACAGAATATTAAAGACATCAGGATGTGCTTTTTCTACCTCATCAAGTAGGATTACTGAATAAGGTCTGCGTCGAACGGCTTCAGTAAGGTAACCACCTTCTTCATAGCCTACATATCCAGGAGGCGCACCAATCAAGCGGGCGACGGAATGTTTTTCCATGAACTCAGACATGTCGATGCGTACCAATGCTTCTTCGGTATCAAAAAGGTATGCCGCTAGCGCTTTACACAGTTCTGTTTTACCAACTCCAGTAGGTCCAAGGAATAAAAAGGAACCAATAGGGCGGTTGGGATCAGATAACCCCGCACGTGAGCGACGGATGGCATTAGATACTGCATCAATGGCTTCATTCTGGCCAATTAGTCGGTTATGCAGCACCTCTTCCATGTGCAGCAATTTTTCTTTTTCGCCTTCCATCATCTTGGCCACAGGTATTCCTGTCCATTTAGACACTATTTCAGCAATTTCATCTTCAGTTACTTTATTACGTACTAAGGTATTTTCTTGTGCTTCGCCAGCAGTAACTTGGGATAGACGCTTTTCAAGCTCAGGAATTCGTCCGTATTGCAATTCAGACATACGACTGAGATCGCCTGCACGTCGTGCGGTTTCCATTTCCTGTTTTGCCTGTTCCAAAGCTTCTTTAATTTGGGTGGCGCCTTGCATGGTGGCTTTTTCCGCTTTCCAGATTTCTTCTAAATCAGAATAGTTTTGCTCTAATTCATCAATAGAATTCTGTAAGTCTTCAAGTCGTTTTTTAGAGGCATCATCATGCTCTTTTTTCAACGCTTCGCGCTCAATTTTTAATTGGATAAGGCGACGCTCCAATTTGTCCATACTTTCGGGTTTGGAATCAATTTCCATACGAATCATACTGCCTGCCTCGTCAATCAAATCAATGGCCTTATCCGGTAATTGGCGATCGGCGATGTATCGATGCGATAAAGTAGCTGCGGCAACGAGTGCTGGGTCGGTAATGTCCACGCCATGATGCACTTCATAACGCTCTTTAAGGCCACGAAGGATCGCAATTGTGTCCTCAACATTAGGCTCATTAACTAATACTTTTTGGAAGCGACGCTCTAAAGCCGCGTCTTTTTCAATATATTGACGGTATTCATCCAAGGTGGTCGCGCCAATACAATGCAATTCACCACGTGCCAAAGCGGGTTTTAACATGTTGCCCGCATCCATCGCACCTTCTGCTTTCCCTGCGCCAACCATGGTATGAATTTCATCAATAAAAAGGATGACTTGGCCTTCTTGTTTACTTAAATCATTTAATACAGCTTTTAGGCGTTCTTCAAATTCACCACGAAATTTTGCACCAGCAATCAGTGAACCCATATCCAGCGAAAGCAAACGTTTGTTTTTTAAACCTTCAGGTACTTCGCCATTAATAATTCTTTGCGCCAAGCCTTCTACAATCGCTGTTTTACCAACGCCTGGCTCACCAATTAGTACGGGATTATTTTTAGTACGTCGTTGTAACACCTGGATGGTACGACGTATTTCATCATCACGGCCGATTACAGGGTCTAATTTACCTTGTTCTGCACGTTCGGTTAAATCCAGAGTGTATTTTTCCAAAGCTTGGCGTTGTTCTTCGGCATTAGAGTCATTCACCGTTTCACCACCGCGAAGCGTATCAATAGCGCTTTCAATGGCTTTGGAGTCGGCACCAGCCTGTTTTAACAGGCGTGCTAATGAACTGCCTTCTTCATTCATGGCAGCCAAAATAAAGAGCTCACTGGAGATGAAATTATCTTTCTTTTGTTGTGATAATTTATCAGTAAGGTTCAACAGGCGATTTAAAGCATTGGAAATATGAATGTCCCCACCAACACCAGATACTTTGGGAAACTTATCCAAAGCCTGATCTAAAAGAGTCCTTAATAAAGGAATATTGACTCCGGCTTTACTGAGCAAGGGACGACAGCTTCCACCTTGCTGGTCTAGTAAGGCCTTCATCAGATGTTCTGGCTCAATGAAGTTATTGTCTCTACCAAGAGCTAATGATTGTGCATCTGCTAAAGCCATTTGGAACTTTGATGTGAGTTTGTCCATTCTCATGATTGATAACCTTATTTTATGGGTGTTAATTCTTTTCTATCTACCGTAGAATGGGGATTAAATTAATTATTTCAAGTGACTGTTATGACGAATGATCTTCCTTCTAATTCTAATTCTAATACTGATTCGCAAGCTTTGCTTAATCAAATTATTATAGACTATATAAAAGAACAAAAAAGGAAGCGAAGATGGCGTTTGTTTATGCGAGCGATTTATCTATTCTTAATTGCAGGGGTTGTTTATCTGGTATTTTCCAATAGCAATGATGATACGGGCACAAACACCAAACCTCATGTGGGTCTGATTGATATTAATGGAGAAATGTCCGATTCTAAGCCAGCCAATGCAGATGATTTTGTTAAGGGTCTTGAATCTGCTTATAAAAATTCAGGGTTAAAAGCTCTGATTATTCGTATTAATAGTCCTGGTGGAAGTCCTGTTCAAGCAGAATATATGTATAACTCCATTACTTATTATAAAAAGAAATATCCAGACATTAAAATCTATTCAGTTTGCGTTGATTTATGTGCTTCAGCAGCCTATTACGCTGCAGTTGCTACCGATAAAATTTATGCAAGTCCTGCCAGCATGGTTGGTTCTATTGGTGTATTGTATAGTGGTTTTGGTTTTGTGGACGTGATGAATAAAGTGGGTGTTTCACGTCGATTGCAAACTGCTGGGCTTAATAAAGGTTTTTTAGATCCGTTTTCACCAGAGTCTGATATTCAGAAACAAAAAATGCAAACCATGCTTGATTTGGTACATCAGCAGTTTATTAATCGTGTAAAAGAAGGGCGTGGTGCACGTTTGCATATTAATGATGAGACGTTCTCTGGTTTGATATGGACTGGTGAACAAGCTATGACTATGGGATTAATCGATGGCTTTGCCAGTAGTGGTCAGTTAGCTCGTGATGTGATTAAGATTGATTCTATGATTGAATACACGCGCAAACAGAATTTATTTGACCGAGTGTCTAAGAATTTTGGTACAGCAATGGCTGATGAGTTACCAGCAAGTTTGGGAATGAAGCCTGGGCTGAGGTAAAAAAACTACTATAACGTCATCCAGAGCGAAAGCGAAGGACCTCCCATCAGGAGGCTCAGTTCTATCTGATGGGAGGTCCTTCGCTATGCTCAGGACGACGGAGGCTAATTACTTCAAGGCTGGAGATATAGTTTGTAATAAAGCTTTAAACACTTTAGGAGTTCCAGCAACAATGTCTCCTTGTTTTAGAAAATCATCGCCGCCATGAATATCACTAATCAAACCACCTGCTTCCCTAATCAATAAAGAACCTGCTGCAATATCCCAAGGACGCAGACCAAGTTCCCAAAAACCATCCAAACGAGCACTGGCTACATAAGCTAAATCAAGTGCAGCAGAACCTGTTCTTCTAACGCCTGCACATTTGCCAAATAAAGCTTCAAAGGTAGGTAAGTAACGTTGGCCTACACTTGCATCACGTGAAGGAAAACCTGTTCCTAAAAGGGATGTGCTTAACTGAAGTTGCTTGGATACACGTATTCTACGGTCGTTTAAACGGGCACCACGGCCACGACTGGCAGAAAAGCATTCATGACGAAGGGGATCATAAATAACGCCGTGTTCGATTCTTCCTTTAACTTGCAGAGCAATAGATACAGCAAAGAAAGGGAATCCATGCAGATAGTTTGAAGTACCATCTAGAGGATCGATAATCCAGAGGTTTTCACCATCGCCTTCTTGTAAGCCGCTTTCTTCAGCAAGAATTCCATGCCCTGGGTATGCTTTACGAATGGCGTTGATAATAGCTTGTTCCGCTTTAATATCTACTTCGCAAAAATATTCGTGACTGCCTTTAGCAGTTACCTTGAGATGATCCACTTGCTCCATGTGGCGAATGATAATTTCTCCGGCTTGACGTGCTGCACTCACTGCAATATTTAAAAGTGGTTCCATGGATATCTCTTTGAATTTACAAAACCGGTGATTCTACCATACTTTTTTTGTACAAAGTAAGGATTCTTCCAATTAAAAATTGGAATCTTTTTGATTTTAGTCAAAATAAGTTAAATTAAAATCAGCAAAGAGTTTAAGTGATTCTAGGGTCTGTTGCCATTTCGCTATTTCGGCCAAGATAGTAGAAATGTCAACAGACCCTAAC
Source organism: Legionella sp. (assembly GCA_031291115.1). Taxonomy (GTDB): domain Bacteria; phylum Pseudomonadota; class Gammaproteobacteria; order Legionellales; family Legionellaceae; genus Legionella. The sequence goes on from JARLJQ010000001.1 coordinate 73,463, forward strand.
GAAGCAATAGAAGCGTTAGATACCAAAGCAGTTAAATGCTATCATATACATATCTACTGTGTTAATTTAAGCCTTTTTTATGAATTTAAGTTCAATTCGAATTATTTTAGTTGCTACATCTCATCCTGGTAACATTGGTTCTACTGCCAGAGCGATGAAAACAATGGGATTAAACTCACTTTATCTGGTAAGACCTAAATCTTTTCCAGATTATAAAGCTAAGGAAATGGCTGCCGGTGCCGATGACCTTTTAGACAGCGCTGTAGTAACGGATTCGCTTGATGAGGCATTGGTCGGCTGTCAATTAATTTTGGCAACGAGTGCCAGACCACGAGGGCTTTCTTTACCTGGTTTGGTTCCAGCATCTGCTGCAGAACTGGTGAGTAAGCAATCAGATACTACTCAAATAGCGATTGTATTTGGTAGGGAGCATGCAGGTCTTACTAATGAAGAATTGTTAAAATGCCATTACCATATTCATATTCCGAGCAATCCTGAGTACAGCTCACTTAATCTGTCTCAAGCGGTGCAAATTGTGGCTTATGAATTACGGATGAAGCTATTGGCACCGCAAGCTGAGGTGGCTATACGTGATGATGAGTACGCCAGTGCTGATGAAGTGGAGCAGTTTTATGAGCATCTGAAAGAGGTGTTTGTTGAAATCAAATTTTTAAGAGAAGCGAATCCAAGACGATTGATGCAACGCGTGCGGCGTTTATTTAATCGGGTGAATCTTGAGAAAATGGAAGTAAGTATTTTACGTGGCATGTTAAGCCAAGTGCAAAAATCACTGGAATGGGCTGCCAAACGAGGTAAAAGTGAAGAAAGAAATTAAAGTGCCTATCTATTTTGATTATATGGCCACCACACCGGTTGATCCGCTTGTGGCTGCGCGTATGATTCAATATTTAGGTCCTGATGGTGACTTTGGCAATCCTTCATCCGTAACTCATGATTTTGGTCATAAAGCAGCTCTGGCTGTTGACCATGCACGAGCGCAGATTGCTGAAGTGGTTCATGCTTCACCGCAAGAAATTGTATTTACTTCGGGATCTACTGAAGCCTCTAATCTGGCATTGATTGGAGCGGCGCATTTTTATCAAAATAAAGGCCGTCATCTGATTACTATGAATACCGAACATAAGGCCGTGCTCGATAGTTTTAACCGCTTGGAAAAAGACGGTTTTGAGGTGACCTATCTTGAGCCTAAGGCAGATGGCTTACTTGAGTTGGGGCAGTTGGAACAGGCTTTACGTAAAGACACTATTTTAGTCTCCATCATGCAGGTGAACAATGAAATTGGAGTGATTCAGGATATTGCCGCAATTGGTGAATTGTTGCGCGATAAAGGAATCATCTTTCATGTGGATGCAGCGCAAAGTATCGGCCGAATTCCTGTTGATTTGAGCCAGCTTTCGGTGAGTTTAATGTCTTTTTCGGCGCATAAAAATTATGGACCTAAAGGCATAGGTGCTTTATACGTGCGGCAAAGACCTCGAGTTCGTTTACAGCCTCAATCATTTGGTGGCGGTCATGAAGGCGGCTTACGCTCAGGAACTTTGGCTACGCATCAAATTGTGGGTATGGGAGAGGCTTTTGCGCTTACTGAACGCCTACGTGAAAAAGAACAGGCTCGGCTTTTAAATTACCGCCAGCGTCTCTGGTCAGGCATTAAGCATTTGCCAGGAATTCAACTGAATGGGCATGAGCAGCAACGCATTGCAGGTAATCTAAACATCAGCTTTAAAGGCCTGGATGGTGATTCATTGTTATTGGCTTTAAGTGATTTGGCAGTTTCTACTACTTCTGCCTGTAGTTCAGCCAGTATCCAGCCTTCTTATGTTTTAAGAGCGATAGGTTTATCAGATGAGTTAGCGCAAAGTTCTATCCGATTATCCATTGGACGCTTTACGAATGAAGAAGAGGTTGAGTATGCTATTCATTTAATTTGTGCTCAAGTAACGCGTTTGCATGAAATGGCGCCATCATGATGTATAATAAGATCATAAAAGACTGCTTTTTTTCCCCCCAACACGTAGGCGTCATTGATTTAAATGATGAGGGTGCAGTGGTCGTTAAAAACAGCCAAAAAGATCAGGGAGTGATTGAGTTTTACATGCAATGTGGGCGAGACAAGCTGATTCAGCGAGTTTGCTTTAAAAGCAATGGCAATCCTTATTTGATTGCTGGCTTGGAATGGTTATGCAGGCAGTTGGAAGGTAGGACTACTGACGATGTGCCGCAAATTGATTATCAGTTATTAATAAAAGAACTGAACATTCCCGTTGCTCAATCTCCTTTAGCATTAAGAATTACAGCTGTTTATAAAGAAATTTTAGTTTTAATGAGGAATAAATTTTAGGCGAAGGCCTAGGGGGGCTGTTGCCATTTCGCTAGATTGAGCCGAAAATAGGCTGATTTTCGAGCACCGAAACGCAGCATTCATGAGTATGTGAGTATCGGAGCGCAGTAAATCGGCCTATTTCGGCCAAGATAGTAGAAAGGTCAACAGCCCCTATATCAGAGGTAGGAATTATGAGCATAGTCATGCAGCATGCAGTGAATGATACGATACCTGAAATTAATTTCAGCGAATCCGTAATCAAGCATTTAGTATCTTATTTACAGAAAAATGCAGAATATAAAGGCGTGCGTTTATCCGTTAAGAAAACCGGTTGTTCGGGTTTATCTTATGTGGTGGATTACGTTCTGGCTCCGGTAGAGGGTGATTTGGTGATCCCTTTAAATGAGAGCTATTTGGTTTGTATTGACAAATCAAGCTATCCTTTTTTGCAAAATATGAATGTTGATTATGTAAAGCAGGGATTAAATTTTAAATTTATTTTTAATAATCCAAATCAAACCGGTCAATGCGGTTGTGGTGAGAGTTTTACTGTAGGTTAATAGTTCTACTGTGGCTAAGATTATTAACCGCATCACTCCCATCCGCTCGGCCTGAGGCAGCGCTTTAGCGCTGCCTCGAAGGCTTGACACCATTCGTGAAGACAGTTCGAGACAGAGCTTTGCTCCTCCTCGCTGCGAACGGATTGGCAGTGAGGCCGGAGGATTACATGGACGATGCATTCTAAGCCCCTGGTGGGGCTATATTGGTCTGCACGGCTTGTGCTAAACGCTCCTTCTCTTCATTATTGGTTTTTTCAAAGAAAAGCTTGAATCGGCCTTCAACTATTTTTGAATGAATGAGTTTGATGCCTAAAGCAATACCAAGCGTTAATATACCAACCGCAATATTCGCTAGATTTAATTTCCAGGAAGAGCGTTGTGAGTCGTTTATATCTTCACTATGTAATCGTGCTGTAAATTGTTTTTTAAATTGGTTGTATTGTATTTGGTCAGGTATATTTTGTGGATGAGCTAAAACCAACCTATCTACATCATGACGCAGTTTTTGGGTTAACTCAGGCCAGGAATCATGCATTTTCTGGATGAGCTCGTACAAATTATTAATAGCCTTAACATAATCAGGATGAGCTTGTTGATGTTTCTCCAGTTGCGCAATTGCGCGGGCATGTTTAGTGTCAAAATCCTCTTCTATTGGTCTTGCTTCATGGTAATTATCAGGAATTTTATGATCTAAATCCATTAGTTCAGAGGTAATTTTATTTAAAATAACATGCAATTTAATACCAGGAAAAAGTGGCATTTTTTGTTCTATCAAGTGAAGAACCTGCGTGCTGTCACCAGATATGGCATATTCCTGTAGTTTTTCTGTAAGCGTTTCGATAAATTTGTGACGTTTGCTTTTATCCTTAGGGCTTAACGCATCTTTAATCGAGTAGCGCTTTTTTCGCTCCGCCCAGTAGTTATTTAAGTTAAGAATTAGAGTTTCGTCTACTAAACGTGTACGCTGCAAAATACGTGCCTCTAATGCCTGATTTGCCGTCTGAGATTGGGTGATTTGTGCTGTAATCTCACCTTTAAGTACTCTGACTTCATGCCGCTGTTGCTCTGTAAATGGGGTTATCTGTTCTTCTTCTGGAAGAGTCATTAATAGTTGTTGTGCTTCTTGTAGTTGCGATGAATAGCGCTCCGGCAATTCACTAAGCTCTTGTAGGCCACGCGCTTGAAATACTTGTGATTTTGTCTTTACGTGGTTAAGGGAGTGAATTAAATCCTCTGATAACACATCACGTACACTACTTTGCTTTTGTTGCACAGTATGTAGGGACAAACTAAGGGCGGTGAAACTCTGGTTAGTTTGTTGATCGTTAATTGCATGTATCTTTATTCCTAATTGTTCAATCACGCTTATTTTATCATTTAGTAATAGAGTACATTCATTGAAGCGCGTGATAAGTTCTTTTTTAGGTAGGTTTGAATGCTGAGCACTTATCTCTTCCAGTTTATAGCGCAACTCAGCCAGTTGCTGCTCTAGTGGTTCCATATCTACTTTTAACTTGATTGTTGTTGTCAGACGTTGTTGTGCTGATTTAAGTAATTTATGCAGTGTCTGAATATTGGCTCCATAAAGCGATGCTTTATCTGATTGAGCTGCAATTTCTGCTGCTTTTTGAGTTGTCATTAACAGTTGTTGATGCTCCATTTGTAATTCGGCAATTAAGGTATATAAAGGTCCATCACTCAACGAGACAGCATTATTTTCTTCTAATTTTTGGATTCGTTGTTGTTGTAATTCAATGCGGGCAATAATCTGTATGATGTTATCTAGAAAATTATAGTTTATTTGAAGCTGTTCTTTCTTCGCACTCAGAAGCATTACTTGTTGATTTGTATCCGCTTGTTTTTGATGCAAGTCCATACCTAAATCAAGGCAATCTTGTCGCTCTTTCGTGGCTTTTCCAAGAGCTTGTTTCCATTTACTTAGTTCCTGATGATGGGTTGCTAATTCGGATTTAACTTGAGGTAGGTCGGTTTTAATTTTTAAAATATCTTCTGTTAAAAGTGATTCCTTCAGTAGCCCTGAAATACCTTTATTTAATAAACTAAAAGCGGCTTTATATTCGCTTTTCTTGGGTTTTATTTTAAATGCCTTATCTTGACGTTTACGATAATCTTGCCAGTCGATAGAGTTATGCAAACCCAGAACAGCCAATAGGAGTTCAAATCCTTTCAGCGTACTTTGTTGCTTTATTTGTGGCGGGATGAGAAGCTCATCAATTTGCTTAAATGGTATATGGGCATTTTTATGTGCATTATTCAGTAAATTATTTGCATGCAATAAAAAAACACCCATATTTTTTTTATATTGATGAGACACTTCAACTCCACTTTCGACATCGGAGACAAACGTCACGAGTGAATCATAATTTGCTATTAAATCATTTGTACTGGGACGGTTGCGTAGCCCAGCGTATTCTTTAGCAGCAGCATGTAACTTTTGAATAAGCTCCTGATAGGGCGCATCATTATTAGTAATCATTGTTGTTGCATGATGAACCTGCTCATCAAATAGAGCTAACTGCTCTTGTTGCGTAGTACGCTGTTTTGATAGGGTAATTAAATCATTTCCAAGTTTCATTTGTTGCGTTTCTGACTCTTCTATTTGATGGCCTACATCATCTAGCAAACGTTTCAGTTCTTCAGGATTAGCTGATTGCATGCTTCTTGTAAACTCAGCCTCAGATTGGATTTTTGCAAGGCGAGCTTCTAAGGTATGTGCTTCTTTATGTTGTTCTTGTTGTGCTTGATGTATTTGCGTTAATAAGCTTTGAGCGCGTTCTATAATAGGTTGGCTTGCAGCATTTTGAGCGGTTTGAATGAGTTTATTAGTATCTTGTTCTTGCAAATGTTCGGATAATTCAGCTGCTTTTTTTATAGCTTCCAACTGCGCAGTTACATCATTACTAATACGTTCAAGTTGAGAAAAGACTTCTTTATTTTTCAAGACAGCGTCTATCAATGATGCTTCATCATCATGCTCAACGGGTACCTTGCTTACTTGTCCTAAAGAATGTTCCGAACGTTCAAGTGCGGCCAGTTGTGTTATTGTTACAGCAGCATGAGCCGCGATAGTTTGTTTCTGCCAAACGCCCGTCATATCTTGGCACAGACTTTTATGCTGGACTAATTTTTCTTTCAGTTTAACCTCAAGTCTCAGAAGTACGTGTATTTGCATTTTTATGTGTTCATGTAATTGTTTTTGCACATAGATGACACCAATCTGCGTGGAGCCTTGGTTGATAAATCCAACCAGTTGATCGGGTAACGGGTTTAAACAATAGTGGGTATCAATTTTTTGTTTTGTTTGTTCTTCTAATTCCTGGCGCAATACATCATGTTGGCACAACAAATCACCAGTGCTTGTAGTAGCATAATATTCGATTTTTTTCTTTAAGGCCTGTGCTAATTGATGGTTTTGTTTTAATAAAAGTTCATTATTTTTTATTTCTTCTGTAAGTGTGCTAATAAAGACTAATGGTTCTAATTGATCCAATTTTGGTTCTTGTTGGCATGCAGTTTTATGTTTAGCAAAGGGAGCATTGAGTGCGTTTAACTCCAATTCTGTAAATCGTTTTAATACGGCTGTTTTGGCACAATGACTTTGTACATAGGGTGTATTCTGGGCTGCAATAAGGTAGGTCTGAATAGGTTTTAATAAACCCTGTTTCACATCATCTGCTGATGTAGAATAGTATTCAGCTCCACTTAGAGTGTTTTTTATCACTTGTTGGTCTGAATATGTTGTGAGGATGTAAGTATATGGGGTGTCAATATTTTTAGCTAACTCTGTGGTGTATGTAGAGCCAAACAGTTTTTTTACACCACTACCCGTGAGTCCCGAATGAAAATCAGTTACAAGTGCTTCAGGATTTAAAAATGGAATTAGTTGTTCCAACTCAGCAGGGGCATTTTCTATAAGCTGGATCACTAATCCTACGAATTCAAAAGTCATAGGATGGGTGATTACAAGGTTATCCTCGCTAAATTCAGATTTTAAAACGCTTAAATCATACATGCTCTTAAGAATAGAAAACATGCTAAGGAGCCCTGGCTTATTATAATTATCAAATTGGGGGAAGGCTTTTTCATGCAGTGTTTTTAGTAGAGTTTCAGTTGCATTCAATAATTGATGTGCCTTCTTTCTTTCAATTGTATCTGAAACATTGGGAAAATCTGGATATTGCTCTTTGAGCAAAGTTATTTTTTGAAGTAACTTAACCAACATTACTCCTAAAGGACTTTGGGCGTACGATTTATTTTTTTTCATATTTATCTATCTTAATTTGCATTTATAGATGCATAAAATTATAGCATATAATACAATACGTAGCTTAAGTGAATATTAAAGATCTCGTGTGCCTGTAATTTTTTCATTTCACCTATTGGTTTTAATTTAAAAAGCTAGAAAAAACATATCCTTGATGCATTAAATCAGTATAAGAAAATACCTGAATGAACATAATCAATAAAATATTGTGTGTAGCATATTGGGATTTGGCGCGTTCAGTGATAGAATTTTTTCAACTTAATATTTCCTTAAGAAATGAATATCATTAAAACAATGTTTACACTCTTTGAGATGTTTGGTACTATATAGGCCATGGTGTTTCGTAGTTGCCTCTACTGAACATAATTTTATTTATTAATTTGTACTAGGAGACGTAGATGAGTACAGAAGTTGCGATGCAGAGCAGTGAAGCGCTTTCGCATCAGGTAATTCATGCTGTTAAAGGTTATTTAAATAGTGTTAGTAATAAAGATGCTAACTTGAACTTGTATCAATTAATCGTTGAAGAAGTTGAAGCTCCTTTATTCCGCACTGTAATGGAATTAACTCGTTACAATCAATCTAAAGCAGCTCGTGTACTGGGTGTAAGTCGTGGTACTTTACGTACTAAATTAAAGCGTTATTTTGATGATGAATTCATTGGTACACGTGATTTCTAATTTTATATAGTGTTTTGTAGTACCGCATTGCTTTTTATTGCAGCTAGTCATTTCCGTCCAAGGAACGGTTGTATTTAGTATATTTTAAGTTTTTTAGACCTACGATATACTTAAATATGGCCGTTAGCCCAAAGTCTTGTATTTTTTCTCGAATTATTCTCTTTGTTGTGGTCTTTAGCTGGTCACTCTGATACTATTGGCGGCAGAGTTGGTTAGACAATCGCTCTTTGCTTTTAGCAAAGGGAGGAAAGTCCGGGCTCCAAAGGGCAGAGTGCCAGGTAACGCCTGGGAGGTGTGAACCTACGGAAAGTGCCACAGAAAATATACCGCCTCTTTGAGGTAAGGGTGAAATGGTGCGGTAAGAGCGCACCGCACGATTGGCAACAGTCGTGGCAGGGAAAACCCCACTCGGAGCAAGACCAAATAGGAATCCATGTGACTGCAAAGTCATGACGTGCGGCCCGTACGGGATTCGGGTAGGTTGCTTGAGGCATGCGGTGACGCATGTCCCAGATGAATGATTGTCCGCGACAGAACCCGGCTTATCGACCGACTCTTTTATTCTTTAGGTAGTATTACCTAAAGATAAATATTTCTTTATAATCCCTTTCAAACGACTAACTGTCATAGAGTTAAAATGCCTATAACTACAACCTCAATAATTGAAGAAGAACAGAAAAATCCTGAAGCAAATACACCTGAAGCTGTAATTGCGGAATCCAGTAAACCCGTATTGGCAGCGTCTTCCAGCAGCAATCATCCTTTTTTTTCAGAAAAAGCTAAAACTTTATCAATACAAGAAAGAATGCTAGCTGTTAGAATGCAAGGATTAGAAAACCAACGAGAACTGATAAAATCGTTAATTAGCTTGGCTAAAAAGTTTTTAATTGATTTGGAGAGAATAGCAGATAACCGCACTGATTTTGGTAAGATTCAAGCAGTTGCGGATTGCATGAGTTTTGTAAAAGGTAAAGTTCAAGCCCTGCACACGATTCACCTTCAATTATTTCCCAATAATGTAAACTTTAATCAGCTCTGTACGGCTGCAATTGCTCTTTGTGAACGATATGAGATTGAGAGTGGTGCTAAAGAATTAGTTAATTATATAAGAAGACAAGAGGTCGTCAATTCATTACTAGGAACAATAGAGACTATCGAGGCAACTTTTAATACTGGCTTCATGAATCTTACAGTTGATGACCAAGGAAAAATAGAAAGTCCAACTAATTGTTTAGCCGGATGTAGCCTTATGTAAAGGAAGGGTTATAATTTTCCTCTCTTAAAGGTGGGCTCCAGATAATTCATTTGTTGCCCTCTACCGCAGCACCGTTCGAAGTATTCGCACAAGGTTCTAGTCTTGGTGCAGATGCTTCGAGACGTCGCTATTGCTCCTCCTCAGCACGAACGAATTAAGGTCGCGGCTGGATCTCTTATAAGAGCGTAGGATAAAGTAGCCCGGATGCAGCTTCGCGTAATCCGGGAATCATGTGGCACTAAAAATTCTGTATAAATAACATATTATTGTGCCCCAAAGTCGCCCTGATCCCGGGTTTCGCTCTCGCTACACCCGGGCTACGATCGGGCTCTCGCAGACGACCTGTGGGTGGGCGTTTTTTTAACTTAACGTGAGTTCTGGATAAGAACGCGATTAAATAATTGTAGGTTGGGCTGTAAAGCCCAACAAGTGACGTGCCGCGACTTCAATTTAAGCCAATAAGAAGGCGCTGCGCGCTCCTGTTGGGCTTTACAGCCCAACCTACATTAGATTGAGCTGGATTTAAGCATTCAAATGTTTTTTTAATAATGCATTTATTCGCTCAGGATCAGCCTGTCCCTTGGTTTGTTTCATTATTTGCCCAACAAAAAAAGCCAATAATTTTTCTTTTCCAGCGCGGTAATCTGCTGTTTGTTCTGGATATTGCTGGATTAGCTTGCTGATTAGTTCTTCCAATGCAGCGGTATCATCCACTTTTTGAAAGCTTTCTCGTTCAATAATCGCCTCAATGTCTTCTTCACCAGCCCATAACAAGCTAAAAAGCGTTCGTGCATTATTCAATGAGATTAACTCATCTTGAACTTTATCCAATAAAGCGGCCATTAATTTGGCTGAAACTTTAGGTGTTTCAAATGAGCTATGATGTTCATTCACCGCTGCTGCGTATTGTCCTTTTAACCAGTTAATGATCATTTTTTCAGGAGCACGAGTCAGTACTTTTATTTCTTTATAAAAATGATAGATTGCCGGTGCAGAAAGCAGGAAATGAATGTCGTCTTCATTTAATGAGTCGATTTTTTTTAATTGGGTGTAAATTGCTTTGGGTAAATCAGGCAAATTACTTTTAATCTCAGCGATTTCAAAGCGTGTAATTTGAATAGGCAATAAATCCGGATCAGGAAAATAACGATAATCATTTTCATTTTCTTTATCACGCATGGCGTGCGTACTGTTTGTATCTGGATTATAGAGACGAGTTTGTTGTATTACCGGTTGTCCACTTTCTAATAAATCCTGTTGTCTGGCTTGCTCAAAAGCAATCGCTTTTTCAATATAACGAAAAGAGTTCAGATTTTTTAATTCGGTACGCGTACCTAACACTTTGGAACCTTTGGGTTTTAATGACAGATTCACATCACAGCGAAAAGAGCCTTCTTGCATGTTTCCATCACATATACCTAAAAATTGCACCAGCTGATGCAAGGATTTTAAGTATTTTATCGCTTCCTGGCTTGAATGCAGGCAGGGCGTAGTTACTATTTCTAATAAGGGTGTGCCTGCGCGATTCAAATCTATCCCGCTAAAACCTTGTATTACGCCATGTAAGGATTTACCCGCATCTTCTTCTAAATGAGCGCGTTCAATAAGAACATTTTTTTCATTGCCGTCATCCAGTGTGATTGCTAAAGAACCATGACTTACTATAGGTCTTTGAAATTGACTGATTTGATAGCCTTTAGGCAAGTCTGGGTAAAAGTAATTTTTACGCTCAAAAACTGACTGATCATTAATGTCTGCACGCACTGCCAGGCCAAATTGAATGGCCATGGTAATGGCTTCCTTATTTAATACAGGAAGAACTCCAGGAAAACCTGCATCAATAAAGCAGGTTTGCGAATTTGGAGCAGAACCAAAGGCTGTTGATGCCCCGGAAAAAAGCTTGGATTTTGTTTTAAGTTGGGCATGTACTTCAAGACCAATAACTGTATCCCATTCCATAATTCACCTATTGCTTTGGACTGGCCAAATGCCAGTTAGTCTGTTGTTGGTATTGATGGGCCATATTGAGCAAGCGACTTTCACTAAAGTGTTTGCTCATTAATTGCATACCAATGGGTAATCCTTTGGAAAAACCTGCCGGTATGGAAATTGCAGGAAGCCCGGTCAGGTTAGCCGCTACAGTAAATACATCGGCTAAATAATTCTGAATCGGATCGGCAATTTTTTCGCCCAGCTTTAATGCGGTAGTTGGTGTTGTTGGGCCAAGAATCACATCAACTGATTTAAGTGTCTGGATAAGCTCATCCTGAATTAAACGACGAATTTTTTGTGCTTGCAGGTAATAGGCATCAAAATGCTTGGAAGAAAGCACTTGAGTACCGGTAAGGATTCTGCGTTTTACCTCAATACCAAAACCTTCGCTGCGCGAGTTACGAATCAGTTCGGTAAGACTTGATGCTTTAGTGCTGCGATGACCAAAACGTAAGCCATCATAACGCGACAGGTTAGATGAGGCTTCTGCACAGGCGACCACGTAATAACTAGGTACCCATAAGTCTTGCAACTCTAAATTAACGTTAACAATCTCAGCCCCCATACGTTCAAATACTTTAATCGCTTCATGAATGGCTTGTTGAATGTCATCATCGACCTGCGGCTGGAAAAAAGAGGCAGGAACTCCAATACGTATCTTTGCTAAAGGAAGATTCAGCTCTGCTTCATAGTCAGGAATCGTTACATCAACGGAAGTTGAGTCTTTATTATCAAATCCTGCCATAGCCTGTAAGGTAATCGCCAAGTCTTCTGCGCTGCGCGCCAAGGGGCCGGCTTGATCAAGACTTGAAGCGTAAGCAATCATACCATAACGTGAAACCAATCCATAAGTAGGTTTGATACCACTGATACCACAAAAGGCCGCGGGTTGGCGTATTGAGCCGCCTGTGTCGGAACCAATACTAAATGGAATTAATCCTGCAGCAACTGCTGCAGCCGAGCCACCAGAAGAACCACCGGGAATACGTTCTTTATCCCAAGGGTTTCTTACCGGGCCAAAATAGCTGTTTTCATTACTGGAACCCATCGCAAACTCGTCCATATTGGCTTTACTTAGCAAAATGGCACCATGTTCCTTTAGCTTAAGTGATAAACTGGCTTCGTAAGGTGCTTGAAAATTTGCCAGCATTTTAGAAGCACAGGTGGTATTCATGCGCTTAGTACAAAATAAATCTTTAAGGGACATTGGAATGCCGCTTAATGATTTGCCTTGGCCTTTTTGTAATTGTTTATCTGCTTCTTGAGCATCAAGCAGTGCTTGTTCTTCATCCATACTGATAAATGCGTTGAGGTCTTTATGTTTTTGAGCTCTGTCGAGGTAATGCTTGGTTAATTCCACACTGGAAAATTGACCTTGGTGTAGTGCCTGTGATAATTTTTTTAGAGAAAGTTGTTCCATTATTATTTACCTTGTTCAATCACTTGGGGCACTAAGTAGAGGTCGTCTTCAAACAGTGGTGCCAGAGCTTCTAATTCAGCCACACAATCTTCTTCAGTAACTACGTCCGATCTTAAGCGTTGATGTAACGCCAGAGGATGAAATAAGGGTTGTACTTCATGAGTGTTAACCGAACTTAATTGGTCGACAAAATCCATAATTTCATTAATTTCTTTGATTAATTTTTCTGAGTGATCTAAATCTGTATCCAGATATGCTAAATGCGCAAGCTTTTCCAATTCTGCTGGTGAGATGGTCATAGTGATATCCAAATTGTAAACAGACTATTATATAGAGGATGGTGTAAGTTACAAACATTTATCCACTTTTAGGGGCTGTATTAGCGTTTAACCTCGGTGCAAATAAGGGAATTCGCTTTGTAACAACTCAATTACGTTTTTTAACTCATTTTTGTCTTTGATTATAAGAAGCACCGTATCATCACCTGCAATAGTTCCTAAAATTCCTGAGTGTTTCGTGTTTTGCAAAGAAAAGGACACATATTTTCTATCAATAAAGTAAGCGAGACTGCTCGCGTTTCCTGGATGCGTGTGCAACACAATTAGCCCAAAATCTGAAACTTGTATATTAAGTACCAAGGGCAGATTAGGTACATTAAAATCCACTACTTGATAGATCCCGGAAATTTTCGCGATTTTTAATTTTTTTAATCGGCGAGATAAAGTAGCCTGTGGAATAACATAACCTCTGCTTTTCAAACTGTTTTGTAACTCAATCTGCTCGGCAATTTCTTCTGTTTGCACAATGTTTAATATATGCCCATCGAGAATTGTATCCTGGCTCATGTGGTTCCCCTATGGCATCAAGTGAATATGCAATCATTTTTTGGAAAGTATATCCATTTTGTCTTGACACATCAAGTTTGGATTGTTACATTCGTAAAATGGATAATTACTGGATATAAATTCAAATGAAATATGTGCTTACAATGGTCTTGGCTGGTTTTACCTTTTTTATATCATGGAGCTATGCCACTCTTCCCGAAGAAAACAAACAATTTATTCATTTTGCAATCTCGGCAGAATATCCACCATTTGAATATAATGAGAAGGGTGACATTAAAGGTTTTGATATCGATTTGGCGCGTTTAATTGCCAAACAGTTAGGTAAAGAGGCGATATTCGACAGCATGCAATTCAGTGGTATTTTACCTGCAATAAATGCCAATCTGGTTGATGTGGCAATTTCTACTATCACCATCACGGAAGCTCGAAAAAAGAATTTTGATTTTAGCAAGCCTTATTACTTTGAAAGTCTGGCTGCAGTGTTTGATCAACAGCATCCAATAAAGGACGTACAGCAATTAAAGGGTAAAAAAATTGCCGCTCAATTAGGAAGTACTATGGAGCTGTGGTTAAAAAAGAATGTTCCTGATGCTCATTTGTTAGTGATTGATAATAACAATCAAGCCATAGCGGCTTTAAAAGCGGGGCAGGTTGATTTGGTCTTAGTGGATGGAGCTCAAGGCGCTGTCTTTAGTCAGAAAAATTCCGGGCTGTCTTTTGCCATTGTTTCTAAATCCGATGACGGCTATGGTTTGGTTTTGAAAAAGAACTCGCCATTAACGCTGCAAATCAATCAGGCATTAGAGGCTCTTGAGCAAAATGGTGAGTTGGGCAAGCTGAAAAAAAAATGGCTTGAGGGGGCGTAATGGGGATATTAAAGCAAAATATTCTCTTTATTGAGCAAGGAGATCGCTTCTGGCCTTTACAGCCCAGCCTACAGTGTGTAGGAGCAAAAATTCAATAGTATACTGGGCTGTAAAGCCCAGAAATCCACCATATCAACTTCAATAGGCACTCGCTTGTTTTTGCAGTAGAATGATTCATCCTCTTTAATTATTTTGAGTTATTCATTCATGTTGCAACAATTTAAAACCCATGGGGGCGTTCAAATTGAGTCTGTTCAACAGGCTTTGGATTATCAAGAAGGTATTGAGCATCTTATTGAGCGTTTGGATTCACAAAGAGGGGCTTTGTTTGCCTCAAGCTTTGAATACCCTGGACGTTATACTTGTTGGGACATTGGCTTTTGTAATCCGCCTTTAGCACTTGTATGCAGGCAGAATTGGATTCAAATCGATGCTTTAAATCAGCGTGGTGAGGTTTTACTGGGTTTTATTCTTCCATTGTTGGAGTCTCAGTATACTTTAGAGATTGTGACGAAAAATACCTCTATGGCACAGATTAAAATCAAAGAGTCACAGCAGGTGTTTAGTGAAGAGGAGCGTAGTCTTCAGCCTTCCGCATTTACTGTAATTCGTTTGTTATTGGCATTTTTTAAATCAGCAGAAGAACCTTATTTAGGTTTATACGGCTCCTTTGGTTTCGATTTGATTTTTCATTTTGAGCAATTACAGCAACACAAGGAACGTGAGCTGTCACAAAGGGATATGGTTCTTTATTTGCCGGATGAAATTTTTGTAGTGAATCACCGTAAAGAAGAAGCTTTTGTAAGACGCTATGAGTTTCAATTCAATGCTAAATCAACAAACGATCTGCCTCGAGAAGGTTTTAGCTCAGCATATCAGCCATCTAATAAACCCGCTACAGACTGTGATCATGCGGTAGGTGAGTACGCTCAGATTGTGAATAAAGCTAAAGAGCGCTTTGCCTGTGGTGATTTATTTGAAGTAGTACCCAGTCAGACTTTTTATACTCATTTTAAGGAACAACCTTCTTCCTTGTTCAAACAAATGCGCCAACTTAATCCTTCACCTTATGGATTTTTTATTAACTTAGGTGAGGAAGAATATTTGGTTGGCGCATCGCCTGAGATGTATGTACGTGTGCAAGGGAATCGAGTAGAGACTTGCCCCATCTCTGGAACGATTAGACGCGGTGCGGATGCGATTGAAGATGCACAAAATATCCAAATTTTATTAGACTCTCCAAAAGAAGAGTCTGAATTAACCATGTGTACCGATGTAGACCGCAACGATAAATCACGAATTTGTGAAGCAGGATCGGTTAAGGTTATTGGCCGTCGGCAAATTGAAATGTATTCGCGAGTGATTCATACCGTCGATCATGTGGAAGGCACTTTAAGACCAGGCTTTGATGCGGTTGATGCTTTTTTAACACACATGTGGGTCGTAACCGTAACGGGTGCTCCAAAAATTTGGGCTATGAATTTTATTGAAGAACATGAACCGTCATCACGAAAATGGTATGCCGGTGCTGTGGGTTGGTTTGGTTTTAATGGCAATTTAAATACTGGTTTGGTGTTACGTACCGTACGTATTGAAAAAGGCATTGCAGAGATTCGTGTGGGGGCGACAGTGCTTTATGATTCAGTAGCTGAGTCTGAAGAACAAGAAACGCGTTTGAAGGCATCAGCTTTTTTAGACTTGTTGCATAATGCAAACGGCCAGCTACCAAGAAAAACTGAATCATTGCCTTTAACGGGCAAAGGTAAACGCGTGTTGCTGATTGATCATCAAGATTCTTTTGTACATACCCTGGCAAATTACATTCGCCAAACCGGTGCAGAAGTCAGTACCGTGCGTTTTGATAAGGCTTTATATTATTTAAAGGAAGGTAATTACGACTTAGTCGTTTTATCCCCAGGACCTGGTAAACCACGTGACTTTAGCTTATCAGAAACGATTGATGCCGTCAGTGCGTGTGGTATTCCTTTATTTGGTGTTTGTCTGGGATTACAAGGAATTGTGGAGCATTTTGGCGGTGTTCTTGATGTTTTGGAATACCCAATGCATGGTAAGTCATCTATGATAAATGTCCAGGATTCTTCGGGCTTGTTTGCAGGATTAGGCGAGACTTTTAAAGCCGGTCGTTATCATTCGTTGTATGCGTGCCTGAAGGCAATGCCTGAAGAGTTGGAGGTTACTGCGATGAGCGATGATGGGATTGTTATGGCGGTATCTCATAAGCAGTTACCTGTTCATGCGGTGCAATTTCATCCTGAGACTATCTTGTCTTTAGGGAATCAGGCCGGACTAAAAATTATTACTAACTTAATGAGGATGGTACCGGCTCATGGGCAATAAACTACTGAAATTCTATGCCATAGCTACAGTATTGGGTGTTTTAGTAGGGCTTGTTGGATCTTCATTTCGTTTATCAATAGATCTGCTAGGTACTTTGCTCGATCATTTTTTTCGCTTTACAGGAGAGCAAGGATGGCCACTTGCGCTCATTTCCGGTGTGGTTTCCATGCTAATGGCTTTATCGGCTTATCTTGCGGTCAAATATATTGCGCCTGAAGCTTCAGGAAGTGGGGTTCCAGAAATTGAGGGTGCTTTATTAAATGTTCGGCCTATTTTTTGGCGACGTTTACTCCCGGTAAAGTTTTTTTTTGGTATTTTAGCTATTTCCTCCAAGATGGTTTTAGGGCGAGAAGGTCCAATGATTCATATTGGTGGCAATCTGGGAGAAATGCTTGGGGAAGTTTTTAATCTGACGCCTCGCCGACGGCACAGTTTAATTGCTTCGGGTGCAGCAGCAGGTTTGGCTGTAGCTTTTAACGCACCGTTAGCCAGTGCTTTATTTGTTATGGAAGAGATGCGCCATCAATTCAATTATTCATTTACTAGTTTTACCGCTGTAGTTATTAGTTGTATTACCGGGACGGTGGTTATGGGATTAATTATTGGAATGCAGCCTACAATTCAGATGAGTGTATTTGATTTGCCGTCTTTAGATTCTTTATGGATATTTGCTTTATTTGGAATCGTTACTGGCTGTGTAGCGCTTTTATTTAATCGTTCCTTAATAGGCTCCTTAGCTGTAATTGATAAATTCACCTCAAAGCAACGAATATATTATGTGTTAACAGTGGGTTTTTCTGTAGGTTTTCTAGCTGTTTATTATCCTTCAGCGGTTGGGGGCGGGATGGATATAATTCATCAAGCCTTGATGATTTCTCCGGGTTTTATAGTGTTATGCTTTTTATTGTTACTGCGTTTTATTGGTACTATGGCTTGTTATTCCACGGGTGTTCCTGGAGGGATTTTCGCGCCTATGCTTTCTTTAGGAACTGTGCTTGGTTTGGCAATGTTTCATGTAGTAAGCTTTTTACATCTTGATTTCTCAATCCAACCGGGGATGTTTGCAGTTGCCGGGATGGCTGCTTTTTTTGCGGCCTCGATACGATCACCTATTACTGGTGCGGTTTTAGTGGTGGAAATGACGCAAAATTATTCATTGATTTTTCCTGTAATGATTGCGTGCATCACATCAGCTGTTGTGATGCAGCTTGCTCGTAATGAGCCTATTTATACACAGTTGTTGGAGCGAACTTTGAAGACACCTTTATTAAAATAAAAAAGCCCTCCTTTGTGATTAAAGAGAGGGCTTTTTTTTTAAATTATTTAAAAAGTTGACTAAGACTCTTACTTACATCAGCTACTTCGTCTACTTCAACTGTCAAGACAGGACGTTGTGGCGATGGAGTACCTGACTTTATTGGCGACGATACAGGTGTATTATTACTAGAGCGAACTCCAAAAAGTCCGGGTCTTATTTTTACTGGAGACGCTACTGGTGATTTTGAATGTAGTTCTCGCGTAAAGCTTAGTATAGTGTGATCTGGCCTTTTGCGTACTGGAGTTGTTGGTGCAGCTGATGTTTCTTCTAATGCTATTAATGTTTCTATTGCCGCTTCTTCTGCTTCCCCTTCTGCTTCTGCTACTGCTGTTAATATCTCATCGTCCTCTCCTCTATTTGAGTTAGGAGAGAGAAATGCAGCTGATAGGGCAGATGTGCTGTTTGGAGTAGCAGAAGAACATGGCGTGAATTCTTCGTAAAAATCGTATGATGCGCTTGAATTCTCGCGAGGAAAAAGAGAAGAACCTCCGGATGATACGCTTGAAGAAGTATCACGAGTAAAAAGAGAAAAACCATCGGATGGTGCACTTGCAGAAGAGTCACGAGGAATAGGTGAACTTGATAAAGCGGTCAAAACGTTTGGAAACTGAGGAGTATTTGTATCATCTGCTGATGAATTTTTTTTGATAGTGCTAAGCGGTGTTTGGTCGCGAGAGTCAGTAGCACTAGTACTTGGGCTATACGTAGGACCCAAACTTGGACTAGTCATGCTATTACGCGAAGCATTACGCGAAGAAGGTCGAGACGTTGCCAAAAATGACATTACATCTCCTCTCGCAGTTCCATACAGATCCATAATCTCTTTCACTGTGTGTTGAGGCATTCCTGATTCAGGATTAGCTAGGGTTCCACTGCCCTCAAAATAGAGATTAACAGGAATGAAAGAAGGCGCTGCTGCACTTGCACTTGAGCTAGCAGATGAGGCTGTGCTTTTATTTTGTGTTTGAAATCGTTGATTGTTTTTGTCCGTCAAATGGGTATTAATATATGAGTTTAATAAAGGTATTGGGCTTGAGATTGTCGTGCTGAATCCCAAATTAAAATCAGTAAGAATAGTTACACATGTTATTGCATTGCTATCATACAAGTTAACTACGTCATTAAGAAACTGTATGAGTCCGTTTACAGCTTGCATTTGGGTACTTTTAAAGTCACCTTCATACTGATGAACTAAGTGAGCAGTAGATTCTTTAATACGCTTATATTGGGATGGAAATTTGTCAGGATGATGTAATGCAATTATAACTAGGTGCATGGCAATTACTACTCTATAGAATAAGACTAAACAAGCCAATGATACATTATAATCCTTAACAAATTATTAAGGAAAAGTAAATGGTTTATCGAAAAAAAAGATATATTTTCGTAAAAAAAATATTAAATTCTATATTTACTCGATTTAGGTTCCTGTTTTATATAGAAAAAATATCAAAAAATCCTAAATTATTTTAGTCGATATAATTACTATTTTGCCAAAATGAACTCCTGTTTGCATGTATTGTTGAGCCTCTTCCATTTGTTCTAAGTTAAATTCCGAGTCGATGATTGGTTTTAACTGTTTTTTTGTAAGTGCGTCATTCCATTTTTGGTGAGCGGATTTCCATAAATGAGTTTTTTCATCAATGCTCTGTGAGCGAAGTACAAAGCCAATTATTTGTAATCGTTTACGCATAATCAAAGCAAGATTGCATTCCACTGTACTGCCACTGAGGCAGGCAATTTGAATTAATTTACTTTGAGGCTTAAGCAGATGAAGGTGTTTATTAAAATAATCACCACCAATAAAATCAAGAATTAAATCAATGCTTTGCTCTGCAATTAAATCTTCAAAATCCTGTTTTTTGTAATTAATCACTTGATCGGCACCAAGCTGAAGCGCTTTATCAATTTTTTCAACACTGCCTACGGTAGTGATTACTGTGGCATTAACTATCTTGGCCATTTGAATGGCTAATGAGGCGATTCCACTGCCCGCGCCATGAACTAACAAGGTTTGGCCTTCTCGAAGCCCACCTAAATCAAAGAGTGTGGCATGTACAGTAACTAATGACTCAGGAAGCGCTGCGGCAAGCGTGTAATCCCAGCCCTCAGGTATTAGATGTGCTAAAGAAGCTTCAACAGCACAATATTCAGCAAAAGCGCCACTGCCAACTAATCCATATACTCTATCTCCGGGCTTAAATTGAGTGACTTTAGCGCCTGTCGCTACTACCTCTCCTGCAAGCTCTAAACCTGGAATATCTGATTCACCAACAGGTGGTGGGTATTTTCCATAGCGTTGCATTAGGTCGGCTCTGTTAAGTGCAGTGGCTTTTACATGAACAAGAATTTGAGTATTGGTATAGGTTGGATTGGGGCCATTTTCGATAACTAGCCTGCTGTGGGAACCTGGATTTTCTATATGTACGTAGCGCAAAATTAATTCCTTAATCTTAATAAAGGTAACATGTCCTTGTGATGCTTTTCATCAGGAGTGCCGCTTTGATTTTAATATGGTTACGTCACCCTTAACTAGGGGCTGTTGACATTTCTACTATCTTGAGCCGAAATAGGCTGATTTTCTGCGCTCCGATGCTCACATACAAGTGTATGCCCGCGCTGCGGGCAGTGCTTGAAAATCAGCCTATTTCGGCTCAATCTAGCGAAATGTCAACAGACCCTATATAATCATCATCAAACTGAACTTCCTAACTCGTTGAGCTAATGGCAAAATTTAATCATCAGCGTTTTTATGCTTGGCTGTTTATAGCGCCTCAGCTTGTTATTACACTTGTATTTTTTATATGGCCTGCTTGTAATGCTGTATTGCAATCGTTTTTTTACACGGATGCTTTTGGTCTGCATCGACAATTCGCAGGCTTTGCCAATTTTACCGATTTGTTTTTTGACCCTAGTTACAGTAAAGCAATTTGGGTTACCTTCGTCATTGCCATAAGTGTTACTTTATGTACGATGAGTTTCGGTTTACTAATGGCCATATTAGTTAATAACCGAGGTAAGACGCAAGGAATTTATAAATCTTTATTAATTTGGCCTTATGCTGTAGCTCCAGCGGTTGCTGCGATTTTATGGCGCTTTTTATGCCATCCTACTTTGGGCTGGCTTACGCAGATGCTGCAGTCTTTAGGTATTAACTTTGATTACGTTAACAACGTTAACCAAGCCCTTACTGTAGTTATTCTCACTGCCAGTTGGCAGCAATTTAGTTATAATTTCTTATTTTATTTTGCAGCTCTTAAAGCCGTACCTTCATCCTTAGTTGATGCCGCGATTATTGATGGCGCCTCTCCCTGGCAACGTTTTTGGCACATTATTTTTCCTATTCTGTCGCCTACCACGTTCTTCCTTTTAATTATGAATTTGATGTATGGTTTCTTTGATACCTTCGGTATTATTCAGGTAATGACTCATGGTGGTCCTGGTAACAGTACGACGAATTTGATTTTCAAAGTCTATCAGGATGGCTTTGAAGGTATGGATTTAGGAAGCTCCTCAGCTCAATCAGTATTGTTGATGATTATTGTAGTGATAGTTTCCTTGGTGCAATTTAAATATCTTGAGAAAAAGGTTCATTACGCATGAAATTAGTGTATCGGGTTTTATCACATGGCTTTTTGTGCTTTTTTATCGCGTTCATGTTATTGCCTATTTATTTGGCAGTAGTCGCCGCCAGCCATGAAGGCAGTGCCATGATGCAATCTCCCATTCCTGTGGTTCCTGGAACTTTGTTACTACAGAATATGAAAGCTGTATTGACGGAAGGTTTGTCGGTTACTGGGGGCGAGCCGATTACCTCTATGCTATTTAATAGTCTTTGCATGGCTTTAACAATTGCATTGGGCAAAATTATGATTGCTTTAGGTTCTGCTTTTGCTTTGGTGTATTTTGATTTTCCATTTAAAAAGATGTGTTTTGCATTGATTTTTGCAACAATGATGTTGCCTATTGAAGTTCGCATTGTGCCTACCTTTCAGGTTGTGGCATCTTTTGGCTTGTTAAATTCATTTACCGGCCTAACCTTACCTTTATTTGTATCTGCAACAGGCACTTTCTTATTCAGGCAGTTTTTTAAAACCATTCCTTCAGAGCTTGTTGATGCGGCAAAACTGGATGGCGCGGGAGCCTTTCGCTTCTTTTTTGATATATTGTTACCCCTATCTAAAACGCAAATTGCCTCGTTATTTGTGATTATGTTTGTTTATGGCTGGAATCAGTATTTGTGGCCTTTGGTTATTACAACCGAAACAAAAATGGCTACTGTAGTTATGGGAATTCGTTATCTTGCAGGTGTTGCAGATCAAATTCCACAGTGGCATTACATTATGGCAGTTGCATTGATTGCGTTAATTCCGCCGTGTATGGTAGTGATGTTTATGCAACGTTGGTTTGAAAAAGGGCTGAAGTAAGTATGGCAACAGTAAACTTGATTGACGTATCAAAACACGTTGGGCAAACAACTATTTTAGAAAAAGTAAACGTTGAGATTAAAAAAGGCGAATTCATGGTTATCGTGGGTCCTTCAGGCTGCGGTAAGTCAACCTTGTTGCGCTTGATTGCCGGTTTGGACGAGATAAGCTCTGGCTCTATCTTGATTAATGACCAATGCGTTAATGAAATACCCGCAGCAAAAAGAGATATGGCTATGGTCTTTCAGAACTACGCTTTGTACCCGCATATGAGCGTTTTTGATAACATGGCTTATGGTTTGAAAATGCGTCGTTTTAAAGCGGATGAAATTAAACAACGCGTCACGTCCGTTGCACAATTATTGCAATTAACACCTTATTTGGAACGAAAACCACAGGCACTTTCTGGTGGGCAAAGACAGCGTGTTGCTATGGGACGGGCTATGGTGCGCTCTCCAGCAATATTTTTATTTGATGAACCTTTGTCTAATTTAGATGCAAAATTACGTACCGAAATGCGGCATGAAATCAGACGCTTGCATCAGCAATTTAATACAACCAGTTTGTATGTAACTCATGATCAAACAGAAGCGATGACTATGGCTGAACGAGTCATGGTTTTAAATCAGGGTATTGTAGAGCAAATAGGAACACCTCAAGAGTTATACCAACATCCTGAAACTTTATTTGTAGCAGGATTTACCGGCCATTATCCTCTTAATGTCTTTTCTGGAGTTTATGATAAATCCAGTAATACCATTCAAACTCAGTTAGGGATTAACTATCCTCTGCCTAAAACTACTCAGTCAATTGAAGATAAAGAGGCGCTTGTTTTAGCTATAAGAGCTGAGCACGTGCAGATTTGTACGGAACATGATCCCCTGGCCGTGGCAGTTGCTGTTGAATTTATAGATGACATGGGTGCAGATAAGCTAATCAGTGCTAAATTTTGCAAAACTGGCGTGCCATTAACTTTACGTGTTTCTGCTGATAAGTCTTTGGAAAGTAGACAACTCTATGCAGAACTGCCTACAATGAAATTACATGTGTTTCATCAGAAAACTGGTAAACGGATTGGAGAATGGTGTGAGTAAAGAAAAACAATTAAAACCCATTGATGCGCCTGTATATGGTTACTTTTCAGCACTATATAAGTCTTTTTATTCGCGTCGACTTTATGTAGATGTTGGCAAGCGTTGGAAAGGGCTAGGTATTGTTTATCTCTTATTGGCTCTTAGCATCCTTACAATTCCCTTTTTTATTAGAATGTCACTTAGTTTAAATCAAACGTTTCAAGAGCAGATTACTGAGCCTTTATTGCAAATCCCTATATTTTACATACAAAATGGGAAGGTAAATTTCGATAAGCCAATGCCTTATCTTATAAAAAACAAAAAAAATCAGGTGGCGGTAGTTATTGATACCACAGGAAAAGTAAATCAATTTACTGATGCATATCCGTATATGAGTATTTTAATCAATAAAGACAGAATCTCATTCAGAATACCAAGCCCAGAACTGTTTAATCTGGCACAACAGACTTCTTCAAAAGGTACTCCAATTGTGCAGCCATTTAGCGAAGGTTCTAATTTGGTTTTTAACGGCAGGGACCTTGTAGAACAAAACTCAGTTATAGGATTGAAATACGCTTCGCAAGCCATGTTGTATCCCATTCTTGTGGGTATGTTTTTCTCGATTTTTATAGTGTTTTTTCTTGTCTTTGCGCTGTTGGGACAAACCTTTTCAGGAATTTTCTTTTCCTTTAAAGTCAATTTTGCAACGTCCTGTCGTTTATTGATTGTTGCGGGCACGCCAATGCTGTTGTTATTGCTTCTAATGCTGACATTAAACACGGTGTTTCAGGGACTGGGAGTGGTTTTGTTCTTCTTGTTAACCGCATACTACAGTTTTGCACTGTATGCTTTAAGAGCTGAGAGCAGACAAGTAGTGCATGCATGAAAGAACTGATTCATTTTGCTCATGGAAATGGGTTTCCAGCATTATGCTACAAGCAAATGCTGGATGCCTTACAGCCTGATTTTGATTATTGTTATATAGACAAGATAGGTCATAACCCTGCATTTCCTGTCAGTGAAAATTGGCACAATCTGGTGTTGGAAGTGATAGACAGCGTGAAACGTCAAGCCGACCGCCCGGTTATTGCCGTGGGGCATTCTTTGGGTGGTGTTTTAAGTCTTTTGGCAGCAATAGAACAACCTGAATTATTCAAAGCAGTGATCATGTTGGATTCACCTTTATTAGGTGCATTAAAATCCAATATGGTTCGGCTTGCTAAAGCATTAGGTGTTATTGATCGCATCACTCCAGCATTTAGAACTCGAGGCCGTCGCGAGTATTGGAAAAATCACGAGCAATTAATCGCTTATTTGCAAACACGTGATCTTTTTAAAACCTTTACTGAAGCATGTCTTGATGATTATATTAGTTATGGTTTAGAACATAAAGAAGATGGATATTACTTGCGCTTTGACAGGCATACCGAATATCAAATCTACCGAACTATTCCTCATGTTATCCCCAATTACGAAGGGAAGCTTAAAACGCCAGCAGCATTAATATATGGTGACAAAAGTACGGTGGTAGGTAAAATGGATAGGCGTTATATGAAAAAGAATTTTAATGTGATTAACCTTAAAACCCAAGGTACTCACCTATTTCCCATGGAGCATCCGCAGGTCATTGCTAAGCAAATTAAGGATGCTTTAATTCGTTTGGAAGTGTTGTAATCTTAAAGTTATGAAGATTTAATTGAGTGGTATCCCAAAGCTCAGTGAAATTTAAATGGAACGGGTATTGGTAACTTCTCAATAACTTCGGGAAACGTCGTCCCGAGCGTAGCGAGGGATCTCCTGAAAGTGGCTCTGTGCTTGAGTTTGGAGATCCTTCACGTTGTTCGGGATGACGTAACTTCTCGGGGTTAATTAAGAAGTTACGGGTATTGTTTGTAGATAATTAAGGAGAAAATACTGTGCTACATGCTATTTTAGTGCTTGCAACAATAGGAGCCGCAGGAATATTGTTAACTCGCCAGGCAGCAATTTCGGTGTGGGCAATTAGCTTTGCTTTATTTAGTGCGCTTATTTTCACTTATGGAGCGCCTGGTGTTTTAACGAAACTCACCTTATGTATTGTTCAGTTGGTCTTGATACTAGGGGCAATTAAACCCTTAAGACGTGAATTACTTTCTAAATTCTGCTTCAAAGCAGTAAGCAAAGCCATGCCGGCAATGTCTTCTACGGAACGAGAAGCTTTGGAAGCAGGAACCGTAAGCTGGGAAGGGGATTTATTTAGTGGTGCTCCTGATTTCTCAGTACTTAGAAATGCGCCTTCAGTACGATTGACTGAAGAAGAGCAAGCATTCCTTGATGGTCCCGTAGATACATTATGCGGCATGCTGGATGAATGGGATATCACGCATAATCAAACTGATTTACCTCCAGAAATCTGGCAGTTTATTAAAGATAATCGCTTTTTTGGAATGATTATTCCTAAGCGTTTTGGTGGTTTGGAGTTTTCCGCAACCGCGCAAATGTCTGTTTTGGTTAAAGTGTATGGTCGTTCTATTACGGCAGCTACGACAATCTCCGTGCCCAACTCGTTAGGCCCAGGTGAGTTATTACTCAAATACGGTACTGAAGAGCAAAAAAATTATTATTTACCTCGTTTAGCTGATGGCCGTGAAATACCTTGCTTTGCATTGACTGGCCCGAATGCAGGTTCAGACGCTGCTTCCATTCCGGATCAAGGAATTGTTTGCCGTCGTGAGTTTAATGGCGAAGAAGTTCTTGGTGTGTTGTTAAACTGGGATAAGCGTTACATTACTTTATGCCCTGTGGCTACAGTAGTTGGTCTGGCATTTAGAATGTTTGACCCAGATAATTTATTAGGTAAGGGTGAAGACGTTGGTATCACGTGCGCTTTAATACCTGCTGTGACCCCGGGAGTTATTAAAGGCCGCAGACATTTTCCATTAAATGCTGGTTTTTTAAATGGTCCAACTCAAGGTAAAGATGTATTTATTCCTATGGATTATTTGATCGGTGGCGCGGCAATGGCAGGGCACGGCTGGCGCATGTTGATGGAGTGCTTGAGTGCTGGACGAGCTATTTCTTTACCTTCCAGTGCTAGTGGTGGCTCACAAGCCGCGGCTTTGGCTACAGGTGCTTATGCACGAATTCGTAAACAATTTAATCAGCCTATTGGTAAATTTGAAGGTATAGAAGAACCTCTAGCTCGAATTGCTACTAACGCTTATATTATTGACTCTGCTTTAACCATGGCCGCTGCTGCCATTGATCATGGAGCTAAGCCTTCTGTTGCTGGTGCTATATTGAAGTATCATACGACTGAACGCGCCCGACAAGTATCCATGGATGCTATGGACGTGCACGGTGGGAAAGGAATTTGTATTGGTCCTAATAACTATTTAGGCAGGTCGTTTCAGGGTGCTCCTATTGCGATTACAGTTGAAGGCGCAAATATATTAACACGCAGCTTGATTATTTTTGGCCAGGGTGCAATTCGTTGCCATCCGTATGTATTTGCAGAGCTTGAAAGCGTTAGAAATAATGATTTGGTTGCCTTTGATAAAGCGTTCTTCGCACACGCAGGCTTTATTCTTGCGAACCTTACCAAGTCAATAATCTTTGCCTGGACGGATGGTTATTTTTCTAAAGCGCCTGCAAGTAGCGTGAAGCGTTATTATCAATTAGTACATAAATACAGTACTAACTTGGCCTTCTTAGCTGATTTTTCAATGACTCTTTTAGGCGGTGATTTAAAGCGTAAAGAGAAGTTATCTGCACGTTTGGGTGACATGTTAAGCACTTTATATCTGACTTCTGCTGTATTGAAGCGCTTCCATGAAGATGGGGAGCCGCAAGCTGATTTACCTTTAGTTGAATGGAGTTGCCAGCAGTTATTGCATGAATGTGAAGCGGCAATGCAAGGTGTAATCATTAACTTCCCTCAGCGTTGGGCGCGTATTGCTTTGCATCTGATTTTAAAACCATTTGGCACCTATAGAAACAAGCCGGATGATCAGCTGGGTCGTAAGGTCGCGAAAATCTTAATTGAGCCGTGCGAAAGCAGATCGCGATTAACACGTTTGGTATACAGCAAAGCGGGTGAGCATTGTCCTTTAGGTCGAATGGAAGAAGCCTTCCATAAAATCTGTGCTGTCGAGGAATTGGAAAAGAAAGTTTCTCGTGCAGTCAAAGAGGGTGTTTTAAAATCATTGACACTATTAAAACAAATAGATGAGGCTTTAAAGTGTGATGTACTCACTAAAGAGGAAGCCAAGCAATTAAAAGAAGCTGAGGTCGCTCGCCAAGCAGTGATCCATGTTGATGATTTTAGTGATGATGAGTTACGTAGACCCTCAGTTAATAAAGAGTCAAAAAGTAGCAAAGCAGCTGCAAATAAAAAAGGTATAGAATCTGAGTTGATTTAGGTTATTAAATTTGATCTGACAGTTGCTGTTTATCATGCGTCTGTCAGTCAAATATATTATGAATTTCGTTGTACCTTTAATTATTATCTCACTGGTGTGCAATTAAAATACATCGTATAATTAAGCTACATGAAAAGAAATCCTGAGGTTCTCAAATGGGCGGCAAAATGTCTAAAGGCACACAAGAGCAAGATTCGAGCCTTTATGATTCAAACAGTAGTACCACGGGTATTGATTACACACGGCGTGGGTTACAAGCGGATACTGCAGGAGAAACAGCAAAATATCTGCCATTAAACCAGATTGCCAAATTAGCACGCACATCAAGGTCAAATTATCAGATATTCCAGCCCATTCTCAATGAAGCAAAAGCAGTTCATCCACTCTTAACCGCGGTAGTCTTAGGCAATACTGATGAATTAGCAAGAATGGTAGCCACCAATCCTGGCCTGTTATTTAAGAAAGGGCAAGTAACCGACCCTGATGGCACCACATTTTATGATGTTTCTCCGGACCTACTCATATCTTTACTTGCTGATGCTGACATGAGGAATAAAATTGAGCCACTAATACCCGAGGCCTATAAGGCTATACGTAGACAGCAACATGCAGAAATCGCCAGTGGTGGTGCTGATTTAATTAAGATGGATAAAGACCCCACGTCTGTGCCCTTTGAAGAGGTAACTCGCTTTAAAACAAGCTACGACATGGACCCGCTAGCATCACCAACAGAAGTAACCTTTTCTTTACTGGAAAATGAAGACGGGATTATTTTTTACAACAATCAATTTTATTACGCTAATAAAAAAACAGAAACGGTGGTGCCGATTATACTGTCACAAGAGGAACAAAAAGCATTGAAGAAACTAAACGCTTCTTTTACTGATATGGAGATGAACAGCAGCCGACGTTCTAGCAATGAGGAGCATGCGCTTATTGCAAGTACAATGCACCGTGAGCTCACACGCTGCGGTATTCACTATGCTCGTAATGCGCATGGGGCTGATTTAGTTAAGATGGATAACGACCCTGAATCAATATCATTTTCAGGGATAGCACGCTCGCTTGAAAACCCAGACGGGATACTCTTTTACAAAAATCAATTCTATTACGCGAATAAAGAAACAAAAACGGTTGAATTGATTGAGCTTAAGCTAAGTTCAGAACCTAAACAAGCGGCATTGGATAGAGCGGTATTAGAGGCGTTTAAAGCATCTTTGGCAAGCCTGAAGCCAAAAACCCGTTGCTCGAATAATGCGGAGCATGCCCTTATAGCGCGTACCATGGGCCATGAATTGAATCGTCCTGCTATTCGCTAATGCGATTCTCATGCTGATTTTAATCGACTTTTAAATGCCTATAGAAAATGCATCAGGCTTTACCAAGAACAAAAATGGGCACACGTGGAGGCGCGAAGTAGGTGGGGCGCAGAGAGGCGTGATGTGGCTACTACAGCGCTATTGTGAGGCAAATCGACCATTTTATCCATTACCAGATTTTAAAGCATCACCATTCCAGCGTGGTTTTAATGTTTATAACTTTGTTTCTGGGAGAAACGAAAATGTTTTAGCCGCCGGGCTTTTGCTAGGTGGTTTCGGTTCGGATTTCGGAATATATAAAGGCTCGCGCGCGTGCTCTGGCAGCGGGGATGGTGTTGGCGCGGCGCGGGTGTTGCGGGGCGTGGACTTCGATTTGGTTGCCGTTTCCCGGCTTGTTGAAGATGCGAAAGCAAATGTTGTTGAATTTACAGCGGAGCAGGATTTGCGAGCTGATAACGCGCAAGCCAATCTTCACCGCGGGCCGGGTTAATACTGTTGGTGAGTAGCATGGCGGCAATTCTTGCCGCATCCCAACAAACCTCCAAAAACCAGCCCAATAATTCCTGTTTTGTCCCACACATTTCAGCTAAGCGACCATCTACAATATGAATAGTTGAATCATCACCTGAAGTTGTCCATGATTTACTTTTTAATACAATTGCTCCTTTATTTTCTGCAGCAAAGTTTGATAATGAAATAATTGTCCCGCGGGTCGATGTGGTTTGGGAGCAATGGTGAATGTTAATGTATCTATGATAAATCAACAGCTATTGTGCGAGCGATGGCTAGCATTAAGTAACAGAGTTACTATCTATAAAATTATGTGATGCATTAAATTCTGAAGACACTGATATTTATATAAGAGAATAATTCTGTTTTACGGGGCAGGTTAACCAAGAAATTACATTAAATTTGGCGCGCAAAAACACCGCCTAAATTACAGCGTTTAAGTTATGAGGATACAACCAGAAGCAGTCTAAAAGAATTTAAGCTTCTTCCAAGACGTCATCTGGCATTGTAATATTTAATTCAAGTACGGAGTTATCTCCTAGGCGCTCAAGATTAACGCTGACTTGATCGCGGTTTACTTGAACGTATTTAGCGATTACTGCAAGAATTTCTTCTTGCAGTTTCGGTAAATAGTCAGGAGTATTACGTTGTGAACGCTCATGAGAAATGATAATTTGCAGACGTTCTTTCGCAACGGATGCAGTAGCAGTTTTTCTGCGTAGATAGTTGAATATACTCATACTGTCACTTCCTCCTTGTTTTTACTGAATAAGCGACGCAATAATCCTTTGCGATCGTTGTTGACAAAACGCATGGGTCTTTGCTCTCCAAGGAAACGAGCAATTGCATCTTGATAAGCAATACCCGCATCACTTGTTTCATCAAGTACAACTGGTATACCTGTATTTGAAGCTTTAAGAACAGATTTAGATTCTGGAATAATCCCAATTAATGGAATAGCCAGTATTTCTTTAACGTCAGTTACAGACAACATGTCACCACGTTCAACTCGTTCTGGGTCATAACGTGTTAATAATAAGTGCTCTTGTACTGGAGTAGCGCCATCAATTGCTCTTTTTGTCTTGCTGGACAAAATGCCAAGAATTCGGTCTGAGTCACGTACAGAAGATACTTCAGGGTTAGTTACTACGATTGCATGGTCAGCAAAATACATAGCCATTAATGCGCCTGTTTCAATTCCTGCTGGTGAGTCGCAGATAATGAAATCAAATTCTTTAGAAAGATCATTAAGAACTTTTTCAACACCTTCCAGAGTTAAAGCATCTTTATCACGTGTTTGTGATGCTGGAAGAATGAACAGGTTAGGGACACGTTTGTCTTTAATCAGAGCCTGATTTAAACTCGCTTCGCCATTAATGACATTAACAAAGTCATAAACAACTCGTCGTTCACAACCCATAATAATGTCTAAGTTTCTCAAGCCGATGTCAAAATCAATGACAACTGTTTTATGACCTAATAAGGCCAGACCTGAAGAAATAGCTGCGGAAGAAGTGGTTTTTCCTACTCCGCCTTTACCCGATGTAACTACAATTATTTTAGCCAACGCTGAACCCATCCCATTTTTTTTGATTCAACACAATATTTAACCAACAGTGTACACGTTAACTTATTAAGAATTCAAGTGTTTGTGTCTTATATCCGAAATAAGCAGTTTTGTTTGTTTATTGCTATTTTTTACGCAAGGTTTCGAGTTTGAACTATTTAATTTATTTAGTATTTGTAGTATACTGTCTGGTTAATTTAACTACTTTACTGGGAATGAAATGGCTCTTACTATTGTGCAGCAGTCCTTGACGTTTGATGATGTTTTGCTTGTCCCTGCGCACTCTTTAATTCTTCCTAAAGATGTGTCCTTAAAAACCAAATTAACACGCACTATTACTTTAAATATGCCTTTATTATCCGCTGCGATGGATACGGTGACTGAAGCACGCCTTGCCATTGCTTTAGCGCAAGAGGGTGGTATTGGGATTATTCATAAAAATATGACGATTGCCGCGCAAGCTGATGAAGTGCGTAAAGTGAAAAAATTTGAAAGTGGTATGGTTAAAGACCCTGTCACAGTTACTACAAATATTACGGTTAAAGAATTATTAGACGTGATGACGAAACATAATTTTTCCGGTGTTCCAGTAGTTGAAGGTGAAAACTTGGTAGGTATTGTTACCAGCCGTGATATTCGCTTTGAAACGAATTTATCGTTAACTGTTGATAAAGTCATGACGCATAAGTCGCGTTTAGTAACGGTTAAAGAAGGTGCCAGTCGTGAAGAAGTGCGCAGCTTGTTACACAAACACCGTATTGAAAAATTACTAGTAGTGAATGATGCTTTTGAATTACGTGGTTTAATTACAGTAAAAGACATCCAAAAAGCAAAAGAAAATCCCTATGCCTGTAAAGACGACTCTGAGCAATTACGTGTAGGTGCTGCTGTTGGTGTTGGTGAAGGTACTGATGAGCGTGTTGTTGCCCTGATTGATGCGGGTGTGGATGTCATTGTCGTGGATACGGCACATGGTCATTCTCAAGGTGTGATTGATCGCGTGAAATGGATTAAAACACATTATCCAACTGTTCAGGTTATTGGTGGAAATATTGCTACAGCGGCAGCTGCACGTGATTTGTATAAAGCGGGAGCTGATGCGGTTAAAGTAGGTATTGGCCCTGGCTCTATCTGTACTACACGTATTGTAACCGGTGTTGGTGTTCCACAAATCAGCGCGATTGCCAATGTGGCACGTGAGCTGAAAGGTAAGATTCCAATTATTGCTGATGGCGGTATTCGTTTTTCTGGCGATGTGTGTAAGGCACTTGCAGCGGGTGCAGATACAGTGATGTTAGGCAGCATGTTTGCCGGAACGGAAGAATCTCCTGGTGAAATTGAGTTGTATCAAGGAACTACTTATAAAAGTTACCGAGGTATGGGATCTATCGGTGCAATGGCTTCTGCACAAGGCTCTAGCGATCGTTATTTTCAGGATGCTTCATTAGGTTCAGAAAAATTGGTACCTGAAGGGGTTGAAGGTCGTGTTCCTTATAAAGGTTTGGTACAGACTATTATTCACCAACTACTAGGCGGTTTGCGTTCTTGCATGGGTTATACTGGATGTGAAACTATTGAACAATTACATACTAAAGCTGAATTCGTACAAGTAACTAATGCGGGAATGCGTGAGTCACATGTTCATGACGTCAGTATCACCAAACAGGCACCTAATTATCAGGTGGATAATTAATAATGAATGATTTAAAACAACATCCTTTGCTTATTCTTGATTTTGGTTCGCAATATACTCAATTGATTGCACGACGCGTTCGTGAGTTGGGCGTGTATTGTGAAATTCATCCGTTTAATATCACGCAAGATCAATTTAAAAAACTGAATCCTTGTGGTGTGATTTTATCTGGCGGTCCATCTACCGTGACTCATCATGCAAATCCACGCGCACCTGAATGGATATTTTCTCTTGGTCTACCTGTATTGGGTGTTTGTTATGGCATGCAAACCATGGCAGTACAATTAGGTGGCGAGGTGAAATCTTCTACGGTAAGAGAGTTTGGTTATGCTGAACTGAAATTACATGGCCACAGCCAATTATTTTCACAAATCTCCGATCGCACTACCGATAACGGTGAAGACCTATTAGACGTCTGGATGAGTCATGGTGATAAAGTTACCGAATTACCTGAAGGTTTTAAGGTGATTTGCGAAACGCGTAATGCACCAATTGCAGGAATGGCCGATGAAAGTCGTCATCTCTATGGAGTGCAGTTTCACCCAGAAGTAACGCATACTTTGCAAGGATTACGAATTTTACGACGTTTTGTTGTTGATATTTGTAAGGCACCTACCAGTTGGACTTCTGAGCTGATTATTGATGAAGCAATTCATAAAATCAGAGAACAAGTAGGTACTGAAAAAGTATTACTTGGTTTATCGGGTGGTGTGGATTCATCTGTGGTTGCTGCTTTATTGCATAAGGCTATTGGCAAGCAATTGGTTTGTGTTTTTGTTGATACAGGTCTTTTACGTCTTAATGAAGCAGACGAAGTCATGAAGATGTTTGGTCAGCACATGGGCGTTACTATTATTGCCGTGAATGCTGAAGAGAAATTTCTTAATGCATTAAAAGGTGTGGTTTGCCCTGAAGAGAAAAGAAAAATTATAGGCCGCACTTTTATCGAAGTATTTGACGAAGAATCGCATAAAATTACCGATGTTTCCTGGTTAGCGCAAGGCACCATCTATCCTGATGTGATTGAGTCAGCAGCAACCAGTACTAATGGCGCTTCTGTAGTAATTAAATCGCATCATAATGTAGGCGGCTTACCTGAGACGATGAAGTTGAAATTGTTAGAGCCAGTGCGTGAATTATTTAAAGATGAAGTCCGCAGCATAGGACTGGAGCTTGGTTTGCCATACGATATGGTGTACCGACATCCATTTCCTGGACCAGGTTTAGGTGTGCGGATTTTAGCTGAGGTCAAAAAAGAATATGCGGACATTTTACGTAAAGCCGATGCTATTTTTATTGAAGAGCTGCGTAAAGCAGATCTATATAATAAGGTCAGTCAGGCTTTTGCTGTATTTTTGCCGGTGAAAAGTGTGGGCGTGATGGGCGATGGTCGTAAATACGATTACGTGATTTGTTTGCGTGCAGTAGAGACTATTGATTTCATGACCGCGCATTGGTCGCATTTGCCTTGGGACTTTTTAGGCCAGGTGTCCAATCGAATTATCAATGAAGTGGATCATGTATCACGTGTGACGTATGATATTTCGGGTAAGCCACCAGCTACTATTGAGTGGGAATAAAACCGTCGTCCAGAGCGCAGCGAAGGATCTCCCATCAAGTGGCACTGTGCCAATCGAAGGGAGGTCCTTCGCTACGCTCTGGATGACGGGGCTACGACGGGGTTATAAATGAACGATCAATACTGGATGCAAAAAGCCTATGAACAGGCTGTTCTTGCCCAAACAGAAGGTGAGATACCTATCGGCGCAGTATTGGTTAGTAAAAAGAATGAACTATTAGGCAGCGGCAGAAATGCCGTGCAGCACAGCCATGATCCATCTGATCATGCAGAAGTCAGAGCAATGAGGCAAGCGTCTCAGCATCTTAAAAATCACCGTTTATTAGATTCTACTTTATACGTTACTTTAGAGCCTTGTTCGATGTGCGCAGGACTTATTGTGCATGCTCGTATTAAACGTTTGGTTTTTGCTACGCGTGACTTTAAGGCGGGAGCCGCCGGTTCCGTGTATAATCTGCTGCAAGGTTATCCTTTAAATCATAAAGTACAGATTGATGAGGGGATAATGCAGATTGAATGCGCGCTTTTATTATCTGATTTCTTTAAAGCACGTCGTTGAAATTTGTCGTCTTTGCGAACGAAGTGAAGCAATCCAGTTCTGAGCTCCAACAAAGTTCCGTAATGGATTGCTTCGCTAGCGCTCGCAAAGACGGGGAGTGGATTTAAATTGCGCAATTTGCGTCTATTTATGGTATGATGTCGTCAATTATCGTACATATATTTTATTATTTACACAGGATTGTTTTATGCAAACAGGTATCGTAGTACGTTTTAACAAGATTAAAGGGTATGGATTTATTACTCCAGACCAAGGTGGCAATGAAGTTTTTGTACATTTTTCTGAAGTGCAATCAGCAGGTTATAAAGAATTGAAAGAAGGGCAAAAAATCAATTACGTTTTAAAGCAGGGCGAACGAGGCGAGTTTGCAACGCAGGTAACCATTATCAACTGAGGCCGGGCCAATGTTAGATGTAAAAAATATAGGGGTACAGTTTGGACCAAAGAGTTTGTTCCAAAATGTTGATTTGATCTTATTGCCTACACAACGTTATGGTGTAGTTGGTGCGAATGGTACTGGGAAATCTACCTTCCTTAAAATTTTATCAGGGGAAGAACAGGCTTCAACAGGTTCTGTTGAAAAAGCAAAAAGCCTTAAAATTGGTATCCTGAAACAAGATCATTTCCGTTATGAAACAAATCGTCTCATTGATGTAGTGATTCGTGGTAATACGGTTTTATGGGATGCGCTTACTGAAAAAGAAAGCTTGTATTCTAAAGAAGAGTTTACTGAAGAAGACGGATATCGCCTGAGTGAATTAGAAGAAGTCGTCATGCGCCAAGGCGGTTATGAGGCTGAATCTAATGCAAAAAATTTACTGTTGGGTTTAGGTATTGCTGAGAAATTCCATCAAGGGCCATTAAGCGCCTTATCTGGTGGTTATAAGCTTCGTGTTTTATTAGCGCAGGTCTTGTATCAGCAACCCGATATTATGCTACTTGATGAGCCAACCAACCATTTGGACATCGTTTCTATTGCCTGGCTTGAAGAGTTTTTGAAAACTTCATTTAAAGGTTTATTAATTTTCATCTCGCATGATAGAAGCTTCTTGAATAACCTATCTACGAATATTCTGGATATTGATTACGATACCGTGATGGATTACCCAGGAAATTACGATAAATTTTGTTTCTCAAAAGAAGAGCGCTTACGCTTAAAGCAAAGTGAGCTGAAGAATCAGGAAAAAAGAATTGATGCCTTACAAGGATTCGTAGACCGTTTTGGTGCGAAGGCAAGTAAAGCCACACAAGCGGCTTCACGACAAAAAATGATTGACCGAATTGAATTGGTCGAGATTAAAGATTCTAATATTTTCAAACCCCATTTTAATTTTCAGCAGAAAAAAGCTTCGGGAAAAACAGTAGTTACTGTAGATCAGTTGCATAAGAAATTTGATGAGCGTGTTTTATTAAAAAATGTATCCTTTAACATTCAACGTGGTGACAAGTGCGCTATTGTAGGACCGAATGGTATTGGTAAATCAACCTTATTGAAAATTCTATTAACTGAACTGCATGCTGATGAAGGCAAGTTTGAATGGAGTGATACGGTTAGCGTGGGTTATTTTGCGCAAGACTACCGTACTCAATTAAATCCAGAGCAAACGGTTTATGAATGGATGGAAGATAATATTGCTGCTCCTGGACAGGAAATCAGAAAGATTTTAGGACAAGTATTATTTCGCGGTGCTGATGTAGACAAAAAGATTGGCGTATTAAGCGGTGGTGAATCCGCACGTTTAATTATGGCGAAGCTTATTTTAGAAAAGCATAATGTTTTAATCTTCGATGAGCCAACCAACCATTTGGATTTGGAATCTATTGATGCCTTAATTGAAGCAATTCAAGGCTTCTCTGGTGCTGTGTTATTCGTCAGCCATAATCGTTATTTTATTGATGATATTTCAACACGTGTTCTGGTGTTAACAGAACAGTATGGTGTGCAGAATTATCTGGGTAATTATAATGATTATTTAGAGCAGTTTGGTAAGGATTATTTAGCTACGGCTTAATTGTAACGGCTCGCGTCTATAAACACCCCGGCTCGCAATTATCGTATTTTTTTGGCCCAAATTAATTGCGACTATAATTTAACTTCGGCCCACTTTAATTGCTTCTATAAAAACTCCGGCCCACATTAATTGTGAATGAGCCCACTTTATTTGCCACTGAAAGGTTCCTCTAACCCAAGTTCAAATAGAATTTTTTCTTCTAATTCTTCCGGCGAAGGTAGTGAGTCCTTTAACTTCTCTGGAACATTATAAGTAAACCCGGATTCAACTCCGCTCATTGCACCTGGTAGATTATTCTGTTTTTAGAGCAGTCTGAATGAGAGCGACTTAAATTACAAGCAGCTGGTCAAGCTTTATCAGCGGCCACTTTAAGTTTGGTTGGTCGTATAGTATATTATGGTCATCAGTCCTGTGGGTTGCGTCATGGAGGGTGTCGATAGAGCGGTTGCAAATTAAATTGGACTCATTCACAATTAATGTGGGCCGGAATTTTTATAGAAGCAATTAAAGTGGGCCGAAGTTAAATTATAGTCGCAATTAATTTGGGCCAAAAAAATGCGATAATTGCGAGCCGAGGTGTTTATAGACGCGAGCCGTTACAGTTAATAATAGTAATAAGGAAATGCAGATGAGTTTTAAGGAATATAAAAAGGCCATTGGTTTATTATCAGGATGTATGATTGCCATGCATTCTCATGCAGGCCAGATGGGACCCAATGAAGTTACGATGGAACACCCCTGGTCAGTTACCGCAAGTTTAGGTTTCAGCCAATTTCAAAACATGCACAGTAATGATGGTGACACTGCTATTGGCCGGCTTGCTATCGGTCGAGACGTATACCAAGCGGAAAAACTAGGATTCGGCTTGGAACTTGGAGTGCAAAATGGGAATGCCATGCGCCTTTCTGTACCTCAAGAAAGCATTGATTTACTCGGCGGATTACCCATTCAAACTACTTTAAAGCCAGTACTTGATTTACAAGCAACCATTAAAACTCAGCCGCTTTATGGCATGCCCGTTATTGCTCAGCTCAAAGGAGGGATTGCCTACCGTATGTGGCAATTTGATAATCGCGATAGCATTGCCAATCAATCAAAGATTGCCGGAACAGTACAAGCTGGATTAGGTTATCAAATTAATGACAGAGCCATGGTTAATTTAATGTATCAAGGTGTCTTTGGCGGCAATCCTCACTTTAGCGCCAATGCCAATGACTTGACTGGGCATGTTTCGAATATACCCGTACAAAATGGGGTTTTACTTGGCCTAAATTACGCAGTTTAACTCAAAGGATGAGAAAAAATGATGATCAACACAATTAAAACCCTATCCTTAGCTCTTATGGGATTGACGGTTATCTCTACCAATCTACAGGCAGCTAATCCTGCATCCCAGCAATGGGTCCTGGAAAAAATTGCAAGCTTTCAATTTGCAACACAAGCCTGGGTTACCTCTACATTAAACAGCAAAAAAACCGCGTTTGTACAACGTGGTTTTGCTGCCTATCCAGTGTCACAACCTGTTGTCGGGCCAATAGCATTTAGCGAGACCGTATCGCAACCCACTCCTATTCTGTTTAACATACAACAAAGTAATAGTACGACTCAAACACCTTCTTATGATAGGACAACAGGAACTTTTACTATTAATAAAACTGGCGTTTATTCTACAAATTATACCTGCGGTTTAGTACTACAAAATAATAGTGCGACATCTTATGACGTCATCCAAATAACATTTTATCTTACTGACGCAAGCTTGGTAACCCGCGATACTATACCAAGAAGTCAAATAGGCTTTTCCGGTACTACCGTAATGGCTAATGGTTCTTCCTGGAATGCGTCAATGGCCGGTACATCTGTCAATAATTATACTCAAGGACAAACTATTAACTTAAGCGGACAAACTTCATATGCACAAGTAGCTGGTGTCTCGCAACCAACGACACCCGGGGTTAGCATACAAGTAGGTGACTGTTCTATAGCAATAACACAAATAAGTTAGTTAATTATAATTTGCCCCGCTTCAATTGATTTAAATAAAGGCTAAGTTTCATATGCGCAGAATTCTATTACTCAGCGATACTCATGGAAATTTGGATATCATCAATCAATTGGTGGCTCAAACTAATGCCGATATGGTTATTCATGCGGGTGACTTTGGTTTTTATGATGATGAGAGCGTCTATCGTCTAAGTCCAAGAGAATTACGTTTATTAGTGGTCCATTCACCCCTTTGGCGCCAATATGATGTTGATAAACAAACTGAACGCGAACAATTAATTGAGATTGTAAAAGAAGAAAAGCTATTAGGTGATTTTCCAGATTCTATTGCAGGTGTAAAACAATTTTCAGTTCCTGTTTATGCTGTTTGAGGAAATCATGAAGACGTAGAAGTCTTGAAACGATTAACTACAGGTCTAAAAATTAATAACTTAAATTTACTTGATGAACACCATTTTTATGATTTTAATCAAAAAGATAATTTTGGGTTTTCACTAATAGACTAGATTCGTCCCAGCCTTCTTTTGCAACATTGCAACATTGCAACATTGGGACGTATGGGACGTATGGGACATGAATAAATCTTGCATACTGAAAGCTATGGTTAATTCGCGATTCGCGAATTCATGACATGGTATGTTTAGTATTTATTTCTAGTATCAATCAATATCATTCGATAACGCTTCTTTGAATTCGATCTTTATTCTGCGCTATTTAATCAACAAACTATTGCTGCGGTATTAAGCTGCTCCATTCAGTTACTTGAACGTAACCGTTGGTCGGGTGGTGGTGTTCCTTATTTAAAAATAGGTCGCAAGGTTTTATACCGAAAAAGCGATGTGTTGAATTTTCTCCAACAACAAAAAATTTATTATTCAACCAGTGACGAAGGTCAGTTACAGCTCGTTGAGAACGCATAAATTTAAAATTTGTCAGAATGAATTTGCTTCATTTGTTCATCGAGTAAATGATAGCATTTTTTGGTGTTTAATGCCTGCACTTTAATAATAAATATTGAGAGCAGAACAGCTTGGATGAACCGGCCATTTTTTGTTATTTACAGCAGTATTTAATTGTAAATTACGCTCTATAAAATATCAAATGGATTAAAAAATCCCGTTAATGTCTAATTATTTGCCATTTATGGTCTATACTAAAATTGAGTTAACTAATATAGTGAGACAACAATGCCTTATGTACGAATTATTATTGGCTTAATGATGTGTTCCTTCTTTTTTGTGTCTGCCCAGGCGCAGCCTTGTCGGCCCGTCAAAGGGGGGCTCGCTCCCTCGAGTGTGACTAAAGTGTTGAAGGGCTTACAGAACAGTGACAAGCCTGTAAAGGCTCATTCAAT
>JARLJQ010000040.1 GCA_031291115.1 Legionella sp.
CCTCCCTCAAGATGAGTTTTCCCATGAAGCCCGTTGAAGACTACGACGTTGATAGGCAAGGTGTGGAAGCGCAGTAATGTGTGAAGCTAACTTGTACTAATTGGCTGATTGTCTTGACCATATAATCTGAGTTGCTTTGGATTGTAGACAATACAATGTGCGTGGGTGTAAGAACCTGCGAGAACGAACGAATACTCATTATTTACCACCTGCTGAGTGCCAATATGGGCAATCATGCAGAACCAGTTTTCCTGGCGACCATAGCGGCTTGGAACCACCTGATCCCATCTCGAACTCAGAAGTGAAACGAGCTTGCGCCAATGATAGTGTGAGGTCTCCTCATGTGAAAGTAGGTCATCGCCAGGGTTTTATTCCGAAAGCGGCTTCTTAGCCGCTTTTTTTTTCAATATTAATTGAATAAAAACTAACAGACGGTTAATTGAATTGATTAACCTGTAGATTAAAAGACACCCCAAATTATTTGCTAGAAACTGCCGATCAATAAGGCATTAAAGCAAAAAATCAGTTTTCCTGGCGGCTATAGCGGTTTGGCACCACCTGATCCCATCTCGAACTCAGCAGTGAAACGAACTTGCGCCAATGATAGTGTGAGGTCTCCTCATGTGAAAGTAGGTCACTGTCAGGGTTTTATTTTGAAACGGCTTAATAGCCGTTTTTTTTTAATTAAATTTTCCCTGTACACGACAAAATTTAATTAGGTTGTAACTCATTGAAAATTAAATATAATCTCACGCTTCCTAAGCGATATTATATCATATAGATCATATCAACGAGTTAATCGATATTTTAAACACAAGCTTCAATTGGAACAAAGCGCACATCACATGTTTTTCCAAAATGTTATTAGCATTATTAGTAACAAGAACCGTTAATTTAAACAAAATCGCTTGTTCAATGAATAGTGATTAAAGAAAAAAGTGAGAAAATGGTAGTACAAGGTTTCACTAACTACGACCATCTTCTAATTGATCATGGATAAAGTCCATCGACCAACATTCATTGATTCTGGTTGGCACCGTCAGTGCTTCTGGCCGTTTCTTGGGTTTTATCCGTATAATAAGTTCTAATTCCCGATAGATTCGGTAAACTCAAATAAATACTCTTGACGATATCTTTGCAATAAATAACTAAAAGAAGGTGGAATTAGTCATGAGAGTGGCCTAATATAGAATCATAAGCAGTACCATTGTTCAGCCAGGCTCATGTACTGGAAACCAGATTGAGAGTGTGGTGTGCATGCTTAGCTCGACTAAGAAGCCCAAAGCGCTCCAGAGGATTCCCCCTAGAGAAATCGGACTGTACGCAATCTTACTGTTTATACCCAATTTAAGAACGAAGGCGTATTTGATACGCCTTTTTTATTGGTTACAGATATATCAGAATTCATTATCGATCATTAAATGGAATAATGATGGATAAATTCTTTTCCTTTATATTTACAGTGTCTTTGTCTTTGTCTTTGTCTTTGTCTTTGAGTGTAGGTTTGATACAAGCTAAAAAAGGATTTACTGCATGAATGAATTTTTTCAAACGCCACCGCAATTAGGTAATCAATACACCGAAGATCATGTTTTGAATACTTATTTACAATGGAAAATGCCGCCGCTCATACTTCAAGAATTAGAATCTGAATTCCAGCGCATGGGACATCGAGTGGTTACTGATATTTATCATTTGGGAAAAGCCGCAGAAGCGACACCGCCACGGCATATTCCTTACGATGCCTGGGGTAAACGCATTGACCGAATTGAACTTGCTGATGCTTGGAAAGAGCTGGACAGAGTTTCTGCAACGGAACAATTGGTTGCCATTGGATATGAGCGTAAGCATGGTGAATTTTCACGTATTCATCAGTTCGTAAAACTTTATCTGTTCCATCCTTCTTCAGCAATTTATACCTGCCCGTTGGCGATGACGGATGGTGCTGCGCGTGCTCTGGAACTTTATGGTAGTGAGGCGCTTAAAAATAATGCGTTTGCGCACCTGACTTCTTCTGATCCAGACAAATTCTGGACTTCAGGCCAATGGATGACAGAACGTACAGGTGGCTCAGATGTCAGCACAACGTCAACTATTGCCAAACCGGAGGGGCAGAATTACCGACTTTATGGTACAAAATGGTTTACCTCCGCCACTACTTCACAGATGGCAATGACTCTAGCTCGCATAGAAGGCGCGCCAGAAGGAAGCAAAGGCTTAAGTCTTTTTTATTTGGAACTTCGTGATGCTGATGGAACTTTAAATGGCATACGTATTAATCGTTTAAAAGATAAATTAGGTACGCGTGCTTTGCCTACAGCAGAATTAGAGTTAACTGGTGCGCTGGCGATTCCAGTTGGTGGGCCGGGTGATGGGGTGAAAAAAATATCTTCTTTATTCAACATCACCCGAATTTATAATGCCTGTTGTGCTGTAGGTTATATGCGTCGTGCTATTGCTCTTGCTCGCGATTATGCAATGAAGCGCAAGGCTTTTGGTCGCCCGCTTGCAGAGCATGGTTTGCATTTAGAAACCTTATCCGCGATGCACGTAGAATTCACCGCGGCTTTTCATTTAGTGTTTCATGCTATTGAGTTATTAGGAAAGGATGAGACAGGAAAAGCGACCCAAGCTGAATCAGCCATATTGAGGTTGTTAACCCCTTTGGTAAAATTATATACCGCAAAACAAGCAATTTCGGTAGTCAGCGAAGCGCTCGAAGCATTTGGTGGTGCAGGTTACATTGAAGATACAGGCTTACCTCATTTATTGCGTGACGCGCAGGTTTTATCCATTTGGGAAGGCACAACGAATGTTCTGAGTTTGGATGTACTGCGTTCTATTCGTAAAGAAAATGCAGCTGAACCTTTTCTTGAGGGCATTCAAGAACGCATTAATAAAGTTCAGGCGAAAGAACTTGATGCCTCTAAAAAGAAAACTCAAGATGCTTTAGATGCGTTAAAACACTATATAAACACAATGTCAGCTATGAGTGATGCAGAACAACAGCTTGTTGCACGCAGTTTTGCATTTAGTATGGTGCAAACTTTTGCGGCAGGATTATTAGTCGAATGCGCTGATTACTGGTTACAGAAAGGTACTAATCCGCAGGCTTTAATTGTGGCCGATAGATGGTGTGCTAAAAATTTAACGCAATTGATTACACCCTCACAAGTACATCAGGATGGTTCAAAAATACTTGCTTTGGATTTATAGGATAGAGCGGATAAAGTAGCCTTGGATACGCTGCGCGCACCCTGGCTACGATTTGTATTTTATTGTTAAGATTAGGAACGCGGAACAGAACGTTCTTCTTCAAAAAAATGTACTTCACCTGTTTTAAGATCATGTATACCGGCAACAATCCCTATTTGTTTACTTTCAATTAATTGTTTTATAATAGGGCTTTTTTGCTGTATTTCTCGAGCCACAGCTAAAGCATTTTCTTTAGTGATGGCATCAATTAATTCTGGTTTCTTACAATCTTTAGTATCTAAAGCATGCATTGCAGATTGAACGGAGGGCTGAATTTTATCTAAAACATCAGTTAAATGTCCAAGTTTCACGTTATTACAGGCTCCATCGACAGCGCCACATGAGGTATGACCCAATACTACAATTAAACGTGCTCCAACTGCTTTAGTGGCAAATTCCATACTGCCCAGAATATCAGTATTCAGTACATTTCCTGCAACTCTTAAAGTAAATAGATCTGCTAATCCTTGATCAAAAAATAACTCAGGAACACTGCGTGAATCCATACAATTTAATACTACAGCGAAAGGGTATTGGCTGTAAGCAGACTGTTTGGCTTGTTGTATGAAATCGCGCGTGATCATTTTATTGTTTAAAAAACGTTGATTTCCATCTTTTAAACGCTGTAAGGCATCCTTTGGAGTCATATCCTGTTGTTTTGCTTGGGTCATTGTTTTGCCAAGAACGGGCGTGTATTCAGTTGTTGCTTGAGCAAGTCCATTGGCTAGGAATAGGGATGGCAAGGATAATGCTAATACTTTTAATCCAATGCGTAACACGGGTGACCTCCTGTCATTAAGAGAATGTAGATACTTCAAATTACTATGCTTTCATAGAACGCCATTGAAGTCCAGGTAGCTGAGTTATCTAATATTTTATTAAGACAATGCGATTAAGCAAAAACGTGATGGGCAGTAAAATAATAATTACCACTAAAGGTGCGTAAGTAATTGAGAAGCCATATTCAACCAGAATTTTTATTGATACTGCACCCACTAAATATTGAAACAGATAAATTAAAGGAAATTTTAAAAAAGACTTTAATGACATATGCGTGTGAAATACAAACCGGATATTCATAAAATAAAGCGTAATAACTGAAATGGCGTAGGCGATTAAATAAGAATATTGATAATTCATTAGTTTATTAAAGCTAATGTAGAGCAGAAACATAATCAGTGTACTGAGGGTGCCTGTTATAGTAAAACCTATCATTTGTTGTTTTAAAAGTTTTCTGGGTGTTTTCATATAGCCAGATACTCATAAAAC
This sequence comes from Legionella sp., assembly GCA_031291115.1. Taxonomy (GTDB): domain Bacteria; phylum Pseudomonadota; class Gammaproteobacteria; order Legionellales; family Legionellaceae; genus Legionella. The sequence goes on from JARLJQ010000040.1 coordinate 4,525, forward strand.
GATAAAGTGTTGCCCATTCGTCGTATCCGTCTAATGATTTAACTATACTTAATTGTGGCGTGTCAGGCAGCACAAATCAATATAAAACAGTAATATTAGTGGCCGGGTTACTTGGCTGAAATACTAATAAAAGGATTGCTTAAGGCATCCCAAGGAGTAAACGCTGTCATATCGTTGAAATAAGTTAGTGAGGGGGAGTTCAACTGTAATGGTGAACGCTCAGCAAAAAATTGCTCTAAATGTTCCTCTAAATGATGCTTTATTTTTTTCCTATGATTTAAGGCAGTCAATTTATATTGGTAAGCCAAGGTGATGTGGAATACTTTGGGAATTTTGGTTTGGAGATCAAATGTTTTGGCCACAGTCTCGATACTTGCTTTCTGGTTTTCAGCAATTTCCACACAAAGTTGGAGTACATCTGCACTTTTTATGCTTTGTAGTTTAATTGTGGGTTGGAATGCGTTTTTAGCTAAATCAGCATGTAATGCTTTAAAGAAAGCTAATTTCTTAGTCACAAAATGCCCCCAATCTTCTCCTCCATCATCCCTTTCGGTATATAAATTAATGGTAGTCATATGATAACTTTCATAGGGAAGTGGTGCGAAGTAATCAGAAATTAAGGGTATCTTAACCATGTTATGAATTTTCTGCCAAAATTCATCGTCTTGTTTTTGTATGGTTGCTATCGTTGTTATGCCAGGATAAATGGTGTATTGACCCTGGTTATTGATTTTAGTGCGGTATGTTTTGGGCATTACTTAAATCCTGTTTTTCTATTTCTCTGATTGAATTAATTTCATGATTTAAGGTGTAACTTAATACCGTACGAATTAAAACAATGCTTGCAACAATCCCAATAGAATAATAATCTGGAGCAGTTGTAGTACCGATTAAATCTGCAGCAACAATAAATTCTAAGCCTAAGGTCAATACCAAGCCTAATTTTAAGCGGATTTTGTTAATGGTCATTTTTTCAACTGTTTCATTATCAAATAAAAAGGTAACGTAACGGACTAAAGCGGTAATTACACCGCCAAAAATAACCAAAACCCCACAAAAAGAAATACTGTGTTGGATGTACAACAATACGCTGTGAAAATTGAATACATCCATAGTATTTATTCCTTATAAGTATTTATTTTTTAAGCGGACATAATGTTGTGCTGAATATTCTAATTGTTCCAATTCTTGTTCATTTAATTTTCTAACCGCTCGTGCAGGATTGCCAAGGTATAAATAACCACTTTCTAATATTTTCCCTGGAGCCACCACACTGCCTGCGGCAACCATCACATGATGCTGTATGTGAACCGCATCCAGAATAAGCGCACCCATGCCAATAAGGCAGAAATCGTCCACAGTACAGCCGTGTAATACTGCTTGATGACCAATGGTAATACCCTGACCTAAAATCAAGGGTTTTCCTCCTGGAGTATAAGGACCGTCATGGGTTACATGCAAGATGGCGGCATCTTGAATACTGCAGGCATTACCGATGTGAATTGAATTTACATCGCCACGAATGACCGCCATTGGCCAAACCGATACATCATCGCCCAGGGTTACATCGCCAATCACCGCGGATTGAGGATCAATATAAACTCCTGTGCCTAAAATGGGCAGTTTGCCTTGAAAAGCTCGAATTGCGTTGTTCATATGATTACACCATCGTTACAAATTCTTCTGCACTGGTTGGGTGAATGGCTACGGTGTTATCAAAATCTTTTTTGCACGCGCCCATTTTTACTGCTACCCCAAAACCTTGCAGCATCTCATCTGCACCTTGTCCAATAACATGCAGCCCAATAATTTTTTCTTCTTTACCTAAGGTGACGAGTTTCATAACCGTTGGGATTTTGCTTTCACTTAAAGCATAGTACATGGGATTGAAACGGGTCTGGTAGATTTTAATCTGTTCTTTGCCGTGTTGCTTTATCGCGTCTGCTTCACTTAAGCCAACAGTTCCCACCGGTGGATGGCTAAATACAACGGAAGAGATGTTTTCATAATTTAAATGTGCATCGGGTTGTTTGCCAAATAATCGATCTGCTAAACGCCGTCCTGCAGCAATGGCTACAGGAGTTAGAGTAGGAGCATGAGTCACGTCACCTAAAGCATAAACACCTTTACAGCTGGTGTTTTGATAAGCATCAACTAAAACTAGACCGTGCTCATCAGTATTTACTTTGATTTGTTGTAAATTTAAATTATGAGTACGTGGTCTTCTTCCAATGGCCGCGATAATCACATCCACATCATGAATAATAGAGCCACTTTCGCAGACTATAGTTTTCCTACCATCGCTATGTAAATTAATTTCATGTGCTTTATGATTTTGATGAACGTGGATGCCTTGTTGTTGCATGATTTCTAATAACGTATCACCTAAAACCGAATCAAAGCGGCTTAATGGTTTTTCACCGCGCATTAATAAATGGGTTTCCGAGCCAAGTCCATGCAGCACACCAGCAAGTTCGACACCAATATAACCACTACCAATAATAGCTACTTTTTCAGGTTGCTTCTCTAAGGCAAAAAATCCATCTGAATCAATTACATGTTGCATTCCGTGCAGCGCGGGAATAATAGGTTCGCCGCCGGTTGCAATAATGAGGTGCTCGGCCTGATAGATAGTGTTATTAACAAGGACTGAATGTGCGTCATGAAAGCTGCCGACGCCCTTCAGATGGGTAATATTAAATTGTGTAAAACGCTTGGCGTAATTTTCTCTGAGGCGCTCAATGTAGGCATTGCGCTTGTGAACCAGAGTGCTCCAGTCTAATTTAGGTTGGATTGAAGAAAAGCCATAATCCTCGGCAAGATGCATGGTATCTGCCATTAAAGCGGCATTATACATGATTTTTTTAGGGACGCAGCCAAGATTGACGCAAGTGCCACCTAAATGACTTTGCTCCACTACCGCAACTTTAGCGCCGTATTGTGCAGCACGAATGGCACTGGCAATACCGCCACTGCCGCCACCTAAGACTATTAGATCAAACGGGTTATTTTTCATAGACATTTTTTAAAAAATAAGATTATAGTAGCAGGAACTGTCCTTGCAACCAACTGATTATTTCTCATGCTAAATAGTACACTTAAAATCGTTGTTGTTTTGCTCATCACGCTCCTTTATGGCTGTGGTAATGGCGATCAGAGGCAATTTTCAGGCTACGTTGAAGGTGAGAATATTTATTTGGCTTCACCATTTTATGGTGTTTTAAAGCAGTTAGCTGTAATACGCGGTCAAAAAGTTGAAAAAGGGCAACTTTTATTTAAATTGGATGCAAGCCCACAAGACATCACTATTTTGCAAGTTAAAGCTGAATTAGCACAAGCGCAAAATACGCTATTTGATATGAAAAAACCGAAACGAGAACCTGAGATAGCTGCGATTAAAGCACAGATAGAACAAGCAGAGTCACGTATTAACTTGGCGAAAATCCGTGTCAGCCGTTATGAAAAACTTATTGCCAAGCGAGCTACTGATCAAGATACGGTAGACGCTGCAACTACTAATTTGCAACAAGAGCTGGATTCAAAAGATCTTTATACGGCTAACTTGGCTTTAGCTTTATTGGGCAGTCGTGACGATCAGATAAAGGCGCAACAAGCACAAGTGGATTCTCTGGTAGCAAAGTTAAATGAAGCCCAGTGGGAATTTGCGCAGAAAACTCTAATTGCACCTGCAACCGGTGTTATTTTTGACACCTATTTTCGGCAGGGGGAGTACGTTGCAGCGCAACAACCCGTACTTTCTTTATTAACGCCTGAAAACATTCGGATTGAATTTTTTGTGCCTTTAGATTATTTGAGCAAGGTGCACGTGAGCCAACAAATCAGCTTTGATTGCGAGGGCTGCGCTCCAAATAATGCAGCAGTAATCAATTATGTTTCCCCTGATGCGGAGTATTTACCACCTTTGGTTTACAGCCGGGAAAATAATTCAAAATTGGTATTTCGTATTAAAGCGCAAATTAAACAACCTACCTTATTTAAACCGGGTCAGCCTGTAACGGTACATTTAAATGACTAAGTATATTATTGATGTTAACGGGTTAAGCAAGAGTTTTGAACACCAGTTAGTTGTAAATAAGGTTGATTTACAAGTAAAAAAAGGCGAGGTTTTTGGTTTTTTAGGGCCTAATGGCAGCGGCAAAACCACAACCATTCGGATGCTTTGCGGTTTGTTGCGTGCTGATGCAGGACAGGGTACTTGTCTTGGTTTTAATATTTTGACGCAAGCAGAGCAAATTAAAGCCTGTGTGGGCTACATGACTCAGCATTTCAGTTTATATACAGAACTGTCGATTAAAGAAAATCTGGATTTTATTGCGCGCGTGTATGGCGTGCCTGAGCGTAAGAAAAAAGTTGCTGAATCATTAGACCGTTTAAATTTAACCAGTAGAAAAAACCAATTAACCGGGGAGCTGTCGGGAGGATGGAAACAGCGTGTGGCTTTGGCTACCTGCTTGATTCATGATCCGGATTTACTGCTTTTAGATGAACCGACTGCGGGAGTTGACCCCTTAGCGCGACGTGAATTTTGGGATCACATTCATACTTTAAGCGATCAAGGGGTAACTACTTTGGTTTCTACGCATTATATGGATGAAGCTGAACGCTGTACGCGTATTGCCTATTTGGCGCAAGGACATTTATTAACTACAGGTACAGTTAACGAAGTGATTGAAGGAACTTATCTAAAAACCTGGGAAATCAAAGGTGATGTGACTACCGCTTTATTGCAAAAAGTGAAAAAAATGCCTGGTATCGTTCAATCGGCTTTATTCGGTACTCTCATTCATGCTTGCGGTTATGACAGTCACTTAATGGAACAAAGTTTACGGCAGCTCAGCAAAGAATTCTCTATTCACTGGGAATCAATTCCGACCACACTTGAGGATGCATTTATTAGCCTGGTGAATCAATCAGTACCGGAGTCTATTATTGAATAGTCCAAGCCTTAATCGCTTATTAGCGGTGATGATCAAAGAATTTGTGCAGATGATGCGCGATAAAACGACTTTGGCTATGATTATGGGCATTCCTTTGATTCAGCTGATTTTATTTGGCTACGCGATTAATACTAATCCGCGTAATTTACCAACAGCAGTGGTTAATCCTGAGAATACAACGATGAGTCGGCGTATTGTAACCGGCATGGAAAACTCTACCTATTTCCATTTTGTAAGTTCTAAAACCAGTGAAGCAGAAGCTGCCTGGTTATTAAAAACAGGTCAGGTGCAATTTGTACTGACTTTTCCTACTAACTTTACGCGGGATTTAGTGAAGGGTTTGCATCCTGATTTATTATTAGAGGCTGATGCCAGCGACCCTGCGGCCACAGGTAATGCCATTGCTGTCTTTAATAATTTGGCTAATGTGGCTTTAAACGAGGATCTGATTGGCCCACTTAAATCCTTAAAGCCTGTTCCAACTGCCTATAAACCGGTCGTTCATGCAGTATATAACCCTCTGACTATTACCGCTTATAATATTGTTCCAGGACTATTAGGTGTGGTTTTAACCATGACTATGGTGGTTGTTACGGCTTTGGTCATTACGCGTGAAAATGAGCGCGGTACGATGGAAATGTTACTGGCAACGCCCTTAAGACCATTGGAAGTAATGGCTGGGAAATTAATTCCTTTTGTATTGGTTGGTTTTATTCAGGTTTTATTGATTTTACTGATGGCTAAATTATTATTTGCAGTTCCTACTCAAGGCAGTATTGTATTACTGTTGATTTTAACTTTGCCTTTTATTGCCGCAAATTTAGCGGTAGGACTTACATTTTCAACCCTGGCATCTAATCAATTACAGGCCGTGCAAGGTGCGATGTTTTTCTTTTTGCCTTCGATTTTATTATCGGGATTTATGTTTCCATTTCGCGGAATGCCTGAATGGGCCCAGTGGGTTGGGAGTGTGTTGCCCTTGAGTCATTATTTAATTATTGTGCGTGGGATTTTATTAAAAGGGAATGGTTTTTTTGAGGTGATTTATCAGGTGTTTCCCATTATTTTATTTACGGTGGTAGTGTTTTTTATTGGATTTAAGCGGTATCGAAATACCTTGGATTAAATGCTGGCTCCGTCTCGGGGAGCCAGCAAAAATTGATAACTTTTAAGGCAACCAAAAAGTGTTTCAATTTCCCAGCGCAGCCCATATTTTTTTATTCCAATGCTTGTCATGCCCCTTATAAAAGTTGCTGCTTAATTCTATTAATATAATAATCTTCGTGCCAGCATGATTACAGATTATTAGTCATTGGAATTGAATTTAAAGTTAAAATATTATCCATTTGTGCTTTTGGTTCTAATCTTAAATTTTTGGCAAATAATGTCATACCATATCCTGTTACTATTCCACTGCTGATTGATACAGGAATAAGATAATTTAGCCCCCAACTGATAATCGGCAAAGCCAGAGGAGTGACAAAAGCAGTGGCAAAACACAGCGCTAAAATTGCCATACTACTTATGGCAAGCATAGCCCCTAAAATTATTTTCCCCCAAGAACGTTTACTCACTTCAGAACTTAATTTTCGATATTGGTCACTATAATTGGTATCCAGGGGATTACGTAGAACTTGCAAGCTTTGAAATAAGACTTGAGCAAATAAAAACGTATCCTCCGAACGAGATGCTTTAATTTGCGTTAACTTATTACTTAAATTTTTACAAACTCTAAATTGAGCGCTATCCTTATCGTATTGACTTGTCCATTCTTCAAATTGTGTTTTTGCTATTCTGTACTGTTCATCAAAAGCTACAATCTCATGACTAATTTTTCTTGCATGCGGATATAGGTAAGCTAGATCACAACATAAGTTCACAAGTTCTAATTGCTCTTCATTGCTTAGAGTATAGTCTTTGTGATTATCTCTTTGTAAAAGCAAACTCATTATTCTTTCAAAAAGGGGGCATGAATTATCACGCAATCGATAAATAGATTTCATTAAAGGGGTAGGCGCTAAAATATTTTCTACTTGATCGACCAAGGTACGATCAATATGTGGTGGAAACTTAAAATGCAATCCTTGTGGACACTTTGGTGATTTAATGGCCTCAATTATTAATTCAAGGTCGTCATTGTGAATCTCTTGATAATTCAGAAAATCAAAACGTGCTCTTTCCGGGGCGATGCCATCATGCAATAAAATTGATAGTTGATTAAAATCTAATTTCCCACCGAGTAAAAGATTATTGTCCTGGACGGGGCGAAAACAAATATCGTTATTAAAATCTTGTATTGGGGAGCTTGGAAAACGACTCCCATAATAGGGTGCACTATTTTGGGAATAATATAAATATGCTCTATTCTCACAGCGGCCAGGAGCATTTATTCCATTTAGCAATGCCGTCAATCCAATAATTGCTGAGTGCAGTCCGTTGGAATCTAATACAGATTGTATTTCTTCGTATGCACGCTTGTATCGTTTTGGAAAACAATGTTCCATACCGCAATGGTTTGAAAGACCGTGAGGATCCCTTGAATGAGATGAATGGCTGCTTTTCACACTAAAATCGATAGGCATCTTTGATTTCTTCGCTTAATAAGGTTGTTTATAATGCGAAAATTGTATCAAAATAGATATTATTTGTACAGTGGTTTGGAATCCAGACGACCGGAACGTGCGCTAAAATAGAAGAATCTTATCTTCAATGATCGAAAATTACACAGCAATCTAATTCAAATGTTTAGTAATATATTGATGAAACAACGTAAAAATGATAAAAATTAATATGCACTTATGTGTGGAATCCATGAAGTGGTTTATTTGAGCTACTTCTAGCCCAGTTTTAATTTTTTGTCCCGTACGACGATATATTATATTGTCTCTCCATCTCCACTAACCCGTTCGCAGTGAGGAGGAGCGAAGCTCCGTCTCGAACTGTTTGCACCAATTGTGCCAAGCCTTCGACAGCGCTAAAGCGCTTCCTCAGGCCGAACGGGTTCTGCGACGATCCATCAGATCCGGAGCGTAGGTAGTTACGGTACCCAATTCAGGAGGTCCTTCGGTACGCTCTGGATGACGGTATTGGGGATGATGGCGCCTCAGAGATCATCTAATTAATGTTGTAAGTGTTCCTACAGGAAATATCCAGCACCCTCGGGTTTTTTACTCCATAAAATAAACCACGGTCTAAATCATTGCATACTTCATCAGTACTTAACGTATTCAAACATTGGGCTAATGTTTTATTCTGACAGTTGGGGAAAATGGGATCCGTACCACTTAATGCATTGTATTTTTGGTCGTTCCATTGATGCAGCTCACTGGTGTAATAAGTAGTGAAATTTTGGAGTTGTAAATTTTTATTGAAGGAAAATAGTTTCATGCCGGGGTAGTTGTGGTGATTGCGGCTGATTCCAGGCGTTGAAAAAGCATAAATGTTGTCTCCATTAGCTAATTTAATTTTCCTGAGTTCTTCCATATGCGTATGTGAGGTGAGTAGTGATATCTGACCGTATTGGGACGAGTATTTGGCTAATAGGTCGATAAATTTCTGTTCGTATTCTTTATACAAAATCGGCTCATTTCGATGGGATTTACCTGGCGGTTCATGCATGGCAATTAATAATTGTTTCGCCTGATGTGTTTTTAGTTGTGTCTCCAACCAGGCGAGTTGTTCTAGAGCGTCTTTTTCTTGGTTTGGGTATTGGGAAAAAAACGGAGTTTTTGCCCATTGGGTGGCATTTAACGCGATCAGCATAATTTCTTTGTTCTTCGGCATGACGTAGCTGGAATAATAAGCACCATGACGCATGTGGCTGTCATCAATAATTAAACCGTTGCAGTGGACGCATGCACCGTTCCAATCATTGGCAAAATTTAAAGGGCTAAGGCCATTGGATTCAAACGGTTGGTAATTGCCGTTTAAAGAATCATTATTTCCAGCAATATAAAACATAGGCTTTGCCTGAATGTCGTTCTGAAATAGTGCATGAAAAACGATTTGTTCGAATTGTTCTTTTTTTATTTTAATGAATAATGAGTGAACGGGTATATCGCCCAGGAACAAAATAAAATCTGCTTTAGTGCTTAATTGTCGGAATTTATCCATGCTTATTTTAAAAAATTCAGGCCCAGTATCCTGACCGTCTTTAGAGATAGGGGCACTGCCGTAATGAATGTCACTGAGGGTTAAAAATTGCGGTTCGGCATGGGTAAGATTCAGTATCAAAAAAGTAGCTAATATGATTTTATAAAAAAAGTTCACTTGATACCCCATACACGGTGTAACCTGAACGATTGGAGCGCTCAGGTGCATTGATGTTAAGCAGCTTCTCTAATCGTCCAGGTTCTTTGTGATTCATCCGCTGCCTGTACCCAAATCAGCATTGGTTTTCCTGTTGGATTAACCGATAAGGTTTTGGAGGATAACATCACTGCAAAAGGATATTTCTTAATTACCGCTTGCAGTGAGGCCCATACTTTACCGGCATCAGCTTGAGTGTCATTAACAATAAGCTCATTGCCTCGATACACCACATTAACTGCTTGGCCTTTTAACGCAGAACGAACGGCTGATTCTAAACGTCTCCATCGAGCCTGATGCATTTTTTGACGGTCAGCCTGAGTTGGGTTTAATTGGAAGCTCATGCGTTGATGTGGTGCAAAAATACGTGTTAAACGGCTGCTGCTGGGACTTAATTGCAGAAAGTAAGTACATAAAGCGTCTAATACCGGGCGTCCTGGGCCAGAAGATTTTCCAGGTAACCGATTGATGTACATGGCAAAAGCTAGAGTATGGCCATTTGCTGTGTATAAGTATCCAGAAAGGCTGTTAATTCCTGTCATCGTACCGGTTTTAGCACGCACAAAACCTTGTTGTGTGGGAATGCGGAAGCGCTTTTGTAAGGTGCCATCACGCCCGGAAACAGGTAGAGCGGAAATGTATTCGTAGGATAAGGGAAAACGGTGGTATAAAAACCTTAATAAGGTAATGGTTTGTTCTGGTGTGACTAAGCTGTAGCGCGATAGCCCCGAACCATCAGTAAATATTGAGTGTGTAAAATCAATTCCGGTTTGTGCCTGTAAGAAGGTTTTAACTAAGGGTTCCGCTTCTTTCCAGTTGACTGGAGAACCATTTAATTTGGCTGCAGCATGTAAATACAGACTGTCGGCGTATAAATTATCAGAGGGCTTTAAAGTATCTGCCATTAATTGTGACAGGGCTTTGGATTGTTGGGTCGCTACTAATAAAGCACCTTCTGGCGTTTTGCCTAGTTCTACCTGACCAGTAAGCTGAATATTGGCTTTCGCCAGTTGGCTTTTTATCATTCCTTGAGCGTAGGCTAAAGGATTTTTAATTGCCATGCGTTGCTGTACCGCCCACTGACCAACACCCACGCACCCACGTACAGTTAAACGATTGTTTTTATCTAAAGAAAAGCCTATACCACAGCTTTGGGTGCTGTCTTTTGTAGTTGCCTGATTGTTTAATACTATAGCGGCATCGCCATCATCAGCTTCAACAACAGCAGGATCTCCGGCTTTGGCTCCAGGATTTACCGTTACGGTTAAGCGGTTGGCATCAAGCATTACCGGTGCATTGGGGGCACCATAACTGTAGGATAAATCTGAAGCTAGCCAGCCTGGAGGATAAGCATCTACGTTTGCTACGGCACTGTCAATGTAGACATTGCCCCGAATGGTATTAATATTTAGGTTTTTTAATGAGCTCAGCAGTGTGTTTAGATTTTCGCGTGAAAAAGAAGGATCGCCACTCAGTTGTATGTAAAGGTCGCCTTGTAATATGCCTTGTTGTATTGTTCCCGAGCTGATACTTAATTGATTTTTAAAATGGTAATCAGGGCCAAGCACCATCAGTGCGGCAGCTTCGGAGAAAATTTTCATATTACTGGCAGGAATATACAAGCGTCCCGCATTGCGGCTGTACAGCTTTTTTCCTGAGGTTAAATCAATGACGACCATACCCAGATTGACGTTAGGGTTAACGCGTGCAATTAACTTATCTACTTCGCTTTGGGTGCTGGCATTTGAGGATACAGACCATAATGCCCACAAACATATGCTAGTCAACGTCCGTTTCATCAATGTATGTTCCTTAAATTAGTTGGTTTCCCAGCGTGGAAATAGCATGGGGAATCGTTCTTTTATAATTGCCCTAATCATATCGCAAGCCCAGGCGCTCCAGAAGTCCTGCAAGCGTATCATTATTAAAAAATTTTACTTTTAACCATCCACCGTCTTCATTATCGCTAACTATTTGTACCGGTGCACCGACTTGCTCTGCCAAGAGGATTTGTAAGCGCTCGATATCACGGTCTTTTTTGGCATTTTGAGGTGTTTTGTTTTCATTATTTTTATGTTCTTTGACTTCGTGTTCTAGTTGCCTTACCGACCATTGCTGCTCTATGGTTTGATTGGCCATATACTCTTGCAAGTTGGGGGGCAAAGCGACTAATACACGCGCATGTCCCAAAGCTAAAGTCTTGTTGCGAAGCATTTCTTTTACTTGCTCGGTTAAGCCAAGCAAGCGTAAAATATTGGCAATATGGCTGCGTGATTTACCTACTAAAGTGGCTATTTCATCTTGATGGTATTGAAACTCATCCATCAAGCGTCGGTATGCGCTGGCTTCTTCAATAAGATTTAAGTCTTCACGCTGGATGTTTTCAACTAGAGTAAGGGTACAGGCTTGTTTGTCAGTGTATGTGCCAATTAGACAGGGCACGGTCTTCATTCCGGCTAACTGAGCCGCGCGCCAACGTCGTTCCCCAGCAATCAGCTCATAGCGCTCTTTGGCTATGGCTCTTACGATAAGCGGTTCAATTAACCCTTGAGACTCAATAGATTGCGCCAGCTCCTGCAAAGCGGCAAGGTTAAAGTCTTGTCGAGGCTGATATTGACCAGCCTGGAGGCTTTCTATAGGCAGATAATGAAATTCAGCTTGCATCGAAAAAACACGGAATGATGAGGTGAGTTATTGTGTCATATTTTGGTAGAAATGGACATCATTTTTGCAGTGGTAGGCAAGGACGGATCCTTCGTCGTCCAGGGCGTAGTGAAGGATCTCCATCAAGGGTACCGAGCCATCTTCAGGATGAGGCTCTGGATGACAAGTGTTCCCATGCAAATTTTTTTTGAACTACTATAGTAACAAGTAGTCTCTAACTTATCGGTATTCATAAATTAAGGAAAAACTATGACACTTAATACATTTTATCATGAGAGCTTTAAAAAATGGCTGAAGGGCATATGCTCTACCCAAAATTTTGCAGTGAGTGACTCATTTGATGATGGCGTTTTACAGGCTCATTATGATTTAGAACGTGAAGTTTTTGTTATTGATTCAAATCAAAAAGAATATCCTTTGGAACAAGTTAAAGTTACTTTAGATAATGAAGAACAATTTAATAGCTTGGTTACCGAGATGGTGGCGATTTAATAGAGGATATAGTAAAAACCAGAGTATGGCCCGAGACATCCTGTATGATTGATAGCGGTAAAGCGCTTGTTAATCCAGGTGACACTTCGTATCTTGAAATTAGAAAAACCAAGGAATGTGATATCCTTATTTTGTGACGGTGATAAATGCATCTTCAGAGATCTCAATCCAACGCAAAATAGATAAATTGGTAAACTATTTTCATGTTATAAATGACGAAAGCCACCTAAGTGGCTTCCCAGTAAACCGGCACACCCGAAGGTAACTGGCTTACAACCTAAGTATAGTCTACAGGTTGGTTGTGTCAAATAATTGAACATATATTTTGAGGGCAAATCGTTTCACAAAGGCTTAATCATATAAACAATATGATTAAGCCTTTTATACCTGTTGCATTTTTTGCGGTGCATCAACGCTATGATTTAGTAAAGCCTGACTGCACATAGCGCGCATTAATTCAACTCCAGCTGTAATTACAAGATCTGACGAGTTCTGTATATTTTCTATTAAGGGCGCGAATTGTGTCATTAATTCACTATCCTCAGAATGCTTTAGTTTTAGAGTTATAAGGATTAAAGCATTTAAGTAATCGTGTTTATTTAGCTCAGTACCCGTGTTTAATAAAGGTATTAAGGCATTAGAGAGTGCTATATATTGAGCCTCATTGCATTGAATAATAGGGACAATAAGAATGGTCACAGCAGCTTGACGGACATTCTTATTATTGTCATTTAATTTATTAATTAAAGCATCCATCATCGCGCTGCGTTGCGCTGCATTGCACCGAGGAATAAGAGCGATAAGAATGCGCATCGCCTGGTAAACGACAATCATGTCACTTAATTTATTAATTAAAAGGTTCATCACCAGACTGTGTTGTGCTTCATTGCCCTGAGGAATAAAAGCACTAAGAGCGGTTACGGCTCCTTGACGAACATATGGATTATTGTCCTCTAATTTATTAATTAAGGCATCCCATAGCTCCGCACGTTGTGCTTCATTACCCTGAGAAATAAGAATCTTAAGAGCGGTCAAGACCGCTTGACGAACATTCACATCATTGTTATTTAGCTTACTAATTAAAGTGTCCCGCAACTCCGTATGTAGTGCTTCATTGTACTGAGGAATAAGAGCACTAAGAGCGGTCACCGTCGTTCGGCGGACATTTGAATTCTGGTCCTCTAATTTATTAATTAATGCACGCCACAACCTAGTGCGTTGTACGGCATCGCACTGTGGAATAAGGTCTGTGATAACGGTAACGGCTGCTTGATGAACCCTCTCATTATTATCCTTTAATTTATTAATTAAGGCATCCCATAACTCTGCTCGTTGAGCCTCATTGCACAGAGGAATAAGAACAATAAGAGCGGTCATAACCGCTTGACGAACTTTTTTATCATCGTCATTTAATTGATTAATTAAAGCCCCGCCCAACTCAGTACGTTGTGTTGCGTCGCAGTGAGGAATAAGAGTTGTAAGAGAGGTAACGACTGTTTGACGCACAAGCCTTGTAGGGGCATTTAATTGAGCAATGAAGGCACCCCACAACCTAATACGTTGTGCTGTCTCGCATTGAGGAATAAGATTCGTGAGAACGATAACTGCTGCTTGACGGACATATTCATTATTGTCCTCTAATTTATCAATTAAAAGATTCCATAACTCAGTACGTTGTTCTGTATTGCATGGAGGAATAAAAGTTGTAAGTGCGATCACGGCCGCTAGATGGAGACTCCTATCTCTGTCCTTTAATTTAATAATTAAAGCCTCCCACCATTCAATTCGCTGTTCTGCATCGCACTGAGTAATAAGAGCGGTGAGAGCGGTCATAACCTCTGGACGATTACCATTTAATTGCTGAATTAATGCTTCCCACAATTCGGTATGTTGTGCTGTATTACCGTGAGGAATGAGAGTAGTAAGAGCGGTTACAACCGCTCGTCGGACAGTCCAGTCATTATCATTTAATTGCTGCATTAATGTTTCCCACAACGCGCTATGTTGTGCTGTGTTGCGGTGAGGAACAAGAGCAGTAAGAGAGGTTACGACCGCTAGACGGACATACGGACTATGGTCCGTTAATTTATTAACTAAAGCCCTCTCCAACACAGTATTTTGTGCTGCATTATAGAGAGGAATAAGCTTAGTAAGAGCGGTCACGACACGTTCATGATCAAAATTATTGTCATTTAATTTACTAATTAAAATAGTCAACCATACCGTACGTTGTGCTTCATTGCATTGAGAAATAAGAACAGCCAGAGCGGTTTCAGGGAAAAACCCCAAAGAGTCATTTAATTTATCAATTAAGGTCTTACCCAGGATGGTTTTTTGTTCTGTATTCATTTGCGGGATTAAGATTTTAATTTCATCTAAAGTCAATGAGCTTTGAATAAGACGAGTAATAGACTGTTCAAATAATGGAGTATTAATTTGGTAACTTGGATTGTCAATGGCCTTTAAAATAAACAATCCCTGTATTCTATCGGTAAGGGTTAAATTATGTTCCTCTCTTAAAAGGATATGTAACCCATCGGAATAATTAATTTTTTCATCGGGATGTAATCTATTGGCCCAATCTGGCCGCGCAGCCAGCTGCTGAAGTAATAGTTGTTGATAAGGGATAGACTCTCTATCCTTTTGAGGAGAAAGCAACTGTAACTCTGCTGCAATCTGCGTGGCTTTATCTAGAGTACGGTAGCGAGTAAACAGCTCTTCACCACTTGCAAATGATAACATTTGTCCAAGTGTATCAGCAGACATGGCAGTGAAAAAACTTGGCACGAGTGGTTCCTAATGGGAAAAGGGGGAGCATACTTTAACAGCGGAATCATTTCAATAATACCTGCTCCAATTTTACTCTGCTTGATCTTGGGTAGACTATAGCCAACCCTATCATGCTCTTGCTTAAACCATCAGCCTAATTTTATTTAACTAGTCATAAATAACGTGAGTTTGAGAGAAAGGAGGCCTTAGATCCAATCGTTACCTTGATCCGTTCGTGCTGAGGAGGAGCAATAGCGACGTCTCGAAGCATCTGCACCAAGACTGCAATCCTGTGTGAATGCTTCGAGACGTCGTAAACACCTCCTCAGCACGAACGGTTTTGTGGGCGGTTGTCGATCTAATAGCGGATAAGTCCATATACGGGGAACGATATGGCTCCACCCAGGCTACGATCGGTGTTTTTATGCCGGTTGTATCTTTTGAGATATCTCAATATCATGATTTAGTAAAGTCTGGCTGCATATAGCACGCATTAGTTCAACCCCTGCTGTAATTACAAGATCTGACGAGCTCTTTATATGTTCTATTAGGGGCGCGAATTGTGTCATTAATTCAAGATCTTCAGAATGTTTTAGTTTTAGAGTTATAAGGATTAGGATATTTAAATACACCTGTTTATTTAGCTCAATATCCGTGTTTAATAAAGGTATTAAGGCATTAGAGAGTGCTATATATTGCGATTCCTTGCATTGAAGAATAGGATTAATAAGAATGGTCGCGACAGCTTGACGGACGCTCCAATTATTGCCCTTTAATTTATTAATTAAAGCATCCTTCACCGCGCTGCGTTGTGCTGCATTGCACCGAGGAATAAGAGCGATAATAAGGCTCATAGCCTGGTAATGGACATTCCAATTACTGTCATTTAATTTATTAATTAAAAGGTTCATCACCAGGCTGTGTTGTGCTTCATTGCCCTGAGGAATAAAAGCACTAAGAGTGGTCACGGCTCCTTGACGAACATATGGATCATTGTTCTCTAATTTATTGATTAAGGCATCCCATAACTCCGCACGTTGTGCTTCATTACCCTGAGAAATAAGAATCTTAAGAGCGGTCACGACCGCTTGACGAACATACTCATTATTGTCATTTAATCTATTAATTAAAGCATCCCGCAACACCGTATGTTGTGCTGCATTGCATTGAGGAATAAAAGCAGTAAGCGCGACCACAGTCGTGTGATGGACACTCCAATCATTGCCCTCTAATTTATTAATTAAGGCACGCCATAACCTAGTACGTTGTGCTGCATTGCACTGAGGAATAAGGGCCGTGAAAATAGTAATGGCTGCTTCACGGGCACTCTTATTATTGTCATCTATATTATCATTGTTCTCTAATTTATTAATTAAAGCATCC
Source organism: Legionella sp. (assembly GCA_031291115.1). GTDB lineage: Bacteria > Pseudomonadota > Gammaproteobacteria > Legionellales > Legionellaceae > Legionella. The sequence goes on from JARLJQ010000040.1 coordinate 21,099, forward strand.
CACAACTCCGTACGTTGAGCTTCATTACATAGAGAAATAAGAACAATAAGAGCGGTCATGACCTCTTGAACACAGTCATCATCGTCATTTAATTGACTAATTAAAGCCTCCCCAAGCTCAGTATGTTGTGTTGCGTCGCACTGAGGAATAAGAGTTGTAAGAGAGGTAACGACCGCGCTACGGACAATCCATCTCGAGTCATTTACTTTAGCAATTAAGGCACGCCACAACCCGGTACGTTGTACTGCATCGCACTGAGGAATAAGGGCTGTAAGAACAGTAACGGCTGCTGCACGGACAGACTCCTTATGGTCCTCTAATTTATCAATTAAAATATCCCATAACTCAGTACGTTGTTCTGTATTGCATGGAGGAATAAAAGCTGTAAGTGCGATCACTGCCGCTGGATGGAGACTCCTATCTTTGCTCTTTAATTTAATAATTAAAGTCTGCCACCATTCAATCCGTTGTTCTGCATTGCACTGACTAATAAGAGCGGTGAGAGCGGTCATAATCACTGGACGATTATTATTTAATTGCTGCATTAATGCTTCCCACAACTCGCTATGTTGTGCTGTATTACAGTGAGGAATCAGAGCCGTAAGAGCGGTCACAACCTCTCGACGGACAGACCAGTCATTATCATTTAATTGCTGCATTAATGCTTCCCACAACTCGCTATGTTGTGCTGCATTGCAGTGTGGAACAAGAGTAGTAAGAGCAGTTACGGCCGCTAGACGGAAATATGTAGTGTGGTCTTTTAATTTATTAATTAAAGCCCTTCCTAACACAGTATTTTGTGCTGCATTATAGATAGGCATAAGATAAGTAAGAGTGATTACTACACTTTGACGACCAATAAAATTAGGATCATTTAATTTACTAATTAAACTATTCAACCACACCGTACGTTGTGCTTCACTGCACTGATAAATAAGAACAGTAAGAGCAATCATGGCCATTCGCCGGATTTCCCAAGCATTGGGATTGGAATTTAATTTATTAATTAAGGCATTGCCTAGGATGGTTTTTTGTTCTGGATTCAATTGTGGGATTAATATTTTAATCTCATCAAGAGTCAAGAAGTTTTGATTAATACGAGTAATAGACTGTTCAAATAATGGAGTATTAATTTGGTAACTTTGATTGTCAATTGCCTTTAAAATAAACAAGGCCTGTATTCTATCGATAAGGGTTAAATTATTTTCTTCTCTTAAAAGGAGATTTAGCCTATCGGAATAATCAATTTTTTCATCGGGATGTAATCTATTGGCCCAATCTGGCCGCGCAGCCAGTTGCTGAAGTAATCGTTGTTGATAAGGGATAGACTCTCTATCCTTTTGAGGAGAAAGCAGTTGTAACTCTGCTGCACTCTTCGTGGCTTTATCTAGAGTACGGTAGCGAGTAAGCAGCTCTTCACCACTTGCAAATGATAATATTTCTCCAAGCATATCCACGGGCATGGGGGTAAAAAAATACGGAGAGACATAAGGCATGAGTGGTTCCTATCAAAAAGGTGTATTGTAATTCAACATATGCACTATTCGCAGCTAATTTTGCTTTAATTTTCTCTCTTCGTTCTTGTGTTAATTGAGATAGCCGATTTAAGTCCACCTTATCATGCTCTCGCCCAAATAATCAGTTCAGGTAGCCGTATATTTAGCCAGTATTTCAGTGATTTTAGTTGTTCTTTGTTATTTCAAATTGCACGACGCAATTAACCACATAAATTAAAAATTTTAGGGTGAAAAAATTAGTGCTTATTGATACGATTTTTTTTTAACCTTCAGATTTCATACAAAAAAAAAATATACTGCTATACTTAAAAACTAAATAATACAGGGTGCTTAAAGCTTAATATTTATGCTGTAGCTAAGAGTTTTAAATAATAAGGATGTGAAGTGAATTGTATCGATATCAACAGAGAAAATAATATAAATCATCATTATCGATCTTGCAGCGAATTACGTAGATTAGCTTTGAGGATGCGACGCACTATTGGAAGTGTGGAAGATATTTCGGTGAATGCTTCTATTGTTGCAAGCCAAACAGGTAACAAAGCACGTGTATTTTTTGAAATCTCCAGTCAAATTGAAAAAACATCGCGGAAGATGCATGCCAAAATCAATATGATCATTCATGTCACCAGTAAGTTAATTGAAACAGTCCTTGCATCGAAAATAGCACAATATCATATTGACAGTTATATGCTGGTACAAATACCCGAACACAATACGGCAAATTATGAGTTAGTGAAAACGGTCACTAAAAGATTGCAAAAGGAAGTGGCACTTGGCTTTGTTCAATTCAGAAATGAAATTAAAGCACTTGAAGTTCAATTTAATGCCTTTGATTTTTTAATTAATCGTATCTTTGTTGCACTTACCGCATTAAGAATAGAAGAAGAACTCTTTCGAGCCCAGCTTGAGATGGTTGCTGTGGGTTCATTAATCAAATCATTTGAAGAACTATTGAATGTCTTGTCAGAAGATTATGATGTGTTTCGAGATTATTTTATGATTTTTAAACACTCTAATAAATTAGTCTGGAATAGTGAGGAATAGGATGAAAAAAGTAGTTCTTTATGATGACGGTGATATTCAATGGACCGTTTTAGCTCGTGATCCTAATAAGCCTAAATCGGTTATTGATACGAATGAATACATTATACAGTCTGGTGATGAAGCTATATTGCTTGATCCAGGCGGCATGGAGATTTTCCCAAGTGTATTGTCGATGGTTTCTGAAGTGATTGATCTCAATTCCATCAAGGCATATATGTGTTCTCATCAAGACCCAGATATTATGTCTTCATTACCCATGTGGATGGAATTAACTCCCAATGCCACAGTGTATGTCTCCTGGTTGTGGAGTAGTTTTATTTCTCACTTTGGATATAAATTTGCTGATAATTTATATGGCGTTCCTGATGAAGGCATGCAAATAAAATTGGGTGCTCATTATTTTCAATTGGTTCCGGCACATTACTTACATTCATCAGGAAATTTTCACTTATTTGATCCGGTATCGAAGATTCTTTTTAGTGGCGATGTGGGCGCTTCTTTATTACCTCCTGATGCTGATCTATTTGTTACTGATTTCGCGGCACACGCACCTTTCATGCAAAAATTTCATCAGCGCTGGATGCCTTCGAATTCGGCTAAAGAGGTCTGGTTAGCTCGAGTAAGGAAATTAGGGATTGAAATGATATGCCCACAACATGGCGCTATTTTCCGTGGCGATGATGTAGAACGCTTTTTTGATTGGTTCGATGATTTAGAGGTAGGGAAAATTCAACGTGTAACCTAGATCAAACAGGAGTAAGTATCATGAGTCTTATGATGGAGCAAGAGGGTGAGCAAGCAGGGGATAGCATTATCCATAAAAATAATAGTGTAAAAAATACTTCTGAAGAAATGGGGGATATTAATAACCATTTTAATGATATTCGTAAAGTATTTGGTGAACTCATTTCTTCTGTGGATGCGATTAATAAAATGGTTGGTGTTGTTCGTGATTTATCTGGAAAGACGGATCTCTTGGCATTGAATGCTTCAATAGAAGCCGCACGCGCAGGTCAAGAAGGCAGAGGATTTGCTATTGTTGCTCATGAAGTGGCACGACTTGCGGAAAAATCACAAGAATCAATTGGCAAAGTGGAGCTTGCGAGTGATTCTTTGCAAGAGAAAGTGCTTTTGCTCTCAGAGCGTTTGGATGGCATTCAGAAACTATTAAACAAAATTGTTTAATAGTTTCTGAATGCTCACTTATGGTATCGCAATTTATAATGGCGTGGCGCTTAAGGCGAGCGTCGCAACTGCAGATGGATTTGACGTATGGACGATGATGAAATAGTACTTATGTTTTTCGAAGAAGCCAATGGAGTACTCGAAGAAGTATATGACTTGTTAAAAGCGTATACTGAGGAGCACTCCGAAGACCCAATTGGGAAAGTCAATGCCGTTTATCGGGGCATTCATACCATAAAAGGCGGCTCAGCTATGTTTCAAATGGATGAGCTGACGCATGTCGCTCACGAACTGGAAAGCTATTTGAGCGAAATGAAAAATACCCCTAATGCTTTGGATGTGGCTTTTGTACTACGTCAAATAGATCAAATTGAAACGCAGTTGCGCGCAGAAGCTAAAAAACGCGAGCATTCAAAACCTGCTGAAGAAAAAATAGAGCCAGTCCTTAACGAAAAAATAGAGAGCTTGCCCGCAGCTGTAGCACCTGTTGTGATGCAAGAGGAGCATTTTTTTCAACAAGCTGATGAACCGGTTAATTCGATTAAAGGCCAGCCTAAAAAAGATACAGCGAATTTGATTCGCGTGCCATTGGACAGAATTCAAAGAAGTTATGACATTACTTCTGAAATATTTTTATTGAGAAATCAAATTGCTCATTTATTGGAAACTGGTTTTGAAAATACGGCCATCCAAAATGATCTGTTTCTCAAGTGGGAAGTGTTGGATAATTCTTTAAGACAACGAATTGTTGAACTTGAAAGTGCCGTGTTAAGTATGCGCATGACGGCTGTGAAAAGCCTGTTTTTACGGATGGAAAAAACAGTTCGTAGTTATACTGAGGGTAGTGAAAAACAAATTCAAATTAAAATCAGCGGACAAGAAACGGAAATTGATAAGCGTATTCTTGATTCTTTAGGAGATCCTTTAATTCATTTGGTTCGTAATGCAATGGATCATGGAATTGAAATGCCCGAAGTGCGAGAACAAAATAACAAACCACGACATGGTACGGTCAGTATGGATGCGAAGATCGTAGGGAGTGAAGTCATGTTGAAGATTAGTGATGATGGCAAGGGCATTGATGCGCAAAGTATTTTACAATCGGCTCGGGCGAAAAGCATTGATGTTTCAGGTGTGGTTAGCGAGCAGGATGCCTTGCAACTTATTTTTGCTCCAGGTTTTTCTACAGCCCAACAAGTAAGCGAGATCTCTGGGCGCGGAGTAGGTATGGATGTTGTTAAAACCTATGTTGATAAGGCGGGTGGCCGAATTCATATAGAAACTAAAGTAGGTGAGGGGACAACATTCAGTTTGTATTTGCCCATTGGCTTATCCATTATTCCTTTGATTGTGGTGCGTGTGGGCAGTCATGTGTATGGCATTCCCACTCACGATATTATGCAAACCTACACGTTGCGCCGCAGCGATATTATCTTTAATCAAAATCAATACTTATTAAACATTGATAATCAATTTGTCCCCTGTATTTTTCTATCCAAGTATTTTGATAACACAGGAGCTGACGATTCTATTATGAGGCGTGAAATGTTTGTATGCCTCACAAAAATTAATGGGGAACGCTGTGCTTTTATTGCCGATAAATTGATTGCCAATACTGAATTTATTGTCAAAGCACTGCCTCGAGGAATACCTGTTTTGAATTACCTTTTGGGCGTATCTATTTTAACAACAGGAGCTTCTGCATTCATTTTGTCACTGGAAAAACTATACAAACACATTATGGGGCGGCATGAGGTGAATACCAATGCAATTTGAAAAAATTATAAAGCAATTTCAGTTTGAGCCTTCTGCTCTTGCTGACGAAAAGCAAACGTTTATTCAGTTTGCTATGTGTGGATCTCATTATGCTTTAGATATTCATTACGTTAGTGAGATTGTGGAGGTGCCGGTGATAACTCCTTATCCTGAGATCGTATCTGGATATTTAGGGATTGTTAATTTGGGTGGTCAGATTATTCCGGTGATAGATTTTACGGGTAAATACACCAATGGGATAGAAACGTATGTAATACAGAATACTCATCTGTTATTGGTTACAGACTTTAGCGGGAATAGTTCTTTTGGGCTTATTATTGAGCGTCCTCGACGAGTAGAGGTCGCAAAAAAAATGCTTCTGTCTGCTACCGCTAATATTAATGATCTGCCTGTGCGCTTATTGTCTGAAAGCGACTTTCATTTTAAGGAGATTGAGTGATGGTTGCCAATGAACATGTTGCAGCAAATGAAAATGTTTTAATAGTTCCATGCCTTATCGTTGCTGATTCCCAGGCTATGTTAGTGGGTATTAATGCGCAAAAAATCATTGGTGTTGTTGATTATGAAAAAATTTCATGTCTGCCCGCATCGCATCTACCCTTTATTGGATTGTATGATCATCATCAGGAAGCAGTACCGGTTATGGATATATCATGGGTATTGAAGCAACCGGATATGGATCTGGTCCAGTCAACTTCCAGTACGCCCAATGCATCTTCATTATCGCTTGATACTGAATTTGCTCGGCATGTGGAACAGATGAAACGTTATAACCAAACTAAAATAATCATTTGCCAGTTATTAAATATGGTTGTTGGCATCTTGGTTCAAGCCACTTACCGTATTGAGTCGCTTAAAAGCAGTCAGATTTTAAATGTTCCAAAAATTTTAGAAAATTCATCGTCTTGTATGTTAAATGGCTTGTTTCACTATAGAAATCAATTTCTCTATTTGCTCGATTTGGAGGGAATATTAGCGCGCCTCGGTTTACTTAATTTCCCTGAAGTTAATGAAATGCCAGATTCCTCAGTATCTAGCCCATTTGCTGGTAAAACGGTACTCGTTGTTGATGATGCAAAAATTTTCCGCTATCAACTATCTAGACTATTATCCGCACAAGGCATTCATTGCATTGAAGCTGTTGATGGGCAAGACGGCTACGAACAGTTTGAACGTTCACCTAATCAATTTGATTTAATTTTCACCGATTTTGAGATGCCTCGTATGAGTGGCTTGGAAATGGCAAGAAAGATACGTCGTGAAGTAAACAGCTCTGTTCCCATTGTTTTCAATTCGAGTATTTCAAATCCTGCGCTTATTTCTGAAATTTCAGCAGAGTATGGGTGCTTCCTGGTGAAGTTTCAACCAGAGGTGATTATAAAAAAATTATACGAATTGTTAGGTTCAGCGGGACAAACACTATAAAATTTAATAGTGTCAGATACGATTGAGCTTTTACGCCCGGCTGCCAGGAATTTTCTGCCTGGATTAGAGCTCTGAATCCTGAAATAAGGAAATATTTTAAGATTTTATAAAAAACGTTTATATCATTTCAAACACAGTTCGTTTCGGACTGTTCCCTGTATTTTGTTTTTCGATTGGGTACAGAATCTTAGGAGTATTTTATAGGGGATTGGTGATGTTTAAAGTAAGTTTATGGAAGACAGCTACAACAGTCTTTAAGTTTAATATAGCGATTTTTTTATTGTTTTTACCGGTCATTGTTTCTGCCAATGCCTATGAACCTCTGATTTACATGCGGCCAAATGAAACGCCTATGTTCACCGAATTATATCAGCGTTATGGACTGCTTAATCCTCCAGCTCTCCATGTTTATGACAGTGCAGTTTACCTGGGGCAACCTGGTGAAAAAAAACTCCTAATACCTTCCAGCGAAGCTTTTTTTAATGACGTCGATCAAACTCTCCGCGCCTATCATTCGCGAGTTGGTAATCAAGGATTATTTCTTGATCCTAACGAAAAAAATTATGTTTTTTGTCCCTCAAATGGTTCACTGCAAATCATTTTTGCACTGGTCTATGCTATTTCTACGGCGGAACCTCAAAAGCACTTCCTTTTTGTGGAAAAAATCCCTTTTTATTCATTCCATGAGCATGCAGTGACTTATCGTTCTTATCCGAATGCACGATTTCAGGGCTTTAATGACCCAAGCGAAGTGAAGCCAAAAACAGATGAAACCGTCGTCGAATTTGTTACCTCGCCTAATAATCCTGATGGAACCTTTCGTAAGCCTTATACGCAAGCAAACATTATCATTGCAGATTTTGTTTTTGCTTCACCTTCTTATGGGAGTGATGGTTCAGGATATGTTAGAGACAATCTTGCCTGGATTGCCAAGGCCAAGAGTAAAGGGAAACATGTATTGGCGTTTAATTCTGTGTCCAAGGCGCTGGGAAAACCTGGATATCGGCTGGGGTATATGTGGTTTCCTATGAGTGATACGTATGCTGCCAGTATTTTTCATGACTTTTTTTCTTACGTTTGGAAGTTAACCGTAGGAGAGAGTACTCCTGGTGTTGCTGAGGCGTTAAATCTAATGTCTGCCCTTGCAGCACTTCCTGATGCGGGACAAGCTCTACGCACTGATGCATTTAATACCATTGTAAAAAGACATCAGAGCGTCAAAGAAGAGCTGCTTAAGCGTTATCCTGGAACTGAAGTAATGAGCATTGAAGGCAGTCCTACTTTTTTTGCCAAACTCAATAATCCAGATACTAAAAAAATGGCAGCTGCAGCGGTTCTACTCAAAGATATTAATGTTGCCGTGGATAATGGTAATTCGATGGGGGAGACCGATAATTTTATTCGAATTAATTTATGCGGCTACAGTGGTGATCTTGCGGAATTTTTGAATCGTCTGGCTAATTCTAAAAAATACAATGCTAAGGATCTTTTAGTCTCATCAGCGACTCATTGTACTCACAAGACAATCCACAGCAGTGAAAATCCACATTATGTAGTTAACCCTAATGATTGCGATATTGAGGTTGATGCTAAAGATGCGGATGTTGAAATAACCTTGCCGCAATTTATCAACTATCAAGACAGTAACCTAATCTCTATTAAAAAAACGGATAATACGAATCATGCGGTTACAGTGAAGACCAGTAAATTAACCAACACTCTTAAAGGAAAAAATGAACAGATACGCTTGCAGTGGACGCAACCATTTTTCTTGAATGGTCAGTGGCACACTGTCGCACCATAAGCTGATCCTGCTTATTGTATTAATGAGAGCAGACTCTAATTTTGACAGAAATATTTTTTTTAAAGTCAATTGAGTCTGCTTTATTAGAAATCCAAATCTAAGCCGCTTTCTCGTTTTTTGAGAGTAGTTTTAGAAGCTCTTGAGCTGCAGCAGTAGAAGAGGCGGGGTTTTGTCCGGTGATGAGACGGTCATCAACGATTGCAAGACTCTGCCAATCGGGGGCTTTTTCATAGAGCCCGCCCAGGCGCTTCAGTTCATCTTCAACAAGAAATGGCACCACATTCGTAAGATGTACTGCTTCCTCTTCACTGTTAGAAAAACCAGTCAAACGCTTACCTTTTACAATGGGCTCGCCTTTGTAGGCTACCCGATGAAGTACGCCAGGTGCATGGCATACCAAAGCAATCGGTTTACCAGAATTGTAAAATGACTCTATCAAGTTGATTGAAACGGAACTTTCGGCAAGATCCCACAAAGGCCCATGGCCACCGACATAAAAGACTGTGTCGAAATCGTTCGCCTTCATGTCAGCAAGTTTGGCCGTCTGGGAAAGCGCTTTTTGGGCTACCTTATTCTTCTTGAACCGCTCCATAGCGGGAGTCTGGTTTTCTGGCAAATCGCTCTTTGGATCGACGGGAGGTTGCCCACCCTTCGGTGAGGCCAATGTGAGCTCGACACCTGCGTCGAGGAAAACAAAATAGGGTGCTGCGAATTCTTCAAGCCAGAAACCAGTCTTGTGTCCGGTATTACCGAGTTGATTGTGAGAGGTTAATACCATCAATATTTTCATTTTCGTTCTCCTTCCATGTTTTAACGAACGTGAATAGTAATTCTATTGATCGTGAATGTGTAAAAAATCATGATGCTACCGGTATGTTCCCTGACTTTTTACATAATGTCTTCTTAATTTTAGTTCAAATCGATGTGATTTTCTAATGGGCCCAATTCAAGGTGTCCTTTTAAAAGGACCTATTTAAATGCTTAAAAATTACTCTATACTTATTAAATCACTTAATGGAAATAAATAAAGTTTAGGGAGAACAAATGAATAATGCAGCTCGACCTTATAAACGGCTCTGGCGTTCAAGATATAACAAACGAATTGCAGGCGTTTGCGGCGGTTTAGGAGAATATTTCAAAATTGACCCTTTCTGGGTTCGTATCTTTTTTATTATTTTTTTCCTTGCAGGGGGAGCTGCTTTTATTGCTTACGTAATTATCTGGCTTCTCGTTCCACTGGAACCTTTGGATGAGACAAATGCGGTGATTAAGAGTGATTCACTTTAATGCTTTATTTTTGCTCTGTAATCAGATGACGATATTTGTTACATGTTGGGAAGACCATAAAATCAGAGTAGATAGCCAATTGCTTGTATTCGATTACATCGAAGTGCTTTATAATCGCCAGCGACTCGACAGGAACTAGAAAAATTCCGGAATGCGAGGCCTACCTATGAATTATTAGCTTCTATGGAGAGCTCGGTGCAACGTGTTTTTAAGTCAGCTGCGTGATGAGATTAAATTAGGAATGAATACAAATGAATTCTATTGATGCCGTTATTTCATGGGTGGATGGTCATGATCCCGCTTATCAACAAAAATTAAAATCTTTTTGTCTTCAGCAAGGCCTTGATCATAAAATTATGGTGGAACCCACTCGCATTAATCAGCGTAATGAAATTCATTATTGCCTTCAGGGATTACGTCGTTTTGCTCCCTGGATTAGAACCATCTATATTGTCACGAACCAACAAATTCCTCAAACGGTTATTGCTTTGCAAGGTACGGAGTTTGGAAATAAAATTAAAATTATTGATCAAAATGATTTATTGTTTGAGTGTAATCAAAAATCTTCTGTATTCAATAGCTTAAGTATTGAGTGGTTGGTTTGGCATATTAAGGGGCTATCAAATAATTTTCTCTATTTAAATGATGACTTTTTCATAATACGTCCTGTTAGTCCTGATGATTTTTTCCGATGTAGCCGCATCGTTCTTAGAGGTGAATGGAAAACGCAAGCAAATCAAAAAATATCTTACCGAATTAAAAAACGTCTCTTTGGATGGATAGGAAGAAGTGACGCAAAACCAAGAACTAATCCGCACAGATCTTGGCAAGAAAGTAGTGCTAGATTAGCTGGATGGGATAAGAGATTTTATCTTTTACCCCATGCCCCATTTGCTTTAATCAGAGAGACTTTTGAGATTTGTATCACTCATAAACCTCAATTATTTACCGATAATATTCGCTACCCATTTCGTCACCCAGATCAAATTTCTAGTATTCCCTTAATGGTTCATTTGGATATTAAAGACAAGCGGGTAGTCTATGATTCAAAGTTAAAAACAATCATGGTTAATGGGGCTAGTCATTCATTGAAAAAAATAAAATTACGATTGAAGCAGGCTCAAAATAATGAGGATATAGCTTTCGTATGTATGCAGAGCATTGATCAAGCATCTCCAGATACACAGCGATCTATGATAGATTGGTTGCAACACCATATTGACGAAGGTTGAGAAAACTCGAAATGTTTGTAAGGGAAAAAGGAATCAACGGGGTAGATTCGCTTATTCCTTTGTTTCCCAGAGCAATCTTGCTCGATCAACGCATCAATATCTAATTGATATTGCACCTATTTTTTGTCCGTTAAATAAAACCCCCATTAACACGCAGCACTTGCCCATTAATCCATGAGCCATCGGGACTAGCAAGAAAAGATACTACGTTAGCTATGTCTTCAGGTTGTCCCAGTCGCTCAAGTGGGGATAGTTTTTTAAGTCCTTCTATCTCAGCGTCTGTTTTACCATTTAAAAATAGATTCGTTGCTGTCGGTCCAGGTGCTACAGCATTTACCGTGATGTTACGACCGCGTAATTCATTAGCAAGTACAGGTACCAGACCTTCAACTCCTGCTTTGGAAGCAATATAAGCTCCGTAAGTTGGAAACGATTTAGGTATGACACTACTGGAGAATGCTATGATGCGTCCGCCTTCAGAAATATATTGAGCTGCTTGGGAAAAAATTATGAAAGTCCCGCGAAGGTTTGTGGCGATGATCTTGTCAAAACTTTCCAAATCCCCTGCTGCAATAGGTTTAAGTGCCATAATACCTGCTGTATTTACTACGACATCAATCCTACCAAAGGTACCAAGTGCCGCCTTAAATAAGTGTTCTACCTGCTCAGAGTTAGAGACGTCTGCTTGGACAGCAATTGCTTGTCTTCCGGTTTTTATAATTTCAGCAACAACATTATTAGCTGAGTTATTGTTGCCAGAATAATGCACTACTACTCCATAACCATCACGTGCTAATCTTATTGCTACAGAACGTCCAATTCCACCTGAAGCTCCTGTGACAATAGCGTATTTTGTTAGTTCCTTTTTCATAAGATGGACCCCAAAATAATTAACTATATAGTACGAAAGTATAGCAAAATTATTTGATAACCTGAGTTTGAATCAATGAGGGCAGACACGAATGGCACTAAATAAATCCTCAAGTTAACGTAGTACCATTAGAGTCAGATACCATTGATAGAATTTAAATCTCGAATTTGGTGGATTGAAACCGTTTCAACGATAAAAATGAAATATCAAATTCAAGCGTTTTTTGGGTTACAAGATCCACCAAGATATCACCAATAACATTCGACATTTTATACCCATGTCCGGATAGTCCTGTGGCAAATGCTATTTGTGAGTATTCGGGATGCAAGTCTATAATAAATTGTTTGTCAGGAGTTAAGTCGTATAAGCAATTTTCTTGTTTGACCACCTCAGAAGATACTTTAGTTAAATGTTCACTGATGAAGTGTTTGATAGATAAAAACTCCTCATCATCCATACGTTTACTATTGAGATAAGGATCTGGCAGGAAGGTTCCTCCGGTATGTCTTGCAATCTTAATCTGATTCAAAATAGATGGATATCCAATAAAATATTCCATTCTTCAAGTGATAAGCAAAACAAGGGCTTTTATCATCAATAGAATAGGAATCGTTCACAGGAGCCCAAACTAATTTTTTTTGTAATACCGCTAATGGTAAATTAAGTGTTGAAAGCAACTCTGGTGTCCATGAGCCTGCGGTGATGATTAATTTTTTACTGTAATACTTATTTTTATCCGTTAGGATATGCACCAATTGGTTTGCATCAATAAGCTAATCGAAAAGCACGGGTTTCTCCATGAGTGCGGCCATTTTTATGGCCACGCTGATATTGTTCAATACCTAAAGTTTTAAATCCTGCATTCGCCGCACTATATAGGGTAGCACTGCCAATGCCACCACAACCAAGAACAACTATGTCGTATGTTTTCATATTTATAATACTCAGCATTTATTGATTAAAATAGACCACTTGAAGTTAATCGACTTTCTGTTTCTTTTAAGTGATCCAAAGAATCATCTTCACTATTTGAAGAAAAAAATACGTCATGTATGTCTTTAATAGGTGATGGGGCGAAAGAAAAAAATGGTATTTCTTTAAACAGCGGAATAAGTTTTGTGGCTTCGTAATTGCTATTGCTATTAATGATTGTGCTAGTCGAACTTAAATTTAAAGCCTCAGTATTAGCGCCAAACTAAACCCCGGTTGGAATGGTTTGAACGATTATTTTGAAATATACCAAACATGTTAAAACTCCTATAATAATTAGTCGCACTTACCATAGCTGATTCTGTTTTTAATTACAATATTCGGCTTTTTAGGATTTCAAGAACATCATGCCTGCTTCAGCACCAGCTTGATCCTATTAAGATGTCAATAAATGCTCATCTGACCTTAATGTAAGTACTTCATGGCCAGTATCGGTTACAAGAATAGTATGCTCCCACTGCGCAGATAATTTATGATCCTTGGTGACAACAGTCCATCCATCACCTAATGTTTTGATTTCTTTAGTACCTAAATTAAGCATCGGTTCAATAGTAAACGTCATTCCTGCTTGCAATTGCAAACCTGTATTGGGTTTGCCAAAATGCATTACATCGGGTTTTTCCCACATTGTTTTACCTATACCATGCCCACCAAATTCACGGACTACAGAATATCGATTTTTTTCGGCATGTTTTTGAATGACATTTCCTATATCCCCAAGGTGGGTTCCAGGACGTACAATTGCAATTGCTTTATAAAGACACTCTTGAGTAATTTCTACCAATTTTTTAGCAAAAGGTTTTACCTCACCAATAAAAAACATTTTACTGGTGTCACCAATATATCCATCTTTTTGTACTGTAACGTCAATATTAATAATATCGCCATTTTTAAGTAGCTTATCTGATGGTATTCCATGACATACGACATGATTAATAGAGGTGCAAATGCACGCGGGAAATCCATAGTGGTTTAATGTGGAAGGAGTAGCTTTCAACTCGTTAATAATATAGTTAAGACATATTTGATCAAGTGCTTTGGTACTTATACCTGCGTTAACATGTGGTTCTATCATTTGAAGCACTAATGCTGCTAAATTTCCAGCAACGCGCATTTTTTGTATTTCTTCAGACGTCTTCACTAACATAGTGTATTTCACCTAATGATGCTTGATTTACTAAAACTTTGAGAATTTCGGGATAAGTAATAGAGGGATTTTCTTCCGCTAATTTTCCTATTCTAATCCAAAACTCGGCTTGTGAGTTTATTGAACGGCTCATGGCTCTTGCCATTAATTTCGTGGACTCATGTAAGTCATCAGATATTTTTACGATACCCATTTTATTTCTCCTAAAAAACGAATGGTATATCATATTGAAGTGAATTGCTACATTATGTAGTTAAATGTATTTTTGAGGTAATGGGTTTTCTGCTTGGGCTTCTGACAAAAAATAATATACCGTTTTGGTATCATAATTATATAAAGTCAGACTTTAATCCACCATCAATTACGTTTTTTATTGTTTGGTCTTTGCTCTATGTACTTCTAGCGGTAACAGGATGGCGGTTATGGAAAAATCAAAAAATTAATTCCAGCCAAGAATCAAAAAATAGTTGGTATTTATTTGTAGTTCAAATGATTATGAATTGGCTGTGGACGCCTATCTTTTTTCAATACCATTGGATAGAGTTAAGTTTAGTATGGTTAATTGTATTAACTTTTTTAAATTTGCTTATTGTTTATAGACTGATAAATATGAATATATTCCATAGAATTCTTTATATTCCATATGTCCTGTGGTTATTTTTTGCTACTTATTTAAATGCAGTAATCTATTGGTATAATTAAACTAGTTTTATACTTTTAAGTGATATTAAATCACTGCATTTAAAATGCAGAGTAAGAGCATCTAAATAATATCTGATGCTCTTGCCTCAGTTCTATCCTCGTTTTGGCAGCGCCACAAATAATGAGCCTGTGTGGTTCAGATTATTTGCCTCAACACCCGCTTGGTCTCCTTCGCCTTTATAGACGTCAACATGAGCTCCCACAATGGCACCACCGGTATCTTGGGCAATACACAATGAAGTGGATTTTTTACAATTATAAATAAAATGCATGCCAACAGGTATTACCCTGTGATCTGTGGCGCATGAGGCATGTGGGGTTAGAGAAATATTTTCTGAACCGTAAGGTCCACCATCTTCTTTTGCAAAAAATACAAAGCTTTGATCGCGGTTTCGTAAGTTGGCGGCTTTATTGCGGTTTTGTGGGTTATCTAGATATTGGCGAATTTGCTTTTCTGATGCAGCGCTTTGTTTAATTTCTTTTGATACGTTACAACGTAACTTTGCTTCATCATGGCATTTAGGATCTTTAGCACAGCGCTCCATTGTAGCCAGATTGCCACCGCAAGTTGGGTCTTGTGCGCATTGGACTATGCGGCCAAGCATGGTGCGTGGTCTGCCATTGAAGCCGTCGTAATTGAGGTGAAATAATTTGCCATCAAGAATTAATGAGCCCGAGCCTTCAAGCATTAAAAAAGACGGATCATTGGGATCTTTAACGTAGCCAATTATATGCTTTGGATTTAAAGCACCGCGATCAATTTCTTCTCGGTCTGGGGCTATAGAGTAGGTGCCATTGGCATTTTTCAGACAATATCCCCGTGCCATTTTCGTCAGGGGATCCACTCCGCAAAGAGGGGTTTTTAATTTAAGTTTTCTGGCTTCTGCAGCTGCATTTACAACGCCTGGGTTTCTATAGATTGGATGTAAAAATGCGCCACCACGTTTGGTACGCGCCTCAACTGCGGCGGGTGCGTAATAGGCAGTAAATTGAAATTCACCCTGTTTAAATCCGGCATGATTTTCAGGCCAGCCGTCGCTTTTATACCAATCAAATTCGGTTTTGATGCTGGATAAATATTTTTGATAATTGCCATGGGCGGCTTTTGCAAGCTGAAGCATTTTTTGGTTGGCCTTAAGGCACCATTCCTGGCGCTTGAATTTTTGACCGGCAATAGTCACCGTCTGAAATTCACCACGACTTCTAGTGCAGTTTTTAATCTGATGATTTAATGCTTTAACTACTTCATCCATATTGCCTGTAGGATTATCTAAGGGCAATTCAGAGGCCGAAATTTTATGAAATTTAAAGCGTAACACACCTGGCTCTTTGGCCGCCATTTTCTGTTTTGTGTTAAAGTCTGCGAGTCTTCTGACGTCTAAACAGTGCTGGATTGGATCGGCTGGCAATACTGCGTGACTGATGATGCTAAAGGTCATTAGGGCAATTATTAAAGCTGATTGAAACATAGGTATCCTTTCGCCTAATTATGGCGGGGGCTTCGCTTTACTGCCATTATTAAGAGTTTATCCCTTCTCCCAAACGGAAGAAGGGATAAACTCTTAATAATGGCAGTGGGGCTTTGCTTAACCATAGATTTGAATGTGTAATAGGGATTATATAGGCAATTGACCGGTCATCAAAGAGGTGAATTTCAGTATGGGCTCTTAGTTAAAAATTCATTAAATTCCTTATCTTTCATCTATTTGACAACTCAGATTAAAATCCAGCATACTACAGCCTGTTAGATGGCGCGGGGTGTCGGAATACCGACTGAGAATTACCCGTCGAACTTGATCTGGTTCATACCAGCGTAAGGACGCCTTCAAAAAAATTATGCTCTATTTTTATCGGGCATTTTTACCTTTTGCCATCTCCAATATTATTAACGCAACAAATATGGAGTATGGTTATGTCAGCACTGAAATCTCGAGTCTCTTTATTACTCAATTGGTATACGAATCCTTACCATGCGCCAATCTTGGCTGCGCAACAATTGGGATTTTATTTACAAGAAGATATTAAACTGGCCATTTTAGAGCCTACCGATCCCAGTGATGTTACTGAATTGGTTGGATTAGGGGCGGTAGATTTTGGTGTGAAAGCCATGATTCATACGGTTGCTGCCGTTGCTAAAGGTTATCCTGTCACCTCAATCGGGACCTTACTTGATGAGCCACCCACGGGTTTGATTGCATTAAAATCCAGTGGAATAAATACCTTTCATGACATTGTCGGTAAACGAGTTGGATACATTGGCGAATTTGGTAAGAAAATTATTGATGATTTAGCGCGACTTGCAGGCATAGATCCAGACAGCTATCAAACAATCCGTATTGGTATGAACGTCACCGATGCGATTTGCCGTGATGTTATTGATACGGGCATAGGCTTTATTAATTTTCAACAAGTGGAATTAGAACATGTACGTGGTGAAACAACTTTTCTGAGAATTGATCAATTGGCGGGTCTTGGTTGTTGTTGTTTTTGTTCCGTGCAATTTATTGTGCCTGAGCGTACCTTACAACAACCGGAATTAATTCAAGGGTTTTTGCGAGCAACTCAACGAGGTGCGGCATTCACAACGGAGCATCCGGAAGAAGCGTATGAGCTGTTATGCCAAGCAAAACCGCAATTACGTACCCCAATGTATCAAAAGATTTTTATGCGCACCTTACCGTTTTTTTCGCGTACATTAATAAACGTGGACCGTGATTGGAATAAGGTGGGGCGCTATACGAAGCATTTAAATATTATTGATGAACATTTTGATATTTCACAATGCTATACCAATCGTTTTTTACCGGAAACACCTTACACTGATATAAAACCAATTGCTTGTTGTCTTGGGGATTAATCAGGATGTGAGTGCAGTAATGCACCATTAGGAAGTATTAAAGTTGCGTGACATCTGTGAACTAATAGTGGTTACGAAGCAATAAGAGAATACAGAGTCATGCAGCAGATGGGATTATTACACAAATTATTCGAAAAAGAATCATCTTTTATTAATAAATCGCATTTAAGAGGACGATTTGTGTAGAAAAAATGTTGGGAGTAACCATATTCCTGAAATTAAGGTATAGCAATCATTGAAAGATTAATTATACTAGCGCTATTTTTTACAAACTCATCACCGTGACTTTGCCAAAAACGAATAGGCCCTGAAAAAAACAATGACCTAACACCGGTTATAACAGATAGCGCTCTAGCGAAAAATGTCAGCCATCCAGTATCTCGATGCTGGGATAAAACAGTATGAATTTGTTGTAAATGCGACTGAAAATTTGAAATTTTAGCTTGTTCTGTTTGTGATATATCATTCAGTATTTCTAAAAGTGTTCGCGTTTCGTTTCTTTTTTCTATTAAAAGCTGTGGATCAGAAGGGTGCGTTTTGTTTGAAGCTGTTTCAAGATGTTTTAAGTAGCGTTTGGTTAAATCCATTAATTGTTTACTAGCCACAACTCTCAATGCTTGATAACATTCGATGTAATAAGCCGCGGTTGTATATTTTTGATTATTATTTATTTGCTGCTCTAATTGAGCCGCTGTAGGTCGTACCAATTTGCCACATTCGACCTTAATATAATCTCTGTTTCTAAAAAAATAACCCTCATGATTTTGCTTGGCAATGTTTAGCAGAGCTTCTGATGGGTATTCACAGCCAAAAAATTGGATCCATTTTAGTGATATCTTTGGTCGGGTATAGCTGGTTTCCCCAGCACGATAGTCCCACGCATTTGAGTGAGTTACTAATAAATTCGTATGCAGCACCTGCGACTCAAATAAATATAAATCAACAGGAGTAAGGTGCTCGTGACGCGTTTTTTGATTAAGGCACTTTTCTTTATTAAATTTAAATG
Source organism: Legionella sp. (assembly GCA_031291115.1). Lineage (GTDB taxonomy): Bacteria > Pseudomonadota > Gammaproteobacteria > Legionellales > Legionellaceae > Legionella. The sequence goes on from JARLJQ010000040.1 coordinate 39,945, forward strand.
AATCCGAGGCACAAAGGACATCCATCAGCTCTTCATTTCTCAAATAACACGCATAATGTAGTGCATTATTTCCAGAATCATCTATAGAACTTACATCAGCACCATATTCTATTAAAAGCTTAGCTAGTTTAAAATAACCACGCTTTAGTGATAGTAATAGCGCTGTATTAGTACATTGATTATCGGCTATATCAATAAACGACGCTCTATCTGTGCGTTTAGCTATTTTTATTGCAAATGCTTCATCATTCATTGCAATAAAATGAATTAACAGTGAGTTTTGAAAAGACCCATCAACTTTAATTTGGCTCAAATCATTGGCTAGCTCCAATGCCTGGTGTCGATAGGTTTGTTCCATATTTCTCATGTAGTAACCTGGTTAGTCATAATGAGGCAAATTATACCATTTTTTTATTGATTTAATGTTAAGCATCAAGTAATTCTTGGGAAATAACCTTTGTTCGGCAAAAAAGTTTAAATAACAATTAAGGAAGTATTTACTCACTATTATATGCGGATTAAAGGCAATATGGATGTGTGTATTGGTAGAAAAAAGCTTTATTATTTTCTTAAATTGAGGTGGAAGCTGGTTTACCTGCAATGGGCAAGGACCGCACTCACTGATTTAATCTCTTTAGAGGCCTGTTTGCCAGGAGAAAATTGCTTGTCTGTTTGCGGCTCAAGATGACAGAGAGTTAACTTTTTATAACGCCGATTAATAGAAAAATCCAACCCATTATAAAAGCCATACCTCCCAATGGTGTAATTATTCCCAGCCATTTGAATCCACTGATACTTAATACAAAAAGACTCCCAGAAAAGAAAAAGCACCCAGTTATGAATCCTATTCCTGCCAATGTAAGCCAGGTATTTTTTATGTGGAACATTAAGAGGGCGAGCATGAATAAGGCCAGGCTGTGATAAAACTGGTATTGAACGCCAGTTTGAAAAGCGGCTAAATAAGAGGGCTCAATTGTTCCTCTGAGGGCGTGGGTACCAAATGCACCTAACCCATTGGCTAGTAATGCTAATAAAGAGGCAACTATCAAATATATTTTTTGCATGGTGTTCCTGTTATTTGCTTCATTGATGTAGTCGCGGGAAATTATCGTATTCACGCGCTTTTTGTCAATGTTTGGTTTTTATTATGATTGTTTCATGAATAATCTTTCGCGGAATTTTTAAATCAATGTGTCTGACCCTATTTATTTTCGATAAGGCAATTCTTTAAAAGCAAATTTATTGCTCAATATTTGTGTGCAATATTTGCTCTAAAATGCAAATCTTCATCTATAATGTTTCTATACGTTATATAAATTGCCTCATGGATGATGGCCATAGCTAGGTTTTTACACTATGAGTCTCCCTATTTCTGAGGCACACTTTGTTCCATATTTGTCTATTGAAGAACGTATAAATCATCTAGATAATTATCCGGTTTTCTGTTTGCTACAACCCGAGATGATAGGGCATTTAGCTTCATTATTTAATGAGATTCACATCAAAAAAAATGAAGTTCTTGTTCAAGAAGAGGATAATTTTGATAGTTTTATGCTTATTGTTTCAGGCACGGCGGTTGTATCTAGATCTTTGAAAAGGATCAAGAAAACCAATGCGATACAAATTACAACTCTAGGCCCGAATCGAGCTATTGGTTTAGGTAATACAGGTTACTTTAGTAAACAAGGAAAAAGAACTGCTACTGTAACCGCTTTATCCTCTATGATAGTACTTCATATTGATTTATTAACTTTTTATTATTTTTTAAAGGAACATGCTCCTATATATTCTTCACTCATTAGAAGTAGTGAGCGTTTTTTATTGCATCATTACCTTCAAGACAACACTTGTTTGTTCCATCCAACGATAAATGGTGGAAATTTGGGAAAAAAATTGACTATCCTTGATAAGGAACAGATGATTTTGAAGCTTAATAATGATAATAATATACTTCGGGATATTTTAAATGTAAATTCACCGGTATCATGGGATGAGTGTAAGCCTTTAATTAGGGAAAAACTAAAACAATTGGGGTTTTGTGAATTTGACTTAATTACACAAAAAGTTGGAAGCTCACCAAGCCTGTTCATAACCAAGCTAATTCGGAAAGTTGCTTGTTGGGGAAAGGGGAACATTCCACGTGACAAAAATAAATAAATATGGAGTTTTATTATTAATACTATTAAGCAGTTGGCTGACAGCTTGTGGTAAGGAAAAGCAACGATATTATCCCGGTTATGTTCAAGGAAAATTCACCTACATTTCCGCCTATTACCCTGGGACATTGAAACAAATTCATGTACACCCGGGAGATCAAATTAAACAAGGACAGCCTTTATTTAGCCTTGAACTCTACCCTGAAAATACGGAGTTACAGGCAGCCGATGCCCGAGTGCAACAAGCACTAGATGAAAAAAATAAATATGAAGCTAATTATAAATTGCAAAAAATTAATAATGAACGCAATAAATTTTTGTTTAGAAAGAATGTTATTTCACGGGAAGAATTAGACACCAGTAATGACGCATTACAAAATGCACTGGCAAATAAAAATGCATCTAATGCTAATCTGATTGCATTACAAGCGCAACAAAATAAGGCAAGCTGGGCTTCAGGACAAAAGACAGTCAATGCACCGATCGCGGGTCTAGTATTTGATACTTATTATTCTGAGCATGAAAAAGTAATGGAGCAACGCCCAGTTCTTTCCTTACTGCCTGCTAATGAAATAAAAGTTATTTTCTATGTCTCCGAACCGGAGTTAGATGGCTTAAAATTAAAACAAGAGATGGATCTATTCATTGATGGTCGTGAACAACCCATAAAAGCTTATATCAGCTTTATTTCATCTCAAGCAGAGTACACTCCGCCCGTCATTTTCAGTGAAGAGCAGCGGCAAAAACTGGTTTTTCGTATAGAAGCTCGTCCCCTGGATCTTGATGTGAGTCCAGGAATACATCCAGGTCAACCACTAACTGTGAAATTTACCCCAAAATCAGAATTGAGCAGTAGGCAATATGAGACAGAATAGCTTTATCATAGACGTTAATAATTTGTGTAAAAAAATCGATGGTCATGAGATCGTGGTTGATGTCAATTTGCAAGTGAACGCTGGAGAAATTTATGGTTTTTTAGGTCCTAATGGAGCGGGAAAAACGACAACTATTCGTATGCTTTGTGGATTATTAACTCCTGACTCTGGCACTGGTTCTTGCCTTGGCTATGATCTCTTAACGCAAACCAAAATTATTAGAAGGTATGTAGGCTATATTCCTCAATTCTTCGGTTTATACAAACAGCTAACCGTCTACGAAAATCTGATGTTTATGGCTGAGTTACATGGAATTATAGATCGAAAATTAGCCGTACAAAAAATGATTCACGAACTCAGTTTGACGGCAAAGCAGAATCAGTTGGCAGGGGGATTATCTGGAGGTTGGAAGCAGCGCTTAGCTTTGGCTTGTGCTTTAATTCACCAACCTTTTTTATTATTACTTGATGAACCCACAGCCAGCATTGATGCTCAATCACGAATGGAGTTTTGGAACATTATGCATGATTTGTCTGCAGAAGGTGTAACCATTTTATTAAGCTCTCATAATATGGATGAAATTGAACGCTGTCATCGCATTTCCTATATCTCTAATGGCCATCAATTAATAAATGGTAAAATTAAAGAAATTATCGAGCATGTTAACTTACTTACCTGGAATGTCCGTGGCAAAAACATCTCTCTACTGGCGAAACAGTTGGAGGCTACTCCGGGTATTGATCAAGTAATTATTTTAATGGATTCTCTGCATGTCAGTTCGCAAAATCATGAAACATTAAATCAGGCAATAAAATTGTTTCAACTGAACCCAAATTATAACTGGGAAATTATCACACCCAGTTTGGATGATATCTTTATTTGGATGACGCGTAATCAATCAAGGACGCTTTCATAATGGTATTCAAAAATTACCGTAGTTTACGCTTGTGGAGTATGTTCAAAAAAGAATTAATAGTTATTATGCGGGATTATCGAACTTATATTTTCGTGCTCATTATGCCGTTCATGGAATCGATTTTATTTGGTCTTATCATTGATAATGATGCACGAAATCTTCCCACGGTAGTTGTCACTCAAGATCGTTCACCATTTACGGAATCAATTATCCAAGCATTTAAAAATTCCAGTTATTTTAATATTAAAAAGATTATTTCAGACCAGGCGATGGCTCAAAAGCTAATGCAAAATGGAGATATTAAATTTATTCTGTATATCCCTTCGGATTTTTCTCATAATTTACTCCGTAATGAGCATCCTCATCTACTTTTAGAGGGGGATTCCAGTAATCCTGTTGTGGTCAATAATGCGTTTCATGCAGCAGTAACACTGGTTCCTCGAGCGTTAGAGAGTCTCACTGTAGGGCCATTATCTTATTTAGCTGCTACAGAATACAGTTATGCTCTAGATACTCATGCAAAATATAATCCATCAGTTAAATCTCAATATCATACACTTCCTGGATTATTAGCAACAATCCTCACTATTTCTTTGGCAATGGTTATGGCAATTTCTATTACAGGAGAATATGAGGCAGGGACTATGGAGATGTTGTTAATTACTCCAATAAGACCGTTTGAGGTAATTATTGGGAAATTATTACCTAATATTTTTTTAGGTTATATTCTATTTTTTGCTATTTTATTCGTGGTGAATTTTATATTTAAAATACCTTTTTACGGTAGTTTATTGTTACTTACTCTTGTAGCTTTTCCTTTTATTATCGCTAATATTGCTTTGGGGTTAGCTACCTCATGTATTGCTAGAACACAATTCCAAGCGGCGCAGATAGCCGGTACTTATACTCTGCCCGCTATCTTATTCTCCGGTTTTTTGTTTCCACGTGAATCTATGCCTGATTGGGCACAAGGGGTAAGTAGCCTCTTCCCTTGCACTTACTTTTTACGTATTTGCACTGCGATTATGCTTAAAGGAGCAAGTTTTAAAGACATTTTTTCAGATGTATGGCCTATTATAATCTTTGCAGCGATTTTTTTGGGATTAACCTATAAATTTTATCGTAAGACTCTGGATTAGATTAGGGTCTGTTGACATTTCTACTATTTCGGCTCAATCTAGCGAAATGTCAACAGACCCTAATCATTTCAAACTGACTTTGTGGATTGATGCAACCATTGATTTATGGTTATTAGATCCTGGGTTGCTAAGACCCCAGATGCTTTTTTGAGTTGCAATAAACTTATTACATAATCATAGCGCGCGGTTTCATAGTTCATTTGTGCTTTTAATAGATTTGCCTGTTGTGCCAATACATCTGTTAAATTTCCCGAACCGCTAGTGTAGCGTTCTTTTAAGCCCTTTAATGATTGTTCTGCTGAATGAATGGCATCGGATTGATAATGTATTTTTTTAATATTGACAATTACATTGCGATAGCTGTTATGAACATGTGATCTTACTTGTCGTAAGGAATGATCCAGTTTTTGTTGTGCAATCTTAAAATGCTGCTGCGCTTTCCGAGTTGAGGCAACCACTAACCCACCTGAAAATATAGGTATTTTAACATCCAGCATGGCTGTACTATTTTGCATCCTGCTGGAACCGGCAGCAACAATTAGACTGCTTTGGGTATAATGAAATCCATTATTATCATATATTAATTTGGCATTGATAACGGGCATATGATCGGAATAAGTTTGTTTTATTTTTTCCCGCGCAACCTGAAGTTGTAATTGGTTGGCTTTAATCGCCCAATTGTTTTCTAAAGCTTTTTGTAGCCATTTATTTTGGCTTTGTGGCTGTGGAGAAACAAGCGGGAATCTTCTATTTAAATCGGCCAAACGCGTATCATCTGTCGCTGTTAATTCGGTTAAATATTCTTTGTCCGCGTCTAATTGGGTTTCTGCGGATAGTAAATCTGATTGAGCAGCACTGTAGGAGGACTGGGCTATATACACATAACTTTGTGTTGTTTTTCCTGCTTTTAATTTGTGTTGTACATCTTGCAATTGTTGCGCCAGGGCTTTTTTATTGGATTTAAGATAAGTAACTCTTTTTTCACTTCGTAAAACATTAAAATAAGCTTCAGTGACTCGTAGCATTAATTCCTGCAACTCAGAGTTCAAATGAGCTAAGGCAACACGTGCACTTATTTTGGATGTTTTATAACGCGAAAATAGTGCAAAATTAAAAATAGGTTGTGTGAGGCTTAAATTCATTTCGTAGCTACGGAAGGTATTTCTTGGCGGTTGTATTTCAGGAACAATAGCTCCAGAGTTAGATTGTCCAGATACTAAAGGTTGGGTATTAAGTTGGGCATTAGGTAACAGATAAGCTCTACTGATTGCTACATCTTCCTTTTGCGACAAAGTTTCCAAAACAGCTTGTTGATAGATATTGTCATTGTCTAAGGCCTGCTGAAAAATATTCATTAGATCAGCTGAACTGCTAGGTACTGATACAGACCAAATTACACAAAATAATACGATTTTTTTCACGTGAACAAATCCCTGCTATTCTTTATTGGAAACAAAACCCCTTGATTAATCATAACATAGTAGTATGAAATCAAGTCTATGGTTTTTTATAAACGAATAGTTACGGGTAGCGGTCACTGCTATTAAGCTAAGGAAGATTTCTGCGCAGCAAAGGCTCTCCCTTCAGCTAGACGGAGGTCCTTCGCTGCGCTCTGGATGACGCCATACGACGCCGATATCCTAAATCAAACCATACACAATAGCTGAGATAGCAACGAACCCCATTGCGGTAATAAATAGATTACTTAAGACCGAGTCTTTGTATTTTTTCATTGCCGGAACTTTGGCGATGGCATACATGGGCATAATAAAGAGCAGTACGGCAATTACTGGTCCGCCTAAAGTCTCAATCATTTTTAAGATGTTGGGATTAATAGTCGCTACTGCCCAACAGGTTAGAACCATAAAGACTTCGATGACTCTTTGTAGTTTATCTTTGCCGATGGTTTTTCCAGAGGATTTTAAAGTATTCACAATAATACTGCTCAGGCCTTCTTTCGCACCCAGGTAATGCCCTAAAAACGATTTTGAAATGGCGATAAAGGCAATGATTGGTGCAAGGCATGCAATAATAGGTGTTTTAAAATGGTTGGCTAAATAGGATAAAATAGAGATATTTTGTTGTTTGGCTTGCATTAAATCCTGCGGTGAAAGGCTTAACACACAACTGAATACGAAAAACATGACCGAACAAACCATCATAATATGACTGTATTTCAGAATGGCTGTGCTTTTTTCATCAGCCTGTTTGCCATATTGTTCCTTTTGGCTGACAGCAAAAGAGGAAATAATGGGGGAGTGATTAAAGGAAAAGACCATCACGGGGATGATTAACCATAAGGTCATTAACAACCCATTACCACCATTAGCTTGCAATGAATTACTTTGCTGTAAAATCGCATCATTCCAGTTAGGTATGAGATACAAAGAGAGAAACAGCAAGGTTGTCGCAAAAGGGTAGACTAATAAAGACATTGATTTAACAATGATCTCCTGCCCAAAACGGATAATGCCCATAAGTAAAAGAATAAGTAGGATAGCCAATAGTGCTCTTGGGGGGGCAGAAACGCCAATCTGGTTGACTAGAAAGCTTTCAACGGTATTGGTAATGGCCACGCTGTACATTAATAAAATGGGATAAATCGCAAAGAAATATAAAGCCGTCAGGATGCGTCCAGCAAAAACACCAAAATGCTCTTCAACTACATCGGTGATGTTATTTTGTGTCGAAGAACCAGACAAAACAAAGCGGCATAGGGCGCGATGCGAATAATAAGTCATTGGGAATGCGAGCAGAGTCATAATAATTAAAGGCCAAATGCCATTTAATCCCGCTCCAATGGGTAGAAAGAGGGTGCCTGCACCTATGGCTGTGCCGTAAAGACTAAGCATCCAGACCGTATCTTGTTTTTTCCATGCAGTCAGTTGTTCTCTTTCTGCTACAGGTGACAGCACTGCTGTTGATTCATTTAATGACATTAATAATAACCTTAAATTAGATCGCGCAGTTTATAATTAGGTGCTTTCCGCCCTAAATTTGTACAATATTAACATTCGGAAGCTATTTATTCAACAACAGGTGATGATTTGAGCATATTCCATTAACTATTAGATTTACTACATGTTGGCTTAGCAGGCAAGTATTTTTGTTTATAACCCACATTTTGTGCTTATGTGGGCTATCTATGGTGCTTTAATAGAACAGTTTATTTAAAATTTGTTGCTTATTTTAATCTAGATAATGAGGCCAAACTAAGTACTTAAATCTACTGTATCCCATGCTGAATCACTATTTAATAACCATTCAAGGGCTCTTCTCCTTTCTATAACTGCATATAACGCGGCATCACCTGTTGGTTGACCCTCTCTTGTCGCATTAAGAACCCACCAATGAGCTCGGTAATAGAGATCCAATGTTTGATATATCGCTTTAATTGAGCGCAGCTGCATAGTGCTTTCATATTTAGTTCCATCTGCTTCTACTTGTAAATTGGGGCTCAGTCCTGCTAGCTCATCCCCAACAGGTTGATTAAATGATAAATCATTAATTAAATTGGTTGCCCAAACCAGTGCCCACAAAGCATCAACGGAGCAATAGAGCGCGTAATGCTCTTCTTCTGTTAATTCATTTGGAGAGTATAAAATAGCGTGTTCTTTAGGTGTCAATTCAGAGGTGAGTTCATTTTCTTCAAGCCACTGAGCGATGTAGTATTTAGGTGCTTTCATATGCAGTTGGTACATCGCATTGAGTACTAAAGCACGTTTTATTACGTCATCCAGTGTTCTTGGTTTAGCTGGATTTTCTATTGTTGGTAACCAGTCTAAAATTTCTCCTCCAGCATTGAGAATGATTTTTTCAGATTCACGTTTCACTTCTAGTGGATCTATGGGGTCGTTTGCATGTGGCATATGTTTCCTTACATAAGTTTTATAGTTGGTTAAAATTTTATGAATCGGAGAATGGTTTAAAGCCAAATCACGTGCGATTTCATTATAGTGATTTAGGATTAAGGGATCGGCACCGTGTTGTAATAAAAATAATACGGATGCTTCATCGTCATTATCTACTGCAAGCATTAATGCGGTATAACCATCGTTCTCGGCCTGATAATTAATATCAGCTCCATCGACAAGACATTGCTCTATTTTGGCGATCTGTGGTTGCAGGTTACTTACTTCATCAAGTAAGATTTTTGATGCTTTATTAAAATCCATATGTTCCATCAACTGTTCCTAATTATTTAAGATGTAAATGTTTTAGATGTGTATTTGTTGGTCGAGAGCAAAAATGGGGCATAGATTTTTTCGGTGCAGGAATTTTTTCATTCTCATTTTTTTCAGGCTGAAGCAAGTGATGGATGGTTTTATCGTAAGTTAAATCAAAGGCTTTGTGTCCGTTTTTAAGTGTTAAATTGGGATCGGCGCCTTGTAATAAAAGAAAATCAACCATTGCTGCATTATTTTTCTCAGCAGCAATCATCAATGGGGTATAGCCATATACTCCGTGAGTATTTACTAGAGCTCCTATAGAAATAAGAGCTTTTGCTGCAGGTACATTGTCTGTTAGGACTGCGGATATCAGTTCAAAATCCTTCAGAATGAGGTAGGTTGACGCATCACTCGAGATCAATTCACTAGCCATTTTATGTTCTTTATTTTTTATGAGGGGATCAGCACCTTGTCGTAATAAATAATCAACTATTCGGTCATGTTGTCTTGCTGACGCAATCATTAATGGGGTATGTCCATTTATGGTTTTATGATTAATATTCGCCCCTTCGGTTAGAAGTTTTTTAATATCACGTACTCTAGGAATAAGAGTATCTATTGCATTAATTAAGCGTGTATTGCTTTGTATATTTTCCATAATATATTTAAACCTTGAGTTGGACTAATTAGAGCAATTTTTATTGAGCATAAATGCTACAAGTAGGAGGTGTATAATATTCGGAAAAAATAATAAGTCAAATTTAAGCGTCGTCCTGAGCGCAGTCGAAGGATCTCCTGAAGGTGGCTTGGTGCCATTTGAAGGAGGTCCGTCGTACGCTCTGGATGACGTATTTTGATCTCAGGATGACGTATTTTCGGAAGGAATCTACGCTAATATGAGTTGCTGTGACGGTTTAATAATCTAATTTGGTACCATAAAGTCTATCACCTGCATCGCCTATCCCTGGGACAATGTAGCCTTTTTCATTTAATTGGCGGTCGATTGCGGCAGTAAAGATCGGTACATCCGGGTGTTCTTCGTGGAAGGCTGCTATGCCTTCAGGTGATGCGAGCAGGCAGAGGAATTTTATTGATTTGGGCGAGCGTTCTTTGATTTCCTGAACGGCAGCGATCGCTGAGTTGCCAGTGGCCAGCATGGGATCGACTACAATTACATCTCTGTTTTGAGTATGTTCAGGAAGTTTCAGATAATATTCAATGGATTCCAGTGTTTTCGGATCGCGGTATAAACCGATATGACCTACTCGAGCGGTCGGAACCAGTTGCAACATTCCATCAAGGAGGCCGTTGCCTGCGCGTAAGATGGAAACGAAGACCATTTTTTTGCCTTTTAAAACGGGAGAGAGCATCGTTTCAAGTGGGGTTTCAATTTCTTCAAACTCTATTTCGAGATCGCGGGTGACTTCATAGGCTAGCAGCATGCTGACTTCATGCATTAAGGTGCGGAATTTGACGGTGCTGGTGTCTTTTCGGCGCATAATAGTTAATTTGTGCTGAATTAAAGGGTGTTTGATTACTTCTACGTGCTGGTGCATGTTAACTCCATGTGTTTATGCTTTTTATAAATCAGGCGACATTCTGTTTAAAAAACAGTGCCGTCGCTAATAATTTGTATGGGTGGTATGCCTTGGGGGCGTTTTTGTTTGGCAATCCGCCTTCCAGCCTCCCAAGTTCCGCCTTGCAATATTTTTGCAAGAGGCAGTTCGGTAGTACTTTTTTTCAGTCTGTTCCTGATCAATTCGGCTAATTCATCTAATAAGGCAACTGTTAAAGCGCGCCATTCTACAACAAGCTCTGAACTGGGGTCGTGGGCGTGTAGTGCATTATCTGGGTTTTTAAGACGGATTAATCCAGTATCAATCAGCAAACCGCCGTTTCTGTATTCGGGTAAGCCGGTTAATGCTTCCAATTCAGTGACTTTAACTCCCGCTTGCTCTAAGGGTTCAATTAATGAATACGTTAACCACTGGGATAACTTATGAAAGGGAATGTATTCTGAATCGGCAGTTGCTGTTTTTAACCCAGGATGTTTCCAAACGTCGCCAAGAGGCGTGCCATGAAACGAAAGTCGTGTTGGCCATATCGTATTGAATGCCCCTAATACGGCTTGAAAAATGTGTACGGTTTCTAAAATGTGATTGTTTGCCAAGGAGCTTACGTAAATATAAAAATCACCTAAACGTCCTTCAGTGCCAAAGTACAGTTGATTTTCTTTAATCGCAGTACCTAAACGATTCAATAAGGCAACACGACCTGCAACGGCTTCAAGGGGATTGCTTGTATTTACCTGAAAGCCATCTTGGAGATCTTGTTCACTAAACGCAATTAAACGCTCGGCATCTACTCGTAATGGTTCGTTGGGTTTTGCGCTAAAACAGCCATTTTGATAAAACGCTAAGCTTGCCAGAGCTAATCCTTCGGAGCGTGAGTATTCTGTATCCGCTTCTTTATAACGCCAGGATTGTCCTGCACCCGCATCAAGAAAGACGCTGATAATGACTAGTTCGTAGAGCACTTTGCCACGTTCAGTGCTGGATAAGGTATTTAATTGACTCTGCATTTTCTGAATTCTATCAATACCACCGGCTTCAAAATGCCGCCAGCGGCTGTGATAGGGAACATCCAGTGTTGGGTATTGATCCTGAATTACGTCAATCACAAAGGACGCTGTATCGGTCATTTTTTCAGCGTCCAAAGCAAAATGAGTCAGCTTGTCCTGTTTTGCCAGATTTAAAATCGTCTTGGCGCGCGCGCGAATGGTGCGTGGATCGCGGAGCAGGGTTAAAACCTGTTCGATTTCTTGTTGTTCTTTACTCATTAAGATCGCGTCCTTTGGTTTCTGCTAATTCATTGATGTCTACGATGCGTTCAGGTGAATAATATCCGGCAGCCCGTTTGGCACTCATCTCTACTTGAGCATCTAACGGCACTAATTCATCTGGAATTTTAACGCGTTCAATGACGTCAATACCTGATTTTTGCAGGGAGTCAAATTTCATATTCGACATGGAAACAAAACGATGAATTTTGGTAATACCAAGCCAATGCAGGACGTCAGACATTAATTCTTGGAAGCGCATGTCCTGAACCCCGGCCACACATTCAGTTCGTTCAAAGTATTTTGCAGCGGTATCGCCACCTTTTTGTCTTTTACGCGCGTTATATACCAGGAATTTGGTCACTTCGCCCAAAGCACGGCCTTCTTTACGGTTATAAACAATTAATCCTGCGCCACCGCGTTGTGCAGACTCAATACACAGTTCAATACCATGTACCAGATACGGTCTGCAGGTACAAATATCGGAACCAAATACATCAGATCCATTACATTCATCATGAATACGGCAGGTAAGCTCAATTTTGGGGTCGTGAATGGTTGTAACATCACCAAAGAAATAAGCAGTTAAACCGCCGATAGGGGGTAAAAATACCTCCAGATCTGGGCGGGTAACCAGCTCGGGAAACATGCCTGCTGTTTGTTCAAACAGAGTCCGACGCAGGAAGGATTCAGAGATTTGAAAGCGTTCAGCGATTCCCGGTAAATACCAGACAGGCTCTATTGCTGCTTTAGTAACCGTGACGTCACCTGATTCTTGTAAAATTTTCCCATCCGCTTTAAGTCGTCCTTTTTGCATGGCGGTATTTAATTCAGGGATGTTAATATGCGCTTTGGTTACGGCAATCGTTGGCCGTATGTCGTAGCCGGACTGAATTTGATTTGCAAACACGTCTGCTACGAGATGACCCCATGGATCCAATGAGATAATTTTTTGCGGGTCGCTCCATTGAGCATGAGGGCCGATTGCCACAGGCGGTGTGGTATCGGTTAAATCAGGTACGTGTTCGGGATCTAAAACTCCAGCGGCAACAGCCAGTGCTCGATAAACGGAATAAGAGCCTGAGTGAGTACCCACTGCATTCCGTTTTTTAATACTGGTTAGTGACGCGATAATTGGCCCACGTTCTTCTGGAGTGGCTGCTCCCCAATTTATTTTAACTGGTGCGGACGCCTGACCTGATGGGTGTGAGGATAAAACGATATGTCCCTTAGATTTTTTTTTGGAGTCATCTGACATCTGATACTAATCCCTTAAATATTAAAGACTGTTTACATTTCTAGTGTGAGTCTAATAGAGCTCAAGCTAGCGAAATGTTAACAGACTCTACAGTGTGTGGCATTTTGCGAAATTTATCATAGCAGAACAGAAAGAAAATGGTATAGATATTGATGTAATGTCATCATCGACAGATTTGAGTAATCTCGCTATGATGAAATTTAATTTTTGATACATTATCAGGATGATTAGTTTATGACTACTTTAATTATTTGCTTATTTATAGCCGTACTCTTACCGTACCTTCTTAAAATGGTAGTTTGTTATTTTATGAAGAAAGAAGGGCGTTATGATAATAATCATCCCAGAGAACAACAAGCACGTTTGGTTGGCATGGGTGCTCGAGCTGTAGCTGCACATCAAAATGGTTTTGAATCTTTACTGGTGTTTGCAACGGCGGCCTTAGCTGCTTTGGCAACCAATCAGGTTACTGAGCGCGTGCAGATTTTAGCGCTTGTTTATATTGTGTCACGAGTTGTTTATAACGTGCTTTATTTAATGGATTGGGCGTCATTAAGATCATTGGTTTGGTTTATTGGATTGTTATGTAGTCTGACCATTTTACTATCATGTGCCATGTAATTTGATTCTTCTCTAAATTGAGAAATAGGTTGATGCGGATTGGGCTACGCACTTGCAGCTACTGCGGCCTTAGTTTCTGTGTCTACATTAAATAATACGGGCTTGCAAGGCGGTATCTGGTCAAATAATGGCTGCTCTGTTTTTGGTTGACTCTCATGCCATGACTTAATAAAATTGGGCTTCAATAAGCTGAGGCAAACGTAAATTAAGGCTAAGGAAAGAAGTTACATGTTAATTGAGTTTGACCGCTTTCAACAATGGCGAGGAGAGCATGCGGAGTCAGAGCGAAAATACTATAACTCTGCGGTACTTTTTGATGCCTATGTTGACTCAGTAGCTAACCTCCAAGTTATCTCCGCTGATTTTGCAGCGGGCGTAGAGTCGGTAAAATTTAAAGAGTTTGATCTTTTTGAGGCGCGAAATTTCGGCGCCTTATTGTTTTTGAAATTAGTGGTTGATGAATCTTTGGCACAGCTTGCTGAGGATGAAGAAAATACAGCGGCACGTGAAGCCTTAGTGAGTGTCAACACAATTTTATCTAATGCGTATGAAAATAAGAGACAAGACTTACATGAAACAATCCCTCAATTTTTTGAATGCATTAAGAAAATAATTGATTTAAATAATCTTACTTATATGCAGATAAATCAAGAGCAGCGTTTGTTGTTTGCTTTGGATACTTGTTTTCGTTTGATACTTCCTACAATCGATACGTTGACTTGGTATAAACTAGCCGCAGCTAAGCTTCTTTACTCGGTAGATAAGCTAGAAAATGAGATAAACATTTGTTTGAGTAAAATTGAGATTAAAGTAAAAAAAATAAATTTTGATTTGGAGCATCCTGAGTTCAATGCTCTTGATGCACTACAACATGCGTTTAATCAACGTTATATCCATAGCTTAACGAGCAATAGTTCGGAAAATGAATCTAGATCTGGATTGGTGGAATTAACCTCATTGGAAGTGGAGTTAAATCACGTATCAGAAGCTATTGCTGAGTTAAGTGACTTAAGACGTAATCAATTAGTGTTGAACACAAACATTCAAATGATAAGTGAGCTGCTTAAGAGCATAAAGGAAAATAATCAGCTAGTTACAGGACGACTTTATTTTTTAGATTTAATAAAAAAGCATGAAAACGCTTATAATTTGTTGATGCGCGGGACTCAGGAAACAAATGAGCGTGACCATTTTATTGATGTTGTAACGCAATTAAATGAAGCGATGGATGAATCTTATTTTTCTTTGCGAATGACCCATTTCCTGAGTAAGGTCAGCGCACCGGTTACGGAGTTTTATCGTAAGAAAGCGCCGCAAATAGTACAAAATATAGTGGACCGTGTTGTGCCTGCAACCTATGACAGTGCATGCAAAAAATTGCTACTGCAATTGGCAGCGAATCATTTAGCTGATTTGAAGATGCAATTGCTGCAAAATAAACAAGAAATTGCAGCGATAGCTACAGAGCTATTTTCTGACAGTGATGAATTAAAGCTGATTATGGATAATGAGCCTGTTGAAAGCTTTGATACTTTACTGATAAGAACCCAGGCAATGAAAGACGCAATCCAAAAATACAATGAATTATACGCTTCCATAAAAGAGAACTGGGTATATTTTTACCGATATCAAAATAATGCAGAACATTTAGGTCGGTTTATTGAGTTTCAACGTACTTATTTTGTTGCTATTTTAAGTTTCCTAGCGCGGTTTTTTTCAATCTTCAACACAGATACGGTTCAAATCATTAATAAAGCAAAAGAATGCAAACAAGGCTTTGAACTTCTTGGGGAGCGATATAAAGCGGCGGTACGCTATGAGATAAGCCAAATTGATAAAGAACCGACGTTTCATCCGGATATGAAAGCTCGATTAAAAAAAGACATTAATGATGAATTAGTCACTGCGGTAAGTCAGAACTGCTCATCCAGTGATGTAATGAACAGGCGTTCAACGCGCTTACTCATCAATAGTTCACTAACCCTTTTTGCTACTAAGCCATCGCCGAGGGTTTCTGTGCAACAGAATGAGCCTGAATACACTGATTCAAGCTTTGAGTTTTAGACTCTATCTTTTGTTAAACGGAACCGTGTTTTCATCTGCTGTTAACCTCTTTAGATCAATATGCAATAGATAGAAAATATCACGGGGCACGCCTCATCGAAAGCTGATACTCTTCAGTTAAATCAGTAAACACCTGAGCTTCTCTCTTGATTTGATTCAAGGTTCTTGCTTTGAAAAATCCAGGACTTAAGTCTCTGCCTAAAATAGAAAATACAAGTTCAGCGATACAAGTAACCACAGCAGTAACCAGCTGATTCCAGATTTTATTGTTCGGATTTTCAGGGTAGAGTAAGTTCTCAAAATTTTTTTTAAAGAGCGCTAACTTCGCGGCAGAAGCGGGCGGGTTTTTAGGATAGTTTTCATAAAAGTCACTTAACTCGGTTTGCAAGTTTCTTGTGATTCGGCGAGCTTCTTCTATATTTTCTGCATTATCATTATGGGGATAGAGTAATTCTAAGTTTATTATAGCAGTACTTAAATTTTGATAAGAAGAATCGACTTTAGTATAAAAGTTCGTAGCAAAAGACTTATCGCGCCGGTCAAAATCCAAAAGAGCTGCATAAGGAGTATCGGAAAATTTAAATTCTTCTTTGTCGAGGAAGTACTCACTAAAAAAATAATTGAGGGTGGTTGAAAGGAATACATCTCTCCTAATAGCAGCCTTCATTTCTTCCAAAGACCATGCTTGATTTTTGGGAATTAGGACGCATGTATCCAGGTCGTGTCCTTGCGTCATTTTAATTTCACAGTATTTGATATGAGCAGGCCATCTTCTATAGAATGCAACCGCGGGACAGCCCATAATCAAAATGAAACCATCTTCTTTTGTTATAGTAAAGGCATTTTTTAGGCCGGGTGCTATGCTTGCTGGCTCGTGTCTGGTTGGATCAAAAATGTTACGCGGTTTGTTTGCTGAATAGGCAAAAGAATCCATAAACTCTAAGAGCGTGAGATTAAATCGGCCGTTAAATCCCTCTGGAAATGGAGTTCGAAGATCATGCCTGAGATCGGGCATGCAGTCATCCATTAGATCAACAGTGTAAAATTCTTGATTTTTATTATGATGGTAATGAGAGTTATCGTTGTTGCAATAAGATTCTCCACACCCAACGACAACACCTTCTCCGTTAAATTCATGTAATTCTCTAGGCATATAAATGATACTCTTTTTAGTGTGTGGGCGATTATTGTACACCTTGTTGCTTGTTTTGAATAGGTTATATTTTATACGAGAATACAAATAAATGATCACAGAACATTGGCCGTTCCTGAGTACTCCTACGTAGGTCTGGATAAGGATTCAGACTGCAACATCAATAATTCATTTAAAATCATTACGTCGCAATTCTAATTTTGAGCTATATTAAAATGTACATGGATTTAATATATCAACTCAAGGACACACCATGAGCGCTCTTCTGCTATTGATTTTAGCAGTAACATCAACATACTTGCCGCAATTACCTCTAGATTTACCAGAAGGAAAGCAAGCGATTGTTGCAGACATTAAATTTATGGGCGAATTAGCGCCCTTTTTGAACGCCACGCAATCGACTGTTCAGTCGATTAATGAATTTAATCTGATGTTACATAATGAGGCACCTACTTTACATCAGTCAGTGATCCATAAAGCATTGATGACGTTAAAATGCGCTACTGAATACAATGTAGATCATAATAATATTTTAACCCTTATCGATTATTCTTTACCTTCAAATGAGAAACGGTTGTGGGTTTTTGATCTACAGGCAAAAAAACTGCTTTATCATACTTATGTATCGCATGGTATTAAATCAGGTGCTTTACAGACTAATTTCTTTTCGAATAAATACAACAGCAAGGCAAGCAGTATTGGCGTTTATCAAACTCAAAAATCCTATTACGGTCGTGATGGGCTTTCATTACGCCTGGAAGGACTGGATCGAAGCTTTAATGATAATGCCTCTAATCGCGCTGTGGTCATCCATTCAGGATGGTATGTAGAAGAGGGTTTCATTAAAAAATACGGCAGACCAGGGCGCAGTTGGGGATGTCCTGCATTGCCCTTAGCGAATTCGCAGGACATCATTAATACTATTAAAGATAAGTCTTTGTTAGTGATTTATTATCCTAATGACAATTGGTTTACCAAGTCCAAATTTTTAAACTGCGATAGATCTTTGGTTGCGAATAAAGGCTCAGCTGAAGTGCCTGTAATAGCTCCAGATGATAAACGTGATGATATTCTCTTTGTTGGGGGTGGTTATAAAAGCAATAAAGGGGATGACAGCAAACCTGTTGCTGTGGTTTCTGCAGAGATATATCAGCGCATCTTTCATACGACAGCACCTTTAACACGTATGTTGCGACGCCAAATTAATAATGCGGAATACATTGCTTTAAGTACGGCAGAATTTAATTATTTGGCGAATCAACATGATGATCATGATGCTGGTTTAAACGTAGTTGCTTTCGTGGTTCCAGTGATAAAACAAGTACGTGGTGGTTATTATGAGACGCAAATGCAGATTGTAAATTTGGGTAAGATAAAAGAAGCTAAAGTACATGCGAATGCTCGGGAAAATGCTTCAGGCAATGGTTTCACGGTTTATTTTGAAGGGAAGCCGGCAATTAATTTGAACGCTTCCAATCAGTTTATTCGCTGGGTGGGATTGTAGCCATCAGGGAGCTGCGGAGAGATTATCCCTTCTCCCAAACGGGAGAAGGGACAGATCCTTTGCTCAGGATGATGAAATATCTTCATTCAGCGCGGGATCATTATCCACTCGAAACTCAAGCCATAATGCATTTAAGATTGCAAAAGCACATGCTAAACCAGTGCCTAAAATCCAGGAAAAATACCACATAAATTAATCTCCTAATAAGCCGTATCTGGGTTTTCAGTAATCGTCTGCTCAGTAACTTTACCGCGCAATACACGATAAACCCACGCAGTGTATGCCAATACTATAGGTAAGAAAATGGCCACAGCAATAAGCATAATAAACAGGGTTAAATGACTGGAGGAACTGTCCCAAACGATTAAACTTTGCTCTGGATTTGTGGAGGAGGGTAGAATGAATGGAAACATGCTCACACCTACCGTTGCAATAATCCCAGTCACAGACAAGGCACTGAAAAAGAAGGCCAATTTCGCCCATCGTGCGCTGATTAAAGCTAATAGTGCCGCAACCACTCCAAGAATCGGTACTAATAAGGTAATTGGATAAGCACGGTAATTATTAAACCAGGCATCCGGTTGCTGGATGGCGGCTTTATAAAGTGGATTGGATGGGCCATCATGAGGCACAATGCCTGTTAAGCTGTATCCATCAATACCGTAATGCAGCCAGACCCCTGCGCTAATAAAAACAATGGGGGTCAGGAACGCACAGATTTTAGCGGCTTTTCTTGCTCGACGCTGTATATGGTCTTCCGTTTTCACAGTTAGGAAAAAAGCGCCATGCATAGCCAGCATCAAGACAGATAATACCCCACTTAATAAGGCGAATGGATTAAGCAAACTTAAAAAATCACCTGTATAAAATGGACGTAAACTTTCATCAAAGTGAAAGGGCACGCCTTGTAATACATTACCAAGTGCTACACCAAAGATTAATGTTGGCACAAAGCCGCCAATAAACAAAGCATAATCCCAAAAACTGCGCCATGTTGGGTTTGTTACTTTAGAACGGTACTTAAATCCAACCGGACGTAAAATTAAAGCCATTAAGACGAGGAACATGGCGAAATAAAATCCAGAGAAAGAAAGGGCATATAATGCAGGCCACGCCGCAAAAATTGCTCCACCGCCAAGGATAAACCACACTTGATTGCCTTCCCAGGTGGGGGCGATGCTGTTAATTAAGATACGTCGGTCCATATCGGTTTTAGCCACCCAGGGCAGCCACATGGCAACGCCCAGGTCGAATCCATCCATTACGGCAAAACCAATCAATAAGACACCAATAAGTGCCCACCAAATAATACGTAATACTTCATAATCCAAGGGCATTATTATTCTCCATGAGTCATATAATCAGGGCCAAGACGGATGTATTTAATCATCAAATAGACTTCAACCACCGCAAGTGTTGAATAAAAAAGGACAAAGCCTGATATTGAAGTCAGTACTTGATTTGTGCTGACGGACGATGTACCCATGAATGTAGGTAATATACCTTGAACCGACCAGGGTTGACGCCCGTACTCTGCAACTACCCAACCTAATTCTGCAGCAAGCCAGGGTAACGGCAAGGCCCAGAAGGCAATGCGTAAATACCAGCGTGAAGTATGCAGTTTGTGCTTTGCCGATAAGTAAAAACCGGCGGCAAATAATAAAATAAAGAAAAACCCACAAGCGACCATGATACGGAACGCAAAAAACAAAGGAGCCACTTTAGGTTTGAGATCATGAGCTGCTTGGCTGATTTGTTCTTCAGTGGCATCAACTACATTTTCGGTGTATCTCTTCAGCAAAAGGCCATAACCCAAATAGGTATTATGTGCCGTAAAATCAGCTTTTGCCTGTTCGTCATTTGGATTTTTTTGCAATCGGGTTAAGGCCTCATAAGCGAGCATTCCCTCTTTAATTCGTCCTTTACCTTGCTCGATAAGCTCTGCAATACCTTCTAATGGCTGAGTGAAGGAGCGGGTTGCAATTAATCCCAGAGCAAAAGGAATTTCTATGGCGTAATCGGTGGTCATTGTTTTTTCGTTGGGAATACCAAAAAGCGTCAGTGCTTCAGGTGCTTTTCCAGTATGCCAAAGTGCTTCAATGGCTGCGAATTTCATTTTTTGATTGCTGTAGTCAAGATGTCCGCTTTCATCACCTAATACAACTACCGCTAAAGCTGAAGCCAGACCAAAGCTTACGGCAATTGTTATAGAGCGTTTGGCAAAATCGATGTTTCTGCGGCGCAATAAAAAATAGGCGCTAATAGATAAGACAAACATAGAACCAGTAACGTAGCCCGCACTTATGGTATGCACAAACTTGGCTTGCGCGACGGGATTAAACATCACTGTAGCAAAATTGGTGACTTCCATACGCATGGTCTGAAAATTGAACTCCGCACCAACAGGGTTTTGCATCCAGCCATTGGCGATTAAAATCCATAAGGCCGAAAGATTCGTACCTAAAGCCAGTGCCCAGGTACAACACATATGTTGCAAACGGCTTAATTTATCCCAGCCAAAGAAAAATAAACCAACAAAGGTTGCTTCCAAAAAGAATGCCATGATGCCTTCAATAGCCAGTGGCACACCAAAAACATCGCCGACGTAGTGAGAATAATAGGCCCAGTTCGTTCCAAACTGAAACTCCATGGTTAAACCGGTCGCTACGCCTAAAACAAAGTTAATACCAAAGAGCAGGCCCCAATACTTAACCATTTGTCGCCAGATCTCACGACCAGTCATTACATAAATGGTTTCCATAATTGCCAGGATTAAAGACAGTCCTAAGGTTAGAGGAACAAAAAGAAAATGATAAAGAGCCGTTAATGCAAATTGCATACGGGAAAGATCAACTAGGTCACTACCAGGAATCATGGCTTACCTCTCAAATAGAAATGAATGTGGTTTATAGGATCTGTTGACATTTCGCTAGCTTGAGCCGAAATGTCAACAGACCCCTTACACTACTAATTATTTTTTTGTTCTTTAGAGCCTAACAGCCATTGGGCGGTATTTTCTTTGCGTGGTTTTTCAACACCTTTAAAACAGACAACCCATAAGGTAATTAACAGGGAGAATTTAATAATTAAGGTCACTAAGATATCACGAGTTATTGGTTTTATCATGGTTATTAACCTCTCTGTTCCTCTTTATCCAGCATTCCGTACTTTAACGATCCTGCAATTAATAATGCTTTTTGCATTATTTCCTCAACAGCTCCTTTTGGCAAATGATTTATTGCTTCTTGCTTGAATAAATCAAGCCAGCGCATAAAGTGCTCTTCTTTAATTGAGGTCAGTTGTTTGATGAAAACGTGTTTTTGATAGGCATTGCCATGGTACTCATTGCTCTTAAGCATCACGCTGCTCCAAAACTGGCAAAGAAGAGGGAGATGCTCATCCCAATTCACTTGAGCTACGTCGTTAAAGACTGGCCCCAATAGTTCATCTGCTTGGACTTTCTGGTAAAAATGAGTCACCAGTTGTTCGATGTGTTCTTTAGTCAAGGCTGTCATAAGCTACTGCCGATAGATAAATTACATCAATAGTAATGAAGTTGTATTTTAAATGCAACTTATGATTATTAAAATAATTCGTAAGTGCACTGATATTAAAAAATAGACATTAATTTACTATAAATCAGATCTTGAGCAAGTGATTAATTGTATTTAAAATACAAACAAGTACGCAATAAAAAAAGCATTTTGTCGATCTGGTTCCATTCTTATTGAGTATGATTTAAGCTATACTAATAGAAGGAATAAGTAAAATAATGAGGATGCATCATGAGTGGAAATACGATGAGTAACGTCATGCGTACTGCAGTTTTTGCTCTAGGCCTTTTCGCTAGCGCAGTATGCGGCGCACATGGCGGCGGCGGAGGTGGCGGTCATGGTGGTGGAGGTTACCACGGTGGCGGCGGCTATCACGGTGGAGGTGGGTATTATCATGGTGGCGGTGGTTACTATCACGGTCATGGTGGTGGTTATTACGGTGGTGGTGGTTGGGGTTGGGGGCCTGGTGTAGTTATCGGTGTTCCTTTTGGTGGTTATTACCCTCCCACATGTCAGACCGTTCGTGTATGTAATACTTACGGGCATTGTTGGTTACAACAATCTTGTGATTAATTGTTCTTCAGTAATTTAAAAACCGCAAAACGGCAATTTGCGGTTTTTTTGTTCCATTAGTTTGTTTTGTTCTTTTTGTGCATAATGGTCGCGAATCGACCAGCTTGTGATTTCATATGACAGAATGCATGCTTGACGCGAAACAATTACATTCCAATAACGAAGCGAAGTTGTTATTATTTCTGCTTCGTCGTTTCTTAATATATGGATTATTATGAAGAGTACCTTAGATTATTTGATGCAACTTAACTGGGAGCATATGGTTTTTGCTTTCACGTTGCTTTTTTTTGGTTACTTTTTTGCTAA
This sequence comes from Legionella sp., assembly GCA_031291115.1. Taxonomy (GTDB): domain Bacteria; phylum Pseudomonadota; class Gammaproteobacteria; order Legionellales; family Legionellaceae; genus Legionella. The sequence goes on from JARLJQ010000040.1 coordinate 63,072, forward strand.
AAAAATCAGTAATCTGGTTGGTAAATTCATTGAAAATAAATTTTCCAAACATCATGGTATGTTGTTTGGACGTATTGTTTACTACGGCTTATTTTTACTGTTTGCGGTTTCTGCTTTGCATGAAATGGGCTTTAAGCTAACCATCTTACTAGGTACGGCAGGTTTGTTTACTGTAGCTCTAAGTTTTGCCTCACAAACTGCAGCGTCTAATCTGATTAGTGGTGTTTTTCTTTTGTTTGAGCGCCCTTTTAAAGTGGGTGATATAATTTCTATAAAGGACATAAAGGGCACTGTAGAAACTATTGATTGGTTATCAACCAAAATTAAAACCAGTGATAATCGGCTCATTCGTATACCTAACGAAGGGCTTATCAAATCAGAGATCACTAATTTAAGTATTTTCCCCCAAAAACGCGATGAAATTGTGCTGCGCATAGATGCATCTAATGATGTAGCCTTTGTTAAATTATTACTTAAAGCAATTTGTGATGAGTGTACTCATATCTCATCTAAGCCAGCTGCCAAAATTTTATTGTCGCAAATGATCGAGAGTGGAGGCATTGAACTTCACTTGTTGTATTGGTCGAGAACAGATCTATCTGATGTACGAGATGAAGTACTCACGGCTATTAAATCCACCTTTGAACGTGAAGGCATCACCTTTGTTCCAGACAGGCTTTCTGTTCTAGGACGTATGGGTAATTCATTTGCAGAGCGCGTGACAAAAAATTTGAGTACAACCTATTGAAGACAACGTAAATAATTTGCTTCATCGCAATAATATTGATATAGACGTTACCTATTAGTTTTATCAGGATAAAATAATGAACAGTTTACCTAATTGCCCTAAATGTAACTCAGAATATACCTATGAAGAAGGCGTTTTGTTGGTTTGCCCCGAATGTGCTCATGAATGGGCAAAAGATGCGACCGAAGATGCTGATGATACTAAGGTCATTAAAGACGCCCACGGTACAGTGCTTCAAGATGGCGATACAGTGACGGTTATTAAAGATTTAAAAGTCAAAGGTTCGTCTTTGGTAGTTAAAGTAGGCACTAAGGTTAAAAACATTCGCTTGGTTGATGGCGATCATGACATTGATTGTAAAATTGATGGAATTGGGCCGATGAAATTAAAGTCTCAGTTTGTGAAGAAAGGTTAGAAACTCTCGTCATTGCGAACGAAATCCGTCATTGCGATGCTCGCAATGACGGATGCAGCGGACGTTTCATCAGGCTCAGGACTAGCGGTTACGGCTCTCATGATCAATTAGCCATTTCTTACGAGCAAGCCCCCCACCATAACCACCCAGATCACCATTTAGATTAATAATGCGGTGGCAAGGAACGATAATCGCTAGTTGATTGGCTCCATTTGCATTAGCCACGGCTCTAAATGCTGTAGGTTTTCCTATCAATTCGGCCTGTTTACTGTAACTTCTGGTTTCACCATAGGGAATGCGGATTAATTCCTGCCATGCCATTTTTTGAAAAGGACTGCCAAGCAGGTGTAAGGGCGTTTTAAACTCTTGTAAACTTCCAGAAAAATAAGCCTGCAATTCTTGTTCAATAGAATTAATAGGCGCGGTATTGCCAGGGATAATGACGGTTTTGGTTTTATTGCGTAGCCGTTGTACTTCACACTCTAAACCTCGTCTATCAACAAACTCTAAAAGATATAAAGCATCTTCATCGGCAATGCTTATCATTGGACCCAGCGGGGTATCCAGCCAGGCCGCTTTGAGCACTAGAGACTGTTTGCTAAACTGAGTGGGGGCAGCCCCCATAATTCTAGAGAAGGCATCACGAAAACCACTGCTGGATTCATAACCCATATTTTGTTGGGCTTCAATGACTACTTCGCCCGCGCGAATTTGTTTCATAGCGATCCCCATTCTCCTTGCTCGGGCATAGGCCACAAAAGTCATGCCAAAGCGTTTTTTAAATTGACGTCGTGCTGTTGAAACATCAACTGATAACGCTTCAAAATCACAGTCTTTCCATCTTTTTTCAGGATTAGCCTCAACTGCGGCAACCAAAGTTCGGATTAGATCTGAAACTTGGTTGGGATGAGATAAAGGCTGACAGCGCATGCAGGGTCTAAATGAGGCGAGCAGTGCTTGTTCTGCGTTTTGGTAGAATTCGCAATGTTCAAATTTGGGTTTTCTGGCAGGGCAAGTTGGGCGACAAAAGATTCCTGTTGATTTGACGCCTACGTAAAATATGCCTTCATAGTTGGAGTCTTTCGCAACTAAGGCTTGGTAGTATTCCCGTTTTATTGCTGCAGTAAACATGTTGGTCTCAATCAATTAATACACTATATATTCCTACTATAGCGCTTTTTTTGAGAGGGCATGGCCGAAATTCAGGCGTTGAATTTGGCCAATCCGAAACTTTGTTTATTTGATTTTTTTCACGCCTACTTTACGTCCTTTTAATTTTCCATCTTGTAAATAGTTATAGGCTTTGTCCGCGTGACTGCGGTGGATTGCAACGTATGAATAAATGGCGGTAACGTTAATTTTACCAATCATTGCTCCAGGCAAGCCTGCGTCTTTAGTGAGGGCGCCTAAAATATCTCCAGGGCGAATTTTGTCTTTTTTACCGGCGGTTAAACCTAAGGTAACCATTTCAGGGGGGGGAATGCTGGCATCGCTGTCATTTAATTCGCTGCGTGTGCCCCAACTGATAGGATGAGTTGCGTTGTCTTCAATCGCACAAATTTTAGGGGCGTCTGAAGGCACGCTAATGCTTAGGGCTAATCCTTTATTGCCTGCGCGACCCGTTCTGCCAATACGATGAACGTGTACGTCTTGCTCAAAAGCCATATCAAAATTGATAACTGCTGGCAGCTCTTTGATATCAATACCACGTGCAGCAACGTCAGTTGCTACGAGAATCGTGCAGCTTTGATTCGCAAAGCGTATAAGGGCCAGATCGCGGTCGACCTGTTCCATATCACCGTTTAAAGCTGCAGCGCTAAAACCTGCGTGAATCAGAAAGTCAGTTACATCTGCAGTTTGTCTTTTGGTATTGCAGAAAATTAAAGTAGAGCTGGGCTTGTAGTGTAAGAGCAAAGATTTCATTAGAGGGAATTTATCCGCCTGATTGCTGGCTTCATAAAAACGCTGTTCGATATCGTGTTGCTCCGGAGCTGCTTCTACCAGTATCTCTTGAGGATTAATCATAAATTGCTTGGAAAGCTGTTTGATTTCATCAGGATAGGTTGCTGAAAACAATAGAGTTTGTCGTTGTTTTGGGCAAGAGGATATAATGGTTTTGATGTCATCAAAAAAGCCCATATCCAGCATTCGGTCTGCTTCATCTAAAACCAAAGTACGTATTTTAGCAAGAACCAATGTTCCTTTTTCCAAGTGCTTTAATACGCGTCCTGGTGTACCAACAATAATGTGTGCGCCATGTCTTAATGAATCCAGTTGGGGTTTCATCGGAATGCCGCCGGATAAATTAATAATTTTTACATTAGGCATCAGGCAGGCTATGCGACGTATAGACTGACTGACTTGCTCTGCTAATTCACGAGTCGGGCAGAGGATTAGTGCCTGCGCACCAAAAAACTCAATTTTCAGATAGTTCAGAATGGATAACGCAAAGGCAGCTGTTTTGCCACTACCGGTTTGCGCTTGAGCAATTACATCTGTGCTTTGCAGCATAACAGGCAAGCTGTGCATTTGAATTGGAGTCATTGTTTCATAGTTTAGAGACGACAGGCTTTTAAGTAATTCATCACGCAATGGTAAGGAAGAAAAGGTCTGTTGTAGTTCGGGTGTTGCGTGGTTTAGCTCAGTCTGGCTCATGGGATTCACTTCTGTTTTTTAATTAGTGCGTAGATTAACATTTATTAGTTCAATTTTAAATCAATTATTGCGGTAATTATGATAAAAAACAGGATGGTTGATGTAATTCACCCTTATTGGGCAGATTAACTTGCACCATCCCGCATTCATCGGTTCTATAAAAGGGTATTTTTAATGAGTCCATGCTTTCTAATGTCTTGGTATGAGGAAAGTGGAAGCGGTTATCAAACCCAAGTGAGGCAATGGCGTAGCGCGGGGCGACTTCCAGTAAAAAACGATAAGAGGACGAGGTTTTACTGCCGTGATGGGGCACTATTAATACATCCGAGGCCAGTTCCGCGCCATAAGATCTCACCAGATAATCTTCTGCTTCTTTTTCAATATCACCGGTCAAAATGATATTTTTGCTTTTGGTGCTGATTTGTAAGATACAGGAACCGTTGTTTTTGTCGTTAAAGACCATATGAATCGGTAAAAAGCGAAAATGCACCTTATCCCATTCCCATTCTGGATAATCATGGCATCTTAAGCCGTGCTTATAATATTTGGGTTCATTGACTAAAAGCCGGTTTACGGTGATGCCTTCTTCAATTGACTTCAACCCACCGCGGTGATCTTTATCGGGATGACTGATGACAATAGTGTCTATTTTTTTAATGCCTAAGGCTTTTAAATAAGGCAAAACCACCATTTTACCCAAGTCACTGCCCTGAAAAAACTGATCGCCCGTATCATAAATTAGATGATGCTGTTGGGTGTGAATGGCGACTGATAAACCTTGGCCAACATCCAACACATGAATTAATGCGTCACCTTCTGGAATAATAAGACGAGATGGAAAAAGAGGAATAACGAGCCAAAGCAGAGCAAGTCCACGAAAGGGTTGTATGGGTAACAAAATCCATAACAGTAAGGCCCCCATTAAAGCCAGTGTCAGCTCAATGGAGTTAAGGGAATAATTGATGTTGATAAGCGCTAAATGCTCTGTCCAATGCAAGCTTTTAAAGAGCAAGTCAATCAGCCAGGATAAAGGTTGCATGGGCAACCATGCCCAACTGTAGGAGCTGACAAGCATGGTGAATAATGCCAGAGGTACAATGAGAAAGCCTACTAAGGGAATTGCAAATAAATTGGCAATAAAACCATTTATTGAGCCGTAAGAATACCAAAATAAAGTCAGTGGCATTAAACCGATTAAGCAGCTTAGTTGTAAGGCTAAATTACCTTTATAGCCTTTTAAGCGCCAGCGTTGTTGCGTTAACAGCAAACAGGCGACTGCAAGGAATGAAAAGTAAAATCCTTGCATAAAAACAGCATGGGGTTCAATGCACAGTACTGCCAAAAGGGCATAACGCCATACCTGCCAAGGTGTAAATCGCTGCGTTCCCAAGCTGCACAAGGTATAAAAAAAACAGCCCATTAATGCTCTTTGCACGGGTGGCTCAAATCCTGCTAGAAAAGCATACAATAGCGCGGCCAAAAGTCCGCCGACACTGGCCACATAAGGTGCTGGAATACGCAGGCAGCAGCGTGCATTGCGTGACCAAAGCCAACGGATGAGCCAGTAAATCATTCCAGAAATTAAGGCTATGTGCTCGCCTGAAATTCCAAATAAATGGATGGTGCCGGTGCGTCGAAATAACTCCCAATTTTCTTGGCTTATATGAGTGGTTAAATTAAGGGTAAGTGCCTCAATGACACCTGCTGTGGCTAGGTTCGGTGCTAAGGGTGTGAGCTTATTGCCTAAATGTTCACGTAATTCCATCCAGTTAAAGTCGGAATGAGTTTTAGGTATTAATTGATTATTTTTAGGGCGAATATAGCCCGTCCAGATGACGTGCTTTTTGTTCAACGAAGTCACGTAGTCAAAGCCACCTGGATTATGAAAATTACGCGGTTTTTTTAATTTTACGGTGAATTGCCAGCGTTGTCCTGTATGCATGGCTGGCGCTTTATTATACCAGGCTAATTGCACCAGACCTTGAGCCGGATGCTGATCAAATTGTTCGAGCTCAAATAAAAACTGCGTTTTGCTGATGTTTTTTATTGGAATGGAGGCGATTGTTCCTTGAATGGTTGCGTAGGGAATTACGGCCATATCGGGCATTCCTTTGGGCAAAATCAAGTATTGGTGAATCCAGGCGACACTGAGCCCCAAAATAAAAAACAGCACGATGGAGTATTTGGGGGTGAGGTAAAAAATGATTAATGCAAACCCGGGCAAATAAAGATTTGCGGTATATACGTAAAGAATGCCTATGAGAAAGCAAAAAATTTCCATTTAATTTCAACGTTGGACTATCCATTGAGCGTGATGGTATGGAATTGAAACGGTCCTGTAAAGGCATTTTTCAGATTTAAAAAATTACACTTGATGCCTTAATCATTTTTCTATAAAGTGCCTGCGCAGGAATAATAATGGATTAAAAAAAGGAATTAATATGCAACCAACAGCATTAGGAACTGTAGTTTTATCGTCACTCTTATTGAGTTGTTCACTTCATGCAGCAGAATCTGGGGATTCGCTGTTTGTATCCAGCAGTTGCACCGGTAATGGAATAAATGCCGTTTGCGCTGCAATCAAGCGCGATGTACCAAAGCATCAATCGTCACTTTATGTCAGCAGGGATGGAGGCAGTACTTGGGAGAGTGTAGAGACCCTATCTAAACGCGGTATTTTAAATGCAGTAAGCTGCTCGGGTAGTGGAACTGATGCGGTCTGCGTTGCCGCAGGCGATAGTATTTCAAGTGCAAAACCGCTACTGTATTCCAGTAATAATGGAGGCCAAACGTGGAGCGAGGTAGCTATAGAACATACTACAGCGTCACTCCTTGCTACTGGATGTACTGGTAGTGGAACTAGTGCTGTGTGTACTGCTGTAGGGATGGATCTGAAGAGTTATTCACCCCTACTTTTTGTGAGTTCCAATGGTGGTGATTCTTGGAATACAGTGACAACCACCTTGGAGCAAGGCTTTTTTTCAAGTACCAGTTGCACTGGAACAGGAGATAATACGGTGTGTACTGCTGCAGGAGAGTTGCTGGATGGCTCGCCCTTGCTTTATTCCAGTAGTGACGCAGGCAGTACCTGGAGTGCTGTAAAAATCAGAGTGAAATTTGGTGGTTTTAAAGCAACCAGCTGCACTGGCGAAGGAGCTAAAGCAGTATGTACCGCCGTAGGAGAAGACGCTTCGCATGGCTCCCCTTTGCTTTATGTGAGTAAAAATGGTGGTGAAAAATGGCGGCATGTAAAAACAACCGAAGTTGAAGGTGATTTTTACGCTACCAGTTGCACTGGAGAAGGCCGGCAGGTTGTATGTACTGCAGCAGGAGGGGATTACATAAATCCAGCATTACTCTATGTCAGCACGAATAGGGGCAAGGATTGGAATTTTATAGAGACTTCTTCAGAAACAAGTTTGTTTAATGCGATTAGTTGTACTGGCAGTGGTATCAATGCAGTGTGTACGGCCGCAGGTTATTCTAACAGCTCGAATCCTTTGCCTTTGCTGTATGTCAGTACTAATGGAGGCACTGCGTGGAATAGTGTTGAAACGACATCGGAGCAGGTTTTATTTAGTAATACCAGCTGTACTGGTGCAGGACAGGATGTGCTTTGTATTGCTTCAGGGAAAAGTCATTCAAGCGATGTACCGCCTTTTTATCTGAGTACTAATAGAGGTGGGGATTGGCATCAAGTGGTGATGGCACAATGACGTAAAGCGGGGCAATGTTGGCGCATGTTTGTGAGTGTATCAGAGCGATCTCTGAAAAATCTTAGGTGCTGAGAATCTTGTTTCTTAAATGGCATGGTAAACAATCGTTTTATTAATTCAGAAAAATCGATTTTATAGACACATTAAAATCGATTTTTCTGTAACAACAGCTCAGATCACGCTCGCTAAACGAGCCGCTCTTTCGTTGATCCAGTAGGTGGACTAGCAGCCTGATCCAGACATGAGTATCGCGGGTACCAGTTGGTTTTGGTTCACGATATAGGTTTTATTAGGAACAATATCTACCCAATTTGTGAGCAAGTCCGGATCCTGTTTATTAGTTGACCATACCACCAATCTAAAGTAATGGGCATGATTAGGTGTCGCAAGAGTGATTTGTCCATTTTGAGAGAGCATCATTAAAGAGCTTGGGTCTAATGTTGAACCATTAATGATGGTTTTATTGGCTTTTTGAGTAGCCTCAGCTGAAGCGCCCCATTGTACTGCAATTTTTCCTGGGCTATTTATCTCCGGGTAGTTCGTTTTATTATCAATCACAATTTGTTCAGCTAAGGCAACTGAAGTCATGGAGAATAAGCATAAATAAGCTAAGATATTTTTCATTATTTCACCTAAAAGTTATTCAATAATTTTGCCTTCTTGAGGCACACAGGTTGCATTTTCATCTATTTTTGGCGTTGTTAGAGGGAACTTACCTGAGCTAAGCGTAATTGCCTTCCCATGGTTTTTGAAGGTTTTTTTAGGAATGTGAACGGCTACGTTTTTAATAACATTGACTGCTTCAGGAATGTCGAAATTACCCACCATGCTTAAAAATTGGTAACTTTCTTGTGGAGAGAATCCTTGAGTACGTACTAAAAACTCAATCGCATTCCTAGAGGCAAGCTGCATGGCTTCAAATAGGTTTTCATGTAACCCCATTACTATCCATTCCTCAGAGTTTTCGACTATAGGCCAGGTGAATAGACTACTTCCATTTCGTTTAGTTTTATCAAATACCCCTTCGGCTTTTAGATCTTTTCTTACAATAAATTGCAGGGTGATTCCTTCATAGGAGGTCTCAAGTGCTGTAACGTCAATTTCGCCATTGCTTTGCATGGCATGCGAATCACCAGTCCAGACTAAAGCACCTTTTTGAAAAACGGGCAAATATAGAATTGAGCCTACTTGCAAGCTTGGTTGATCCAGGTTTCCTCCAAAAGGACCTGGGGGGACAGAGTTGAATTCTCCAGGAACGGGTTGGCCCATATGGGTTTCTAAATTCACAGGCCACCCATCTGGCCAATCCCGGGGTGGGGCTACAGCGACAACTCCTGGAAATGGCTTAAGCTTTAAGCAGACGTCTTTGGTAAATTCAGTGGTAGTTTTTTCGCTATTATATTTAAAGTACATGATCCTTGGTTTGGTAAACTCAGATAAAATACCTTGGGTAGGACTTAAAAAGTTATATCCAAAGTCATTTAATTTGATATCTAGCACCCGAATTTCAAGCACATCTCCTGGTTCAGCTTCTTCAATATATACAGGGCCAGTTAAGCTGTGCATACCCCGTCTTTTTTGAATGTCATATTTTGTATAGAACGTCGCAACTTCAGCTGGCGTTGTCTTATTGTAGACCATTTCATGTAAGCAACTGTTCCAGGTTTCCATCGATACGGAATCTCCAGAATGAACTTTGATTACAGGTGTTTTATTCAGGGTAAAAAGGCCAAGTGTCACAGTGTCTTTTGTTGCAGGGACTCTGTATGTTTCTGACCAAGCAGTAGAAAAAAATACGGTTGCTATTAATAGAGAAAACGTTTGGATTTTGTTTAGCATTTCTAGTCCTTGAAAATGGCTAATGAAGAATTGTTTTGAGTCCATGAGATAACTTAAATAGGTTTAATATGAATTTCATAAAAATTCAAGTCACTTGAGTCTAAAACTTGTTGTGATACAGTATATTAGAGATTAATCATTTGAACCATTATGAATTATTGCCATACTTTATGCATGTTGTTCTATTTATGTTATTTCGGCGGTCTTTATGCAAATTCCGTAAAACCAACCGATTCGTCGAGTATAGAACGGCAGGAGACTTCAAGCATTAGTTCAAATCCCGCGGCAGTTAATGTTGGAACCGGTTCGGGAATTATCCAACAATATATTGAAAAGAAATTTGGAATTCAGGATAACCATGGTATTTCGGTCCAAGGCGCTTGGATGGGGGATGTTAATAGTCTATATGCAGGCGGAATACCCAATACAAAAACCAACACGTCAAATAGTGCAGGGCTTCTGGACTTAACAATTGATACGGAGCGTTTCAATGGGTGGAAAGGAGGGCTTTTTAGTGCGCAATTCTTGCAACAAAATGCACAAAATACAAATGGTCCATCAGGTGTGATACAAGGGTACAACTCGTTACCCGACGTGCCACCTTATAACCGTTCAGAGCTTTACGCGCTTTGGTATAGGCAAGCTTTGTTTGATGATTCACTCTTCATTAGGCTTGGTAAAACCATAACCACCTTGGATTTTAACAATGTGATTAAGCCCGTCCCGCTCAGCAAAGGTAATCCTAACATTCCTGCTGTCACGAGTTTGATTTATACGCCTATATTTATTAGCCCTGCAGTAGATGGTCTTATGCCAGGGTATACAAATACAGCTTACGGTCTTACCGCAACCTATACACCAACTAAATCATGGTATGCATCTTATGGTGTTTACGATGGGAACTTAGCAAGTGGAAAGCAAACAGGATTATCGGGCCCAAACTTTAATGGTAATTACTTTCAAGTGGGTGAGACGGGGCTCGCTTGGAGTTTAGGTAAAGATAAAAAACCAGGAACTATTGGCATTGGATTGTGGCATCAAACAGGTCTTATCATACAAGAAGACTTGACCCAGTATGGTTCTACTGGGGGATATTTATTTGGGTCTCAACGACTGTGGTATAGGCATCCTGGACAGGATACAAGCGGAATTTCTGGGTTTTACCAATATGGTATTAATAATTCCAGAGTATTGCCTATGAAGCAATCGATTGGTGCTGGTGTAACTGCTTTTGGATTAGTTGCCAATAGACAAGCAGATTCGTTTGGAGCAGGGTTTTCTTTAGCTTGGTTGAATCAGCGAATAACCGATAGAAAAACGGAGTTAATGTTTCAAATTTATTATCAGGCAAAATTATTGAAATTTCTCTATCTTGAGCCCGTGCTTTCTTATATTCCTACTCCTGGACAAAGTAGCCAGCTAAATCCCGTTACAGCCGGAACCCTCAGAGCAATAGTTTTGCTGTAACTTTGGGGATTACCGTTAAGACCCCCCGTTTTCGTTACCTATTTAAGTTCTTAAAAGTTCTTAAATGATTTAATAACTTTGTGGCGATATATTGAGGTGTAGATCTAAAAAGTTGAATATGGAACCTGTCAATTTGAAGATGAAGTCTTTGCTGATTGGGTAAAACATTTAGATGGGTAATTACTAACTTATAATTTAGATCATTTTAATAAGATCGGAACCGTTCAGATTTATCTTTTGTTATGAGAAATAAAAATATATTTATGTAATAATAAATTTATTATCTAATTGAGATCATGCATCGTGCCCTTACAGAATCTTTGGCAAAACGAGCCTCTTAAAACAGAACAAGAGATTGCAGATTTAGTTCAGATTATATCAGGTACTCTGCATGTTCTTGCCAAAAAAGGAGATTTTTTACCTAAGAGAGCGGCTATATTTCATCTAACAAGCCTTCCTCACATATCCATCCATTCATATTTAGAACGATATGTTAAATATCTTATGCTTGACGAAGCAGAGCTGATTGCATCATTCATTATTCTAGATAGATACATTACAAAGTTTCCACAACAATCAGTATCGTATACAAATATTCATCAATTACTGGCCGCAATTATTCAAGTTGTACACAAAATTTCCGTAGATAAGCCATATAAAAGCTCTTACTATGCTCAACTTGCTGGAGTAAGCACTAAACAAATGGTTGATTTAGAACGGAATTTACTTTTTGATCTTGACTTTGATTTATTTATCACACCCAAAACTTACTTAAAGTATAAACAAGCATTAATTGATGAGGCAAGAAAGAGGGATGCTCTGGAATGCAGAATTAAGCCTTATGCATTGAGTATGAGCCAATCAGATTTAGAAATGCTCCGACTACTAAATGAAAGTGAGGAGTATGACGAGTATGAGGAATATGAAAGGAATAAAGAAATTGCAGAGAATTATTACCTCACACAAGATACATTATATTATGCGCAACTTGATGCTGCTCACGAGGAAGATATAATGCTTACTGATTTTTTTGATAAAAATCCTAAATACGATATTTCTTTTGAACAAGAAGATTACGAGAATTATCTAAGGGAATATTATGAGCTGGCTGAAAGAGAATTTGAGAAAACTTGTGCTCTCGATCTAGAACTTTATAGACAGGCTGAAAAAGCTTCCGAGGAAGCTCGTGCTCGTGCTGAAGAGGAAGAGTTACTTTTAGAAAAGCAGCAAGCACAAGATAATACATCCGACGAAGATTTATCTTTACAGCAACAAGAACAAGATCTTCTATTAGAAGCTGAGACAGATAAATTCGCGACTAGTACGAAGCGCTTTACAAGGTATAATCTTTTTGCAAACGAGAAAAATATTAAACCTAGAAAAGATAAACATACTATACATGATAAACGTAATAAGCTTTTGGAAGAAAATGCTCCAAGGAAAAATTCAAGAACTATAGAGCTATTCAATTTAGTGAAATTTGAAATGGCTCAATATGATGAATTGGACGAGGATTTATACTCCCCATCAACAAGTAAGGACACCACGAAGTAGTATACTATGTGGAAAATCATGAGAACTCGTTTTTGAACCTATGCCACCCGAAGCTTCGGCCTTGAAAATAAGATGTGGAATAAAACCTTATTTCTCAAATTTTTGTAAAATAACTTCTAACTCATCTGTAGTTATAGGCTTACTAAAATAAAATCCTTGTGCCTTTTCGCAGTGGTTGATTCGTAAAAACTCTAATTGTTTCTGAGTTTCTACCCCTTCAGCCACTATTTCCAAATTTAAATTTTTTGCTAACGAAATAATAGACTGAATAATGACTTCATCAATAGTATTTAAATTAATGTTTTTAATAAAAGAGCGGTCTAATTTTAATTGGTCCAGAGGGATTTTTCGTAAAAAATTAATACTTGAAGTACCCGTACCAAAGTCATCTAATGTAATGTGAATACCCATCGCATACAATTCAGGTAAAGAGCTGAGAGCCAATTCAATGGCATTAAGGATTACATTCTCGGTTATCTCAAGTTCAAGCCAATTTGGACTTAATCCCGTACTGTCTAATATTCCTTTAATTTTCTGTATAAAATCAAATTGCTTAATCTGTTTTAAACTGATATTAACAGCCATACGTATGGGTGAAAATCCCGCATCCTGCCATTTTTTATTTTGTTCACACGCAGTTTTTAATACCCATTCTCCAATAGGAACAATCAGTCCTGTCTCTTCAGCTGCGGGAATAAAATCAATGGGAAGCAAAATACCTCTTTTAGGATGATTCCATCGAATCAAAGCTTCTACGGAAGCTATTTTTTTAGTCTTGATATCAAATTGGGGTTGATAATAGATCATGAATTCATTATTTAGCACGGCGTTATGTAACTCATTTTCTAATACAAATTTCTTCTTTATTTGTGTGCCAAGCTCTGATGTATAAAACTGGAATTGATTGACCCCAATATTTTTTGCTTGATACATGGCTGCGTCAGCATTACGCAACAATTCGCCAATTGTTTTACCATCGCGTGGAAAAACACTAATACCAGCGCTTGAGGTCACAGACAATGATTGACCCGCAATTTCAAAATTACTATTAAATGAATCTAATAAGTGAGTTGTCACAATACCCGCATCCAATTCAGTTTTAATGCTATCAACTATTACAATAAATTCATCACCACCAAGCCTGGCTAAAGTGTCCGTTTCTCTAAGCATAAACTCCAGTCTGTTGGCAACAATTTTAAGTAATTCATCACCCGCATCATGTCCAATACTGTCGTTTATTAATTTAAATCGGTCTAAATCAAAAAAAATAATGGCAAATAGAGTGTTTTCTCGCTTCGCTTTTTCAAGCACATAACGTAATCGGTCCATCATAAGGACTCGATTAGGCAAACCCGTTAATGAGTCATGCATCGCTTGATACTCTAATTGTTTCTCCAGGATAACGCGTTGAGTCATATCACGAAAACTCCAGACCCGTCCGGCTATTTTCTTATCGAGGGTGTAGGGCTGGGAATAGCATTCGATAATAAGGTCAGTTTTAAAGCTATATTTTTCTATTTTGACCGTATCGATCTTTTGTGACAAATCTGAAACCATGGCTAAAAAAGCATTTGAATCTTCTGCTTGTTGTGAAATATACTCCATCACCAGCTTGCCTTGGCGGGTGTCAATAATACTCTGTGGTATGTTAAATTGCTCAAGTAATTTAAGATTACAATCAACAACATAGTTGTCGCGATCTAAAACAAGAATACCATCAGCAGAGGACTCCAGTGTACCTCGGGTAACCGAAAGCAGCTTTTGAAGTGAGCTTGTGCGTTCTTCAACTTGCAGTTCCAATATTTTCGTATAATTGCGTCTTTCTTGCAGCAGCTGCCATTTCTTGGTCAGCGAATAAGCTAATTGAAGTACTGTAATGGTATCAAACGGTTTTTTTAATATGAGTAAATTATCATGTTTACCCAACTGTTCTATAGTTTCTTCCCAGGAATAATCGGAATATGCAGTACAAATGACCACTTGTATTTCCGGATCCACGTTCCAGATGTGCTTGATTGTTTCGACTCCATCCCATCCTGGAGGCATGCGAATGTCTACAAATGCCAATGCATAGGGAGTGCCTGCTTTTAATGCTTTTTTAATGAGCGTAACACCTTCTTTGCCCTGTAAAGCCGTGTCAATTTGAAAATGTGGCAATATACTTATATTTTTTTGTGACGTATCACCAAATAATTTCTGTTCCACATCAGATTTCTTATTCTCTTCAGTAAAGGACAATATTTTGATAAAGTCTTTATGAATTGCCTTGTTGTCATCAATCACGATGATCTTAAGAGATTCCACGTTAGTCATGATGTATCCTTCATTTGTCTCACTACTTTTTATCAATAGGTAATGTCAGTATAAATATAGCCCCTTTACAAAAGCCGTTACTTTTAACTTCAAGAGTGCCACCCAATTGCTTCGCAATAAGAGCACAATTATGTAAGCCAAATCCGTGGCCCTTTTGTTTCGTGGTAAAGCCAAAGGTAAATATTTTTGGTAAGTGTTCGGGCAAAATACCTATACCATTGTCCATAATACGCAGCTCGACCTCTTTAAGGTTTTTTTTCCGAGTAATACTTATATTGATTTTTCTAGGCATGTTTTCTTTTAATTCCATGACTGATTCTTTAGCATTTTTCAATAAATTAACAAATATCTGCATCAGGTTTGTTTTATTGGTCATGATTGAAGAGGTGTATCTATAGTCTTTATTTAGTGTAATTTGCTTTGTAAGCATAGAATCTGCAGTCATCACGGTTTGAATTGAGGAATCCATTACTTCGGCTAATAATACGGGTGTACTAATTGATTTTGGACCAGTTATTTCATCTTCAGCATTTAATATGTCTTTAATTATATAATAATGCTGTTGTAAATCCTGCACTTCGGTATCTAGTATCACTTTGTTCCGTTGTATTTCTGCAAATAAAATCATTAAATAGCCTGGTATTAATTTCCCTTGTTCATCATTTTGAAAATACTCAATTAAATTAGCTTGATGTTTTTCTAACATCTCCATTATTAATCCAATTTTTTGATAGATTGAATTACTCATCTCTTTTTTTATTATCCCAACAGATACACCCACACTATTCAGGACATTCCCTATATTATGTATTACCGACACCGCAACCTCTGCCATCCCCTCCTGATGAGCCATATTCATTAAATTAGCATTTAAAGCAGTAATTTTTTCTTGTGAGCTTCTATTGATTAACGCCTGAGTAATCAATGTAGAATACCTCTTAATTAAATCAGCATGCGAGTGATTAAAAAAATTACTTCGAGAATCACAGCAGATCAACAGTGTCTCTTTTTCACTAAAACCTAATCCAATATGAATGACCGATTTCATTCGATTCCTCAAATGTTCCGATTGAGACTGCCATTCGGGTATGGCTTGAATGTCAAACGAGATAGATAGAGCGCCTTTTAGCGCCCGATTTAAGAATGCTTGTGGCTTCAATTGAATACCATAAAAAAAATCTGAGGTTGCTTCCTCTGTTTTTAAGGTACGACTTCCATCCGCACTCATAACAATGATGTCTTCACATTCAACGATATTCCGCAACACAGAAATAACGTCTCCTAGAATATTTTTTTCATTAAATCGTTCAACCAAAATCCTTAATCCTTTTAAAAGATTTTCAGATTCTTGATTGATTTTATTAGAAATAACCCGCTCATTTTCTAATTCAATAAGTGTCTCATACAATTCTTCAGTACCAAATAGAGGATTATCCATTGTGTTATCCAAAAATAATTGCAGAAATCATTAAATTACCATGACGATTTTCTCCACCAAATAAACATCCTTGTTCTCCAAAACTGAACATGCCCATAAATGGCTCGGTAGGCAGCTCAGAATACACATTGTCGATAACATCCTTGATTTCATCCTGAATCACTAAAAAACATCCAGCGCAATAAACAATAAATGCCCCTTTAGGTTTTTGACCACCATTGAATGAATAATTTTCCTTTGCTAAATGGATGACGCGTTTTATCCTGATTTTAAGACTCTCATGTGTTCCTTTCATGAATACCACTCGTTCATTCACCTGAAAACTAGAAAAAAAACTCATGGAGCCATCTGCAAAAATTTCATTGGGATGAGATAAATTATAGTAAGGTATAGTACCAATCTTACCTACCTCATGGCCCAAAGGATGAAACGTAGAGAGGGTAAGAATATTAGAATCAGTACCTAAGACATTTTTAATAAGCCCTTTTGACCATTGGTTATATAGTTCAGCCGCTGGCTTATTATCTATGGTGTTGACAATACGGCCCGTAGTTTTAGTTACAATACCCGCCTCTTCTGTTGGGATATATCCATTATGGAATGCGCATCCGATGGCTTGTGACGCATAAATGACAGCAATGGCTATGCCATTTTGATAAATCTCCTCACCACAAAATTGTTCCCATAACCCTGATATCGTATTATCTGCGGAGCTGCCACCAAAAATCGGCACATTGACACCCACTACACTCATAATGCCATTAATTAAGTCTTCTTCATGACCTGGTGCACCGGTAAGTAGTACCATCGTTGGCAACTCGCCAGGTCGTCCCGCATTGTTTAATGCCTTTCGTATGACTTCCTGCCCATCATTGAATGGTTTATCACTTAATGACAACGCCGCAATCCCAAAACAACCCGTATCATCCTTGATGCCAAATAATCCTAGTGCGCGCTTGTTCTCGCTACAATATCCTCTTTCTGTAAATAAGCCGATGCAACTGGTGCCTCCGATCAGTTTAGTATCAACCAGAAGCGCATTCAGCTCATGCATGATTATTTTGTTGTTATAAGTAACTGTTGAAAGAACAAATAAGAATGAAGGGATACCTATCTTTTCTGACAGTTGAGTGTAAGCCTCTCGTACCGCTTCGGCTTCATTCGCTTTTGTTGAGCAACCAGTTGCTATGTCCATATTCGATTGTTCACTCCATGCACAAACAATTCATGGTTTATCTTAAACTTAAATTGTTTTATGTTTAAGTATAGACAATCTTTTCAGTTTGTATTTTTTTAATACATTAGTAAGCAGTTACGTCTATTCTTCAGTGTTATCTTATCTTTCTATTTTCGAATCGCTATAATGTTACGTGCAATTAACGAAAAAGGTATGCTTATGACACGACACTATCCAGAAAGAAATTTATGGTCAACACCTGCCCCTCAATATAATCATCAAATGTATGAAGCTGATCGACAAATAGGTAATTGGACTTTTTTTCTATCTCTGGGTTGCTTTAGTGGAGGCGCCATATGTTTATCCCTATGTGTACTTGGCTCTACCTCCCTGGCTAGTGCCGTTTTGTCTTCTCAGCTGATGCTTGGGCTAACGGGTGTAGGTTTATTCGCTACAGGTTTAGCTAGCGCAGCTGTCGGAATAGTAGCTAGCGAGGAAGCGGAGAGGGGCGCAATGTATGCTTATGAAACGCGACGATCAGACTCCTTCTTTAGGGCTGGCAGATGACCCGTACGTATGCATTCTCCTATCCAGCTAACTCGTATGTTTATTTTCTAAACGATTAAATGTACTGTTAGTAACGATAAATTGATATCTTAGTTTGCATATTTGTACCTAACTAAGTAGATTATTCTTATTGATGGTTGGGTCTGAAGCTTTGGTGCCAATGAGGGGCATGGTCTACTAACTTATAAATTAGTAGACACATATTATTATTGATATTGAAGGGTAATAGTATGTATTAGCAATCACTTTTTGTTTATTTTAAATCCTATAGTATAGTTAGTTACAATATCAGAGGACTCTAATTTATAATGACTAAGGTTTTCTTTAACTGCGCAGCTATCGAAATACTTATTATTGTTTACTATAGCCTTAATAAATTGCCGCACGTTATTAACTAGTTTTTCTAATAGTTCTTTATTGATTAATTTTATTTTTTCATTTGGGGAACATGCGTAATCGAAACAAGTGGATACATGAATCATAATGGGTACACATTCGGCACCATTTTTGTAATAATTTCTAAACCATGTTTCCGACCCATTAAGCTGGTTACAATCATGCTTACTAATATAATTTGTAGATGTTCCGTTTTTACATTCAATAACTAAGAAGTTTAATCCGCTTAAAAGCCAAAGATTATCAGGTCCTTTACCATAGTCATTTTCAGGTCTTTGGCCTGTAAAGCCAAGAAGGGGAGCTAAATCATTTAGAGCACTCTCAAATTTATTGGCTGTATTTTCAGTAAAAGTTAAATTTGATAATAATCCTTCTGTATAAATAATTATATTATTTCCGTCTTTAAATTTTTTTCTTAAATATTCGGAACAGGCTGCTGCTTGGGAGCTTAAATTATCTGAAAGTGGTTTATAGCTAATTCCTTCGATTGGCTTAAGGGCCCTAAGATTATCTGAAACTGCTGAAAGTTGAGTCTTTTGCGATTCAACTTTATCATACTTATTTATATATTCAGCCATGCTCTGTTTTAAAACACCCCTCAATAAAGGTGAGTCTTGTAACTGGTTGATTTCACGTAAAATTCTTTCTGCTGCTTCTTTGGGTTGTCCTGAGCGATCTAAATCATAAGCTTCTCTCATTGCTACTTTAATTAAATCGGTTGTATTTAGACTGGAATAATTTAAGCTAGCCATAATCCCTCTACTTAATTTAACCCATTCTGGATCTCTATTTAAACAGTAGTTTATGACTAATTTAATCTCTTCTGCTCCTTTATCTTTTATCTGGTCTGCAACTTGTTCTGACAATTCTAGCTGAGCCTTTGTTGCGGGTGAAAATAAATCTAAAGTTTCACCAGTATAAAGGTGTGAAGTAAGATCCTTACCCATAAGAAAAATGACACAATAGTCGTCATTTGATCTTATACCTCTACCCATTCCCTGTTCAACTCTATGGACTATTTGATTAGCTCTTCGAGTGCTTCCTGACAGTTCGCTTTGGTGAATTTTATCAATTTTATTTCGGGAGTCTGGTAATCCATCAATAACTAATAATCTACAAGCATTATCGGGTAAATCAATTCCATCATATCTATTCACTAAAATCGTTAAACCAATATGTTTGATTTTAAGTTGTTCAATGCCCGCATGTATATTGTCTTTATCTAAAGTAAGAGCAGCGACGTCCTCCCAAAACTCTACTCGTTTTTTTGAAGGAACAATAACAACAACGTTGTGGTTTTTGGATACTGCCTCGCATATTTTTTTGACATCGTTATCGAACATATTTGAATTTAGAGCTTGAGGAAACATAATTAATCTGTCACCTACGTCTCCTGCGGAATCTGGAGTTATTGGGTTATTAAGATACTTGTAGTTTACCCCAAAATGCGTTGCTAGGACGCTATCATCAGATAAGGTAGCGGTCATAAATATTTTTCTGGGTGCATTATTAAGGGAAGGAATTATATCAATTGGAATGCAGTTACTGGTAATTTCAATACTGTGTTTACTTATAACACAACTACATCGTTCCAAAGTTTCTTTTATTAAAGGCCATTTAAATTTGACTTCATCACAACTTTTAATATCAATTATTTCTTTTTTTACATTATTAATTTTATCCTGCCAATTCCAATATGGAATCTGAATGTAAGCAAAGGGATCTCCAGATTCAATCTCCAAAAATTTAGATTCTGATTGTTGTTTCATTGCGTATTCAAAAATACTAAATATTTTTGAGTATGCTGGGTTAGAGGACGATATATTTAAAGTGAATTGTTCCTCTATAGTATTAAGGCATGCATGAGCATCATCAATGAGGACAGTATTAATTGGTATTTTTTCTCCTTCATCCCCAATTCCAAAAACAGATTTCCCGTTAACTAATTTATATATATTAGTTACCAAAATAGCTTTCCCTTTCAAAAAGCTCTCATTTTCCGGGTCAGATACAGCATTTAATCCAAGGGCCGTTGCCTCTGATAGAACTTGTGCTACTAGATAATTATCTGGAACTAAATATACAACAGATCCTTTTTTTTCATTTAAACAACTTTTCAATATTATAAGGCCTACAACAGTTTTTCCTCCTCCTGTATTCATTTTTAAAACAAGATTAGGTTCATCCTTACGATCAAACCATTTACTCCATACTTGAGATTGTACATCGCGAGGATATTGAAATTTCATGGAATTTTTATTTGGTAATGCGTTAAAAATTTCTCTTGGTTTCAATACGGTGTCTACAGTCTGTCCTGTCCCTAATTTGGAGAAATCCAAAGCCATTTGATGCCTCTTAAGTACTTGGTAATGCCGCTTTAAATTCAACACGACCTTACAATTTAATATTTATTAAAATATATTAAGATAAAACATTGGATATGTCAATTTGACATATATGTCATAATGATATAATATTCATATCATATACAATAAATTTGGTTGAATATCTTGCGTGTTATTTCTAAGAAAAAATTACGTGATTATTATACAAGTAATGTACAAGCTGAAATCCCACTTACTGAATGGTACTACAAAATGATAGAAACGAGTGCCTCAAATATTTTTGAATTGAGACAAGTTTTTAATAGTGTTGATCCTGTATTTGGCTACACAATATTCAATATTGGGGGTAATAATTATCGTTTAGTAACCGCGATACATTATAATACACAAGCTTGTTATTTACGAACAGTTTGGACGCATGCTGAGTACGACAAAGCTATTAACAAAGAGAAATTAAAGCGAGGTGATTTATGAAGGCACTAGCTATTGACTATATAGATCAGAAATCAAAACATAAGTTTCATTTACCATTATCGGTGTTTAAAAAACCAAAAAATGATAATGAATATTCAAATCTTGAAGTAATTCTTGATCAATTAATTGACGAGATTCGTGATGATGAAAATCATCCGTTAGCTTTAGCGATGCAAATTATTGGTGAAAATCTGGAGCAATATGATGATGAAAATTTTTCTTTAATTGGAAAGGACATATCTGATATTGAGATGGTATTGTATTTAATGAAAACGAATAATCTTTATCAAAAAGATCTTGCCCCCATATTTGGTGGCCAAGCAAATGTTTCAAAGTTTCTGAACGGTGAAAGAGAATTAGGGAAAAAACATATATCAGAGCTTAAGAAGAGATTTAAAATTAGCTCAGATTTCTTTGTGAAATAAAGCCTTACTCATTGTAGGCATTGAATTTTATGCATCATTGTATTTTTAACAGCTCTCGAAGTAGGTAGAGTTTATATTTTGATCATCTATAGAAACTCTGACATGCCCAATTAGCATATTACTCCAATCTAAGTCAATTATCTCAATAATTATTATAATAAATTAACTTAGAATATTTAATCATATTAATTTACAAATTTAGTCTCGAAATTGGGGGAATTGTTAGAAAAATTTCAAAAGTATACAAACCCCCCGTTTTATTTCCTCTTTAAATACTTGACTATAGGGCTGGACCTATATAGCATTTAACCTATAATAAAAAAAAGAGGGTATGTGGTTCATACATACGACAGACACCTTTGATATTTGGTTTGATGCTTTGGATGATATAGATAGGACTAACGTGTTGGCATCAATGATAGTATTACAGGAGAAAGGGCCTATGCTATCAAGACCCTATGCAGACACTGTTAAAGGCTCTTGTCATAGTCATATGAAGGAGTTACGAGTCCAAAGCAAAGGTGATCCAATCAGGGCGTTTTTTGCCTTTGACCCAAAACGGAGAGGTATCTTATTGTGTGCGGGCAATAAAGCAGGAAATGATAAATGATTTTATGATGAAATGATTCCAATAGCTGATCGTGAGTTTACTGCTCATCTGAAAAAGTTAAATAAGGAGTAATTATTATGGCGAGAACTCTTGAACAAATTCTTGCAGTAGAAAAACCAGATGTTGTTAAAAGGGCACAAGAAAAAGCAGAAGCAATGCTCCTTAATATTCATTTGGCTGAACTTCGTGTGTTAGTGCAAAAAACTCAAGTAGATTTGGCCAATGTTCTTGGTATAAAACAACCAACAGTTGCAGAGATGGAAAAGCCGGGGCGAGACCTTAAACTATCATCTTTAAAACGGTATATTGAAGCAACCGGAGGAAAATTGCGCCTTGATGTAGAGCTTCCGGATGGAACTCATTATGGTTTTGCTGTTTAACAATAGGCATTATTTTTGCAGAGGGTAACTAGATAAAGGCTTTATCGTGGTTACTTTACTAACAAGGGAGTGCGGAAATGGAAAAGGATGTGAAAATATTTTTTGAGGATTTGCTAAAAAAAGCAAACCTTAGTGGGGCAGCTATGGTAGCTGTAAATACTTCTTCTAATCAAATAGTTGTAGATATTGACTACCCTATACCAGCTCCAGATGAACTTCGCGAAAATAGAAGATCTGCTTATTTAAAATTTAAATTCTCCCCATTCTATTTCAAAAATCTTTCTATTAAAGATATCCCAGGAGACAAAATATTAGAAACAATCCAAAATTTTGATTTTGAGAGGACTACATCTAATAAATATGGACATAGCCAGTAATAAAATTACAGAAGAAATAGATTGGTTCGAAATGAAACCGGGGGATGTTTATATTAACCCTGGTGTACATGTTGTATTGTTTAGGATGAAGAGTGATATGTTTTGGAGGAAAATTTACATAGCAGAATCTAATTCTACAATAGCGCTTAATAAATTTAACGCTTTGAAAATATTGAAGAATAAAGCGATTTATCAACTTCCAATAAACTACTTTTTTTAATAGCAGGTTTATTTGCTACAATTTGCAAACACCAGAAGCTTACAGGAATTTCATTATTTTCAGTTAATTCAATTTGGCTTAAAAATTCATTGACAAAATCATTAAGGAATTCATTTTTCATAGATTCTGGAATTAATTTAATTTGAGAGCCTGCCGCATTAAAAAATTCCATAAGTAATTTTGGCGTTTTATAATAGTAGGTCATTTCTTCTTCAATGATATCAATTACTTTTAAACCAGCGTTTTGTAATATTTTTTTATAAGTATTTACATCAAAAAATGAGCGGGGATTCTCGTAAGTAGAAAAATAAGACTTCCATTTATCAGATGCGCAGATTTTGTCTAATACTTCGTGATATACTGATTTTTTATGTGAGAAAAGTAAAGCAATTTGTGCGCCTTCTACAGCTGATGCGGCTACACCAAAAAGAGCACTTTCCTGATCTTTTACCCAATGTAAACAATTAAACGATGTAATTATATCGAATTGCCGTCTAAAAATATTCCTCGATGCATCCATTTGCACAAAACGCATGTTATCTTGATTGCGATATGTATTAGATGCATGTTCTATCATTTGTTGCGATATATCAGTGCCAATTACACACCCTTCGGTTACAATTTTAGCTATTTCACTAGTAATAATTCCGTCGCCACATCCAATATCTAAAATTCTTGAATTAGAGTTAAATGAAATTCTACTTAGTATTTTCATTGCGAAATTATATTGTAACGCATTGTTTTTACTGTATTGTTCGGGGTTTTTATAAATATGTGTAGGCATTTTTGAATAGTTTATATAAGGATGTTTAGCTATATATTATAATAACATAGGCATTAGCCATGTTGAAAAAAATTTCACCATTGCTCGAACATCGCATGTTGAAAATACATCTCCTATAAAATTAATATTCCTCAAATATCTGTTGTATCTTATCAATATCCCTTGTCTTATTGAGAGCAAGTGACAGCAGAAGGCTTGATTTGTGGGGTGATAAACCCTTTGCTACAATGAATCCATAATTATCATCATAAGTTTTATCAATACTAGTATACCCAAATCCAGAACGAGAGCACCTTACAACAGGAATACCTAATTGAACTGCTTTCTTTAAAGCTAGCGATATGTGGGTTGATTGGTAGCCTTTGCCAAATCCTGCACTGATGATACCGTCCACCCCTGAGGTGATTAAAGCATCGATTAGAACGTCATCCATACCTAAATGAGCATAAATAATTGAGATTTTTGGTAGATTACTTATCCCTCGTATAGAGAGTTCACTTTGATAGGTATGTTTATAGATGGGCTTTGACTGCAAGACAAATTTATTTCCAATAACATGTCCTATTATTCCTCTTCCTTCCATTGAAAAATTATTAATTAAGCCCGGATTACTTTTTACTGCATCCCGAGCAGTAACTACATAATCATTAAATGTAACTAGAACACCTAGTTGCATTGCATGGTTAGAGCTTGCAATTTGTATCGCATTAAATAAATTTCTTTTTCCATCAAATGCCAAGCTATTTTGCGGGTAATGAGCACCGGTAAAAACAATCGGCTTCATCGATTGAACGACTAACCCTATAAAATAAGCTACATCCTCCAGAGCATTTGTACCTATCGTAACTATAATCCCATCAAACTCATCGCTATCAAGTAAACTCTGAATTCTATTAGCTAACGCAATAAGATCTTCTATTGTCATTTCATGACTAATTTTTTGCGACAATTTATCTATTATAATTTTAATACGATCGTTTAAATCGAACTCGTCAATAAATGAAGAAACAGAGCTACTTGGACCTTTATAAAATTCTGATGTTGGATGTTCACTAATACTACTAATAGTGCCTCCTAACTCGATTATCCCAATAACTTTAAGATTTCTTTTCACTTAAAAGTCCAAATAAATAATATGAATGTAGAGGAGTAAATTATAACACTGATTATTCTGCTGATGTATTTGAAGCAAGTGCTTTAGAGCCTTGGGTATCGTCGAGTAAGCTTAGTAATTCCGGAGTTATCGGTAAAAGTGTTCAGGTTCATTTAGAATAAGTGTTCATTTTCTCTGGTATATGCAGTTTCCATTACAAACTACACGTTTGATATTTTGGGTTTTGAGATTAGAATTTCAAAAAAAATTAAACATTACCAAAAGCCAGGGATGCTGCCTTTGGGTGTATCGTCTAATGGCATGTTACATTCTAAAATAGGGCAGTTTTTGCCTTCATTTAATGAAGCGATCCAATTTATTTTATCGTTTAAAGTAAAACCTGCAAACTCTTGACGAAATGAATCAGGAAAAGAGGGCTCAACTGGTGGCATGCAAAAGCATTCACTATTATGAAATAGATAGGCCTGACTACCAAAAAGCTGTTTTTTATTGATGTTGATCAAGTAGCGATCAATAGCCAGAGCGGCTAAATTTGTTGCTCCTTTGATACCTAATTGCGCTGATTTATTAGACCAAATAAATGCTTGATAAAAGTGATCGGGACTGTCTCCATGCTGAAAAATCATTGCAGCATTAATATAATCTTTTGCTGAATGAAAACAGCCTTCCCCAAAAATTTCTCCTACGCGCGTTCTTCGTTTTAGATCATTGAGCATGACATGTTCTTTTTCTTCTTGAGTCTTATTATTCCAATCTTCACGATCCTTTTGATCTGCCTCTTCTAATTGATTTATTTCTAAAGAGCGCGTCTTTTGTAGTTCGGGGTTCATAATACAAGGAATGTATGGGGCGCTATGGATAATTGGCGTTGCCATCAAAAAAGCAATGAATGAAATTATTTTTTTACATATCATCATGAGATCAGAAATGGTTGCAAGGTGGCTATTATATCCTCATGAGACTAGAAAAAATACTTTTTATTTAGCGCTGTAATTTTATATCTTATTGTGAAGGATAGAGTACCGGCCTGTTGTAAAAGGTGGTTTTCATTAGAACAATATAATACATCGGTTCTCATAAACGATTATGAGAGCCTCATTAATATTAATATTGATATTGTATATAAATGCTGAATGACTGTCTTCTGCAACATGTCCGGTGCGTGTATTATCGCAAGCCATTTTTCCGCTAACTAATGGAACTTTATCGCTTATTTAGTCACAGCTATATTGTATTTAGGTGAGGGGATTTTTACCGAATGTATAATTTATAATCATGAAATGATATAATTTATTCTTTTAGTTTACGGATGAGGTAATCATGTTCGATTTGATAGATCTATGGAAAAAAACAAATAATCCAACTGCAGCTCAAGTTAACTCCCGAGAATATCTGGCTACATCAAAACAAGCTGCTATAAATTTTGATAGAGATACTACTCAATCTAGTTTTGAGTTCAAACGCTCACCCAACGTTGTTTTTGTAAAAAATATTAAAACATTACAACGTGCTGATCATTATGATGAGTTACCCGAGATAAAGTTAACTCCACAAGAGGAAGCTATTCGTTTAACTGTAGTTGCAGAGCAACTAGCGAAAAATGATAAGTTTTATGATGGTAAGCAAATGATTATTACTTCTGTAATTTATGATGAATCATCTAACACTATATATATGGAGGCCAGCCAAATACCCTACTCGTTTATTGTTGCCCTCAGTAGTAAGAAATTTCCCGAAGATAGTCAATTATATCAGCGCAATTTCTTCAAAACGGGAGTTCTTGCACCTTTAGTAACAAGTAATGGTATGACAATGATTGTTCAGAGGGCAGCACTAGGACTATATTCAGTTCATGGTGGTTTTTTAGAAGCTAAAGATGCTGAAAAAAGGCTTAATTTTAATGATGGTAGAAACTTGGTTACTGAAAGTGCATCCACTGAATTAGAAGAAGAAATAGCTGGGATAAAAGATACAGCCCAGTTAAGTTTTAATTACTCCTCACCTCAAATTACCTCTATATCATTTAGGAAAACCAGCACATCTCCGATAGGTACCGTTGAATTTGTTGCACCATCTTATGCACATTGCCATAGCAGCTATTTGAAACAAGTATTTCTATCTAGATTAGCAAAAGATGCCAAAGAGCATACTATGGAACATGCTTTTATCCCTTTGTACTCTAAAGATAGGGAAAGGCTGTTAAATACTTTATTAACTGGCCCAATCCGGCTTCCTGGTGCTAGTTTGTATTTGCCAGTTGCCTTAAGTTTAAGTTGTAAGCTCAATCCAAATACCAGCGTGTCTTTACCAAGGAAAATTCCAAATAGTTCATCAGTAGCTTGGCCTATGAGTATATTTAGTGCTAAACCTGAAAGACCTCTTCCCAGAGCAGCTAAAGCCGACCAGATAGAAGTAATAGAAGAAGAAAAAGCCTTACAATTTGTCTCATAATATATTCGCTATTGCCGGATAGTAAATCTGGCAATAGCCTATTCAATTGAAAATTCATACTAATACATTAAGTGTAATGGTTGGTTGGGGTTAGATAACGTACCGTCCTGTGATAAAAGCTGAAAAAACTTTACACATCCAGGGTAAAATGATCTAATCCTCCCATTTCATTTAATACACATAGTTTAATGCAAGGACGAGTAATTGATAAAACAAATCAGGATGATTTTCTCTTATTAGATAAATTAATCCCTACCAAACATTTTTTAAGAAAAATTAATAATCTCGTTGATTTTTCGTTTGTCGCTGGATTAGCAGAATCTTGTTATTGCCCTAACAATGGCCGTCCATCCATTGCTCCCGAATTATATTTTCGGATGCTTTTAATTGGCTATTTATATTCAATAAAATCCACTAGAAAACTTGTGGATCATATTTCTTTTTTCATAAGTTACTGCGAACATTTGGGGGCAGGGCTTGTCTTTTGCTTCTGTCTTGCAAGAGGCAAAAGGCAAGCCCTGCCCCCTATGATTTCACTAAATACAAATCATAAGCAAATTCCTTGTTATTTATACTGAAACTGATATAATTATACCAATATGGATATAAATCGTGATATATGAAATCAATATGCTTTTTAGGTGATTCACTAGCTCGATTGAGAGAGTTTGGCTCTGATGCAAAACAAGATGCCGGTTATCAATTAGATAAAATACAGCGGGGTGAACAGGCAGATGATTTTAAGCCTATGCCATCTATAGGTAAAGGCGTTGAAGAAATCCGGCTTTGGGATGAAACAGGAACTTATAGAGTAATATATACAGCGAGAATTAAAGATGCGGTTTATGTGCTGCATGCTTTTCAAAAGAAAACCTAAGCTACCGCAAAACGTGATATAGATCTTGCAAAATCTCGTTTCGCTGAGTTAATACGGAGTAAATAGAAATGACTAAAATTGAATCTTATGAAAATGTGTGGGATGCACTTGCTGATACAGCAGGTGAGGCGGCTAGCATGCAAGCAA
>JARLJQ010000004.1 GCA_031291115.1 Legionella sp.
AAATCTTCATCAATTTGTCTTTTGAAGACCAACGATTGAATTGCTGATAAATAGAATGCCAGAATCCAAATTCTACAGGTAGGTCCCGCCAAGGACAGCCAACGCGCATACGGTATAACATTGCTTCAACTATCATACGAAATAAATCTGATGCTGTAGCATGATCTCCTTTAGCTTTGACCACTGCTCGGCACTGAGCATCAGTCTAGCCATTGCAAACTCGTTTTATATTTGACTTTAGAATCGTTATATTACGAGCTTACTCTTATTTATCAATTGAATGAGTAATTAAATTGGTTCTGTTTTAATTTGACCACCTCATGGATGCCGAGGACAAGCCGCGGCACGTAGACGTTGGGGATGAATTGTAAACACGCCCTATTTATTTTTTCCAAAATAGAACATACTTATATTCCATAATACTCGTAAATTTCAATGCAAATCTTGTAAACTCAGTTTACAAAAACTATACTAACAATATGGAAAGGTAGTAATGGATACAAAACCTTCTAAAAAAACAGACCTAGAGCTTTTTTCTTTAATTGAACAAAAAATTAAAGAAAGAAACTATATCTTTGTAAAGCACGCAAAAGAAAGGCAACAACAAAGAAATATTTCAGATCTTGATGCGCTCAATATTTTAGAAGGCAAACCCTGCTATGACAGAAAAAGGAACAAAAGTAAGGATTCATATGAATCCAACTGCATACATGAAAAACCGCAGGATTGGAAATACTGTATTGAAGGTAAAAATATAGATGGGAAAAAAATACGAATTATTCTTACATTTACTGATGATCTGATGCCCATCATTACAGTGATCAATTTAAGCGAGGAGGAAATATTATGAAAACCAAAATTGAACCTACTTTCATGTATGAAGGACTTGGTTTTCCCATTGAATTAGAAAATGTAGAAATGATTAATATCAATGAAGAATGGCATCCAAAAATTGATGTCCACTACATTGCGGATGAAATAATAAAAAAACTGGCTACACAAGAAGAGAGATTAACTGGAAATCAAGTTAAATTCATTCGCTCTTATTTTTCCATGCCTCTACGTGAATTTGGTAAAGCAGTGGTTCATGAATCGCACGCTGCTGTTAGTAAATGGGAAAAATATGAGGATGAGGTAACCAATATGAATGAAAATACCGAACAAGTATTACGACTCTACATTATCGAACAAACTCAAACAAAGACGAAATCCGAACAAAACAATTTTTATTCGAACTTTAAAAAAAGCAGCGCTTTTGTTAAAGCGGATCGCAAAAAGCCCAAACCCCTTCAATTAAATTTATGCGCCTGACACCAGCAGGTACAAATAGCCAATTTAGCTTGGTTGCTAGCGCTCAGTGTGCCCGAGAATTTAGAAATTTTTTAATTTATTGATTTTATTAGTCGAACCTTCGAGCAATAGCCCCCGATAAACAGCCCACGCACATACAGGATTTTCAAGATTTAAGTAACACCAAGCATCAGTATTTAACATATGTATTCTTTTATTCAAACTCGAGTCCATGTCTAATATTGTAAGTATTTTAAATTGTTATTGTGTGAATGTTGAGCAAGCGTAGTTTTCTGGAGTATGCTAATTAAATAGTTTATTGAGTTCTATTGTCAGAGAGAGGTCGCCAATCTATCGGGCATTTGTTAACTACGAGATTCTTATCGCAGGAATATGTATGATTTTTTGCATCTACAGAGCAACATCCAATAATTTTTCTATTTTTCTCTCTAGGAGGAGCTGCTCTTAAAAAGATTTGCCCATTACAAAATGGATATACACACCTAGCAAAAAGACTTTGCTCCTCAACATAGTCTCCATCAGGAGATAAAAAATAATAGTTACCCTTATAAAGCAGAAAATTATTTTTTGAACCGTTCCTAAAAAGGTTGTCCCATAATTTACCGTTCAAACCAGAGAATAAAAAAACAGATAAAAGACAACATACTAGAAACTCTGGCAGCAATTGGGTATTGTTAACTCCAAAGCACTGTAAAATATTTAAACAATTCGCTATAACTGCAATAGCAAGAGAAACACCAGCAAAAATCGAACGTTTACGAATATACTTTCCTACGCTTTCTCGCTGAATGATGTTTTTCACATCTGTTTTTATTAATTGAGTAAATTCGTTAAATGACGAATTAGGAGGATTAAGATTAATAGAGCCTGTATTATTAATACAGAAATTTCCATTTCCTGAAATATTATTTGTATTACCTAAGTTGGCTCCATCCGTTGTATTATCTTTGTTAGTTTCATCATTCGTATCATCCATATTGATCTCATCTTGATAAAGTCATTTTATAAAAAATAATACAGTCATATAATCGGGCACTTTTTATTAAGTGTGCCTCAAAGTGCATCTGAAGATTTTGGAAGTTACTAAGAATTGGTCGGGACGGGAGGATTTGAACCTCCGACCACTAGCACCCCATGATAATTCCAATCAATATCAATTGCTATCAAACAACTATATTTACAGCCACAACACCCTTATAAACACTGCGTTTTATTTATTTTGACATATCAATCGATTAAATCTATTATAATTTAAATACACAAAAAAGTGTAGCCATTGGTGTAGCCAAATCAAAAATAAAAAGAGATGTTTATGGAAAAATTTACTCATAAAAAAATCGCTAGTCTGACTGCCAAAAAAGGTCGTTATCATATAACAGAGGGAAATGGATTTTGCCTTAGAGTCAGCCCTGCTGATACCAAAACCTGGTTTTATCGATATAAACATAATGGAAAAGAAAAGTGGCTCACCTTAGGACACTTCCCTGCGATGGGAGTAGCTGAAGCCAGGAATCTGTTTAATGAATTATGGAATAAGAGACAAAATGGGGAAAATCCCGAAGAATACCTTAAACAAGAACCAGAATCACAAACTGACACCACTGTTGAACAACTGGTAACAGAATGGTATTCAGGGTACATCGAAAAACATCGCGCCCACCCGCAACAAATTAAACAAATTATTTATGCCGATATTATTCCTCTGCTTGGTGATAAAAAATTGGCTAAACTCAAAACAAAAGAAATAACACTGGCACTGGATAAAATTGTTAATCGAGGCTCCCCTATTCATGCCAATAAAGTGCTTGCTGCACTCAAACAGGCTTTTAATTATGGAGAAAGCCGTGGTGATATGCTCTCAAATCCCGCTGCCAATATTCGTGCTAGAGATATTGGGGGGTTAGAAAAAGCCCGGGAACGATACTTAACACTAGAGGAAATCAAAGAGCTTTGGCACTTTTTAGATAGCGACAAA
This sequence comes from Legionella sp., assembly GCA_031291115.1. Lineage (GTDB taxonomy): Bacteria > Pseudomonadota > Gammaproteobacteria > Legionellales > Legionellaceae > Legionella. The sequence continues at coordinate 3,287 of JARLJQ010000004.1, forward strand.
AATCATATATCAGTGCAAATCAAAAACTCACTGAAGATTATTCTTCTGACAGGTGTTCGTGGTGGAGAGCTTCGTGTGGCCAAATGGTCAGAGTTTGATTTTGATAAATCTCTTTGGACAATCCCTGCCGTAAATACCAAAACAGGTACAATATTACGCGTCCATTTAACCCCATTCATGAAAACCTTATTACTAGAATTGAAGAAAAATAATAGTAGTGAGTATGTGATTAGCGGCCTGAGTGGCCTTTCTTGTTTATCAGACAAAGCAATTCCCAAAGCAGTCAACCGCATCCAGGAACGGCTCAATATTCCCCAATGGACTCCTCATGATTTACGCCGGACTTTCGCGACCCAACTGGGAGAAACATTAAATATTGATCCCGTTGTAATAGAAAAATGCCTGGGGCATAAAATGCCGAAAATCATGGCTACTTATAACAAAAACGAAATGCTTCCACAGAGAAAAGAAGCTCTTGAAAAATGGGCTAATTTTGTTAGCAAACTTGTTTTAGAACCACATAACAACGATTATACTGCAGTTACTATAATGGATGTAATTAATGAATATTGAGCAATTAAATAAGCTGATAAGCAAAGGTGAATCTCACCAGCTTGAGTTTAAAAAATCTACAGGGCAACTAAAACCCGCATTTGAATCTCTATGTGCTTTTCTCAATGAAGCAGGTGGCACTATTCTAATAGGCATAACTGATAAAGGAAAGATCGCAGGGCAACAAGTAAATGACAAAACTCAGCAAGAAATAGCTAGAGAAATATCAAAAATTGAGCCTAAAACGTCCCTGAATGTTCACTATATTGATGTAGACGAAAATAAACAGGTTATTGTGATCAAATGCTCTGCAGGTAAGCATATCCCCTATACCTATGATGGCCGTTCTTATGAAAGAAACCAGTCAACTACTGAGCGGATGTCCCAACATCGCTATGAGCAACTTATTATTCGCCGTGGGCAGTTAAATCATAAATGGGATTCATATACCGAAAATGATTTAACAATAAAAGATCTGGATCAGGAAGAAATCAGACGCACCATTAAAGAAGGTGTTGATATAAACAGAAGAAGTACTGAAGCCCTTACCTTCAATATTGAGCAAATACTTAGAAACTTCAAACTAATTGAACACGGCAAATTAACCAATGCCGCAGTAGTTCTTTATGCAAAAGATCCTACTGCCATTTTCTCACATTGCATGATCCGATTAGCTCGGTTCAGGGGTAAAGATAAAGTCGGTGATTTTATAGATAATCTTCAAGTACACGGCAATGCATTTCAATTAATTAAAGCTGCGGTTGATTTCTCAATTCGTCATTTACCAATTGCCGGATATTTTGAACCCGGCAAACTACAACGTATTGATCAACCAGCAGTCCCAGCATTGGCAATACGAGAAGCACTAATTAATGCCATATGTCATAGAGACTATATGGTCGAAAATGCCACAATTTCCTTAGCTATATATGATGACCGCCTCGAAATATGGAATATTGGAGAACTACCACCCGAACTTGATATTGAAAGCTTAAAAGTCCCTCATGATTCATACCCCAGAAACCAAAAAATTGCTGACGTTTTTTACAAACGTGGATGGATCGAAAACTGGGGAACAGGTACATTAAGAATGATGGGTTATTGTCAAAATAATAAAACTCCAGAACCTGAGTTTGCTCAATATAAAAGTGGTTTTGCCGTCATTTTCAGGTTTAAAGAAGCGATGAATACAGCAGTAACTATTACACCTCCCTCTGATTTTACGCCTCGTCAAATGGAAATAATTGCGGTTTTGAAAAATGTTGAGGAGATGTCTCTTAGAGACATAATGGACCATCTACAATTAAAACCTGCAGAAAGAACACTTCGAAAAGATCTTAATTATCTAAAAAATGCTGGTATTATTAACTCTCAAGGACAGGCAAGATTCACTACATGGTATTTTATTAAAAACTAATTTTCAGCGCATATCCGGCATATCCGGCATATCCGGCAATAGATTAAGCAGTATAATCTAATATATCAATAGCAATAAAAAAGCCCCAAGTAGGGGCTCAGTACCGTGAAAACACATGAGTCATTCCATTTGCCTCAACCGAACAATAATCATTGATAAACAGATCACGAGCAAAAGCTTCACAATCAAAATAACACATCAAATTATCCGGTATCGCATTGCTATAGCATTCTTCAAAAATATGCCAGGCAAAATCAACTTCTGAATCATAAGATCCATGATAATAATCAGTTATCATGTTTTCTGCATCCTCAAGTACATACTCACCCAGAAGCGCTTGTCCCAGCTCCCCGTGTTCAACAATAAACTCGGCATAAGCTACGATGGTTGCTATGGATTCATACTCACTGAGACGAAGATTTCCAAAGCCTTCATAATCATGTATCGCAAACTCATCCGCATCTTCAACAGGACTATTTTCTAGCATAGCTTGGATATCTGCCATAATATCATTTTCATTTTGACTGGCGTCTATCCATTCACCATGTAAGATCCCGCTGTTATAAGATGCCAAGCAGGCTACATAAATTTGAGGTTTATCCATGGGGTTGTTCTCCTTAAAGTTATAAAGAGAGCAAGCCCCAGCGGGAGCATGCTCCCGCATTGGGTTATGAATTAAACAGCTGCAAGTCTAATTGGATTCTTATGATTTCTAACAAACGAAATCAGCGATTCCAACTTACTTAAACTAAGATCAGCCTGCTTAGCATCATCTATAGATAACTGCTGGCGAAAACCTTGCAGATCATTGATGCACCAAGCCAGTTCAACAAGTAGATGTTCAATTTTCAAAGATACAGTATCGAGTTTTTGCATGGTATTTCTCCTGGTTTAAAGGGATTACCTACCCCAATCGTGATAAAAATCCCCATTGGGTTTGCAAAAGCAAATATCACCGACACAGTGGTTGATTTGCCTGATTGTTAAAGAAGTTATGCTCTAAGCATTCCTTGGCATAAAGCCGTGAATCATATCCATGAAATTGAATCCAAGAATAACTAGACTCAATAATTTCCCGACTAAACGTTCCGTCACTGAATTAGGGAAGAAGATGACGTTATCACAAGACCTAAAGGTTTCATCAGAGTTTCACTGATTCATCAGTTGTGTTTTAAGGATCTTAACAATTAATGCATTGAAATCAATGATTTTTTGGCAATGTAATCAAATGAACTTGATTGATATTAATTTATAGTGGCTCTCTAAAAGGCCAAATTATCTTTAGATAGAAGGAAAGCAGCAACTTCACCCATCGCATCTATGGTCAGCAGCTTATGGAAAGGTTATGTTAAGCATTCGTACAAATACATTATTGTAGTTAAAAATCGTTAGGATTGAATGATTAAAATGTAATTGCTTAATTTACATTAGATTCTAAACTCACCCTCAGCTGACATGATAAAATCATCTATATCCAACGTTCATGACGTAATCACGTAATATCGAACTCTCGAACTCCGCTTTCTCCATAAGAACCAGAAGAGCATCACGTGCGTTAATTACCCCTAACGGTTTGAAATGTTCGTCCACTATAGGAACATGCAAAAGATTGTTCTCTTTCATAGTCGTCCACACATCTCCCAACAAGTCGCTTGGGCGACAGCTCGTAACATCTTTGGTCATCACCGTCGCAACAGGGACTGTACAACCGCAACCCTGGCAAACCGCCATCATGCGAACAATATCTGTTCTAGTGACTATACCTACCATCGTTCCAGCCTTGTCACAGATAACGACAAGGTTGATGTGTCGACCATCAAGAAGTTTGGCAGCCTCTATTAGCGGAGCATCATCTCTTATAATAGCAAGACGTTTCTCTGCTACAGCAACTATTTCCTCTACTAATGCCATATATTCACCTTTCTGCAATCATTGATATGTAATGTAATGATAACTATAGTCTAATTTTTTAGAAAAAAATAAATAAACGGGGGAACAAATGAAATTTTAATCTCTTGTTAATAGTTCAGATTGAGCAGATATTCAACAATCCCTTATCATTTAATTATCGTTGGATAATAAATTTGAATAGGTCTCTTCCTTCTATTAATTACCGCGAAGTCGGTTAATTTATGAGGATGAACGGAGGTCTTGCTCATAATTTCCAAAACCACAAAATGTCGAACTACTTCTGCATCTGCAATAAGAGAGCGATGACATCTCCATGGTACGGCTTCAGCGCACATTATGACGACTCTATGGCTATTTTTTATTAAACTATTTAATTCCTTCAGCCCTTCGAAAAATTCAGATGTTTGCATATAATCTGCAAAGCCACGAAAGCTTTCATTGCGCCACCCCATATTGATGGAATTATGAGTCGTTCGACGTAAACCACCTAATTTTGATAAATGAGTATAGGCAATTTTTTCTTTTCGAAGTGATTCTTTTAGTTCATTTTCATTAAACCATGGAACATGGCGAGATTTAGGTATTGTGCGTACATCCACGACGTGCGTAATTTGATACTCATGTAATATATCAAGAAACTCCTGCAGAGTATGGGTTGAATGTCCAATTGTATAAAGTTTTGGCATGGATTCTATTAAACTCCTCAGTTTATCTTAATATCTTTCTATTGTTAAAAACTATAACTTACCTCTCAGTACGTATTGCAAAATCCCATCATTTTTAAAGTGAATGATAGTGAGTTCTCTAATTCATAGTTTAATCCGTTATCTTCTTGAGAGCCGCCCCTTTATGCATGGCCATATGGTCTGTTTTGTCGCTTTTAATCAAATATTGTGGCTCCTCTTTTGAGGCATGAACGGTATAACTCTTAAATTTAATTTCAGACTTAATTATTTTTTTGATTGTTCCTCTTACTCTTCCTGCTTCTGAGTTCCATTCAACATGATCGCCAATTTTGAACTCTTTTTTCATTGATATAATCTCCAATTAAAATTTCAGATTGCGCTGGTCTCCAGTAACCCCTTGTTGTTTAGTTTCTGCAGCAATAAATGAAAATAAATAAATCCTGCATAGGGGTACCATTTTTTCGTAATTTTTGAAATTTGCTCATAATCTAATTTTGTTTTGAGATGTAACAATAATTGTAAATTTTTTGCCGCACCTACATCATCTCCTGGAAACATGTCAATTTTCCCCAGTCCACGTAACAAAACATATTCTGCGGACCATCGTCCAATCCCCTTAAATTGACATAAAAAGGTCACAATCTCATCATTGGTCTTTTCTTCTAAATTATCAAATAAGGTTTCATCAGCAATAATTCTGGACGATAAAGCAATAAGTGTGCTGCATTTATTGGTGCTGAAGCCTAATTTTTTTAACTCAGGAATTGAACAGTTTGCTACATCTTGTGGAGTGGGAAATGCGTAAAATGTACCATCTGCGTCATTTATACTTTTTCCGACATATTGAACAAGGCGGTTTTGAATTTGTAATCCTGCATCAAGTGATAATTGTTGACAGGAGATAGCGTTCACAAGTGCCTCAAAAATACTTGGAAATCGAGGTGGCTTAAGTCCTTTAAATTGCATTACCATAGAGGTTAAATAAGGATCTTGTTCTGCAATACGATAAAAATTGAGTAAGTTGCGATTAAGACCTAACATCATTTCTAATAATCGAATTAATTCTATTTTTATTTTGGGACTAATTTTTTTATTGGTAGATACTAAAATTTCTTTTTCATTTTTTTGTTCTACATTGACTTTAATCAGTTGATTTTCAATGAAAAATAACCGCGTATAGCGTTCATTATTCCATAAATCAACACCATTTTTTCTTCTTCTACGTAAAGCCCAAACGGTGTAATCTAGTCTGAATGGATGTGTTGGGTGCAAAAGAAATGACGTATGCATAATCCTTCAGTCCTATTATTAAATTAGTATACTCTTTCCATTGGTTTCAATGGGTCTACAAAATTGGGTTTCATATTCACAGGACGATATTTAACCTGTTCATCTAAAAAAACAGCTATGTGTTTTAACCAATGCTGATCATCGCGTTTAGGGTAATCTTCACGACTATGTGCGCCTCTACTTTCTTTACGTGTTAATGCTGCTGTAGCAGTCATTAAAGCGACGTCCATCAAATTGTCTAATTCCAAGGCCTGGATTCGTGCCGTATTAAAAATTTTGCTCGTGTCCGTTAAAGCAGCATGTTTAAGACGCTCACGTAATTCTTTCAATTGTTTGAGTCCCTCTATCATATGTTCTTCCATGCGAAATACGCCAAAGTTATTTTGCATTACTTTTTGCATTGCTTGTCGGATGAGTCTGTAATCTTCTCCCTTTTTAGAATTATTCCAGTGATCTACTCGTGAACATGCTGTTTCAATATCACTTTCAGTGATGGAGTGGAGAGGTAAATCTTCTTTTATTGCTTTTTCAGCATGCAATCCCGCAGCTTTACCAAATACAACCAAATCTAACAAAGAATTACTGCCTAAGCGATTGGCACCATGAACAGAAACACAAGCACATTCGCCTATTGCATATAGTCCTTCTACGATTTGATCTTCATCAGCAGATCCGATAGTAATCACTTGGCCATGCACATTTGTTGGAATTCCACCCATCATATAATGACCTGTAGGAGTTACTGGAATGGGGTCAATAATCGGATCAGTGTGTGCAAAAGTGATAGCTAACTCTCGTATTCCAGGCAATCGTGAATTGATAACATCTGCGCTTAAATGATCGAGTTTAAGTTTTACATAATCAACACCTGTTGGATTAAAACCATTACCTGCGCGGAGTTCTAAAGCAATTGCCCGAGAAACAACATCACGCGAAGCAAGATCTTTGGCGTGTGGTGCATAGCGCTCCATAAACCGTTCACCGTTTTTATTGATAAGATAGCCACCTTCACCCCGAACAGCTTCTGTAATTAAGATGCCAACACCTGGCAAACCTGTTGGATGAAATTGCCACATTTCAATATCTTGCAAAGGAAGCCCAGCCCGTAATGACATTCCTAATCCATCACCCGTATTAATCAATGCATTTGTGGAAGTTTCAAAAATCCGGCCTGCTCCACCTGTTGCAAGGATAGTAGCTTTGGCATTAAAAAATGCTTTTTCACCTGTCTCAATGCAAAGGGCAATAACACCTGCAATTTTATTTTGAGAATTCTTTACAAGATCAATAGCAAACCATTCATTAAAAAAATGCGTTTTGGCTTTGATATTATTCTGAAATAAAGTATGTAGTAATGCATGTCCGGTTCGATCTGCGACTGCACAAGTACGATGAGCAACTCCTTTTCCATAATCTATCGTCTGACCACCGAAAGCACGTTGATAAATCTTTCCATTATCCAGACGTGAGAATGGCATGCCCATATGTTCTAAATCATACATCGCACCAGGAGCCATTTTACACATATATTCAATGCTGTCTTGATCACCTAAGTAATCCGATCCTTTAACCGTATCAAACATATGCCAACGCCAATCATCAGGGTGAACATTGCCTAATGCGGCAGCAATTCCACCTTGTGCAGAAACAGTATGCGAACGTGTGGGATACACTTTCGAAATTACAGCAACCTTTAACCCTGAATGTGCAAGTTGTAATGAAGCGGTCATCCCTGCACCACCAGCACCTACAATCACCGCATCGAATGTATAATTTACCAAGTTCATTTTTAATACTCCATTAAACTATTTTCCACAAAATTTCGACGCCCCAAAAAAAATAAATAATCAAGGTGAAAATGACTAATACCTGGATGATTAATCGCATGGCAATAGGATTGATGTAATCGGTGATGACCGTCCAAATGCCAACCCAGGCATGCAAAAATAAGCTTAACAATGCGGTTAGTGAAAACACTTGCATCCATGTGGCAGAGAAAAAATATCGTAAAGTAGTATAATCAAGCTTTGGGTGAAGGAGAAAAAATCCTAATAAGACTAAAAAATAAATTGCTATTATGAGAGAAGAAAAACGTTGCGCTAACCAATCTCGCAAACCATTCCCAGTCAAACTCATACTAACTATTAATTTGTTTACCATAGCCAACTCCCTAATAATATTGCCACAAGGACGGTAATGATTAAGGATATTCCTCCACTTATGCGTGCACTTCTGAGACTTTCTCCTATCCCAACATCCATCAAGAGATGGCGTATGCCAGCAATGAGGTGATAAAATAGCGCTACTAAAAAAAGCCACAATATCAATTTAGCAGGTAGATTTGTTAATAGTGTCTGTACACGTTCAAATCCTCCTGTTGAACCTGTAGCAATATCCAGCATCCATAATAGAAAAGGAATCAATAAAAAGACAAAAATGCCTGACAATCGATGTAATAGAGAAATAATAGCAGTGAATGGATATCGAATAGTGAATAAATTTAAGTTACGAAATTGCGGCTTATTCATCATTAATTCCTTTTGTTGAATCAAAACAATTAAGACTCTTTTTTCGTCATTATTCGACGAATATCTGCTATAGCTGCAGAAGGATTTAAATGTTTAGGGCATACCACTGTACAATTCATAATCGTGCGGCAGCGAAAAACACTAAATGGATCTTGTAAATCAGCTAAACGTTTATCCGTTGCTTTATCGCGGCTATCTTGAAGAAATCGATCAGCCCATAACAAACCTGCAGGACCAATAAATTTTTCCGGATTCCACCAAGATGAAGGGCAAAAACTAGTACAACAAGCACATAAAATGCATTCGTATAACCCATCTAATTTGGCACGTTCTTCAGGTGTTTGTAGTCGTTCTGTAATAGGTGGCTGGGAGTCATTTAGTAAATAGGGCTGGACGCGTTCGTACTGTTCAAAAAATAATGTGAAATCCACCACTAAATCGCGAATAACGGGCATATTAACCAACGGTCTTATTACTATGGGAGGAGTCAAAGACGAAAGTGAAGTGATGCATGCCAAGCGATTCAATCCATTAATGTTCATACCATCAGAACCGCATACACCTTCGCGGCAAGACGCACGAAATACCAGAGTCTCATCTTGTTCATTTAGTAGTTGAAGTGCATCGAGCACCATCATGTCAGAACCAGGCGGAATTTCCAGTTCATAATCCTTCATATAAGGAGCCGAATCGGTCTCTGGATTGTAGCGGGAAATTGAAAATCGCATTAAAGACCTCCTGTCTTTTAAGATACGAATACAGCCATATATACTCAGTATGGCAAAAATCACAGTAGCAATATTGGGGAATAATTAAATATGATATCAATATCGCACTTTACCCTATTATCAATAAAAACATAACTCCACAGCTACCCTTAAATTGGTGGGTGCAGCTTGGGAGTTACGATAATTTCTTTATTCATATCCAGAAAATACGAACAAGGATATACAAAATTGTCATTCCAATTATAGGGATAACAATAAACCCAAGAAAATTATAAAATCCTATTCGGTTTTCTGCTGATTTATTATAGAACTTTTTAAATATTTTCCATTCACGTTTAAAAAAGCTTTTTTTGGTCATAATAAATCATCCATGATATGTTTTTTTTGCTACTTTCATTTTTAAAAGTATAGCTTTAATATTTAATAATTGTGTTTAATTTGTTTGGCACGCAACATAATTACCCAACTGGGGTGTTCCGGTAGTAGTGATTCCTGTTAATATTCTTATTTTTTCATTTTTATTGTTGCTTCATAATTTTACTAATATTGAAGATATCAACTATTCTGCTTCAATAAAACTATGGAGGCCTAAACAAATCTCCAAAGTTTAAAAAAAAAGACTTATTTTGAATTATTCATACAAATAATTAACTATAATACATATCTAACTCCTAAATTCTGCCATACAAAATGTTCCGATAAGGATATCGTAATGCTACAAATAAAAAATTGGATAGACTGGATCATCGGCGTAAAACCAAAAAAAAATCAGGCTATTATAAATGAGTCTTCTGAGGAATCATTTCCAGCAAGCGATCCTCCTTCTTGGGCAGCCGGAACACATGAAATAAAACAGCATACAATTGCATCAAACCTTGTTCTTGCCAGTGAGTTCTGCAAAAGCACACAAAAAAGCCTTTCGGTAAATAGCATCGAATATCATTACTATAGCTTACCAGCTGCTGAACAAGGAGGACTTAAAGATTTATCAAGACTACCATTCACTTTAAAAATTCTTTTGGAGAATTTACTTCGTCATATAGACGGACATACTGTTACAGTAGATGATCTCAAAGCAGTCATTGAGTGGTTAAAACAAAAAAAATCCGATCGTGAAATAGTTTATCGTCCTGCACGAGTTTTAATGCAGGATTTTACTGGCGTACCCGCCATTGTAGATCTTGCTGCAATGCGTGCTGCGATTAAAAAGCTTGGTGGAAACTCTGAACAAATCAATCCCCTTTCAACTGTTGATCTTATCATTGATCATTCCGTACAAGTTGATAAGTTTCTCATACCCGATGCTTTTACGATCAATGCAAAAATGGAAATGGAAAGGAATCATGAACGCTATGAGTTTTTACGATGGGGACAAAAAGCATTTAAAAATTTTCGTGTTGTACCACCTAATACTGGAATATGTCACCAGGTTAACCTGGAATATCTGGCCAAAACAGTTTGGACACAGGAAATCAACGGTAAAATATATGCCTATCCAGATACACTGGTGGGTACAGACAGTCATACGACTATGATTAATGGTCTTGGTGTGCTTGGGTGGGGAGTCGGCGGCATTGAAGCAGAAGCCGCTATGTTAGGACAACCTATTTCTCTGCTAATTCCGGAAGTGATTGGTGTAAAACTGATAGGACAATTACAAGAAGGAATTACAGCAACTGATTTAGTTCTTTCTGTAACACATCTTTTACGTGAAAAAGGGGTCGTAGGGAAATTTGTTGAATTCTTTGGTGATGGGCTACGTCATTTATCCATTGCAGATCGAGCAACGATTAGTAATATGTCACCTGAATATGGCGCAACATGCGGTTTCTTTCCTATTGATGAAACCACGCTCGATTATTTGCGTTTAAGTGGAAGAGAGAAACAAGACGTTGATCTTGTTGAAGCTTATGCAAAAATTCAGGGGTTATGGCATGATCCTCAAGCTGAACCTGTTTATACCGATCTGGTTACACTGGATTTATCAACTATCCGAGCGTGTATTGCTGGCCCAAAACGTCCACAAGATCACGTTGAATTGTCAAATCTGGCTAACACCTTTGATAAATTCTTAGCAGAAAACAAACGTAGCGAAGAGAAAGAAAAATCGTTTGGTACCGATGCGAATTATGAATTGCATCATGGTGATGTTGTTATTGCTGCAATCACCAGTTGCACCAATACATCGAATCCAAATGTACTTGTTGCGGCTGGATTGTTAGCAAAAAAAGCAGTTGAAAAAGGAATGACACGAAAACCTTGGGTGAAAACCTCATTTGCACCAGGTTCTAAAGTAGTCACTCTCTATTTGGAACAGACTAACTTACAAAAATATCTTAATGAGCTAGGATTCACATTAGTAGGCTATGGATGTACAACCTGTATCGGGAATTCTGGACCTCTCCCCGAACCTGTAGAAAAAACAGTGATTGAAAATGATTTAATTGTTTCAGCTGTACTTTCAGGTAATCGTAATTTTGAAGGACGAATCCATCCTCTTGTTAAAGCAAATTGGCTCGCATCACCACCGCTTGTTGTTGCCTTTGCTATTGCTGGGACTACGTTGATTGATTTGACAAAAGATCCCCTTGGAGAAGATAAGTCAGGAAATCTTGTTTTTCTAAAAGATTTATGGCCAACAAATGATGAAATTGCACGTGAAGTAGCAACCATTACTAGCAAAATGTTTCATGACACCTATGCCAATATATTTACGGGAACAGATGAATGGCGTGCCATGAAAATTTCTGAATCAGATACTTACGCATGGCCATTGAATTCAACATATATTCAACATCCACCATTTTTTGATGGCATGGACGTGACCCCAGAAAAAATTAAGGATATTAAAGGTGCGAGAATTTTGGCACTGTTTGGAGATAGCATCACTACAGATCATATTTCACCCGCCGGTTCCATAAAGCCAGATAGCCCTGCTGGGAAATACTTGCAATCCAAAGGTGTCACAATCAAAGACTTTAATTCTTATGGATCACGCCGTGGAAACCATGAAGTCATGGTGCGAGGAACATTTGCAAACATCCGTATTAGAAATGAGATGACTCCTGGGATTGAAGGAGGTTTTACACAATATATTCCCGATGGTGAAATAGTGTCGATATATGATGCTGCGATGCGTTATAAAAAAGAAGGTACCGCATTGGTTGTAATTGCTGGCAAGGAATATGGAACAGGCTCTTCTCGAGATTGGGCGGCAAAAGGACCGAAGCTTCAGGGTGTGGTGACAGTAATTGCAGAAAGTTTTGAGCGGATTCATCGCTCAAATTTGATCGGTATGGGAATTTTGCCTCTGGAGTTTCCTGAAGGTGTCACACGTAAAACGTTACAAATCACAGGCTCCGAACTCATTGATATTATAGGTCTTACTCATCAGATGAAGCCACGCATGCCAGTAAAAGTTGTTATCTATAGAGAAAATGGAAATAAAAGCGAAGTGACTCTTATTTCACGAATTGATACATTAAATGAATTAGATTACTACAAAAATGGTGGAATTTTACACTATGTATTAAGAGGAATGTTAAAAACATAAGCCTATCAAGGGAGAGTACTTTTAATTAATATTAGTAATCTATGTATTCTCGCAGGGAGCCATTTACAATGAATATAAATGTTAAACGAATTTATGAGGAATCAAACGAATCGGATGGATTTTGAATCCTTGTTGATAGACTTTGGCCTCGCGGAATAAAAAAAACTGAAGCTAATATTGATCTATGGTTAAAAGACATTGCACCCAGTGATTCTTTACGCAAGTGGTTCAATCATGATCCTAAAAAATGGACTGAGTTTCAAAAACGCTATGCTAAAGAATTAATTGATAAACAAGAAGATATTGATATTATTTTAAAAGAAGCGAAGAAAAAAAAAGTGACTTTATTGTTTGCTTCTAAAGAAACTGCACACAATAATGCTGTGGCTTTACTAAGTATTTTATTAACCAAAATTTGATTGTTCTTGTACATCAACAAACTATATAAAGTCAACTTAAGTTTGAGATGTAATAGAATTTACAAAAGGAGTTGTAATTATGACTATTTATCAAGTTAAACTTTTAAATCGCCAAACCGTTGCTGAAGGAACAATGTCATTTATTTTTGAAAAGCCAAAAGGGTTTACATTTAAAGCGGGACAATGGGGTGACTTTACTCTAATTAATCCAAAAGAGACAGATGGGGAAGGAAATACTCGAGGTTTTTCTCTTACCAACGCGCCTAGTGCAGATAAAATTGAAATTGCAACACGCATGCGAGATACAGCCTTTAAACGAGTATTAAAAACACTCCCTTTAGGTACGAACCTTAAATTTGAAGCTCCAGGTGGATCGTTTACATTACATAATAATAAAGAAATACCTGCTGTATTTCTTACAGGCGGAATTGGTATTACACCGGTGAGAAGCATTGTTACACAGGCTACAAAAGATAAACTACCACATCAAATTTATTTATTTTATTCTAATAATAGACCAGAAGATGCCGCTTTTTTAGATGAACTGGCAGCATTTGAAAAAGAAAATAATTTCTACAAATTTATTCCAACAATGACGGCGATGGAAAAATCAAAGCAGCCTTGGAATGGTGAAAAGGGTTTTATTAATCGAGCAATGTTAGAAAAATACATTAAAGATTTAACTAAACCTATTTATTATATCTCGGGGCCAGCAACAATGGTTACTGCCATGCGCAAAATGTTAAATGAAGCGGATATTAATGATGATAATATTCGTACAGAGGAATTTTCTGGATACTAAATCACAATTATATAATTGGAGAGATGTATGAGCAATCACTTAGCTTCTATTCACTGGCAACGTCATGGACAAGATTTTAGTTATGAAACCTATGATCGTACCTACACAATCAAATTTAGCGGCGGAGAAAACATTCAGGCATCAAATCCAAAAGACTACTTTGGTAAATCAGAATTGCCTAATCCTGAGGAATTGCTCGTGTCAGCTTTATCGGGTTGTTATATGCAAACTTTTCTGGCAGTAGCTTGCAAAAATGGTTATATCATTGATAGTTACATCGATGAGGCTATTGGCATAACGAATAAAAATGAGCATGGGAAAATTAGCGTTACAGAAATTACATTGCATCCCAACATTAAATTTAGTGGATCTAAACTTCCTGACGATAATGCCGTAAATAAAATGCGTGAAAAAGCTCATGAAAATTGTTTTATTTCGAATTCAATCAATAGTCACGTTAACATAGAGATGACAGCCAGCTAAACATCTAAGATTGCGAAAAATATATGGTAAAATAAGTAACTCACTCAACATGTATTGACCGCCATTGACATCTAGATTAGCGCCAGTAATAAATCCTGACTCAGACATCGTTAAGAAAGCTACTGTTTCAGCAATCGCTTCTGGTTTACCTAAGCGCCCAAATGGAATGTTGGCAATAAAAATTATTAGTCTAATAAGCTTTAGCATATCCACTTAATTGTGTGATTCATAGAGATCCTTTCAATTTTTTCATTATTAAATCTGTATGATAATTGGCTATTTGGATGCGTTCATTGTCTATTTTATAGTTATTACTAACCTCTTCAGTTAAAGGGGTTATTTCACTTAGTTCAGCGAC
>JARLJQ010000041.1 GCA_031291115.1 Legionella sp.
GCAACTGTACCCTTGTTCTTTAACAAGCTGTACAGCGCTGTCTTTAAACTCTTTTGTATATTTCTTTCTTAATGACATTTTTTTCTCCAGTTAACTATATTATCGCTTAACTAGAGTGGTCAGATCCATTAAACCACGTCAGTAGATCTTGTAGCCCCTTATTTAGAACTGGCGTTAGATTAAGGAAAGTTCAAATTTATAAATGAAGGAATGTAACCCGTTTATTCTACCTACTCGCGATATTACTACGCCCAATTAACTCATAAGAAAAAAATCCGAATTGTATTTGTGGTTCGGATTTTTACTTAATAGCAACACATCTCGCAATAAATGCCTTTAATAATGCCTCAGAGATTGATTTTTGATCACTTATCCGGCAAGCTCAAAAAAATTACAAATAAAATGCTTGAAAAGTGGGGTTTTAGCTTGCGGATGTAGAAATGTGTTTCTATAGTGTATAAAAGTGGGTTAAAATAATAAAAAAGTGGAGAATTGTGGAGGGATACAAAACCTTCACTAAAAAATACCATGTTTCGTGGAATAAACAGCATCACCATAGACACTAAAGGACGCTTAGCCATTCCCATGCGCTATCGTTCAGCGCTGGGCGCTGAAGAAAAAACTCCTTTGGTTGTGACTATTGATACTGAAGAAACCTGTTTATTACTCTACACCGCAACTACTTGGCAGGTAATTGAAGATAAACTGCAGCAATTACCCAGTTTTAATGCCGCAGCGCGAAGAATACAACGCCTGTTAATTGGTCATGCTACAGATATAGAAGTTGATGCGAATGGTCGCGTGCTACTGCCAACGGTTTTAAGAAATTATGCTCAGTTGGATAAAGATGTAGTAATGATTGGCCAGGGAAATAAGTTTGAAGTGTGGAATAAGGCACTTTGGGAATCCAGACGTGAGCAATGGTTGGCTGAAGAAGCCTCTGATGCCGCTGGATTACCTGATGAAATGAAAGATTTTTCTTTGTAATGGAAATAAACATGGTAACGCATCAATCAGTGCTGCTAAATGAATCAATAACTGGCCTGGCCATCAAAAGCGACGGTATTTATTTTGATGGAACTTTTGGCCGTGGCGGTCACAGCCAGGAAATTCTGAAGCATTTAGGTGAGCAAGGCCGCTTGTACGGCATAGATAAAGATTTGGATGCTATTGCGCATGCAACAGAACATTTTGGTCAAGACAAACGTTTTAATATATTTCAAGGCTCCTTTGCACAGATTGAGCAATTTGCAACAGAAGCAGGTGTTCTTGGAAAAGTAGACGGTATTTTACTGGATTTAGGCGTGTCTTCACCGCAATTGGATAACCCCGAAAGAGGGTTTAGCTTCATGCAACAAGGGCCTTTGGATATGCGGATGGATTCAACGCAATCACTGAGTGCTGAGACCTTTGTTAATGAAGCCGATGCGGATGAGATGGCAGGTATTTTTAGATTGTATGGTGAAGAGCGTTTTGCAGGACGAATAGCCCGAGCTATTGTTGCCGCAAGAACCGTTGAGCCAATTACCACCACCTTACAGTTAGCGGAAATTGTAAAAGAAGCGAATCCCAAATGGGAAAAACACAAACACCCAGCAACACGAGTGTTTCAGGCAATTCGTATTCACGTGAACCAAGAGTTGAATGATTTAAGCAGTTGTTTGGAACAATGCATTAATGTTTTAGCTCCAGGAGGGCGGTTAGCTGTAATAAGTTTTCACTCTCTTGAAGATCGCATTGTGAAACAGTTTATGCGTACTAAGGAGCAAGGAAACAAATTACCATTAGAAGTTCCAGTTCGTTACGAAGTGATAAAAACAAATTTTAAAAGAGTAGGTAAAGCGATAATGCCTCAAGATAGTGAAATAAAGGGTAATGTTAGATCCAGAAGTGCCGTACTTCGTATAGGGGAGAAATTAGCATGAATGCTGCAGCCAAAGTAATTAATCAAGGGAATCTATTTAATGGTCAACTGGCAGATATGCATATGTCAAAGTCATTATACATGTTAATTATACTGGTAATAGCTGTATTAGTGAGTGCTTTGACGGTTGTATACAGTACTAACTCCTATCGTTCGACGTTCAGCCAGGTGGAACAACAAGAGCAACAAACTCATCATTTGCAATTGCAATGGGGGCAGTTATTGTTGGAGCAAGCAAGTTTGGCTACTCCTGCCCGGGTTGAAGAGTTGGCTAGTGAAAAACTAAGCATGGTTTTACCAACTTCTAAAAATACTTTTTGGTTGCAATCGCATCAATAGAAGTTTAGGACTCAAACGAGTACTATCTCGATTTGATTTTAATAATCGCAGCCTGGGAAAGGGGAATAGCCTCGAACCAGGAATTTTAGTGCGCAAGCAACAACTACAGGTTGAGTAGTTACCTATGAAAAAATCACGTCATCTTGCCAGACTTGTCATAGTCGCTGCTTTCTTCTCTTTATTATTATTAATTTTAATTTGGCGTATGGTTGATTTAACCGTATTGCATCGACAATTCCTGCAAGGACAAGGTAACGCACGCAGTTTGCGTACGGTAGATCTTCCTGCTTACCGCGGAATGATTACCGACAGACACGGCGCTCCTTTGGCAATCAGTACTCCTGTAGAATCTGTATGGGTTAATCCTAAAGAGTTTTCTCCTACCAAAAAACAGTTTATGGCTTTTGCCAAATATTTGAAGCTCACTCCTAAACAATTAAGCAGAAAAATATTTAATGCAAAAAAACGTGAGTTTCTTTATTTACAAAGGCAACTACCGCCTGCTTTATCCAAAGATATAGCGGCACTTAAAATTCCTGGCGTTAACTTTCAAAAAGAATTTAAACGTTATTATCCTGACTCAGACAGTATGTCGCAAATAATTGGTTTTACTAACGTTGATGATAAAGGTTTGGAAGGAATGGAGTTAGCCTATCAGGATTGGCTAACCGGTATTGTTGGTAAAAAACGAGTGGTTAAAGATCGTTTGGGTCGAATTATTGAAGAGCTGAATGTAGTTAAAGACCCACGCCCAGGACGTGATTTAGTTTTAAGTATTGACCGACGTTTGCAGTATTTGGCATATAGTGAGTTAAATAAAACGGTTGATGAGTTCGCTGCGAAGTCAGGTTCCGTTGTAGTGGTTGATACAGTTAATGGTGAAATTTTAGCAATGGCCAATGTGCCTTCTTATAACCCCAATTCACGTGGCCGTTACGATAAAGATTCCTATAGAAACAGGGCGGTTACTGATACTTTTGAGCCTGGTTCGGTGATTAAGACCTTAAGTATTGCCAGCGCTTTGGAAACAGGTTTGTATACACCAGAAACAATTATTGATACAAATCCAAGCTGGATGACGGTGCACGGTCATACTGTGCGTGATGTTCATAACTACGGTGTTTTAGATGTAACCGGCGTGTTACAACATTCAAGTAACGTGGGCGTGACCAAAATGGTCTTAGCCAGTCCTCCAGAGCAATTAATTGGTTTATTGCAACGTAGTGGTTTTGGACAGCGTACAGAAAGTACTTATCCAGGAGAAAGCGAAGGTAGTATTGTTAGAGTAAAAGACGCTAATCCCTTTGTTTTAGCGACTTTAGGCTTTGGCTATGGTTTGTCTGTTACTGCTTTGCAGTTAGCAAAAGCCAATATGGTTTTTGCTAATAAAGGGAAATTAATTCCAGTCACCTTACTCCATAATGATCCACCAACTGCTGGTATTCAGGTAATAAAATCCAAAACAGCAGAACAAGTTTTGGCCATGATGGAAGCGGTATTGGATAAAGATGGAACCGGAAAAGCAGCGCGAGTACCTGGCTATCGCGTAGCAGGTAAAACAGGAACGGCTCGTATTGCAGGAAAAGACGGTTATAAAGACAGACGTTATACGGCAAGCTTTATTGGTATTGCCCCGGTTTCAAACCCTAGATTTGTTGTGGTGGTCATTATTCATGAACCATCGCAAAAAGGATATTATGCTGCCGCTGTAGCCGCGCCATTATTTTCTCAAGTGATGACAGGAGCGTTGCGCTTATTTAATATTCCTACAGATGAAGCAATCACTTAAAATAAATAGTACTGTATCTATTGGAACTCAAACGATGAAACTAAGCCAATTATTAAAGTCCTGGATGCACGATGAGACAATCGATTGCACGCTTACAGGAATTCAAAACGACAGTCGCCAGATTCAAAAAGGGGACTTGTTTGTTGCTTATCCTGGAGCTGCTTCCGATGGCCGTTTATTTATAGAAAAGGCCGTTGCTTCTGGAGCCTCAGCTGTTGCTTATGAGCCTGCCAGTCTTCCTAAAGAATGGAATTTACCTGCATCAATTCCTTGCATACCAGTTCCTGGTCTTGCGACGAAACTGGCTTATATTGCTAAAGAATTTTATGGTAATCCTGGTGATTCCCTAACGATTACTGGAGTTACAGGAACTAATGGTAAAACCACTATCGCATATCAATTAGCGCAGGCGCATCATCTGCTGGGGCAGGGGGCTGCTTATATTGGTACTATTGGCCAAGGAAATGTTACTGCATTAAGCCTGATAGACAATACCACTCCAGATTCTTTATTTGTACAAAAATTATTACGCAGTTATAAAGATCAGAATTTGAAACAAGTATGTATGGAAGTCTCCTCGCATGCATTGGCACAGCATCGGGTTGATGCCATTGCGTTCAAGCAAGCCATTTTTACTAATTTAACTCTGGATCATTTGGATTATCATCATAATATGGTCAATTATGCTGAGGCCAAGGCACTCTTGTTTCGTAATGAAACATTAGATTATGCGATTATAAATCAGGATGATGAGTATCAGTATTTAATGGCGACTGCAGTTCCTGCGCATGTAAAAAAATTAACCTACGGTATGCGAGAAGACTGTGATGTAAAAGCAGTTAATTGGCATATGGATATTAATGGCATTGAAATTGAAGTGCATTCGCCTTGGGGCCAGCATCACTTACGGATTCAAGCTATAGGCCAGTTTAATATTTATAACAGCTTGGCTGTATTTAGCAGTTTGCTTGCCAGCGGCTATGCTCCTGAACATATTGTCGAAATCATGGGGCAATTAAAGGCAGCCCCTGGGCGCATGGAAATTGTTGCTACGGCACCTTATGTGCTTGTTGATTACTCACATACTCCAGATGCTTTGGAAAATGCTTTAGCAACTCTGGAGCAATTAAAAAAAGGCCGTTTATGGGTAGTGTTTGGCTGCGGTGGTGACCGAGATAAAAGTAAACGACCTGTGATGGGGAAGGTCGCTAGTGAGCATGCTGATCAATTGGTTATTACCAGCGATAATCCGCGTACAGAAGATCCGCAAACTATTATAAATGAAATTGTATCCGGCGTGAGCTCTGAGGCGCACATGGTGCAATTGCTAAGCCGTGAAGAAGCAATTACTTATGCTTTAAATGAAGCAGACAAAGACGATATTATTTTGATTGCCGGGAAGGGGCATGAGGCCTATCAACAAATTGGTACGGTGAAACATGCTTATTCTGATCAGGATGTCGTGAAGAAATTACGGCGGTAGCAGGAGGTAAGTTTTTCATTTATTTAGCATAAGAGTATCAATAACCAATTAATGGTCCTTTTTGAACATATTTCTTATTGATACAGAAGTAAATAAGCCGCCCGTTTAATTTACTAAATACAAATCAAAATTAAATTCCTTGTTATTTATACTGGAACTGATATAATTATATCAGAATAGATATAAGCGCGATATATGAAATCAATATGTTTTTTAGGTGATTCACTAGCTCGATTGAGAGAGTTTGGCTCTGATGCAAAACAAGATGCCGGGTATCAATTAGATAAAATACAGCGAGGTGAACAGGCAGATGATTTTAAGGCTATGCCCTCTATTGGTAAAGGCGTTGAAGAAATCCGGCTTTGGGATGAAACAGGAACTTATAGAGTAATATATACAGCGAGAATTAAAGACGCGGTTTATGTGCTGCATGCTTTTCAAAAGAAAACCCAAGCTACTGCAAAACGTGATATAGATCTTGCAAAATCTCGTTTCGCTGAGTTAATACGGAGTAAATAGAAATGACTAAAATTGAATCTTATGAAAATGTGTGGGATGCACTTGCTGATACAGCAGGTGAGGCGGCTAGCATGCAAGCAA
>JARLJQ010000005.1 GCA_031291115.1 Legionella sp.
CCAATCCCTGAGATAAGCATTCAATAGTAATAAAAATGCGTATAGCAAATTTTAAGCTCTATGCTACCTTGATGGTTACAGAAAATCAAAAAAATTCTTGAAATTTCAATCGCTAAGCTTAGCTAAATCATGTCTCGACCAGGTTTAATAACACGAGTGCCTTCTACTGAATTAAGAGTAAACCCAAAATTGGCTCCAGGTGCCACGAAGAAACACCGCTCACGTCGCGGGACGACGTAATTTTCTTAACTTAATGGCTGTGACTCTTTGCTGCACTCGAGCTACTTTACTAATGACCCTATCATTAAAATGAGCTTAATTTGTATGTCGATTCATTATCACTCGCCGGATTGCGGCGCGCAATAAGACTAATTCGTCTTGCCAATGAACCGTTAGGATTAACCAAATGAATCTCTTTAAGCTTCTGAAGCAAATCAGCAGCCGTATTAATCTTCCCTTGATCCATTTGCACCACAAGCGCATTAACCTCAGCGACATGATGGCGATTCCAATGACCTGTAAAAAAACGTCTGAGTGCGGAGTTGTTTTTTGTATAATCGTTTAATACAGCACGCGCAAAGCTTAATTCCTCTTTCGATTTATCATGAAATAAACCATGCACAGACTGAGATGCGCGTACAGGAGATGGTGATACGTTCATAGGTTTAGCTGGTTGCAACCAAGGATCACCTTCTGACATATTTTGACCTTGCGTATAAGCATGGTAAAAAGGATTTTCAGGATCTGCTTCAGTTTTTTTGTCACGGTTTTCTTGTGAAAGCGCCATAAAACGAAATAAATCATCTAATTGCCTAATGTAATAATTAGCAAGTGGCTTATTGGGAGTACATTCTATGTTGCCCCAAAAACTGGGTTCTAAATTAGCACCAGGAAATAAACCATTATCAAAATATTCTTTATCATCATGCGCTCTAACCGGCAACATTAACTGATAACCAGCCCCACAAGCCTTATATAAATCCACAATAGCTCTTTGAGCAATATCTTTTATACGCTTGTCGTTTTCCCAGTTACCCAAACCTGTAGTTGGCATACTTAGTGTAGGATAACCTTCCTGACCAAGATCTCCGGAGGTCTTAGCAAGACCGCCGCCACCTTTGACCGAAAATAAAGTGGTGCGTGAGGTATGATGTCCCAAATTACCCGGAAAAATAAAAACACATTTTTTTTCGGCGAAATCATGACCGTTATCATAACAAGTCTGTTGGTACGACTTAATATCTACCCAACCATTAATGTACATAAATCTCATGAATTAATTCCATTATTCTAATTTCAATTGATTGTATTGTACAATATTAACTCTTAAATTAAAATTTTTTTTAAACACACTGAGTTTATTTCAATCAACTCAAACTGCAATGGCACTAAGTTCCGTCGTCCAGAGCGAAGCGAAGGATCGCCCTTCAGATCATCGAGCCACCGATAGGAGATCCTGCGCTGCGCTCTGGATGGCGATATCTCGGAACTGCATTGCTACATTGTCTTCGTTGGATTCATTGGCTCCATCGCTTCGGCAAGCTTACGCTCCAAGTCTATTTGTTGTTTCTGTCGCTTCATCAAAAATAAAGATAAAGCCGCATGTGCTGAAATGTCCTCTGCGGGCAATTGCTCAGGGCTAGCGACAGCTTCTACTGACGGCTCTACAGCTACCTTAACAGCAGAAGCTCCCGTAACTGTTACGCTTACAACAGGTTGTGGTGCAGCTCGGTTTCCCAAAAGAGAATTTAAAGCTTTAAATTGACCCAGATCCAATTTACCAACATTAACTTCTTTCGCTGGAACTTCAGCAATATTATTTTGTTTCTTAGAAGTATCTGAAGACTGCAGCTTAGTAAACAAATTATCCAATACAGCGGATACCTTTTTACTTACGACAATCGCTTTTTGCGTATTTACATTTAATAAATACACTTTTAATTGCGCCTCATTATTTTCATCCAAAGGGGCTCTATGATTACCTAACCAATCATTAAGCTGTGGGTATTGTTCTAGAGTAATTTCATTTGACCGCCCCATACTGTTTACCCACCATAGTGTCCATTTATCTTCTAAATAACCTAGAACAAAAGAAGAGTTAGGGGCTTTTTTAATCGGCATCATTTTAAGTTGTTCAGCAGACACGTTACTCATGTCTTCAATAAATAATTGAAGGCGAACAAGAAAGAGCGCTTTAGATTTCATACACTCATTTTTGATAAGGTTTAAGGTTGCTTCACTTGCATGCTCTACATCCGGGATACTTTTTTTCCCAAGAATAGCTAACAGTTCCTCACTAGGAGTTAGAGCATAGGTCTCACCAGCTGCTCCTAATAATAAAAGCTTCCATTTACTGCTGTCGTTAAGCAAACAAAAAACCGTTTTATCTTTCTGATTTTGAGCATATTCTTTCGCAGTATCAAGATAATAATGTACGGATGCTTCATGAACTACCGGCTGTGGTTTACGATGTATTGTTTGAATATTTGCTTCACGCAACTCGATTACTTTTTGCTGCTCCTGATAGGTAAGAAGAAAATCATTAATTCTAACTAAGAGTAAATCTTTTAGCGTAGCAATAAAATCAGCAGCATCTTTAGGATCTAAAGGTTTATAACCTGGCACTGCTTTAATTAATTCAATAAACAAAATATAGTTAAACGAATCAATATTCCATGCACCACGACTAATCAGGTCTTTAAACTCAACAAACCGTTTGTGAGCGTCCTGATTTCTTTCTATAAAGCCAACAGACTGTTTTATCTCTTCAACTCGAGTTCGTGTATATTGCACAATCCAACCCTTTATCCAGGATTTAATCGGTGCGTTGTATTTATCTTCAGCAGCATGAATTATAGCGACTATGTTCTTATGCCCATCATCTGATTCATTTGCCATTAAGCTCAATAAACTCTCAACAAAGTCAGAAGGAATAACTAGCAACGGCTTTTCAATAGGCACAATGACGCTCCATTTTAGTATGTGAAATTTATCATTACACTAATATTTATTTTACACAAGTAGAAAATTAATGTGCTAATTTGAGCGTCTGAAAGACTTGTAATTAAGATGTATCTCTATGAAAGACTTGCAAATTTAAAGCAACAAGATAACATGAGTTAATCAAAAATAATAATAAAGGGACTCCATGAAATTTGCACTGTTTTCTACTGCCTTATTAGCTACGAGCATTGCTTCTGCAGCAACTTCAGTTGATGGCTGGTATGCCAGCGCTTTCGGTGGTTATACGTATTTATCTTCCAATATAAATACGCATCGCTTAGGCGCATTTCGTTCTGACCCCTCTTATAACAACGGTTATAATGCGGGTGGGCGTATCGGCTTTCAAAGTAATCCTATTCGTTATGAGTTAGAATACACTTACCTACAAGCATCTACAGACCGCTTTCGTATAAATCACATCCGACAAACGGGAGTGACAGGTACTTCTTCTGCTAACCTTGCCATGGCCAACCTTTATTATGACTTCCCAGATGTATTAGCCGCTATTTCACCTTTTGCAGGTGTGGGTATAGGTTATGCCTTCTTGCAAACTACTTTAAACAGTACTGGCCCATTCGGAGCTACCTTATTTAAGGTTGATGGGAATTCCTTCGCTTATCAAGGAACTGTTGGTTTAACGTATAATTTCTCAGAAAACTACGCCATAAACGCGTCCTATCGCTATACTGCCACAACGAGTAACGATCGTTTTGGAAGAACATTCCAGGCTCAGATGGGTAATGCGGGTGTGATTTACCGTTTTGATAATGGGCATTATAAATAATAATACCACGTCATCCAGAGCGCAGCGAAGGACCTCCCTTCAGATGGCACAATGCCACTTGATAGGAGATCCTTCGCTGCGCTCTGGATGACGGAATTTTTTTCACAATTTAATCGATTTTTGCACATAAGGCGCTGCTTGCGGTTCCTGCCATAAGGTAACAAAAAGAACCATCACTACAGGCCCTAAAAACAAACCAAGCAAGCCTAAAGTTTCCACACCGCCTAAAATGCCGAATAACACTGCTAAAAAAGGCAATTCAATGGCACCACCAATCAAAACAGGCTTCACAAAATGATCAGCAACAAACATCACCAGTGTGCCCCAGACCAAAACTGCGATTGCACCAGCGATACTGCCTACTGAAAATAGAATGACCGCTACAATAATGAAAACAATAGGCACAACAAAAGGAATCATTGCTGCCAATGCGGTTATAAATCCGGTAAGTGTAGGGGCTGGAAAACCCACTAAGGCATAGCATATACCCATCAATACACCCACTCCTAAGCCAACAACGATAGTTCCATTCACTGTTGCGCTAAGCGCCTTTGGCAAACGATCCGCATAACGAAACCAACGTTGACCTAAACAATATTCACCAACATGATAAACCTGCGTCAATAACTTATCGCCATCACGATAAAAGAAAAATAAGCTCAATAAAGTAAAACCAACTTGCACGCTACGATGCGCTAAATTAGCACCAATTTGTTTGACGTAATAACTGGTTGGCGTTAACGACAAATGAATATTAGAAAGGAAATCCCGGATTTTTCCTGGCTTACCAATATTGTCATCCCAATAGGTAACTAAATCACCGCCGACAAAAGGAAAACTCTTAAAGAAATCAGGCGCCACCCCACCCTTCTCGTTTACATCTTGTAAAAAATTAATAAAAAGCTGCAATTCTGTAATAAGAATTCGAAGCAACCAACTTAAAGGCAGCAGAAATAACAAGCCCATTAAAATAGTAAACAGCAACGCAGATAAGTTATCCCTGTTACCGAAAAAATCACGCCATTTTTTATACAAAGGATAAGTAGAAATAACAATAATAGATGCCCAAATCATTGAGGGAATAAATCGATGAATAATAAATAAAGTAAGGCAAACGATTCCTACAGTCAAACCCATACTAATAAGCTCTTTATGATTTTCATTCATCACACAAAACTCCATGCTAATAGTTGCATTATTAACCAAGCAGGCACTGCGGCCAACACATCATCAAGCATAATTCCCATACCACCATAAACCTTTTGATCGACATAACCAATAGGCTGCGGCTTCCAGATATCAAAAATACGGAATAAAACAAAACCACAAAGCATCCAGATAAAGCCTTTAGGCGCCATAAACATCGTTAGTAAATAACCAACAACTTCATCCCAAACAATGCCTTTATAATCGTGAACGCCCATATCCTTGCTGACCTTGTCACAAACCCAAACGCCAAAAATAAAAGCCAGTAACGTTATAAAGAGGTATACGGCCCAATGGCTGTTTTGCATTAATATATAAATTGGAAAAGCGGCTAAGGTACCCCAAGTACCTGGTGCTGTTGGCATTAAACCACTGCCAAATCCAAAGGCTACAAAATAAGCAGGATCCTGCCAAACACGGTTTGCTAGATTTTTCATTATTATTCTCTATGTGCTAACAAGTCTAATTTAAAAATGCGAATAGCCTTTCGGCTCTAATTTACTGCACTGATTATCTGCGTTTTTAATTCTTAAGCCCAGCTGCTTCTCAATCACCCCAATAGGATAACAAGGTAAATCTGCTTTTTTTAATGCAGCCAGTTTATGCTCAGGAACAGTAAAGCATAACTCATAATCATCGCCGCCAGTCAGTGCCAAGTCAACTGCTTTGTCTTGGCAGTAGTGTTTCACTAAAGGATGTACAGGAATTGCCTCTTTATTCAAACAAGCGCCCACTCCACTTGCAGCACAAATATGGTTCAAATCAGCACTTAAGCCATCAGAGATATCTATTGCTGCAGATGCATGAAGGCGCAAAAAGTTGATTAAATCAACGCGCGGTTTGGGATGAATCAGGTGGGTCATTAATTGTGTTTTGTCTTGCAGCAAACAGTCTTGAGTATCAAGTTTTTGTACCGCTAAAGCCGCGGCACCCAAAAGGCCAGATACTATAATCACATCACCTGCTTTTGCGCCACTTCGACGTACTTCTTGCCCTTTAGGGGCTGTACCAAAAACCGTTAAGGTAATCGATAAAGGACCATGAGTCGTATCACCGCCAATTAACGAAATATTGAATGGATTTAATGAATCATGTAATCCGCGGGAAAAAGCCTCAAGCCACTCAGTATCCATCGTTGGCAAAGTTAAAGCTAAAGTCATCCAACAAGGCTGAGCAGCCATAGCGGCCATATCACTGACATTCACCATCACTGATCGGCAAGCGATGTCATAAGCACTCCACTCGGGTAAAAAATGCACGCCAGAAACCAGAGTATCTGTACTCACGAGCAAATTCATTCCTTCAGGAACACTCAGGCACGCGGCATCATCGCCTACGCCTAATAAAACATCATCACGCTTTAAGCTTAATGGTTTAAAAAAGTTTTCAATTAGAGAAAACTCATTCATTGCCAATACTGATCTCTACAGAACGAACTTGTTGTGCCAGGCTATTGAGCACGCCATTAACGTATCGATGTCCATCCTGAGAACCAAATTCTTTAGTCAAGGAAATAGATTCATCAA
The DNA here is from genome assembly GCA_031291115.1 of Legionella sp. GTDB lineage: Bacteria > Pseudomonadota > Gammaproteobacteria > Legionellales > Legionellaceae > Legionella. The sequence goes on from JARLJQ010000005.1 coordinate 6,520, forward strand.
GAACTACCTTATAAGGAACTTCGGGACAATGAAACAATTCAAAAGCGCCAATGCGCAACACCGTCAATTCAATTGGATTTAACTCAGCAACTGTTCTATCTAAAAAAGGAGCAAAACTGGCATCCAGCTCTTCAACGTGCGCGGGAACGCCGTGTAATAGACGACAAAAACAAGGATCATCTACTTTAATCATATTATTAACTACACGGAACTGCGCTTCAATTTCAGACAGCTCACTTCCAGACATATGCCATTGATAAAGTGCCTGAAGTGCTAATTTACGTGCTTTTCTTTTACCGCTTATCGACTGCTTTTCTTCCACCTGTAACCTCATCAATTTCATCGTGCATATTAAATGGTAACAAACCATAATCTTTTTTGTAACTTCTCAATAAGTCAGGTAAAAAACATACGCCTACGTCCCGATCCCGCGGACAAGCCGCGGGACGTAGGAGAACCGGAGTTTCTCCGGGTTATTGAGAAGTTACTCTTTTTTCATTTGATCAATTGTCTGTCTAAAATCACTCACATCCTTGAAGCGTTTGTATACCGATGCAAACCGAACGTATGCAACGTGATCCAAACTAAATAATGCTTGCATTACCAACTCACCAATAAGCTGCGAATCAAGCTCACGCTCTCCTCTGCGACGAATTTCCTGAGTAATAGCAATAATGGCATCTTCCAAAGCATCAACGCTAACCGGTCTTTTTTCCAAAGCCCTGAGCATCCCTGAGCGTAAGTTATCCATATTAAAAGGTTCGCGTCTGCCATCACGCTTAATAATTACGGGCATAATTAATTCAGCGGTTTCAAATGTAGTAAAGCGCTCATGACACTCAAGACATTCTCGTCTTCTACGTACCTGAGCGCCTTCTGCTACTAAACGTGAATCAACAACTTTTGTTTCTTCTGCATGACAAAACGGACAATACATGATTACCTATAAACCGGAAATTCACGACATAAGCGTAATACATCCTCTTTAACTCGCGCTATAGTCGCTTCATTGTTAATATCATCAAGAACATCGGCAATCCAATGAGATAAAAGAATAACTTCTTTTTCTTTAAATCCTCGAGTAGTCACCGCAGGAGTTCCCAAACGCAAGCCACTGGTTACGAAAGGAGAACGAGGATCATTAGGGACTGAATTTTTATTCACGGTAATATTCGCCCTGCCTAATGCATTATCAGCATCTTTACCCGTGATGTCTTTATTAATTAAATCTACTAGAAGCAAATGATTGTCAGTGCCACCAGAAACAATATTATATCCACGCTCCATCAATACAGAGCACATGGTTTTTGCATTTAATAGTACTTGCTGCTGATACGTTTTAAATTCAGGTAACAAGGCTTCAGCAAAGGCTACTGCTTTTGCTGCAATCACATGCATTAATGGACCACCTTGCATGCCAGGAAAGACTGAGGAATTTAATTTTTTCTCAATTTCTTCATTCGCACGGCATAAAATTAAACCGCCTCGTGGACCTCTTAAGGTTTTATGCGTTGTAGTAGTCACTACATCAGCGTAAGGAACTGGGGAGGGGTAAAGTCCTACCGCAATTAATCCGGCAACATGTGCCATATCAGCCATTAAATAGGCACCTATTTTATCGGCAATTGCTCTAAAACGTGCCCAATCAAGAGTACGTGAATAAGCAGAAAAACCAGCAATAATAAGTTTAGGGTTATGTTCTACGGCTAATTGCTCCAGAGCATCATAATCAATTAAGCCTGTTGTTTCATCAATACCATAAGAAACAGCTTCATAGAGTTTTCCAGAGAAATTAACTTTGGAACCGTGAGTTAAATGACCACCATGAGGTAAAGCCATACCTAAAATCACGTCTCCTGGTGATAATAAAGCCATCATCACTGCCGCATTAGCCTGTGAGCCAGAATGAGGCTGAACATTAACGTAAGCTGCTCCAAACAGCTTTTTTGCACGTTCAATAGCAAGGTTTTCTGCAATATCAACGTACTCACAACCACCATAGTAACGCTTACCCGGATATCCTTCGGCGTATTTGTTTGTCAGCACGGAGCCTTGGGCTTCTAAAACACGGGGACTAACATAATTTTCAGATGCGATCAGTTCAATATGATCTTCTTGTCGAAGTTGTTCCTGTGCAATCGCATGAAACAATTCATCATCAAAATGTTCTATAGTATAGCTGTTATCAAACATAAATCTCCTTAGGGTCTGTTGATATTTCTACTATCTTGGCCGAAATAGACTGATTTTCTGCGCTCCGATGCTCACATACTTAGTGTATGCTGCGCTTCGGTGCTCGGAAATCAGTCTATTTCGGCTCAACCTAGCGAAATGTCAACAGACCTCTAGACTAGGATGGGAATAATTATATCAAGGTTTCACTATGATATCGTTTAGGACGCTACTCACACCATCTACACTAGCCGCAACCGCACCGGCTCTTTGCTTCAATCTTTCAGTAGGAACAAAACCACTAAGTTGTACTTGATCTTTAAACGTTTTAACTTGTACTGACAATCCAGTAGAACCAAGTTCATTTACTAAAGTAGCTTTCACTTTGGTAGTAGTTGTTGAGCTGTCAACAAACTCTCCTGTGCTTTCACTTCCTGGAGAAGCCACGCAAGCGACCAGAATCAAAGTTAAAAAACCTACGAACAGTGTTTTAAATGAACCGCGCATGAATGAAATCCCTTAAATAAAAAAACGCCCTAAGACTACCACAAAATTTATCGGTATACGACCATCTAAATTAACCGTTATCCAAAGATGTGTAGCGAAGGACCTCCCTTCAGATAGCACCGTGCCAACTTCAGGAGATCCTTCGCTACCCTCAGGACGACGAGGTCTCATCAAAAAAATACACGTCATCCAGAGCGTAGCGAAGGACCTCCCTTCAGGTAGCATCGTGCCAACTTCAGGAGATCTTAGCTAGGATAAACTAATTATGCGCTTCAACATTGTTATAAACTTTAGCCTTAGGCCCAGATTGAGAGGGATGCTCTACTACTGCAGCAGGACTATTAGTCGTTTGTCCATGTACATTAGATTGAGACTGTCTTGGCACATTAGGTCGGCTTGGAGAAGTAGCTGGCCCATGTACATTAGGTCGGCCTGGGGGAATAGCTTGTCCATGTACATTAGGTCGGCCTGGAGCATGCATTTGTGGTTGACGAGGACTCACAATAACTGCTTGTCCGCCATGATGAGGACCACGACCGTGTTCTACTCTAGCCTGAGGTGCAGGTCGATAACCGCGGTGGTATCCATGATTATGGGGTTGCTCGTAACGATGAACTTCAACACGAGGTGCGGGATGATAATAGCCTGGCTCATAATAGCCTTCTTGAGCTACGTAGCAAGAAGTAAGTAAAGGCACTAACAAAAGGCAAGGCAATAAACGTTTCATATACAACTCCGCAAAAAAAGGGAGGTTACATTAGGGCCTGTTGGCATTTCTACTATCTTGGCCGAAATAGGCCGATTTACTGCGCTCCGATACTCACATACTCATGTATGCTGCGTTTCGGTGCTCGAAAATCAGCCTATTTCGGCTCAATCTAGCGAAATGCCAACAGGCCCTAAATGCAACTTCCCAGAAAAAATAAAAACTTAATTTTATTTAGATGAAATTTGAGCTTTAACACCTTTCAGGTAAGGAACAATGCGCACAGTACTGTCTACATTAGTCCAACCAGAATAAACAACTCCATAAGGAGATTGAACAGTCAAGTACATTCCACTGTGGCAATAGAAATAGTAAAACAGGTTAATGTAATGAGGAGCTTCATAACGATAAATACTGAAATCTATCATAGCGCCGTCATCAAAAGTACCTGTTACATAAACGTCTGTGAAACTTTCATTAATCAGTTCGATTTGGCAGTAACCAGGATACATCATTTCTTTAGCAATGGATTTTTTATCAGCAGCATCAACATTTGGGTTCAAATGTACATTGGCAGCAAAAACAGTACCAAACAAGCTCAAACAAATCACAAATAACAAAGACTTCAATTTCATCACTTCCCCCACTTTTCGTTATGAAAGTGGCATAGTAACAAAGTATTGTATTTAGTCAATAGGGTATTTTTGTAACCACGAATAAATAAAAATTATTAAACAATAAAGATAATAAATTTTAAAGTTACATGGTATATTCGACGACGTTTGCAAATGTAACTACTTGAATCCTAAAAAGTTACAGTAAATCCTATATTTTTCAGGGGAGCTAAATGAAAAGACGTTTAATTATCATGGGGATAGCCTTACTGATTGTTTTTGGTGGGATTATTGGTTTTAACGCGTTTAAAGCCTTCATGATTAAACGGTTTTTTGCCAGCTACCAACCCCCTGCCGTCTCTGTTGCCTCTGCTGTTGCCGAAGCAGTAAATTGGCAACCTACTATTAATGCAGTAGGCAGTTTCGTAGCTATCAATGGTGTTGACCTTGGTTCTCAAGCATCCGGAAATGTGATTAAAATCGATTTTGAATCAGGTCAATTTGTTGATGAAGGCGCTCCATTAATCACTATTGACGACAGTATCGACCAAGCCATATTAAAATTTAACCAATCCGATTTAGCGCTTAAAGGTTTAAGTTATAAACGTCAAACCGACTTATTTAAAAGAGGTGCGACACCTATTTCCAGCGTTGATGAAGCTAAAGCAACTCTGGATCAAGCCCAAGCCAAAGTAGAGCAAACCCAAGCACAAATCAAACAAAAGCACATTAGTGCACCCTTTGCAGGCCGTTTAGGTATACGTCAGGTGAATCTGGGGCAGTTTATTAATCCAGGACAAACTACTATTGTTTCATTACAATCATTAGATCCTTTATACCTGGAGTTTTATCTTCCAGAACAGCTCTATAAAAAAATTCAGGCGAACCAAACCATTAAATTTTCGCTGGAAGAATTTCCTGACGCCCTCTTTGAAGCCAAAGTTTCTGCAATTAACTCTAAAGTGGATATCAATACGCACAACGTATTAGTACAAGGCACCTTATCCAACTGCCCTACTGAAGCAATTCAAGACCCAACTAAATCACCTTTAGTAAAAACACAAAAAGAACCCGGCGGTACTAAATTTATTATTTCTTGTGATACAGCAAAAAATACCACTAATAAAGTGCGTAAATACGCCTTTGTTCCTGGCATGTTTACTGCTATTGAAATTGCACAACCTGCAAAACCCAATACAATCATCGTCCCTTCCACCGCAATTTCTTATAGTTTGTATGGTAATTCAGTCTACATCATCGAAAAAAATAAAGACGGTAAGAAAAACCCAGATGGAACTGATCTTCTTACTGTAAACCGTGTTTTTGTCTCTACAGGGGAGCAGCGTGGCAATTACACTGTAATCAATAAAGGAATTAAAGTCGGTCAAGTAGTTGTAAGTGCCGGTGAAATTAAATTACAAAATGGCACGCCTGTTGTGATTAATAATGTAGTCCGACTTAAAGACACCAGTAACCCTGATCTGTTGAGTCAATAATCTGTTTTTACGTAACCTGATGAAGCACCATCCGGGTTACGTTTTGATACTTAAAAATTACTTTTGTCAGGATAATTTATGAAATTTACCGATCTTTTTATCAAACGGCCCGTTCTTGCCATGGTAATTAGTCTACTGATTTTTCTTTTTGGTATTAACTCCATCAACAACATGCAAATTCGTCAGTACCCTCGAATGGATAATACAGTTATTACCATCATGACGAGTTACCCAGGTGCGGATGCCGATCTTATTGCAGGTTTTATTACCTCACCATTAGAAAATTCCGTAGCCAGTGCTGAAGGCATTGATTACATGACTTCTTCGAGCATTCAAGGGCTCAGTACTATCACTTTAAATATTAAATTAAACTTTGATCCGCAAGTAGCTTTTACCGATGTAATGAGTAAAGTCCAACAAACAATTAACCAGCTTCCTAGAGAATCCCAACAACCCGTCATTTTAAAAACATCAGACTCATCAACTGCTTTGATGTACATCAGTTTAGACAGCACTGAAATGACACCACAACAAATCACCGACTACGCAATCCGCGTGGTGCAACCGCAATTACAAACAGTTGATGGTGTAGCTAAAGCAGAAATTCTTGGTGGTTCCACCTACTCCATGCGTGTATTTTTAAACCCCATTAAAATGGCCGCTTTAGGTGTTGCGCCTTCAGACGTTTCCGCCGTACTTGCCAAAAATAATTTCTTAACCGCAGCAGGAAGTACTAAGGGTGAATACGTAGCAATTAATATCACCGCCAAAACAGACCTTAATGACGCAACCCAATTTAGCAATCTTATCGTCAAAAGCGATAAAGGCTCTATAGTACGCTTGCATGATATTGGTAAAGTAGAACTAGGCTCACAAAATTACGACAGCTCCGTAACCTTCAACGGTAAAAAAGCAGTATTTATCTCAATTACACCAACACCTACTGCAAACCCCTTAACCGTAATCAGCGATGTACGCAACCTTCTGCCTTCTATCGTTAAAGAATTCCCACCGTCATTAACGGGTACTATAGTTTATGATGCGACGGCTTTTATCAGAGCATCTCTTGATGAAGTAACCCATACTATTATTGAAGCGGGCCTTATCGTAATCCTGGTTATTTTCCTCTTCCTTGGCTCGATTCGCTCGGTGATTATTCCTATTGTAACCATCCCTCTTTCATTAGTAGGCGTGTGCACGCTCATGCTGATGTTGGGTTACAGTATTAACCTGCTTACTCTGCTGGCCTTCGTTTTAGCCATTGGTTTGGTGGTTGATGATGCCATTGTAGTGGTAGAAAACGTTCATCGACATATTGAAGAAGGGAAAACGCCCTTTGATGCCGCAATTGTTGGCGCTCGTGAAATAGCCACACCAGTTATTGCCATGACCATTACCCTTGCTGCGGTTTATGCACCAATTGGCTTTATGGGCGGATTAACCGGCGCTTTATTTAAAGAGTTTGCCTTTACCCTGGCAAGTGCCGTAATCATTTCAGGAATTATTGCTTTAACTCTAACTCCGATGATGTGCTCTAAGCTTTTAACAGCGGAAATAAGCTCTGGAAAATTCGTTCATTTCCTAGATAGTTTTTTCAACAAACTTAAAGACCGTTATCAAAGAGCCTTACACAGCCTATTAGATACACGCGCTATTATGTTGTTATTTGCAGCGGTGGTTATTTTAATGCTTCCGTATCTTTATACACATACCGCAGCAGAAACAGCGCCTGATGAAGATGTGGGCTTCTTTTTTGTGATGGCCACAACACCTGAGTTTGCCACGCTAAACTATATTGAAGCATTTACCAAATCCTTCGATACGACGTATAAAAGTTTCCCAGAAACAGAAAACTACTTCGTGATTAACGGCAGACCAACCATGTCTGGAATGGTGCTAAAGCCTTGGAGCCAACGAAATAAAAGCCAATTTGCTTTAAAACAGCCCTTACAGGACAAACTATCAAAAATCGCAGGACTTAATGCTTTTGCGATTGTCCCACCTCCTCTACCCGGCGGCGGTAGCGGTCCTCCAGTACAATTTGTGATTAAAACCACAAATGACTTTAAAAGCTTGTTTGATGTCTCCAGCAAACTGCTTGATAAAGCCAAGAAAAGCGGTTTATTTATTTACGTGGATAACGCCCTGAAATTTAATCAGCCACAGATTGAACTAACCATTAACCGCTCCAAAGCTTCGGAGATGGGCTTAGACATGCAGGCTATTGGCAGCAGCTTAACGAGTGCGCTTTCAGGCAACTACGTAAACTACTTTAACCTGCAAGGTCGTAGTTATCAGGTCATACCGCAACTGAGCCGCTCTTATCGCATGTCTCCTGAACAATTAGGGCAAATTTATGTGAAAAGCATTAATGGCACTATGGTTCCGCTTTCAACCGTAGTCACCGCGGTGGAAAAAACCGCACCGAATGCCGCAACACATTTCCAGCAGCTGAACTCAGCTACTCTGCAAGGGATTATGATGCCAGGTAAAACTTTAGGTGAGGGTTTGCGCTTTTTCCAGGAAGCTGCAAATGAAACCTTACCCAAAGGCTTCTCTTATGATTATGGTGGTGCATCAAGACAATTCATGCAGGAAGGCAGTGCTTTGGTATTTGCATTCCTCTTTGCCATCATCATTATCTTTTTAGTCTTGTCGGCACAATATGAAAGCTTCCGCGATCCATTGATTGTATTAATCAGCGTGCCCATGTCGATTTGCGGTGCATTAATCCCGTTAAATTTAGGCCTTGCCAGCATCAATATATACACTCAGGTTGGGTTGATTACCCTAATTGGCTTAATCTCCAAACACGGGATTTTGATTGTCGATTTTGCCAACCACTTACAGCGTGATAAAAATCTCGACCGACGTGCTGCTGTAGAAGAGGCTGCGGCAATCAGACTAAGACCTATCCTCATGACCACAGCCGCAATGGTTTTTGGTGTGTTACCTTTATTAATCGCTAGCGGCGCAGGCGCGGTAAGTCGTTTTGATATAGGATTAGTTATCGCTACAGGTTTGTTAATCGGAACATGCTTTACCTTATTCGTGGTACCAACCATGTACACCTATATTGCCGAAGATCACCGTCCTGGAAAAGCTTCGAAAAAAGCAGACTCAGTTATCACCAATGCTTAATACTCCTCTTAATGCCAGAGTATACTCTGGCATTAACTGTATAAGACCTGGGTACCCAAACTAGTAAATATTAATTAAAAATAGTTCACCCTGTAAAAAAGCGCAGCGGTGCTTAATTTGAGGCAAAGTTTGGGTACCTAAATTTCCCTAATCTATGATAATATCTACTGTTTTTATCATTCAGGTAAATTATGGATAAAGTATATTCACCAGAAGCAATCGAAAGCGCTTGCTACAAAAACTGGGAAAATCATCATTACTTTCAACCGCAAGGTGAAGGCAAAAAATACTGCATTATGCTCCCACCGCCAAACGTCACTGGCAGCTTACACATGGGGCATGGTTTCCAACACACCATTATGGATGCTCTGACACGTTATCATCGGATGTTAGGCGATAAAACCCTATGGCAGCCTGGAACAGACCACGCTGGTATTTCAACGCAGTTAGTCGTTGAGCGCCAATTAGAAGCCTCTGGCATCTCCAGAAAAGACCTTACCCGCGAAGAGTTTTTAGAACGCATCTGGCAGTGGAAAAATGAATCAGGCAATACGATTACCCAACAAATGAGACGTTTGGGTGATTCAGTAGACTGGACTCGCGAACGCTTTACTATGGATGAAGGTTTATCTGCAGCAGTACAAAAAGTATTTGTGCAGCTTCATGATGAAGGCTTGATTTATCGTGGTACTCGTTTAGTTAACTGGGATCCTAAATTAGGAACCGCAGTATCTGATTTGGAAGTACTATCTGAAGAAGAAGACGGCTTCATGTGGCATATTCGCTATCCTATAGTGAATTCAACCGAATCCATAGTCGTAGCGACAACACGACCAGAAACCTTACTTGGTGACGCGGCCGTAGCTGTAAATCCTGAAGACGAGCGTTTTAAGCATTTAATTGGCCAGCAACTTCAACTGCCACTATGTGACCGAACCATTCCCATAATCGCCGATGATTATGTAGACAAAGACTTTGCCAGCGGCTGTGTGAAAATCACTCCTGCGCATGATTTCAACGACCATGAAGTAGGCAAACGTCATCAACTACCAGTGATTAACGTATTTACTAAAAAAGCATCCATTAACAAAAACGCTCCGTTAAAATATCAAGGTATGGACCGATTTGTTGCTCGCGAACAAATTATTAAAGATCTGGAAGCTGGTGGCTTTTTAGTTAAAATCGAAGCGCATAAATTAAAAGTCCCACGTGGTGAAAAATCAAACGTAATCATTGAACCACTGCTAACCGACCAATGGTATGTAAAAACACAACCGCTGGCCGAGCCGGCTATTGCTGCAGTTAAAAATGGTGACATCCGCTTTATCCCTGACAACTGGAGTAAAACCTACTTCCAATGGATGGATAATATTGAAGACTGGTGTATCAGCCGTCAATTATGGTGGGGACATCGTATTCCAGCCTGGTATGACAACAACGGCACCATCTATGTAGGCTACAGTGAAAACGACGTACGCTTTAAATACAAAATTAAAGAAACGACGGTACTAAAACAAGATGAAGACGTATTAGATACTTGGTTTTCTTCTGCCTTATGGCCTTTTTCAACCTTAGGCTGGCCAGAGCGCACTCCTGAATTAGAGCAGTTCTACCCTACCGCAGTATTGGTTACGGGTTTTGACATTATCTTTTTCTGGGTAGCCAGAATGATTATGATGGGCTTGAAATTCACTGGAAAAATTCCCTTTAAAGAAGTATTTATTACCGGACTAATACGGGATAGTGAAGGGCATAAAATGTCCAAATCCAAAGGTAACGTGCTGGATCCGCTCGATATTATCGACGGAATCGATCTGGAGTCTTTGGTAGAAAAACGTACTTCCAACCTAATGCTGCAATCAGTAAAAGATAAAATTATCAAAGCAACACGCAAAGAATTCCCAGACGGCATCAGTGCTTATGGAACCGATGCGCTTCGCTTTACTTATTGCTCCTTAGCATCAAACGGCCGTAACGTTCGTTTTGATATTGGCCGAGTCGAAGGCTACCGTAATTTCTGCAATAAATTATGGAATGCTGCACGCTACGTCATGATGAATACCGATGAAGAACAAGTTGATTTCGGCGATGGTCCATTCCAATACAGTCCTGCTGATCAATGGATTTTATCCCGTTTACAACGCACCATCGGCAAAGTACACCATTATTTTGAAACCTATCGTTTTGACTTATTATCAAGCACTATTTATGAATTTGTATGGCATGAATATTGTGACTGGTACCTGGAATTATCCAAGCCAATATTGCAAGACGAAAATGCAAAAAGCGCACTAAAAAGAGGCACACGTAAGACATTGATTCATGTACTGGATCAAATTCTGAAACTACTGCATCCTTTAATGCCGTTTATTACAGAAGAAATCTGGCAAAGAGCCACCAAGCTCACGAGTGAAAATGGCGCCAGCATTATGCTCAGTGCTTACCCACAAGTAGACAAAGAACTTCTAAATGACACCATTGAAGAAGAAATGGATTGGCTAAAATCAGCAATTCAAGCTCTGCGTACTATTCGTAGTGAAATGTCTATTTCACCAGCCAAGTTAATTCCATTGTTTATTCGTAATATCACACCGGAATTAACCGAACGCTTAGAAAAATACCAGCATACTTTAAAAGCGTTAGGAAGAATCACGCAAATCACGTGCTTAAGCAAAGACGAAGCAGTACCGGTATCCGCAACCGCGGTATTGGGGGAACTTGAATTATTAATCCCAATGGCTGATTTAATTGATAAAGAGGCAGAGTTAGCCCGTTTGGCAAAAGAAGTAGCCAAACTGGATAAAGACATCAGTCTTGCCGAAGGTAAATTAAATAACCCTAAATTTACTGATAAAGCACCAGCTGAAATTATCGCTAAAGAGCAGGAGAAATTGGCACAAGCGCAACAGGCTAAAGAAAAGCTGTTAGAGCATAAAGCCAGGATTGAAACTCTGTAATTTAATACCAGTTCTGGATAAGGGAACCACAAGATCTACTTCCTTCCAAAGAACCGTTCGTGCTGAGTAACTCATGCACGAACGGTTCAAGGTAGAGACTGGATTTAATTGCTCCCATCATAAGTGGCTATCAATATTTAAAAAATAACGTGTAGACTTAAGTTCCCCAGTCCGTTTAAGAATATTTTTTTTCACCAAATCATTCAAATCTCTCGTTGTTGTAGCGCTGGTTGCACCGGTAATATTCATATAGTTTTTAGCACTTAAACCACCAATAAATCCCTCGATACCAGCACGAAATAATTTTAATAACACGTTTTCTTGTCTTAGATTAATTTTCCCTTTGGCTTCTCTTAAAATAACTGCTTTTTTAATAATAAAATCTATATACAAATAAGTGCTTTCTTGTGCCTCTAAGGCGATGTTAGCAAACCATAAAAGCCATGATGTTAGATCTAAGGTTATGCTGGCTAAACCTAATTGCTGATAATATGCCTTTTTCTTTTTTAATAATATTTTTGCCAATACAGTCATTACTGGTTTGGAAAATCCTTGAGCTAACGCTTTTTCCGCTATAGCTCGTCCTATTCTTCCATTTCCATCTTCAAAAGGATGAATACTCTCAAACCATAAATGGGCGATTCCTGCTCGAGTTAATGAGGGTAAGGGAGTAGATCCTGTGGGAGCACTTCGTTCAAACCACTCAATAAATTGTTCCATTTCAGCAGGAACAGATTTGGAAGGAGGTGCCTCAAAATGGATTTTTCGCTCATAATCAGGACCAGAAACAATTTGCATTGCTTCTTCATGTTTACGATAGTGACCAATATTTTCTACATGATGGCTGTGCTCCATTAAAGATTGATGCCATTCTGATAACACTTCTTTTGTTAAGGGCACTGGAATAGTTTGATATAAATTAACCATCATTTTAGCGATCCCACGTTCCGCCAAAGTAGCTCTAGGTTCTTTCGAGGACAGACCTAACTCGTTTTGAATCGAGGATTGAACACTGCCTCTATTTAAATGCTCCCCTTCAATTTCAGAACTGCTTAAAGCGTCAGCACTCATTAAATCGATAAATAAATTTTGTTTGCCTTCTGGAGAGATGTGCTGCGAAGAACCAATAATAATACCCGCTCCTTCAGTAAAAGAACGTTCGTATACATCTAACTCATCTTGATTCCAAATAAATTTCGGCCAATTTTCCAGCTGCCAGTTCCATTTCATGATGAATAACCTTATATTTTATTAATCATAATATAGCACATTAATGATGAATAACGCATGGCTTTATTAATCAACATTCCTTTTCAAACAATAGTTACCTACAAAATACCAATCAATATAAAGTAATTAGAAGAAGTCTATGATACTGAATTCGAAAATATATAGGGTCATTCCCTTTTGATCCATACATACGTTGTCAACTTAAAACATAAGAAAACTACCTTTCATACCAATCTTAAAATGTAACATTAAAAAAATCGATCATTGTTAATCCTATTTATATGAATTAAGATTATAAAAAACTTTAGAGTAGTAAAATATGTATACAGGTATCACCAAAGGACTCTATGAAATCACAGCCTTAGATAGAGCTCCGAATTTAATCAGTTATACAGTTAACTTACCTTCAGAGCTATGTAATGGTTTAAAACCAGGTGATAGTGTAGCCGTCGATGGAGTATGTCAAACCGTAGTAACCATTGAAAACACCCTTGTTTCATTTCAAGCAATTCAAGAAACATTAGAAAAAACCACTTTAACTGAATTGCAATTAGGAAGTTATGTCAGTATTGAACGCAGTTTACGTTTTGGCGATGAAATAGGTGGTCACGAAGTCTCTGGACATATTTTTGGTACGGCTATAATTCAGCAAAGAATAGTCGAAGATAATAAACTCACTTTAATTATTCAATGTAATCCTGATTGGATGAAATATATTTTACCCAAAGGGTTTATTGCTGTAGATGGTTCCAGTTTAACAGTCGGCGAGACACGGCCTGAAGAAGGACTGTTTTATCTGCATCTAATTCCAGAAACATTAAGGCTCACCAACTTTGCAAACAAACAAATCAACGCTAGAGTAAATATTGAATTTGATCATAAAACTAAAACAATTGTTGATAGCATTGAACGAATCCTTGCTCCTGAAAAAATACAAAGCATTCTAAAAAATAATGCGATTAGCTAGAAATCCTGAGCTTTTTTAAAACGTATTGGATGACTATCCCTAATAATAATTACCATTTCTGCTAGAGCAAGGATCATACTGATAAATCAGCGCTAGATGGAATTAACCCCAATTATCGTTTTGGACGAATAGATAACACTTGTAAAATGCGCAAATATTTGACAAAATAGGCGGATATTAATCTGAATCTAATAATTACTAATGGCTTTTAAACCTCATATAGTTCTACAGCTTAAGGAAGCTGCTTTTGCAAGACACCTTGAATCACTAGAAAAAAACACAGTAAAGGAGCATTTTAGCGCTCAACTACCTGAAATTAAGCAGATTAATAATAAAGCGCCACAGGAGCTGGATGTAGCAAATAGTGCTTTGGTTCAGCTCTATGATCTATTGACTCAATTAATTCAAAAATCCCATGTCTTGAAAAATAATAGCCGTAATAAAAGTGCTGTTACTATAGCGGTTTATTTAAAAGATTTGAAAGACTTAACGATAAACATTCATAACTACCTCCTCAGTCTTAAAAGTCAGCCTGAATTATGGAGTTACTTATTAAATAAACAAGGAAGGTTAGTTGTTTATTACTTAATTTATCTTAATCTGATTCATAAGGATCTTGTAAAATCAGATTCTTATACTCATGAGCTTCTTAACGCTTTAGAGGAGCAGGGATGCTCAAAAGGTTCGGAACAGCTCATGTTGCAGTTTTTACATTTCCGTCTTGATTCAATAGCTGATCAACAAGAGCATTCTTTGAATTCAGTGGATGCAAGAGTAAACAATCCTTTTATTAATGCTTACTGGCTGCTACAGAGCTTAGAAGAGCTGCCGCACATGGAAGATAAATTAGATGTGGCGCTGAGCTTAAATGATAGACCACTGAGTTTAAATTCAGCTATTCCTAATTTTATTTTGCAATTTATCCAGCTTCAGTACGCTACTTTGTTTGTTATTGGTATGGGGGATAAAGAAACTGCGTTGCAGCAAATGAGTTCGGCTAAAAAATTATCTGAAATTGGTTATTTGCCTGCAAATATACAACAGATTGATGGTGTCTCATCCTTACACTGTGTAAAACATATAACTAACTTGGTTTATTCTGTTTACCGTGTGATGTACTCTTTCGCCTTGTATAATGATCCTGATTTAATAGTACGTCAATGGCATACTAACTTAATGTTTTTCCAAGTGTTTTTGTATTATCAAATGATGCATGCTCTTCCAGAAACAGAAA
The DNA here is from genome assembly GCA_031291115.1 of Legionella sp. GTDB lineage: Bacteria > Pseudomonadota > Gammaproteobacteria > Legionellales > Legionellaceae > Legionella. The sequence goes on from JARLJQ010000005.1 coordinate 21,544, forward strand.
TTAGAATAATTAAAGCGACAATAACTCAAGATGATTTGTTAGCCCATTTAACTACAGCGCTTAATCTGATTAGATTAATAAAACAAGCTCCCAAGAGCGCTGATCCCCAGTTGCAGGACCGCATGGATCTATTCTGGAATGCGGAAAAGAGTATTTTTTGTCCAGAAGTACTTGTGCAGCCAGATTATGTGCATGTTCTAAGTCAAAATATTCACTTAATTAGTACTGAATTTGCAAACCAGGGTCGTCTTGCCGAGGTATGTGACATTCTGGCTGGTGTTTTAGAGTTTCAAGATCTATTTCGCAACTTCAAGCCAAACGTATACACGTTTTATTCTAATTTATTAGTAGCATTACGGTTTATCCGTGATCTACCTCATCCTCTTGATGAGAAGCCCAATGTACTTATTAATACGTTGTTCGCTCAGATAGAAGCTAAAAAATATGCCTATCGTTTAACTCATAATGAATTAGAGCAGATATATCCTGAACTTCAAAACCAAGTGCGCTTTTTATTCTTATCTAAATTATTGTTCTTTGTGGCGCATGTGAATAAAGCCAGTGCTTCTACTCCAGGAGTAAGTAATCAATGTTATTTACTATTGCAGCAAGTAGCAGAAACTTTGGCAGTACCTAAAAAAGAATTTGATGCAATCTATCCTTATTGCAGTCCAACGGATGATTGGAGTGATGATGAGGCAGAGACGGAGCAAAAGCCTGAGTTTGTTAAAAAGAAAGTTACCAAAAAAGCACAAGCAGCTTCTTCTGCGGCTTCCTCAAGCCCGCGGTTTTTTAAACTATCAGATGTTGATGCTGCTTACGTTCCACGCGATGCACTACCCCAAGCTATCTGGGATTTTGCTGATTTTATCTATAAACACACTAAAATAGAGCTTATTTTAGGTGGTGGTGCTGCTGCCTTTTTATATTTAAAGAAGAGCAATCCGCGTGATTATGACTTTATTCTTCTTAATATTAGTAAAGAGGATTTATTAAAATTATTGACACAGCATGGTTATAAGGCACAACAAGTTGGTATCAAAGTATCTATTATTAAGCTTCAATTAGAAACGGCTTCAGGCATGTTACATTTAGATCTTAATACAGGAATGAGCAAATCAGCCGAGCCATTAACTAAAACTATGGAACATATTTTAATTAAGCGCGATTTTAAAGTATCTGCCTTATACGTGGTAATGCAATATGGGGCGCAGCAGCTTGAAGTGAAGGGTTTTGATCGCGCGATTCGCTCTCTAAACAGTAAATTAATTAGTGTAGTAAATCATAAGCATGCCTTATTCGTAGAGGAGCCTAATCGCTTATTAAGATTACTTAAAATTTGCTTACAATATTCTGATTTTCGCGTGGATGATGAATTACAGGGCATTCTTAGCACAACTGATATTAAAAATTGTTTTGTTACTTATTTACAAAATCCAGCATTTGCCCTAATGAATAGAGGGCAAATAAGTACCGCCTTGGAGATTTTATTCGAACGTTTTGAGATTGGTGCTGTGCTGAAGAAGATGGATGAGTTAGGTATTTTTTCTGCTTTAACGGATCTTTGCTATGAAGATATAGACGATAGCCTTCATTTATTAGAGCCTTATAATGCCCAAGATGCGTATTCTAAAAAGAGAGCGGTTAATTTATTCCTTCACATGCACTATACGGTAATCCATGCTGATATTCAAAAGCTCAACACTTGGGTTTTTTATGGTGTAGCGCGTTGCGTTAAACCCGCGGATCAAGTTGCGTTTAATAGGGTAGAAAGTGCGGTATTAAATATTAAGTCTAAAGTGGCGCTTCCTGAAGGGGAATTAAAGGATTGGTTAACTTATATTCAAGCATTACACCAAAGAACTCCCGCGGCTGCGGCAAGTTCAGCGTTGTACTCTCATTGAAAATTCCCACAACCTTTACTTTGAGGTCCATCGCTCTTGATGGACTTGAAGTTGGCCTTGCCCAACGAAATATAGCTGATAATGGGCCTCAGACAACTATTCATTAAAATAGTTAGAGTAGCCTGTTTGCTTGCAAACAGGAATTCCAAAACGCTAAATTGTACCCGTACAAACCCTACGGCGTATCCACAAGGCTAATAACAAAGTAGATAAAATACCTAAATAAACCCCTGCATTATTCCAGTTTGGTCCTACTAAGCGCAGTACATCAGGGTTTTTTGCAATAGAAAATGGGATGGCCAACAAGACGTCCATAATGGCCGAACCCGCCACTAAACCGCAAGCAATCAAGGTGCCTTTTTGATTTCTGCTGATGCGTTCTTCTGGTGATTTCTTCATTTTATGTAAATTCTTTTGTACAAATAAAGCGATCATGCCGCCGATAAATAAAGGAAACGAAGAAGACAAAGGTAAATACATACCTACTGCAACACCTAAAATGGATAGGTTGATATAACGAGTAAGCTTAAATAGTTTATTTAAATAGATAATCGCTAAAATAATGCATGAGCCAATCAGCATCATAGTCCAAGGTAAAGAATTTCTGAATACTGCTTCAGTGATAGCTGCCATTAAAGCTGCGGTAGGTGCTGGCAATGATTGGCTAATATCCATTCCAGCATGAGGCATCACCCCTGCAATCCCATAAACCTCAAACAACAATTGCATTACCGGAGGAATAACTAAAGACGAAACCACAACACCAAGTAATAACATCAATTGTTGCTTCCAAGGAGTCGCACCAACTAACTGCCCTACTTTTAAATCCTGAGAATTATCGTTTGCAATAGCCGCAATACCAGTCACTACCGAGCCAATCATAATAGTAATTGCTTCGGCTGCCTGCATTTGCTGTGCACTTAAAGGCAAAGGTAAAAGGTGATCAATAGCAACCAATAACAACCAGGCTGCAAAAAGCATTCCGGAGATGACCACGGAACTTCCAGGGCTTGCAGTAACACCTACCATACCCGAAAAATAAGCGGTGATTACCGAGAAAATAAACCCAATAAATAAAACGTATAATACGGCAAAAAAGACTAGAGTAGGCGCGTACGTATTATCCAGCCCTACCGGCGCCAGCGGTAATACCGATTGAAAAAACAAAAATAAAACGGAAGCCATAATACCAATGCCCATTAAAATATAGGGTAATGGTATGTCCTTGTCGGTACGCAACAACTGTGTATCCGCTTTATCCTTAGACATATACACTCGAAATGACGTGTTAATGCTTTTAGCTAATGGTCTGATTAACTTTAAAAAAGTCCAGATACCGGCAAACAGCATAGCGCCAATGCCCAAATAACGCATTTCACTATTCCACAACATGGTTGCGGCCTGTTCTGGAGGATAATTTGTTAAGAATTCCGGATAAAATTGACTGACTACAGGCATCGCCACCAACCAGGAAATGACCGCGCCTAAAAAGATGCTGATTGCCATATCATGGCCAACAAGATAACCCGCACCGATCATGGTTGCAGAAAATCCTGCGCCTAAGCCAAATAATGATTTTTTAACTGAGAACCAATAATTCCAACTGCTGGCAATAACCTTAAAGCCCGTTTGCAATAATTCAATCGCAGCGCCAATCACCCCACCAAGAACGATGTCATTAACTCCTGACTTTTCAACGGAGGATTTTAGTACCTCAGCAATTGCTCGCCCCTCAGGAAATTTTAAATTTCTGTCATTAACTAAAATACGACGCAAGGGAATTGAAAACAATACCCCTAAAACCCCACCACAAACCGCCACGAAAAAATTGGTCATGTAATCAAAATGATTCCAATAACCAATAATAATCAAAGCAGGAATAGTATAAACAATACCGCCAGCCACAGCCTCACCTGCTGACGCGGCCGTTTGCACGGCATTATTTTCAAGAATGGTTGAGTTTTTAAAAAAACGTAATATTCCCATGGAAATAATTGCCGCAGGAATTGATGCTGAAGTTAAAATACCCAGCTTCAGCGCCAGATAAGCATTAGACATTGCCAATAATACGGTCAAGATTATGGCAAGAAGAATCGCACGTACAGTAAGCTCAGCTACTGATTTTTCAGCAGCTATAAAAGGTGTTTCAGTCATTAATCGTTCCAAACAGTGTTCAATATTTCAGGTTTAATTAAAGCGGACAACTTAGATAAAGGAATAGAGACAGTTTGCTCGCCATAGACGTAAGCAGCCACTTGATAGCTATCAAAAATAATATCAATGCCTTCAGGAGTAAACGACCAGACCTTATAATTGTCTGTTACAGGGGCTGTACCGTCTTTAATCCATTTTGGATCTGAAATATCTTTTGCCGTAATCTCTTTACTGCATAACTGGGAAATAGGCTTTAAATAATCTGCTCCAGGTAAAAATAAATCGCCCAGCCTCACTTGTTGGCCTTTAATAAAATTCAATACCGATACAGTATTTAAAGGATGAGCCGCACCACGGTGATAAACTGATACATTAAAACGTATGCTTAAAGCACCATTTTGCTCATAGGGTATCGAGTAAGTAACATTTAATCCTGATTTACCTGCACTATCTGTGCTGTCATCATCTTCCGCAATCTCTTTCAGAAAACTCTTTTGCGTGAACTCGATAAACTCTTTAATCACAGTATTCACGCGGGCTTCACGAAATCCTTGCGGGTACTTCACATCAATAATAGTAGATGTGGTTTCTTTTTTAATCGTAACAGGAGTTATTGCCTGTACCGAAAAAGAATACATCATAAAACATAGGGACAAAGCTATTTTCAATTGATTCATCATGACTTAAACTCCTTTATTAGCACACCATTCTCCCGCAATCATCGTTTGATGCGCTATAGGGTAAGCAAAATAATAGCAAAGTGCTGCACTATCTTGCACCGACCATAATATCAAATCAGCCACCATGCCGGGAGCAATTTGTCCAATTTCTTTTTCCAAGCCCAGAGCCTTTGCTGCCTGACTGGTCACCGCAGCCAATACCTCAGGTACAGTCAAAGAAAACAATTGGCAAGCCATACTCATCATTAAACGCAAGGATGCCGTCGGTGAGGAGCCTGGATTACAATCAGTTGCAATTGCTATACCAACTCCTGCTTGACGTAATAAATCTACAGGCGGCTTGGTTTTTTCACGAAGAAAATAATAAGCTCCAGGCAGCAATACAGCAACTGTATTAGCTTTTGCCATCGCAATAGCCCCTTTTTCATCAAGAAATTCCAGATGATCGCAGGATAAAGCACCCAACTCAGCAGCAAGCTCACTTGCACCAAGATTGGATAATTGTTCTGCATGGCATTTTATTGGTATATTTAATGAGCGTGCGGCAAGAAAAATTTGCTCTGTTTGCTGAAGTGAAAAAGCTATTGACTCACAAAAGACATCCACAGCATCAACGAGTTTCGCCTCTTTTAATGCGGGTAACCATTCGTTACATAATAGATCGACATAGGCCTGACTGTTTTCTTTATATTCTGGGGCAATCGCATGAGCACCAAGGAAGGTTTTTTTAACGCGCAGCCCAGTCATTTCACCTAAACGTTTGGCTACCCGTAACATCTTCAGTTCATTTTGCAAATCTAAACCATAACCTGATTTAATTTCAACCGCAGTCACCCCTTCATTTTTCAAAGCAAGAATGCGAGGCAAAGACTGTTGAATAAGGGCTTCTTCGGAGGCTGCGCGAGTCTGTTGTACTGTAAATAATATCCCACCACCAGCTTTTGCAATTTCAGCGTAGCTCACACCATCCAGTTTTAATTGAAACTCCACCGCCCTGTTCCCTGCGTAAACCAGATGAGTATGGCAATCAATGAGTCCAGGAGTAATTAATTGCCCTTGGCAATTTTCTTTATGTTTTGCTTCATGAAAATGTAAGGGTAATTCCGACTCAGAACCACACCAGAGAATCAAACCTTGTTTAATAGCAATAGCTTGTTGCTGCAACTGATTTCCCAGTGCATCAATGGTAGTAGCATTCAGCAATAGCGTATCGCAATTAAGCATTAAAAATCCCAGTGAAGAACTTGATGCGGTGGTTTAAGCCAAGAAGCATGATGACTGGTATCGTAAATATCCCATTCTTTGGATACGTAAATATTCTTATCAACATCTACCAGTAACCAGGTTAAAAATTCAGCAACAGTCTCCGGAGAAACCAAACGATTATGATCTTTTAAGCGCTGATAAAAATTTGTCTGGCTGCGATCGGGATTTTCATTACTTCGAGCAATTTCTTGCATGTGCGTATCAATAATTCCAGGCGTGACACTGGCAAAAGAAACGGATTGTGATTCAATCTGCCAGCATTTAGTCAGCATAGACAAAGCCGCCTTAGAAACACAATAAGCACCCCATCCTTTAATCGCAAAATAAGCAGCTCCAGAGCCAATATTTAAAACACGCCCTTGAGCTAATTGCTTATAAAGAGCTTGTGGTAAATACAATGCTGCACTTAAATTAGTGTCGAGTGCGTTTTGCCATGCTTCTGGCGTAACATGAGTCAGTACATCTAAAGGACTTAAGGTGCCGGCATTATTAATCAAAGCGCTTATCTGAGGCACAGCGCTCAAATGTGACTTGATTTTATCTAAGCCCTCAGTTGTTGTTACGTCGGCACTAAGATAGCGAATACGCGCATCAAGAGCAGCTGTTTCTCGCACTAAATGCTCACGACGGCCTATAACTAAGACCTCTTTTTCGCGCTTAGCTAAAGACAAAGCTAAAGAGCGCCCTATTCCACTTCCGCCACCGGTGATAACAAACACAATGTCCTCTTGCACTATTTATCAAAGAGCTCCGATAATACCAGACATTGTACTAAGTTGGCATAATTTTAAGTAGAAACCCATCGTCCAGTGCGTGGTCGAAGGAACTCCTGAAGGTGGCTCGGCTAGCCTAAGGGAGGTCCTTCGCTGCGCTCTGGATGACGGTAACGGCTCCGATTCAAATTTAATGTATACTGTTATAATTGCTAAAACAGGAGAATTTAATGTTTGAACATCTTTCCAATTACCGCAAGGCTAATCCGGCGCTGTGGCAAGGTAGAAAGGATACTGTTAGCGCGGAGCGTTTTTTTCAAAAAATTATCTTTCCCGAACAACAAACTGATTTAATCAGCAAAGAGAAAAAAACAATTTTTCTTGGCTTTGCCAGCGATGCCGGTGTTAAACGCAATCAAGGTCGGCCTGGAGCTCAATTAGGACCAGACCAAATAAAAACACAGTTAGCAAAATTACCTTGTCCCAATGACAAAACTTATGTTGATTTAGGTACTGTGGTTTGTGAAGAAGATGAGCTTGAATTGGCACAAAGCCAATTTGCCAGTGTAATCAATTTTTGCCATCAACAAGGTCATCAAACCATCGCCTTAGGTGGTGGTCATGAGATTGCCTGGGCGCATTATCAAGGCTTAGCGCCTCGTTATAATAAGCTAGGTATCATTAATTTTGATGCACATTTTGATTTACGACCTTACACTAATGGCCAACCCGGAACATCAGGTACCCCTTTTTCACAAATAGCCGCTTGGTGTGAGGAAAACAAAAGAAGATTTGAGTATTGCTGTTTAGGTATTCAAAAAATGGGAAATACGCCTTCTCTATTTGAACGCGCTGCCGAATTAAATGTGAGTTACTTATCTGCAGAAGAACTCTATGAAAAAAATCTTGCTTGGCATCAGGCCTTTCTTGATGATTTCATGCTCCATGTGGATCATATTTATTTAACCATCTGCCTTGATGTTTTAGCTGAATGTTTTGCGCCTGGCGTCAGTGCGCCTCAACCTTTAGGATTAACACCTTGGCAAATCCTGCCGCTCTTGAAATACATAATGCAAAGTGGCAAAGTAGTGAGCCTGGATATTGCTGAACTCTCGCCACCTCTGGATCAAAACCAAAAAACTGCTAGACTGGCGGCTCTTATTATCGCAGAATTGTTACGTTGAATGCATTTATTATTTAAGGAACTTATTTCATGAAGAACACCATACTTTGGAGTGCGTTGTTTGCTGTAATTGGTACACAAGTACAAGCGGATCCTACGCCTGCGCCAGCACAAACTCCTACCGCCCCAATTGTTGCTCCAGCTCCTGCACCAGCACCGGCCAACGCAATGAAGCCTGCAGCAACTCAAACTCAAGCAGCACCAGCTGCCACAGCGGCTCCCGTAGTAGCACCAGCTCCGGCTCCAGCAGCACCAGTGATTGACTGTGATTATAAAATTCCAGCGCAAACCAAAACAATTGATCAGACACTCGTTTTAAACTGGTCTGAAAAAGCAATAACTCAAGCATTCACGTTTAATGCAGAGTTTGTTGATGCTCAAATGCAAAAATTGCAAGCTTGTTTTACTGAGCAAGGTTGGACTGGTTTTAATACTGCACTGCAAAAATCAGGTAATCTTGCGGCCATTAAGTCACAAAAACTTAATGTAAGCAGTAAAATAGACGGCCAGGCTTTAATTACTGAGTCTCAAAATAATCAATGGAAAATTATTTTACCTGTGGTTGTAACTTATCAAAATGATAAAGAGAAAGTAAGCCAATTGTTAAGCGTTGATTTAACGGTAGGACGTAAAATGACTGGTGATTTGGGAATTACTCAAATGATTGCAACACCACGTGGTACAGTAACTACGCCACAACCACCAGCAATTCCTAATCCTGCGACAACTGATATTACTAAAAATTTAGGTGACGTACATGAGGGTGGAGCGCCAACTCAAGCACCTGTGCCTGCTGCTGCGCCACAAGCCCCTGTTGCCAAACCTCAATAAGTAGATACCGCCGTCATCCAGAGCGAAGCGAAGGACCTCCCTCAAATGGCACTGAGCCACATTCAGGAGGTCCGTCGCTTCGCTCTGGACGACGGAGATCTTATTGAAAAGTCGAGCGATTCACACCATTTTGATCCGCGTACGCGAGAATAATTACCTTCGTACCTACACGCATAAAATTCTCATTTAGCCATTTTGCAGCGCTTGGGAATACTCGCACGCAACCATGGCTTGATGCGCGTTCTGGAACATCATAAGCCGCATGAATTGTAAATCCTTGGTAGAAATACATGCAATAAGGCATTTTTGCGCCGCCATTTGTGGATACAGGGTATTCTCCTGAATGGCAATTTAATCCTTTTTTGTTATAAACATGAAATGTTCCTGTTACTGTGCGACAAGATTGCGAGGCATTTTCTTCGCAAGCATCAACACCAGCAGAACCACCACCCGTCATCAATCGAGTGCCTTCTTCATCATAAGCCGCCCATGCAGAAGCCTTAGGATCAAAAACAAATAACTTCTCACCGGTTGCCCGAATTTTCACAGGAAAATAAGAACGTCCACGTCTGTCTTTTGTATAATGAACTGTACGATGCACGTAACCAGCATCATCTGTAATTAAAGTAGATTCATCATATTCAACGCAGGCAGTTAAACCAATGCATAAAAACAAACCAACCCAAAACAACTTATTCATTTAGCTTTTATCTCCAAAAAATTTTTATAATTATCGAGTTCAGACCCGAATGGTAGGTACTTAGGAATATATCAAATAAAATCAATTAATAAACGGTCAATTTGTCGTCCCCGCGCAGGCGGGGATCTATCCCTTGCTTGGCATGGTTACACCGGTACATGGTTCCCCGCCTACGCGGGGACGACAAGTTCAACAATAAAAAATTTAACTATTTGATTTTTATTACAAATTCACTTGGCTTAATGCCATTAAAATCAGGATTCTAATTTCCTGTATTTAATTCGTGATGGTCTATCTGCTGCATCACCCAAACGACGTTTTCTATCAGTTTCATAATCACTGTAGTTTCCTTCAATGAAAATGATTTCTGACTCGCCTTCAAAGGCCATCAAATGAGTACATACTCTATCCAGGAACCAGCGATCATGCGAAATAACCACAGCACAACCAGGGAAATTTAAAATTGCATCTTCCAAAGCACGTAAGGTTTCAACGTCCAAATCATTACTGGGTTCGTCAAGTAATAAAACGTTGCCACCACTCTTTAACAATTTAGCCAAATGCACTCGATTGCGCTCACCACCAGAAAGTTGTGACATTTTCTTTTGTTGATCAGTGCCTTTGAAATTAAAACGCCCTACATAAGCACGTGAAGGCATTTGGTAAGTACCTACTTGCATGATGTCATGACCATCAGAAATTTCCTGCCATACTGATTTATTAGGATCCAATTCATCACGCATCTGATCCACATAAGCCAATTGCACTGTATCGCCGATGCGAACGGTACCGCTATCCGGCGCTTCTTGGCCAGTAATCATTTTTAAGAAAGTCGACTTACCCGCGCCATTAGGACCAATAATTCCTAAGACACCGCCTTTAGGTAATTTGAAGTCCAATTTATCAATAAGAATTCGGTCGCCAAATGATTTCGTGATTTGTTCGCCTTCCAATACCAAGTCACCCAAACGCTCACCTGGTGGAATATAAATTTCATTCGTTTCATTACGTTTTTGGAACTCTTTAGAGTTCATTTCGTCAAAACGAGCTAAACGTGCTTTATTTTTCGCGTGTCGGCCTTTCGGTGAAGTACGTACCCACTCTAATTCTGCTTTAATGGCTCGTTGATGTGAATCTTCCTGTTTCTTTTCCATGCTCAGGCGTTCTTCTTTCTGTTCCAGCCAAGAAGTGTAGTTGCCTTTATAAGGAATGCCTTCACCACGGTCTAATTCTAAAATCCATTCAGCAGCGTTATCCAAAAAGTATCTATCATGGGTAATTGCCACAACAGTTCCCGGAAACGCTTCAAGATAATGTTCCAGCCAAGCTACAGATTCCGCATCCAAATGGTTGGTTGGTTCATCTAATAACAACATGTCTGGGTTAGAAAGCAACAAACGGCATAAAGCCACACGACGACGCTCGCCTCCAGATAACTGACCTACAACAGCATCCCACTCAGGTAGTCTTAAAGCATCGGCTGCGACATCCAGTTTTCTATCTAATTCCCAACCACCACCGGCTTCAATAGCGTTTTGTAATTCACCTTGCTCTGTGAGCAAAGTATTCATTTCATCATCGCTCATTGGCTCAGCAAAACGCATGCTGATTTCATCAAAGCGCGCTAACATATCCTTCATTTCCACCACGCCTTCTTCAACTACTTCGCGTACGGTTTTTTCTAAATGAAGTTGTGGCTCTTGTTCCAGATAACCAATTTTAATTCCTGGTTGTGGTCTGGCTTCACCTTCATGCTGCGTATCAACGCCGGCCATAATTCGTAATAAGGTAGACTTACCAGAACCATTCAAACCTAAAACACCAATTTTGGCGCCAGGGTAAAAGCTTAATGAAATATCTTTTAAAATAAATCGTTGATTTTCAACGATTTTACTCACACGATTCATGGTAAAAATATACTGTGACATAAATACTCCGTCTCTTTTTAAACTTGCATTACTACGACCAATCCAAAATCACTTTTCCAGATTGACCCGATGCCATAATTTCAAATGCTTCTTGATAGTTATCTACTGAGAAATGATGTGTAGTAACTGGCGAAATGTCCAAACCACTTTGTAACATGGCAATCATTTTATACCAGGTTTCAAACATTTCACGACCATAAATACCTTTGATAACCAGACCTTTAAATATGACCTGATTCCAATCAATCGCTGTTTCTTGTGGCGGAATACCCAGCATCGCAACATGACCACCATGAGTCATTGCAGACATCATTTCATTTAAGGCTATAGGATTACCTGACATTTCCAAACCTACATCAAAACCTTCAAGCATACCCAATTCAGAAATCACATCAGATAATTTTTCATGTGTGACATTTACTGCACGAGTCACGCCCATTTTGCGTGCCAAGTCCAAACGGTATTCGTTCACATCAGTTATTACTACATGACGTGCGCCAATATGACGAACAATTGCAGCAGCCATAATTCCGATAGGACCAGCACCCGTAATCAGCACGTCCTCACCAACTACATCAAAGGCTAAAGCACAATGCGTGGCATTACCAAAGGGATCAAAAATCGCTGCTTGATCGTCTGTAATATTATCAGGAAGAACAATCACATTAGAGGCTGGAATTGCTAAATATTCAGCAAAACACCCAGGACGATTCACGCCAACGCCTTCTGTATTACGGCAAAGATGGCGCTTGCCTGCACGGCAATTACGGCAATAGCCGCAAGTAAGATGTCCTTCACCGGAAACGCGCTGCCCAATACTCAAGCCTTGAACTTCCTGACCTAAGGCAACAATTTCACCACAAAATTCATGACCAACAGTCATTGGCACAGGAATTGTTGCCTGTGCCCAATCATCCCAAGTGTAAATATGAATGTCTGTACCGCAAATCGCCGTTTTTTTAATTTTAATTAAAACATCATTTACACCGTATTCTGGGATGGCTACTTCTTCCATCCAAATTCCCGGTTCTCTTTTTGCTTTGACTAATGATTTCATTAATATACCTTACAAATAGTAAATTATTTCTCAGTAAATACGCTCTTATAAAAGAACGCATTTAAGTCATCGTCCTTAAATAACAGAAAATTCCTTTCCTACAGTTTCAAATGCAGCAATTGCCTTATCTAAATGATGCAATTCATGTGCTGCAGACATTTGTGTACGAATTCTTGCTAATCCCTTGGGTACTACAGGATAAGAAAAACCAACTACGTAAATCCCTAATTCTAACAAGCGATTAGACATACGCCCTGCAAGACTTGCATCGCCCAACATCACAGGAATAATGGGATGCTCTCCAGGAATAAGCTTAAAGCCTAATTGGCTCATCGCTTCACGGAAGTAACGTGAGTTACGTTTTAATTTTTCCGCCAGATGGCTGTCCTTCATTAAATTATCTAAAACCACACAGGAGGTATGCGCAATTACTGGAGCTAACGTATTAGAAAACAAATAAGGTCTGGAGCGTTGGCGCAGCCAATCAATAACTACAGCATTCCCTGAAGTATAACCACCTGAAGCGCCGCCTAAAGCTTTACCCAAAGTACCGGTAATCAGATCAATACGGTCACTCACGTCAAAATGCTCAGGAGTTCCACGTCCGGTTTCACCCATAAAGCCAACAGCATGTGAGTCATCAACCATAACCATTGCATCGTATTTATCAGCTAAGTCACAAATTGCGGGCAGATTAGCTAAAATACCGTCCATAGAAAAAACACCGTCTGTAGCAATCAAACGAAAACGGGCATTTTTTGCCGCTATCAATTGCTCTTCAAGCGCCTTCATATCATTATTTGCGTAACGATAACGGGCCGCTTTACATAAACGAACTCCGTCGATAATACTGGCGTGATTTAAAGAGTCACTGATAATCGCGTCCTCTTCACCTAGTAAAGTTTCAAAAAGACCGGTGTTTGCATCAAAACAAGAAGAATATAATATAGTATCTTCTTTACCTAAAAATTGGCTGATTTTTTGTTCCAGCTGCTTGTGAGGCGTTTGGGTACCGCAAATAAAACGTACAGAAGCCATGCCATAACCATACTCAGCTAAAGCATTTTGCCCTTCTTTAATTAATTGAGCATCATTGGCCAAACCCAAATAATTATTAGCGCAGAGGTTAATCACTTCTTTATGATTCACCGTAACATCAGCTTGTTGTTGGCTGGAAATAACGCGTTCAGACTTATATAAACCTTCATTTTTCAGCGTTTCAAGCTCAGTTTGCATAAAATCTATAAATCGTTCAGACACGGTACTCTCCTATACATTGAAATACTGTATTTCCCAGTTTCTTGGGTTTAAAGTCGCGGATCATAACAAACTTTAAACACAGTCACCATGAAATTCAGAATTAGAACATTATTTCTTAGCACATAAGCTAATTTTTTGTTAAGATTGACCCAAAGTTTTAACCTTCTAAAAATAATTAATTACGGTAGAGCAAATGAGTTATCAAAATGCACGCGTTAATATGGTCAAACAACAATTAAGAACTGGTGATGTTTTAGAGGAATCCATACTCAATTTGTATGATATGTTCCCAAGAAATGAGTTTGTTCCTGAACAATATGCTGATTTTGCCTATTCAGATATGCAAATACCATTAGCTCATGACCAACGCATGCTAACCCCTTTGGAAGAAGGAACTATCCTACAAGCACTAGACCTTAAAGGTCATGAAATTGTTTTAGAAGTAGGTACTGGCAGTGGATTTTTCACAGCAATGCTTAGCAAATTATGCAAACAAGTAATCAGCGTGGATTATTACGCTGACTTCACGACCAATGCTGCGCGCAAATTAAAGGCGCACCATTGCGATAATGTAGAATTAATCACTGGTGATGCAAGCCAGGGCTGGTTAGATAAAGCACCTTACGACGTCATCGTATTTACTGGCGCTCTGGAGCAATTAAACGAAACGCATTTGCTACAGATACTTCCTGGCGGTAAATTACTTGCTATTGAAGGTAAGCCTCCTGTTATGCAAGCTCGTCTGCACCAACTGGATCATCAAGATCAATGGACTCAATCCATGATTTTTGAAACGAACATTCCTTTACTTATCGACAAACTAAAACAAAAGGAATTTGTGTTTTAGGATCGAGTTAGTTTTAAACAATCATTGAACACAAAGCCGCAGGAAGACGGACTCTGTTTTATTAGGGTGTAATGTTATCATGAAAAAACTGCTGATCTGCTATCTCATGACTTTAGGTCTAGCAACGCATGCTAATGCAACTGATCTAATGGATATCTATCAACAGGCCCTTGAAAATGACACGGTCTTCAAGAATGCCTATGATACCTACATGGCTAGCACAGAGGCAATTCCTCAAGCACGCGCCGCATTACTCCCTCAGGTTACCGTTGCAAGTCAAGTGAGTCGTAATCTATTACATTTAAATGATGGGTTGTTTACAGTTCAAGATGAACATTATGCTGCAACACAATGGCAAGCTACAGCCTCTCAAGCTATATTCAATTATAAATACTGGGCTCAAGTGCGCCAGGCTAAAGCCTCTGTGAAAGCCGCTCAAGCTACCTTTAATGATGCAGCTCAAGATTTAATGCTCCGCACAGCAAAAGCCTATTTTGATGTACTCTATGCGCAGGATACATTAAATTTTGCTGAAGCAAAAAAACGAGCAAACAAACGCCAATACGATCAAGCGGAGCAACGCTTTCAAGTAGGTCTTGATGCCATTACCTCTGTGTATGAAGCTAAAGCGGCTTTTGACCAATCTACCGCGACAGTTATTTCAGCACGCAATAATAAAATTAATCAAAGCGAAAATTTAAGAAAACTAACTAATCATGTTTATGAAGTATTAGCTCCGCTACGCGACAGTAAAATCCCATTGATTAAACCAGAACCTAATAACGTCGATGAATGGGTAGATACCGGCTTAAAACAAAACTACAAATTGTTTGCAGCAAAATACACTCTTGAAGTAGCCCGAGATAATGTAAAAGCACTTTCCGCAGGAAACTGGCCAACACTTGCTTTTCAAGCCACTACAAACCAGATACATAATGAAGTCGGCCACAGCAGCAACCCTTTATTGCCAGCGAATCAAAAACAATCCAGTGTCGCTCTTGCCTTAAACTTCCCTGTATTCCAGGGGGGACTGGTACGTTCACAAACTCGCCAAGCACAGCATCAATTCCAGGCCAGTAGTGAAAAAACCGAACAGGCATATAGAGATGTAGTAGTAAACAGTCGCATCGCGTTCAATACAATCACGGATGGAATTAGTAAAGTAAAAGCAGACAGACAAACCATTATTTCACAGAGAAACTCTCTTGAAAGTACAGAGGCTCAATTTGAAGTAGGCACACGTACTATGGTTGACGTCGTCAATTCACAACAACGATTGTTTGAAGCACAACAACAATTAGCAAATGATCAATACATTTTAATTAATTCAGTTTTAACGTTGAAATATCTGGCGGGGACCTTAAATGCCAATGATATAGAACTGATCAATTCGTGGTTAGCTACGACAAGAGTTAATGGATTTCCCACTGTTGCCGGAAAAGCTGGCAAATAACAACATACAATTCAGGTTATTTAATAATGTCCAATCCTTCTAAAGTTGAAAAAAAATTATTGCATTATACCGGTAAGGCAATTGCAGATTTTAATATGATTCAGCGCGGTGACCGCGTAATGGTTTGTTTGTCTGGCGGTAAAGACTCATTCACCCTACTCACAATTCTTGAGCAGCTGCGTCGACGCTCTGGCAATAAATTTGAGATCTTTTCTTTTACTCTCGACCAAGCACAACCAGGTTGGGATGATTCGGCCTTACGCCAATGGCTTGAAGACCGCTCCATCAAACACGAAATTTTAACCCGTGATACATACAGCATTGTTAAAGAAAAAATTCCTGAAGGCAAAACTTATTGCTCTTTATGCTCTCGCTTACGTCGCGGCATTATTTACCGTTACGCTGAAGAAAATGGCTATAACAAAATCGCCTTGGGCCATCACCGTGACGACATGATTCGCACCCTGATGATGTCTATTTTATACAATGGCGACATCCGTTCCATGCCACCCAAATTATTAAGTGACAATAAAAAGCACATTCTAATCCGTCCATTATGCTACGTTCAGGAAAAAGACATTATTGCGTTTGCTCAAGAACAAGAATATCCGATTATTCCATGCACTCTTTGCGGTTCACAAGAAAACCTAATGCGTAAAAAAGTGACGCGTTTAATTGATCAGCTTGCAGAAGAAAATCCTAAAGTCCCAAGCAACATCCTTCACGCCCTACAAAGTATCAAACCAAGCCAGTTGATGGATCAAAGCATGTGGAACTTTAAAAATCTGGAACATGAATTACTTACAGAGCGACTGATTGAAACAGAAGAAGTATTCACTGCAGAAGAGTTTGAACTGACAGAAGAGTAATTTTTTAGTAAAAATCACATCATTGCATTCTGTAATGTTATGTCAATCTATCCGTAGGCTGGGCTGTAAAGCCCAGCATATGAACCTATCAACTCACCAAATTTAAATTTATTAAAGAATCACCACAAGAAGCCCAATAAATGCTCAAAACTCCTTGACGATAACTGAATGCAAGTTCCATAACTCACGTTCAGTTAATAAAAAGAGCGCAAAACACCCCAGCTAGCCCCATAAAACGTAACAATTGATTAAAAATTTGAAACTTATCTTTTAGACTTACATATTTTCAACTTAGTAAAATACTTACATTTTTTTTACGTTTTTGAAATATTTTTGTTTTATTAAGTTACACTTTAGTCTAAAATTAAGGAGATTCCAAAAAAATCCCTCATCCACTTTGCGAGAAAGGGAAGGAAATAAAGAATCAAAAGTAAAATAGGGACTGTTGGCGTTTGATGATGATGCACGTTATTTTTGTGTTATTTGCAACATGGATTCTGCCACAAACAAGATTGAATTTATTCCCACAATTAATCGGGAAACAAAAAAACATACTCTAACAGTCCCTGTATTATTTATTAATAATTCTAATAGAGGAACTATCTCATGCAAACAGAGGCAGCATTCGACCTGCGAAAGCTTCGAATTTATAGCGATCGTTATTTAAAATTCGACTGTGTCGCAGCCATAGTAGTGTTTCTTGTCGCAATTCCATTATGTTTGGGTATTGCCCTAGCTTCTGGAGCCCCCCTATTTTCAGGTATTTTAAGTGGTGTCATCGGAGGAGTTGTCGTTGGATGCCTCAGTGGTTCACAAGTCAGTGTCAGCGGACCCGCAGCGGGTATGGCAGCTGTTGTGGTCACCGCAATTGCCCATCTGGGTGACTTTAACTCATTCTTACTTGCCTTAGTTCTTGCGGGTCTAATTCAAATTATCATAGGCAGTTTAAGAGCAGGGTTTGTAGCAGATTACGTGCCTTCCAATGTGGTTCAAGGCCTACTTTGCGCTATCGGTATTTTATTAATAATTAAACAATTACCTTTAGCTTTTACACTTTCAGCTGATTTTAATGAGCTGAAAGCTCATCTTTTAGAAACAACAGAAGAAATCACATTAAGCCCACTTTTTGCCATATATCATCATATCAATACAGGTGCACTCTTCATTACCATAAGTTCTCTAGCTATTTTAATTTATTTTGATAAGACAACAAATAAAGTGCTTAAAGAAATACCAGCACCAATCATTGTGGTAATTTTAGGAATAGTATTAAACGAAATCTTTATGTGGGCTGATTCAGCCTTAACTCAAGACTCACCACAACTTGTAAATATTCCTGAAATGACCGGCATGCGCGACTTTATAAGTAAGCTGGAATACCCAAGCTGGTCTTCATGGAGTAATCCGCAAGTGTATGTTTATGCAGCTATTCTTGCTATTGTTGCCTCACTTGAAACCTTACTGAATTTCAAAGCAGGCGAAAGGCTGGATAAGAAAAAACGACATGCCTCTGCCAACCGTGAATTAGTTGCCCAAGGTATTGGTAACATGACCGCAGGCCTCATTGGTGGTATCCCTATTACCTCCGTTATTGTCCGAACTTCGGTTAATATTCAGGCAGGGTCCAAAACTAAAATGTCCATCATTTTACATGGCTTTTTTATCCTCTTTGCAGTTCTGTTAATACCTGGAGCTTTAAATAAAATCCCTTTATCGGCGTTAGCAGCGATCCTAATGTACACCGGTTACAAGTTAAATAAGCCCTCCATTTATAAATCCATTTACGCACAAGGCACCGACCGTTTTATCCCTTTTATCGCTACAATAGTTGGAATTATTGCCTTCAATCTTCTAACTGGTATTCTAATCGGCTTGGGCGTTAGTCTGTTTTATATCTTAAAATCAAACAGTCAATCACGCATTAACATCATTAAGGAAATTTATCCCAATGGCATAACCAATCGTCTGGTTCTGCCACAACAGATGACCTTCCTAAACAAAGCAGCATTAATTGCTGAACTTGAATCAATCCCCAGAGACTCACAGTTAATTATTGACGCGCGTTACAGCCAATATATTGATAAAGAAATCTCTGAATTACTCAAAGAATTCCAGGAGGAACAAGCTCCTTACAAACACATTTCCTTGAATTTAACAGGATTTAAAGAGAACTATAAAATCCATAACTACATTGATTTTATTAACGTAACAACCTACGACGTACAAACTAATTTATCACCCGCGCAAATATTAAATATTTTGCACGAGGGAAATCAGCGTTTTTTAAATGACGAGCGGATTCACCGGATGAATCAACTGGATGTGAAACACACTGCCAAAGCACAGCACCCTATTGCTATTGTGCTTGGTTGTATTGATTCACGGGTTCCTGTTGAAACAGTTTTTGACGTAACTTTTGGCGATATTTTCTGCGTACGTGTCGCAGGAAACGTGATTAATAATGATATTTTAGCCAGTATTGAATATGCATGTAATGTAGTCGGTGTAAAACTTATAGTTGTTTTAGGTCACACACGTTGCGGCGCAATTCAATCCGCTTGCGATGGAATTGAGCAAGGTCATATTACTGAATTGTTAGCGAAGATTAAACCTGCTATCAATGCAGAAACCGAAACAACCTCTGACCGTGACAGCAAAAACAAAACTTTTGTTAACCATGTCACCGAACTAAACGTCGCAAATGCCATGCAAAATATTTACGATCAAAGTGCGATTTTACATGACATGATAAAACAAGATGATATTGCTTTAGTTGGCGCAGTTTATGATGTTCACAGTGGTCAAGTTGCATATAAAGACTATGAGAAGGAACTCAATCAACTCAATGGCGAAAAGAATAACGAATTAGCCACCAAAGTTGCTCAAGTATTAAAGGAAGCAAAAATTCATTTATAACCTGAAAACCCTCTTTCATCGAAGAAAGAGGGCTTATTTTCTAAGCCTTATATCCCAGCTACAAATCTCAGCTAACAACAGCAATACACACCGTACAATCTGTTTTTGCACCCAAATTTCTGTATAATGCCCCGCATCTACGAAATTAAATTCAGGAGCAGAAATGCGCGCGTCTCAATGGTTTTTAGCTACCCTAAAAGAAACTCCTAACGATGCAGAAATCGTCTCTCACCAGCTTATGTTGAGAACAGGGATGATTCGTAAACTAGGATCAGGATTATACACTTGGATGCCTTTAGGCCTAAAAGTCCTTCGTAAAATTGAACACATCGTTCGTGAAGAAATGAATCGCATTCACTCTATAGAAGTACTCATGCCAGCAGTACAACCTGCAGAACTCTGGCAAGAGACCGGACGCTGGGAAACCTTTGGCGGCCAACTGCTTACTATGAAAGACTCGAATGGCCGTGAATATTGCTATGGACCTACTCACGAAGAAGTCATCACTGACATCATGCGCAACGAGCTGCAATCCTACAAGCAATTACCAATAAGTTTTTATCAAATCCAAACCAAATTCCGCGATGAAATCAGGCCTCGTTTTGGCGTTATGCGTGCTCGCGAATTTATTATGAAAGACGCTTATTCTTTCCATTTGAATCTGGAAAGCTTACAAGAAACTTATAAAGAAATGTATCAGGCATACAGTCGTATTTTTGATCGCATGGGTCTAAAATACCGTGCGGTAGAAGCCGACACAGGTGCCATTGGTGGTTCTGCGTCTCACGAGTTCCAAGTATTAGCAGACTCTGGCGAAGATTTGATTTTTTATAGTGATGCCAGTGAATACGCAGCGAATATCGAACAAGCGATTAGTTTAAAACCTGCTAAATCAACTAATCCAACCACACAACAAATAAGCTTGATTGATACACCAAATCAAAAAACCATTACTGAAGTAGCTCAATTCATGAAGATAAACAGTAATGAAATGGTTAAAACGCTCATCGTAGAAGGCAAAGAGCACGCGATGGTCGCCTTGGTTTTACGTGGCGATGATGAACTTAATGAAGTAAAAGCCATCAAACATCCTTTGATTCAATCACCGTTACAACTTATTGATGAAGAAAGCATTTTAAAAACCTTGAAAGCGCCTATAGGCTCCTTAGGGCCAATAAATTTATCAATTCCAGTCATTGTGGATCACCACGCACTGGCAATGGACTCTTTCGTCTGTGGCGCAAACCAGGCTGATAAACATTACCAACACGCGGCATGGGATAAAGACATTAAAGAATACCAGACATTTGATCTACGTAATGTAAAAGTAGGCGACATAAGCCCTGACGGAAAAGGCACACTACAAACTTGCCGCGGCATCGAAGTAGGACACGTCTTCCAACTAGGCGATAAATACGCTAAAGCCATGAACGCCACGGTAATTAATGAACAAGGCCAATTAGAAACCATGCTGATGGGATGTTATGGTTTAGGTATCTCTCGTGTAGTCGCAGCAGCCATAGAGCAACACCATGACGAACAGGGAATCATCTGGCCACAAAACATAGCACCCTTCCAGGTGGTGATCATTCCTCTAAATGCGCACAAATCACAAGCAGTTAAAGATCAGGCAAACGCTTTATACGAACAATTCCGCGAAGCAGGAATCGACGTATTGCTAGACGACCGTAACGAACGTGCAGGCGCTTTGTTTGCCGATCATGATTTAATCGGAATCCCGCACCGTTTAGTAGTAAGCGACAGAAATATCGAACAAAACGCAGTAGAATACAAATCCAGGGCAACTGGAGAAACAAAACAGTTAGATTTAAATACTGTTGTTGCAGATATTGCAGCATTAAGCTCACTATAAAAAATGCTGCCCGTAGGTGTATTAACACAAACGGGCATGCCTTTTTGTGCGGCTTAAAAAAATTAAAAATCGAGAAAAACTCGGTTTTCTGTGCACAATTTAGCTAATACATAGAAATTTAAGTAAATTAATGGTAAATAGAACTTAACCCTATTAGATAATTTTTATTATGACTAAAAATTTAACGCCTATTATTAGGGCAGCTACACAAAAGGACGCGGAAGACATTGCCCGAACTCATATTTGTTCTTGGCAAGAAATGTATAAAGAATTTATTCCTGAATCTGTATTACAAGAATTATCCCTCAACGAGCGCACCCAGCAATGGCATGACCTTATAAAACAAGGTGTTAAAGTCCTGGTGCTGGAAAATAAAAGTGCCATTATTGGTTTTGCAAGCATTTGTTCTTTTCGTGATCAATTGTTTAATGAAGTCACGGGCGAGATAAGCGCCATCTATTTACACCCTGATTATTGGCGTCTTGGGCTAGGCAGTGAATTATGCCAAGCGGCCCTATCGGAACTATCCGCCTTAGGCTATAAAACAGTATGCCTCTGGGTACTCTCTGATAATGCGCAAGCCCGTGGTTTTTACGAAGCCTTTGGCTTTAAACTTACGGAGGTTACAAAAATGGAAGAATTTTATGAGGGAGGCGCTCTTTTAGAAGAGGTTCTTTATAAAAAAATGCTCTAACAGGTTAAAAAATAATAGGGTAGAAAAGTTACAAAGAAATAAATAACTGAAATTTGGTTGTATAATAAGAAAATTCAAGACAAACATATAAAACCCAGTATTTTGGGTTTAAAAAGGTAAATTAAATGCCTAATCTTAATCGCTTTATCAGCGCCCAGCAGGGTCACGCTTCATTCCCGTCCTATGAAAAAGCCTATAAAGAAATCGAAAAAGGCAGAAAACAAGACCATTGGATATGGTATATTTTCCCCCAATTAAAAACCCTTGGATACAGTGATACAGCGAAACACTTTGGTATTGCAGATTTCAAAGAAGCTTGTGAATATTTGCAAAATGAGACGCTTTTTAAAAATTACTGCGCCATAACTCAATTAGTTATGAGCCAGTTGGATACCATACCCATAAATACACTTATGGGCGGAGGTATCGATGCAAGCAAACTGGCTTCCAGCATCACTTTGTTTCGCGCAGCCGCATCCTTTCTTGCCCAACAAAACACAGCATCCAATGATTATGCAGAAGTTGTAAGCTGCTGCGATCAGATTCTTACAAAAATTAAGCCCCAGGGATATTACCCTTGTCAAAAAACGATTACAATTATTGCGCCTGTTATAGACCTGAAGTAAATCAACCTGCCACCGCTCACCGGCACCAATCACTTCAATAATAAAAGCCGCGATATTAAAATCAGTGCAGCGATGCAATTAAAACAAATCATAGATAACCAAGACCCAGAATCCTATTCTCTGTTAGATATGGTAAAAAAAGCGCTTAATGAAGGACGTTTAAGAACAACAGTTAACGCTCATGGAGGAGTATCTTCTATCATTCAGTCGGTAAAAAACAAACCATCAGTCAACCAGGTACCTTGAATTGAATTATCCGTCATCCAGAGCGCAGCGAAGGATCTCCTGAATGTGGCTCGGTCTATCTTAAGTGTATGGTTCCTTTGACTACACTCTGGATGACGGCTTTCTGAAAACAATCTTTCATTTCAGCTTTTATGCTATTCGGCTTGTCTTCTTGTCAGCATGCTCTACCCTTCCAGCTCCAGATTTTTTCCTTTCATTTGGAACAGCAAAAAACATAGACGGAAACCGCTCAGATACTTTATTCCGAAGGTGAGTACGTTCGGATTGAGACTTTGATTCGATAGATTTAATCACAGCAATCTTTGGTAAATGCAGGCCTCTAACCTCTACTGGCTTTTCAACATATTGAGGTACTGGTGGTGACAACATTTTTTTAACGCCCTTCAAATCTCCATCGAATACTGATTTAATTACATTACGTGCCAAGTCTTCATTATGGCAGAGCTGAATTAAAGATGAAGGCTCATAAAAACCATTTTGCCATAATAGTGTTGCAGCACGTTGTATCAATACTGAAGGTATTTTAAGCAAAGAAAGTAACGTTTCGCTATTCAAAGCATCATTCAAATTATTTATAATTCCGGCTTCCACTAAAAGTGCCAATAACCTGGTTCGCTCTGTCAACACTGCATACTTTGGAACTACCTTACACAGTACATAAGCATTAATCATGGACGTAAGTTGAGATCTTACATATGTTTCTGACATGCCCTGATTAGCAAAATAAAGACCCAATACGGCATAAGCTAAAATAGGATTTGTCACCTTTGCTGCATAACGTTCCATTAATCCGTAACGGCTCAAGACCAAATAACTTGCGAAAATGAGTGGATCACCTTTAAGATCCCCCTTACGTAACCTCGTTTGACTCTCTTTTGCAGAAGTATCAAAATGTTTGGAAAGACCCGATGCGTATAATAAATCTTGAGAAAAGATCCTCTGTATACCAAAATGATGCTCCGGCAAATCTTCTTTATATCCTTGAAAACAAAGCATTTGATGAGGCATATAAATAACACGTTTTAAAGCCAGTACGTCTAAATGCCTTGCTGTCATTTTTATATGTAAATAAGTATTGAGATTCGGTATATAAGCATCTGTTCTGCACCCATCTTCAGGCTCATTGTCTGGATTAACTTGACAGGTGCCTACATCAATTAACTGTACACTATCGTCTTTTATTACAATATTTTGTGGTTTAATATCACGATGTGCATACCGTGTACTTGTTCGCGAGGTATTGCCTCGATGCAAATTATGAACCGCCCAACACAATTTAATTGCTATATCATACCGTGTCGTATTATTTAATTCAGGATAGAGTTCAATGTATTTATCTAAAGACATTCCTGCATTCGACATAACGATATATTGTTTTTTAGTAGAGGATTCTTGTCTTGAACCTCCATCTCGATATAAACCTAAATCATCCAGTACCTTTATTTCACTCTTTAAACAGTTTAACTTACTCTCTGCAACGATATAGCGCAGTATTTTTACTACATAAAGAATGTTGCTGGATAATGATTGAATGTATTTAACCCTCCCCGATGTTCCTTCGCCTACAATTGCTTGCTCACCTCGACCCAAAGCATAAATGTCTTTCTCTAATTTAATATATGAATTTTTTAAAACATAGACGCCGCTTGCATCAACCGAAACAGGTACTCCATGCAGTGTAAAACCGTATTTAATTTTTGTGCCTATGGGCATATCTTCAAAATAGCCAACAAGTATTTGTTTAATCTTTAATGGAAGAGCAAAAAAATTAGGCATAGCGAAATTCATCCTCAAATTTCTTAACAATCACGCTTTAAAAAAAGTCCCTAAGCGGCCAAAAAAATTTACTGATTTCTACATGACTATTGCTATCACATTGATAAATTTTTTCATAGCCTTATGCCTAAATAATTTTTACCAAGTTGGGTAATATTTTTATATATTGTATATAAATCAATAAGTTACAAATTGTCCCTGTAATTGATTCAAAATCGGATAGATCGCTGATTCTAGATTGTATTATTCTTGCGAGGGAGGAAACCATTTTGCAATCATAATGAGGAAGCGTCTGGAGAAATGATTTCCTGAGCATTGTGGGTCGTTAAAAAACAGAGCCTAAGAAGAAACTAAAGCAGCCGGTTTATCCCCACAAATCGCTCCCAATATCTCTCTAACATCTGATGCCACAACAGGGATATTAAATTGCTGCTTAGTCAAAAAGCCACTCTGCTCGCAGGTGTTAATAAACGCAAATAAAGAATCAAAAAAACCTGCGGTGTTTAAAAAACCTATTGGTTTATTCATTATTCCAATTTTAATGGCATTCCAGGTTTCAAAAGCTTCCTCTAAAGTTCCTAAGCCCCCGGGAACTACAAGAAACAGATCTGCCAACTCTTGGAGCATTTGTTTTCTTTCTTGCATCGACGCTACAATGTGAAGTTCATCCAGCATGCTTAATGGTTTTTCTTGTTCTATAAGAAACCTCGTAGTGACTCCAATTACCTGGCCGCCATGCTGTTTTGTTGTTGTTGCTAATAGTCCCATTAGTCCTAGACTTGAGCCACCATAAATGAGCGTTAAGCCTTTAGCGGCTATCTCTTTGCCTAGCAAGACTACCGACTCAATAAATTGCTCGTTATTGCCTTGGTTGGCTCCCAGATAGACACAGATTGATTTGTTCATGGGGTATTTTGCTCGCTAATAAGTAAGTTGCGCTAAGGTTGTAACCGGGTAATCAAATAGCTATAAATGAAGACTCCAAGGACTAGGTTCGAACTCATCTTCCTCCTGATCCTCGATTTCGGGCTCCACCTCAACTGCTTTAGGTTTGGGAACATTAGACTTGGCGGCTTTCAACTCCTCTTCAAACTGATATAGCTCTGTAATGTCTTTAAATCGTTTGCTGTAGACACTGCTTTTTTTCTGTTCTGCAGTTATTTGGATATCTAAAAAGTCTATTTTCTCTTTAAATAATTGTTCTTCAGCATCTATTTCTTGGAACAAGCTGCTTTGTTTTAGAGTCTGTTCTCTAGTTAAATATCTTTTTAACTCAGACTCCATACTATTTTTTAAACCATTAAACTCACCTTCTAATTGCTCCATATTTACCGGAGTATAAACAAAACCTGAGAGGAAAGAAGAGAATTTTCCAAGCATTGATTTAGGCTTAGTCGCTTCATTGATTCTGCTTTGCAAATCCCAAAAGTCCTCTTTTAACTTAGAGCCTCTTAACTTATTAATTTCCTCTGTACTTAATTTTGAAAATTCAAAGGTTCGTATCAGTGCCGCGTTGTGGAAATCATCCTGCAATAGCTCTGAAAAAGCACTTGTATCCGCTGGTATCTGGCCCTCAATATAAGTGCCTAGTTTAATAAGCTCATTCATCTGGTCTTGAAAACGCTCAGGAACAACCAACTCATCAATCAATACAGATCCTAACGAGGCTTGCTTGTTTTTCAGATCTTTCCAGAATGCTTTGAATTGAGTGACCTTATCTAATTCCGCTTCCAGCTCAGTACGCTTATTAATTAACTGAGGCGCTTGAGAATTATATTGTGTAAAGTCGCTGCTTACAGGATTTACTCCTGTGCCTTCAATACTTACATCCAAGAAATCATCAAAGCCATTATGCCCTGCTTTTATGGTAACCTCGCTCACCGTAAAGTCCATAAAATGGGCAAACTCTCTCTTTATTGCCGCTGCTTTGTGTTTAATGTAAACACTTTCATCCAATTGTTCTTTATGGTTTTGCCCCAATTCATGCCAAAGATTACGAAGCTCACCTCTTAATTGAATTACAGGTGCTAACAGAGGAGAGTTCACTTTTCTTAACTCTTTTTCCTTATTCATTAAAAAATAACTCATTTCATAAAAGGCATAAAGATTGGTACATTCATTTTTGATGACATTCAATTGTTCTTTAATACTCTTCCAGTCGTCATTTCCATGGATAGACCCGCCATTTTTTCCCTCAATTACTTGAAGTGCTTTACTCAATTTATTGTGCATGAGGTTATTCACTGCGACCTCTTTACATTCATGGATAAAGTCAGCGTTTAACTCATTCTCACCACTGCCAATAACAGTTAAGCTATCTAAAATAGCCATAGTTTGTTTAATCAGGGTACGTGTATTTTTATGGCCAAAGGAAAATATCCACAACCCATCCAACTGCGCCTTATGTATGGCTAATTTTTTATAGAGTTCTCTTATTGCCAATTGACGTGCATCCGGATCATTGGCGTTTTTTAAATTAGCCGCAGCCTGCAACAAATCTTTGGCTGCATCTTTTACTGCAGTTCGTTCAAGCAGATAACCCAAACCACGGTTTTCTTTTACTGCCCAAGATAATGTATGTTCTAACTCATCAGCAAGTTCCGCTGCTACCCTATCCAAATAAGCTGTTTTTAAAGTAACAAGCTCCGGAGTTTCTTCAAGACCAGCTACGTTATAAACACGTAACAGCTCTTGAACAACAGGCTGCATTGCGTATTTTTCATTAAAATTATCCTCAGGAAGCCACACGTTTTCATAACTATTTAAAATCAATACCAACCCATCCAGAGTGCTTGCTTTCTTGATCTGGTCCAGCAATCCTTTTTTTACTGTTTTGGTTAGAAATGCATTGTTTGCAATAATCCGACTCATATCGTTGCCAAACAAAGGAACTTGGCTTAATGCAAAGGCTTTTCGATAAGCTTCTGTATCACCATCTGCATACTGTAACATCGCACCATTTGCATCCAAGGCAGAGGCTACCATACGGTGCGCGTTTTTCTTTTCTATATAGGCTTCTTTTATATGTGTACGCTGTTCCAGCTTACTTAATTTCAGTTGCTCAGTAATGGATACTTGTTCCATATAATCACGACGTAATGCATCGACAGAGCCCTCTTTAATTTTACCCTCTGTCTTGGCCCTCAGAACTGCGCATTTCTCTTTCCAGATAGTACTTATTGAGTCTTCATATTCTTGCAACGCCTTATCTAAATCGACGGTTAACAAAGCCCCTTTTGCATCACGTCTAACAAAAGTATTGGGGAATTTTTTTTGTAGATCAGAGCGCTCAAGGCATTCTTGCCATTGTTCCCCTAGCGTTCGAATTAAATCCTCTCTTTGAGCTAATAAGTCATTATTTAACTGTATTAAATCATGTGGAGGAGAAACTAAACGCAGAAATTCTTGCCACTCTTCAAATTGTCTTAAAACAACCCGCTGCATTCCAGAAATGCTTTGAATATAATGACGCTCAATAGCGGCTTCACTGTGTTTATTTTGCAAGGCAGCAATCGCATCACTAATTCTTTTTCGATCAGCTTCAGTTTCAAAGAGCCAGGATAAGGACTTAACCAAACCTTCCTCTTCATAAATGGCAATGAATTGACCGGCTTTACCGTTTCTAGCAAGACGACCAATAATTTGGCGCGTGGTCCGAGGCGAATCAATATAGGTTAGAATACCTAAATACCCATTGAGATGATCGGTTCCAAAATCAGTACCTCGACCCAATAGAGAGGTAGAGATAGTTATTGTATTGCGTTTTCCTGCTTGATGTTCAACCCAATCACGCCGCTCTTCTGCAGGTTCTTGACCGGTAAAAGCACCTATATTCAGTTTTTTTTCATCCGCATTCAGCTCTGTATTCAACGAGAGTTCAAAATATTTTTTCAATGCACTTTCAAAATACCTTACTTCGTTAGCGTCTTTAGCAAAGATAATAACAGGCTGTCCATTTTCTGCCATTTTTATGGCGTCAATAATTTTTTGTAAATGAGTTTCAGCGTTTTTAGCTACTTGCGTTGCTAATTCTTCACGTTGGTTTTTTACATGCGGAGGAATCTTATAAGCAAATTCCATATTAAATTTACTGCGTTGCTCTATCAGCTCATTCTTCGTACCCAAAGTTCCTGAAAGCCCTATAATTCGTCCATGCGCTTTATAATCATCAATTAAATCTTTAGCAGATAATGAATCAACAAAAAGCATCTCAGGATCTATAGAGAAATTTTTATCAGGATGTTCTTTTTGTAATCGAGCATGTAAGAACTGTTGTACGCCTTTACTAAAAGAGGATCCAACTTGTGGCGCCTTTTGATTGTAAGGAACGGCAACATGCATGCCGAGCTTCTCTTTACTAGGAAGAATGGCAAAATCAACACCTTCAATCAATCGTGCGGCACTTACAGCCGAATTAACCCATAAGTTGAATTTCTTATCGGGCAAACCTTTAAGCTGTATTTTATGCGGACCAGAAGGTGCATTTTTATCTAAATACTCTTTTAATTGACTTACATCCTGGTCTTCACTCCAAGCACTTGCAGGATTTAAGTTTTTAAATTCTTCCTGATTGATAAATCCATTTATTAATGGATAAATCCAGGAATAAAGATTTTTATCTCCATCCCCGCCATCCGCACTCATCGAAAAATTAAATAACGTTTTGTCATCTAAAGCAGAAAAATCATATTCATCAAGCACTAAATGCCTGTTGTGTGAGTTTAAATCTTCACCTTCTAATTTGGCACGTGAACGATATAAACCCAAATCGGCAAGAGTAGAGTAGTTAATGCCACCCACCTGATACGTACCTTTAGATGAGCTGGCCTCAACCAGACTGGATGGAATGCCAAGTAGAGTAAAAAAGTCTTTAGTACCCTTGCTTTCATAATCTTGGAATACCAAATCTCTTTCAGCAGTAGCCATATCAACGGTATCACCGTTCTTTTCAATCCATAACATGGCTAAAATGAATGCTGTGCTAAGACTTTTACCTTCGCCAGTATCCGCTTCCAAAAGACTATTGTAAGATGGGTCTTTCATAGACATGAGAACGGTAATTAACTGCGTGGTATAGGGATATCTTCCTGTAGCACGGAAGTATTGCTCGCTTAACACCGCCAGCATATTTAATTGCGTCTTTAATTTTTGCTCTTCAGAAAGCCCAGGAGTTCTTAGCGTCGTAATTAAGCTATCGGACAACTCTTTTAATTCTATTCGAGTGTTTTTAGTTAGATTTTTATAGGTTTTTGTTTCTTTGTTGACTGGATCAGTAATGACTAAAGGATAACCCTTTTCAACACCATCAGTGGTGTTTACGCCTTTGCCTACGGCAAAAATGTAGGTAACTTGTTGTGCTAAATCATATTGTTCCTGGCTGGTTAAATAAACGCCTTCAACCATATTTTTAATATTTGCTACAACCATCGCTATTTGCGAGGTATTAAACTGCGCTTCAAAAATTTGCTCCGCAGTCCTCACAACTCGTCCTGATTTAATCTGGTCAGCACGACCACCTTTAGGATCTTTATCAAAGTCTTTAATGTAGTTAATTAGCGTTCTTGCATCACTATTCAGAATCTGATGAAAAGTCACTAAATTGGGGTAAGGTGGCAAATCAAAAAGACTGGCTATGTCTTTTAAATTAAACTCATAGGATGAAAGTCTCTTTTGAACGTCTATTAAGAGGTGAATGTCTTTATCAGCTGCATTTTGCCCCAGAGCAATCAGAATTTTTGTCCAATTTTTTAATACCTCTTTGTCAGCTGCTTCGAATGCATCAACCAAAGCATTGTAGCGTTTCAACTCATCTACATTGGCGGTCTTACATGTTTTCATTAATACAGTAAGCAAAGAAACCAACGAAGGTTCTTTCTTCGTTTTATCTTTGATGTCTACACTAGGATTAGCTTTGATAAGCGCACTCGTTTTATCAATCAAGTCCTTTAGCAGTTGCTCATCTACCGCAGCATCTACTTTATTGATTACGTTCATGAGCGCCTTAAATAAGTCCTCAGATTCATCTTCATCAACATCAGAAATCGTCTTAAACTCGAGCATTTGTTGCAGTGGAAACACCGACTCATGAGCTAAATTATGTGTAAAAGATAAATGCAGCAATGTTTCATAGACATGCTGAGTAAGGACTGGTCGGCATTGAGTTAAATAAGTTACCTGTTGCAGTGCGTTTTTAAATCGCGAATTGGAATAATTGGAATGCAGCTTTATTGCTTTAACTAAAATATTAAGCGATTTAGAGACCGCACCCTGCTTCAATTGATTCAATGAGTGCAACAGATTACCCATTTGTAACAACGTCAAACGTTTGGGATTAATCAATTCGGTCAGCAGAGCAATGCTACGTCGAAAATCAACATCATCCTTATTTTTAATAATAATCAGAGCATTAATAAGCTGATTTACCTCATCAATGTTCTGGCTTAATTCAGGAAGTGCTTTATCCACAGGAAGATCGGTATTTAATTTAGGAGCCTGATCAATTAAGAAGTCCTCAAAGCCCTGATTTGCTGTTTGTAACGATTTAATTACAATTCTCAAATTGGCTTCATAGCGCTCTTCAATTTGAGGCTTTAACAAAATAACCAATGATTTTTTTGCAACAAATTCGTTGACTGTACTAATGTTTAAACCTAAAAAAGCAGCTAAACGTTCATTTACATTCATAAGACTAGGCAAAGCATATTTGAACGCATAACCATTCAAAAAGATTTTAATTTGCTCATCTACTTCAACCAAAGTGTTTAAAACATCCACATGGTTCATAGGCTGCGCTTTTATAGCAACAGTGAGCTTTTGACAAGCCTCGAGAAGCAAAGCGGGCAAATAACCTTTTATATTCTTTGGTATGTCACTGATGGTTTCATCTAATTTTAATGCATTAATATTTTTAGCTAATAAGTCAAACAGCTCATTTTCTTTTGTATTAAGAGGAGCGTTACCTATTTTTGTATTGGGTAACGTTACATTGACCAACTCAATGAGTCTGGCTTTTTGTTGTTTTTCCTCAACTAATTGAATTAATGCAGCTTCTTCTGCCTTAACTGCTTTAACTATCTCCATAAGCTCTTCCAGTGAAGGTAAGCTGTATGAGGCTTCTATATTAATGTCTACAAGAGTTGCTAATAATAGTTCTTGCAGCACAGGATTTAGTTTCAGTAACTCTTCTGCCAAATTTTTTACATGTGTTTCAAAAACAGAATCAGGCTCATCATCCTGAGTTACTTGCGGGATTTCATTATTTATTAATGACAATAACACCGTGAATTGAGTTAATAATTCAGGCTTACCATCAAAAACTGTAGGCAAATAGGTATACAGCTTAGACTGTGAAATTATATGTCTTAATAAACCTGAGAATGGGAATTTTTTGATAAGAGTACTCTGTTCTTTTTCAATAAGAATACGTTTTTTATAATTATCAAAAAAAGGTGCCGCAGCAGCATCACGTTCGCTAATCAAGCGTAATGCTAATATAATTAAGTCTTGTATTGGGCTATCATGAAGATTCTCAACTGGTGCGGACGAATCATTTCTGCCTAACAGTAAAATATCCAGAAGTTTATTCAGCTCATCAAGAGTTGGCATTGACTCCCAAGAGCAGGAAATAAGTAATGTAGAAAAATGATTTACTATACTGTCTATATTTGTGGACCCAGGATAAAGAAATCCAGGCCCCAATTTAATAAACTTATCTAATAAACGTGTAAAGCCATCAAAAGGATTTCCTGGTTTGGTACAAGCACGCTCCCCTACAGTAAGAAATACTGCAAGCGTCAGAAACTGAGCCTTTGCAGTATCGTTGTATTCAGGTTCGTCATTAAGATGAGCTGTATTAATTATTAATTCAATACGTTGATACACATCCAGACTAAAAGCCCAATCCTGTTGGCCGATAAGACGATAAAAACGGGTTTGTGCCAAATCATAATTTGTTGTTCGTTCCGGCACAATAGCATTGTAAATTTCTTCCGGTTCTTTAGACATCGAGTATTGGGGGTCTATGTATGTAGGTACTAAATTCATTTGTCGTGCGACTAGTTTATAATCGTTATAACGACTGGCAAAATAAGCCCCTTGTGCCCCATAATCCAAACCATCAAGACAAGTCAGCTGCTCTTCAGGATCGCTAGAATTCATGATAATAAATAAAACTCTGTCCAACGCAGGCTTCATGTGTCGAATGTCTTCCAAAGAACAGGACAAAGGTAATTTCAACCCTTTTTTATCAAGCTCACTCAGAAAATAAGTATAGGTGGTAAATAAATCATTAAAATCAGTGCGCGCACCAGCCGCTTTATGCTGTGACACTAAAGAAATCCACCAGGCTTTTTGCTCGCGGTTCAATTCTGATAATTTTTTCAAGTGCTCTAAATTTTGAGCCGAGGTTAACGCAGGATAATTTGGTGCTTTATCTAAAAACTGTTCATCAAATGCTTTAAAAAGCTCTTGCTCATGCAGGGTTTTAAAGCGTTCTAATAATAATAAAACACCATCAGCTCCTGAGTTAATTAATACCCGCGCTAAACCTTGATAATGTAAGTCAGTTAAGGGTAATGAGTTTATAAGACGCTTTATCAGCACTAATTTATCGGACTCATTTTCTGTTAATTTACCCAAAAATAATTCAAAAGCTTCTTTGCGTGCTTTGGGCGTGGTTTTGCTAGTAAATAAACGTGCAAATTCGGTCTTATACTGCTCCAGGCTCTCTGAAAAATTAAATTGCTGTACGGAACCCAGTACATTAAAACGTGCAGACTCAATCGGCTCCAAACTCAGAGTTAATGGATTGATTTGCTCTACATGCTGAAACTGTGGTTCTTTGCTGAAGCATAAGACATGCTTATTATCTGCCGTTTTTTGGAGATAAAATCCTGAGGGAAGATTATCCAATACCAAACCATAAGAAAATTCGGGGTAGTTAAGGATAATTTGTTCCATAGCCCCACTTTGTACATGAGTTATTTTATGCTCTATTTGTTGAATTTCATCTGCTTGATCACCAACTAATCGATCCCAAATAACAGGCAAAATCGGCGCATTTTTTAACTCACGTGACGCAAGGTCCTGAAAGGTTTCATGAATGTTTGCGCGCGAGATTAAATCACCCAACGCGTCTGATTGCACAAGCACATCAGGAAGCTTAAGATCCTCAGCACCTTTGGCTTTACGTTTTCTCTGGGTCGCTTTTTGCTGTTGTTGCATCTGCTGCTGTTGTTGTTGCTGTTGCTGCTGTTGTTGTTGAATCTGCAAGCCAATACTGGCGCCGTGCGTTCCTTCTACCCAATTTATTTTCGCTTTACGCAGCTTATTAACTACTGGTTTAAAAATGATTTTTGAAGCAGTCAAATCAGCGATTTCTTGTTGAAAGTCATGAGAAAATCGTGCTCGTTTGCTGAATAAATACGCATTATCAAGCGCTAATTGATTTGGACTTGAGCTTTGTGGGATTAATTGACATTGATATACATGGGGCTGTACTGGATTTACAAGGAAACTTAACAACTGTTCCAGATCAACTGGTGCCATATCAGTGCATTTTAAGGACAGATGAATTTCTTGAGAATGTGATTCATTATTCGCGTAACGAGCATCTAAATAATCAGTAAACCCTTTGATAGTATCAAATTCTTGCCCAGCAATAGTGATCCTCATGCAGCCTTTACCCCCAAAAAATAAGTATTCAGACTTTAATATATCTATATTGCTCAAAATATAGCATATTAAAGCTTAAGACAATATGAAGGAATGTGCACGTAATTTACACATAAATTATGGGGGTCGTTGACAGTTCACAAACTTAAATCTAATCAAAGGGACAATACCGCATTTAATAACTGTTTCGTGTAGGCCTGTTGCGGATGTTTAAAAATCTGTTCACAAGTCCCAAACTCCACCGCCACACCGTCTTTCATTACTAAAACCTCATCAGCAATATAAGACACAACCCCCATATTATGGGTGATAAATAAATAAGAAATTCCTGTTTCTTGCTGTAACTCTTTTAATAAATTCAAAATTTGCGCCTGAACCGATACGTCTAATGCACTAGTGGGCTCGTCACAAATTAAAATATCAGGATCCGTAGCCAAAGCTCTGGCAATACAAATCCTTTGTCTTTGCCCACCAGAAAATTGATGCGGGTAACGGTGCAAACTATTCATGGGTAAGTTAACCTGATTGAGCAACTCTTTTTGCCTGGATTGAATCACCGAACGCTTCATTCCTTGGGCACTCATGCCTTCGGCGATAATTTCGCCCACAGTCATACGCGGGTTCATAGAGGAAAACGGATCTTGAAAGATAATTTGTACTTTTTTACGATATGCTCGTAAAGCACTGCGGCCCAAAGCAAGCACGTCATTACCTCGATAGAGGAGTTGACCACTGGTTACAGGTAATAAGCGCAATAGAGCGCGCCCGCTTGTAGTTTTGCCACAACCTGACTCCCCTACCAAAGCCAGGGTTTTTCCTTGCTGCAACCGGAAGGAAAGATTATCTACCGCTTTAAATACCTCTTTTTTACGACTGAATAATTTTTTTTTCTGTACAAAATCCACTGACAAATTATTTACTACAAGTATTGTTTGTGCTTCGGTAGGCACTACATTCCATGAATTTTTATTTTTTTCCAGTTCAGGCAACTGCCCCATCTCTGGATACAAATGGCAACGTACCAAACGTTTATCCTGCTCTTGCAACTGCGGTACTTCCACTTTGCAACGCTCAAACGCATAAATACAACGCGGATGAAAACGACATCCTGAAGGTAAGTCATCCAAAGTAGGAACAGAACCACAAATCACCGATAAACGCTCTTCACGTTTGGCAAAAGAAGGCAAGGATGCTAATAGTTGTTGGACGTAAGGATGTTTCACTTGCGCAAAAAACTCCTGCACTGAAGAGTGCTCTACAACCTGCCCCGCATACATAACACAGACCTCATCTGCCATAGCATGTACCACACCCAAATCATGTGTAATCAGTAATAAACTCATTTGATGCACTTCTTGGAGCTTTTTCAATAAGGCTAATATTTGCGCCTGAATAGTCACATCCAGAGCGGTTGTGGGTTCATCTGCAATTAAAATCTCCGGATTACAGGCTAAAGCCATAGCAATGACTACCCGTTGTTTTTGTCCTCCAGACAATTGATGAGGGTATTGATGAATTTTCATCTGTGCTTGCGGCATTTCAACTTCTTGCAATGAAGTTAAAATGGCGTCTTGCAACTCATGATTCTTATAAGGCTTACACCTTACCAAAACCTCGGCTAATTGCTCCCCAATAGTCATTACAGGATTTAAAGCCGTCATCGGCTCCTGAAAAATCATCGCTAAGCGGCGACCACGGAACTCCCGCATCATTTGCTCGGGTAAATTTAAGATGTCCTCACCATCTATGTTTATTTGGCTTTCAACCCCATAAACGCCAGACCTAGGCAATAAACGCATTAAAGCCAAAGAAGTTAAGGATTTTCCACAACCAGACTCACCCAGTAAAACAAGCGTTTTTCCTGGATGCAAAGAAAAACTCACTTCATCCAAAGCAGGGGTGATTTGATGGTGCGTTTGAAAAGCTACAGACAGCTGATTGGTTTCGGCGCTATAGTGCATAAGTAGTATTGCTAATGAATATTCCTCTACTGTAGCATATCTATGATAAAATAAACTCATACATCTATTTGAGTAAATGCCATGTCAGAAAATTATACCGCCCAGGCGATTGAAGTCTTAAGTGGACTTGAACCGGTACAACGTCGTCCCGGCATGTATACCGATACCACGCGCCCCAATCATTTGGCCCAAGAAGTCATCGATAACAGCGTGGATGAAGTATTAGCAGGCTTTGCCAGTCACGTTATCGTAACGCTTCATGAAGACGGTTCTGTTGAGGTTGAGGATAATGGCCGTGGCATGCCAGTAGACTTACATCCTCAATTAGGCTTAAGCGGTGTCGAAGTCATCATGACGCGCTTGCACGCAGGTGGTAAGTTTTCCGATAAAAACTACAGCTTTTCTGGCGGATTACATGGTGTGGGTGTATCCGTTGTAAATGCTTTGTCCGATCGCCTTGATGTCAGCATCCGACGCAATGGCATTGTCTATCAAATGTCTTTTGCCAATGGTGATAAACTCTGCGAGCTTAACGAAATCGGCGTGACTAAAAAACGCGACACCGGGACAACGATTCGTTTCTGGCCAAATGAAAAATACTTTGATACCACACGCATTTCTGTAAAACATCTGACTCATATTTTAAGAGCGAAAGCGGTGCTCTGCACTGGCTTGTCGATGAAGTTTATTAATAAAGCCACCAATGAAGAAACTCAATGGTGTTATGAACACGGTCTTGTAGATTATCTGGGGCAATCCTTAACTGATGGGGATTACTTACCTGAAGAACCTTTCTCTGGTGAATACAAAAGCGACGAAGCAACCGTGGACTGGGCTTTACTTTGGGCCGAGGGTACAAGTCCTGGTTTTAGTGAAAGTTATGTAAATTTAATTCCTACCATTCAAGGTGGAACGCATGTTAATGGACTGCGCTCTGGTCTTTATGATGCAATGAATAATTTTTGTGAATTAAGAAATCTATTGCCTCGGGGCGTAAAGCTTACTGCAGATGATTTGTGGGAACCTTGCCAATACGTACTTTCCGTTAAAATGAAAGAACCGCAATTTGCCGGACAAACTAAAGAACGGCTCAGTTCACGACAAATCGCAGCCGTAATCAGTAATGTGATAAAAGACGCGTTTTCCCTATGGTTAAACCAACATCGAAATCAAGGCGAAGCAATCGCTGCTTTAGCGATAGACCGCGCTCAAAAACGCTTAAAACAATCCAAACAAGTAGCACGTAAACGAGTAAGTCAAGGCCCTGCCCTTCCAGGAAAACTGGCGGATTGCTTGCAAACCGACCTCAGTCAAGCGGAATTATTCCTGGTAGAAGGAGACTCTGCGGGTGGTTCTGCAAAACAAGCACGTAATAAAGACTTCCAGGCGATCTTACCTTTACGTGGAAAAATCCTGAACTCATGGGAAGTAGAATCATCACAAGTTCTGGCCTCTCAAGAGATTCATGATATTTCAGTAGCAATTGGTGTGGATCCAGGTTCTCTTGATCTGACTGGTTTACGTTATGGAAAAATCTGTATTCTTGCAGATGCGGACTCCGATGGTGCGCATATTGCCACCCTAATCTGTGCCTTATTTTTACGTCATTTTAAACCACTCGTTCAAGCCGGACATGTATTTGTTGCTATGCCTCCGCTTTACCGTATTGATGCAGGAAAAATAGTTCACTATGCACTGGATGATGAAGAGAAAACCCGCATCATTAATCATTTAGCCCAATCAACCAGAGCTAAAGCCAACGTACAACGTTTTAAAGGTTTGGGCGAGATGAACCCAATTCAATTACGTGAAACAACAATGGATCCTAATACACGTCGTTTGGTGCAATTGACCTTGGATGATGAAGAAAGCGCTGAAGCCATTATGGACATGATGCTGAATAAAAAACGCGCTGGTGATAGAAAGAGTTGGTTAGAAACTAAAGGGAATTTGGCAGAGATTTAAGAATACCTGTCATCCAGAGCGTAGCGAAGGACCTCCTAAATGTGGCTCGGTGCCATTGATGGGAGGTCCTTCGCTGCGCTCTGGATGACGGAGGTCACCACTTCAACAACGGAATTAAATTAGAGTAATCGTCCGTCCATAAAAACGTTCTCTCACTGGCTACAAAACGCCAGTTAGTACCATTCATTAACTTAAATGCAAAATCCTGATTGGATGTTAAAAGCGCCCATTCTGAATCAAATTGGCCTAGTGCAACATTCCCTTTGTGTGCTACATAAAATACCATCATATCCAAAGCGCGGCCCGCAGCAGTTAATACAGGCAATAATTGCAAATGTCGATTACTCAAATTAACCAGAATCACGCCATCCGCCGTTATTTTTTGTTTATATAAGCTAAATGCTTCCAAAGTCATTAAATGCACAGGTATGGCATCTGAATTGAACGCATCAACAATCATCATTTTTTGTGAATTATCCGCCAGTTTTTCTACAGCCAAACGACCATCATTTTTAATAATATCTATTTGAGAGGGGCAATTCTGTAAATAAGTAAATAAATTAGTATTGCTTGCCAACTCAATGACTTGCTCATCAATCTCAATAATTTGGACCTTGTCTTCTTTACGAAATTGGCAAGCCATAGTACCAATACCCAAGCCTATAATCGTGACTGGCATCGAATGCCACTCCTGCTGCATGCGTTCAACAACAGGTTGAATTGCACCGTAATAAGAACTAAAACCATTAGGCTTTTTCTCATTCATTATTTGCAATCCATGAATAGTAGATTGGCTAATCAATGCATGAATCCCTTTGTTTTCCACTACTTTTTTTACACCATAAAAATTACGTTGTTGCACTAAGATATTATCTTCTTGCAATCCTGGGTAAAAAATAAACCCAAATAAAATCAGCATGGATAAAAACAAACTGATTTTACTTTCTTGCCAGACGACTAATACAATCAAAGCTAAAATTTCAGTGATTTGAGCTGTTGAAAAGCCTGCAGGCCAATGAAACTCAGGAAGAACATAGCGCGTTAATAAAAGCGCTAAAACAACAACAGGAACCCACAAACCTCCGATAAATTTCAGGCGCGATAAAGCAAAGAGACTTAATAAAATGGCTAAAGGGTATTCATAAACTTGATTAAACAAATGCGGTGCTAAAATTCCATTAAACACTCCTGCAAGCACACCTCCCAGTGCCAGGCAGAAATAAAATACCGTCAATAATTGAGGCTTGGGTCTTTTTAAAAACA
Organism: Legionella sp.; assembly: GCA_031291115.1. GTDB lineage: Bacteria > Pseudomonadota > Gammaproteobacteria > Legionellales > Legionellaceae > Legionella. The sequence continues at coordinate 61,381 of JARLJQ010000005.1, forward strand.
GTGCCCGATGACAGAGCAAGGCTAAAATAAAAAAGCTCAACAAATTAAATAAAATTGTTTGCCAGGCTCTAATCTGACCTACATTTAAAATAAATCCAAGAATAGTAAAAACCAGAAAAAAAACACAATTGCGTGAGCACCATGAGAATAAAGCCCATTCTGTTGAGCTGAAGGCAAAGATAAAAGTCAAAAGATATAAAGCCAAAGGCAAAACCCAAAATAAAGGCGTCGCCGCAACATCCGTTGTAATATATAAAGTCACACCAAGCATCAAACTGCATGGAATAAAACTTAAAAATACCCAAGACACTATATCCTTCCAAGGCCAGGGTGCACGCTCTGTTTCCTGACGTTCTAAAGGCTTATAGTGGATAGTAAAGAGCATAAAAAACAGCAAGCAGATATAGAAAAGATAACCAATGCTCCATAAATAAAATTGATCGTTCAAACCAATAAAACGCTCTATAACAATAGGATAAAGCAATAAAGAGGCTAGACTTCCAAAATTTGAAGCAATATATAAAAAATAAGGATCTGCAGCACCTTTTGCCTTAGTTTGACTGTATGCAAATTGCAGCAAAGGGGCTGAGGCACCGATGATTAATAATGGCAAGCCTAGCTGCACCAGCAAATTATGTAAAATACTCCACTCTGGTGCTCCATCAAAAACTGAAGGATGAAAAACTAAAGGAATAGCTATGAGACTCAAAACCAATAAAACACTGTGAATAATGCGCCATGCAAAGGTCGTTTTTAATTGACTGATTAAGGCTACGTATCCATAAGCAATCAGCAATACAGCCTGAAAGAACAGCATGCACACCGTCCATACCGCAGGCGTTCCTCCGTAAACAGGCAATAAGGCTCTGGCGGCCATAGGCTGGATGCTAAATAAGAGTACTGCGCTTAAGAACAAGCAAACAGGGAATAAAAAACGTAACACAACACATCCTTGGTTGGTAATTCGAATTATCAATTCTCATTGTAAAGGACTATTGATTATATTCAACTAGATTATTTTTTAGGGTCCTCTCCAATTTTTTTATAATCTGTCTCGCCCAAAATAGCAGAAGCAAAACTGTAATATTTGAACTCAAGTAAATTATTGCTGGGGTCTTTCAAAAAAAATGATTGATGTTCAATCCGTGTGTGTGCAAATCGTATTTTAACAGGAATCTCAAAAGGCACCTGTTGTACCATAAGCCGCTCTATAAATACCTCAAACTCTTCTTTTTCAAGAAAAACTAAACCAAAATGTCTGGGATAAATTCCTTCTTGAGATTCCATTAAGGTATCCACTTTATGCGCGACAATTTGATGTGCTCCAAAATTTAGAATCAGTGCATGTTCTGATTCACGCCCTAATGGAAAACCTAATTTATGATGATAAAAGTCCTTCGCCTGCGACAAATCATGGATGGGAAATGCCAGATGGAATAATGTATTCATGTTAATTACCTGCTCAGGATTTATTAAACCATCAAAAGGATAGCATAGGCGCATCGACAAAATAGAGCAAAATGTGTGAAAATGCTGAAATCATTGGCTGTGTTAGTGATGAATACAACAAAAAATCGCTTACCCATATTTTTATTATAGACAAGGACAAAATGCACTACTTATCTCACTTGCTGGATTACATTCTTCATATTGATGTGTACCTGAATGCCTTTGTTTCAACTTATGGATTTTGGACCTATCTTGCATTGTTTGCAGTGATTTTCTGCGAAACAGGGCTTATTGTTACTCCTTTTCTTCCTGGAGATTCGTTACTTTTTGCTGCAGGAAGTATTGCTGCACAGCCAGGAAATCCATTAAGTATTCTGTTGTTATTTTTAATACTTTTTATTGCTTCAGTTTTGGGAAATCAAGTGAACTTTCTCGTTGGTCGAGCCTTGGGGCCACGTATTTTTTCTGCGAATAAATCATGGCTACTGAATAAAAAGCATTTGCAGGATACTCATGCTTTTTATGAGAAGCATGGTGGGAAGACCCTTATTTTTGCTCGTTTTATCCCTATAATACGAACCTTTGCCCCCTTTGTTGCAGGCATTGGCACCATGCGCGTACTGCATTTTTCTTTGTATAATTTAGTCAGTGCCTTTATTTGGATAGGCAGTTTACTAGGTCTTGGTTATTTTTTAGGCTCAATTCCGGTAGTGAAAGATAATTTTGCGTTAGTCATTTACGGCATTATTTTTATCTCTATAGCGCCGCCGATTATTGGATGTCTTGGTAGGAAACACGCACAGTAGTCCTATTCAGAGCACTGGCATTAAGTTAAGAAAATTCCGTCGTGAACAAGGAACATTTTATTAACTTAACGCCAGTTCTGGATAAGGAATCCACAAGATCTACCTCCTCCCACAAAACCGTTCGTGCTGAGTAACTCAGCACGAACGGATCACGGTAGAGACTGGATCTAATGGCTCCATTATCCAGAACTCACGTTAACTTAATGGCAATGAACTACAGGTTTAATGTAAAACTTAAAACATCAGTATTTAATTGTTTTCCTAATGTCTCTAATCGATAATCAAAAATAGCTGACGTAGTCTGTAAAGAAATTTTGTATTGAGACTCTAATACTTCATGCAAGATCATCGTTCTTAACGAATGCGGATGCGTATTACCATTATCATTGTTGTCAGCCAGAAATCTAAGTAATTCTCTCTTTGCCTCATCATAATTGTTAATTGAAGCAAATTGCTCCTTAAATAGTCGCGCACGCGCTCTGCCCGCCCCACCATGTCTATGGAATAAAGAAAACCAAATACTGTTACTGTAATTAGAGTATTTAATACAGGCCGTTGTCACCTGATGATGTAACTGTGTCAATCTATACTTGTCAGTACTATCAGTTTTTAATTCTGAAGGTTTAGGGGCTGCGTTTTTCGGTTTGGGAGCACTTCCTTTTTCTGGAAGATCTTTCTTGCCGGAAGCCAAGGGAACCGCAGGAGCTTTCGTGGGTTCCACAGTTTCAGCAATACACACGCGAGTAGTCCAATGCGTGTTGTTTTCATTATTAATAACAATTGTGTGATATGCAGGATCAGCTTCAAATGGTTGGCGTTGATTATTAAGATAAGTACATAGATTAACATTAAATACACTTGCTAAATGGGTTAAATCACTCAAAGTACCCCAAACACGATCTTGGGTGATGCGTTGCATTAATTTAATAATTAATGATTCGGGATTAACTGGAGTTTCCTCAGTAAGAGCATCAAGTGTTACTTTACTGCCATAAATCAATCTGATTAATAATGGAGCCAAAATGAGCTGTTCATTATTTTTAATAATTTCAATACCGTTAAGATCATTTACTGTGAAAATTAATTCCACTGCCTTATTATATGCCTCAGTTATCTTTTCTTCGCTTGTCTCAAGCTTACTTTTAGGCAATCCCCCTACAAGACCACGAAGCTCTTTTGAGTTAGCGAACAAATTATAATTAGCGTTTAAATTAAACGCCGCATTTATTTTTTCCACAATGCCGTAATACAGCGCAGAAAAATCATTATAAATTTTTGTAGCGGTTAAGAATTTATAGCGATTGTCTTTTGTAGATTTGACGCAGGCTTCTTTTAACTGTTGAAGTTGCGTTTCATAATAAATTGTTCTTAATATTTTTTGTAATCGTTTTAACAATTCAACATCCTGTTTTTTCATATCAAAGCGGCATATCGAATCATATAATGTGTTTAAAGAGGGAGCTAAAGCCACCCAGCGATTAAACATATCTTGCTTGCCGATAACCTGTTCTTCCTGAATTATATCAATTAAACCAATAGCAAAAGCATAAAAAGCGCAATCGCCACCACCAGGATTATTAATACGTTTCACCTGTAATAGTACGGGCGCATCTGGAGTGGGCTTCGTTGAAGACGGTGTCTTGCTCTCAGGATTATCAGTCTTTTTAGTCATATAGGGCTACTACTGCAAGCTTGTCTTCCTATTATGCTATGAGATACAGAATTAATCAATTGGATTGTTATTAAGCTTCTTATCAGCAGACACTAATTTTGATAAAATTCCTTTTTGAATCCAGTTCTTAAGGTAAGATGCAGCACGCATGCCAACCTCCGCTTCTGGAAGCCATTCGCATAACCCTTCGCATAAATCAGCAAAAGTACGTCCTTGAGCTAAAGTATCTAAAGCCCAGGCTTCCTCTTTGGATAAACTGTAAAATTGAATAAGGTATTCTTCAGAGCGCCATAAAACCCATGTATTTGCTTCTGTATTCTTCTGTAAATCAGGCAGCGCTTCATCATGTGCTAAAGCCTGCCATAACGGAATGGCATTCCAGAAATAACTCAATAGATGTACCGAAGGATGGAGAACAAAATGCAAATCAGCCCAGGCGTAAGGAGGCACAGCAGCCATGTCTTCTATTTGCACTCTCTGCGCCTCAGCAGCATCAAATGCCAGAGTCATCTTCCATTCAAAAGCCGTAAGCTCTGCTAAATGAGGGTATTGCGGGTAATAATTGCTTACAAAATCAGCCAAACCATCACCAAACCAACGGATGGAGCGATAAGAAGAAGGATGTTGTGCAATATAGGCTCTTGCTAATTGATTAAACTCATCTGTTCCTAAATAAGCAGATAAAAAAGGGAAATTGGCATTAAGGCATTCTATCAACCGTAAGACATAGGCATCTCGATATATTGCTAAACGCGTCTCTACAGGAACTAATTCTGTTTCTACAATTGAATCATGAATGGCACACTGACCGGATAATAAAAATTCTTGAAATTGATTTTGTAAATTCAGCAACTCCGTCATACATACTCCTCTTCGCATAACACCGCTTCGGAAATACGTCTGGCCTGATTCATTTCCGCCAAAAGCTCTGCAAATGGAGGCATGTTGTCGTCACGCTCAATCATGGTTGAGACCTTACCCAAATGACTAATAGTCGCAGCATACAGGTCCCAAACAGGCTGAATTACAGGCGCATCATGCGTATCAATGATGTAATCCCCTTGATTGGAATGACCGGCCAAATGAATTTGCGCCACGCGCTCTGCGGACAAAGCTTGAATGTATTCCAATGGATCAAATTGATGATTAATAGAACTGACGTAAACATTATTTACATCCAATAATAAATAACAACCCGATTGATTCAGTATCTGAAGAATGAACTCCCACTCAGTCATTTCAGATTGTTTGAACGTAAGGTAACTGGATACATTTTCAATTAAAATAGGACGACCTAAAAAATCCTGAATCTGTTGAATACGCGACACAATATGCTGCACAGTCTGTTGTGTATAAGGAACAGGTAATAAATCATGAGCATTAAGACCACTCACACCAGTCCAACATAAATGATCAGAAACCCATTCAGGTTCTACACGAGTAATTAATCCCTTTAATTGCTGCAAATAATCCCTATCCAAAGGATCGGAGCTGCCTAAAGAAAGAGAAACACCATGCATGACTACAGGATAATCTGCTCGTATTTTATCAAGATAATAAAGTGGTTTTCCGCCAGGAATAAGGTAATTTTCCGTCAGAATCTCAAACCAATCGACTGCTGGTTTTTGAGTTAAAATTTCTTCGTAATAATTGGATCGCAATCCTAAGCCAAAGCCTAGAAAAGGCATTTCCTGTGTGGGTTTATATCGAGTGATGTCCATATCAAACCTAAAGTGAAACCAGGTATGCATGACATACCTGGAGTAAGACAAAAAGTACCGAAGTACTTATTTAGCAGCAGCAGTACCACCAGCTTTTTCACAAGCTTCTTTAGACATTTGTGAAGTGCCTTTACCTTTACAAGCATTTTGACCTTTGCATGCGTTATCAGCAGTTTTACAGCTGCTTTGTCCTTTACATGCATTTCCACCTTTACAATCAACCATTGGTGCAGCAGCAGCATCGCCAGCAGCAAAAGCAGGAGCGAAAGCAAACATAGAAGCAGCGCCTACTGCAAGAGCAACACCAGTTAATTTGATTTTATTCATTACTTAATTCCTTTTAAATTAATTAATAGACATTATGATAGCCAAATAATTATTTGACCAATAACATTGTAGAAATTAAAATTTCTTTTTGTCAAGTTTGTTGCAAAACTCATTATCTGAAATTATTGGTTCTTAAGAGCTGCGCACGCTTTATTATATGAATCAGTAATATCATTTAAGTCCGTAAACGCCGCCCCCACCAAACGTGGAAATTTTTGAACACATTTTATATCACACCAATAACGCAACGAGTTTAAACAGCTACTATAATTGAAAGTAACGGTTTTCAACTTCTAAGATGCTTATGAAAAAAATCTTATTCTCACAAATGCAAATTTATGAATTCATTAAGAAACACGAGCCTTTTAACTTAATGAGTGATAAATGCTTATTAAAAATTGCTTCCGTATTAGAAGTAAACTCACATCCAGGGGATTCCTTACTCATCAAAAAAGGTGAGAACTTCAATGATTTATATATCCTGATTAAAGGCCGCCTCTACTACCAAGTCACCGACGCAGAAGATCGTGTGACTTATCAAGGTGAATTTTATGAAGGCGACATCATTGGGGAAATGGCTCTTATCTCAGATTTGCCACGTTCAGCTGATGTCTATACGCTACGTGACAGTATTATTTTAAAATTAACCAAGAAAAATTTCCTGGAATTAAGCCAAATTTATCCTGAATTACTCAACAAAATAACCCAATTTACGATTAAACGCTTAACAAACTCCCTACAAGGAATCAATAAAGAGCATTCTCACAATAAATCCATCGCGCTGATTCCTATACATCGAATACCAGATAGTGCACACCAATTAAATCAAATGGTTTCCAAATTTCCTTATGGAGAAAAAATCCTTTTATTAACAAACGAGTGCATGAGTGAGTGCGAAGGCCTTCTCGATGAAGAGGGTAATTTGAGTCATGAAGGCATTCTCTGGATTGACCAAAAAGAAAATGAGTATTCATTTATTTTTTATCTTGCTGACGATACCTTATCTAACTGGACTAAATTCTGTATTCGCCAAGCAGATTCAATAGCACTCATAGCGCTTGCAGATAATAAAGAATATAAACTATCCACAGTAGAGCACTATATAAATGATATGAAACATCATTTTTTAAAACGAACTATTTTAATGTTACTGCATAAAACCGCAGATCGCCCTCAAAACACACAGTATTGGTTGCAACATCGCAAGGTGACAAATCATTATCACGTCAGAATAGACACCGATAAAGGTATGTCACGCATGATGCGTATCTTTACCGATAACACCGTTTCTCTGGTACTTAGCGGTGGAGGAGCTCGCGGTTTAGCGCATATTGGTTTTTACAAATTACTGGAAGAACGCAATATTCCGGTAGATTACATTGCTGGAACCAGCATGGGTGCCATGATTGCTGCTTTTTTCGCTTGCGGCTATACATCAACGGAGGTTCTTGAAATTGTTAATGAGGTCTTGATCAAAAGTTCAAAAATTGATTTTACCTTCCCTTATATTGCAATTTCCTCTGGCAAAAGAGCATCAGCTGGTCTGATTAATGTTTTTGGGCAAAAAGGATTAATAGAAGATTTATGGCTTAATTATTTTTGCGTCTCTACTGATTTGGTAAGTCAAAATTTATTTGTTCATGATAAAGGGCTACTCTGGGAATCAGTGCGTTCCAGCCTTTCATTGCCTTTTATCTATCCTCCTGTATCCATTGGTGACAAGCTGCTCCTTGATGGCGGTATACTCAACAACATCCCTATTGATGTCATGCGCCAATATTCGCGCAGCAATAAAATCATTGCCTCCAATATTACAGGGCATAATAGCTTCAAATTATCTCCTTTACCCTCCGCCCTTTCCGGCTGGAAACTACTGTATAACAAATTAAGAGGAAATGAATCCATTTTACCGCTTAATTTAGGTGAATTAGTGCTGCGGCTGTTAACCATCAGCTCACACCAAAATACCGAAAAAATGATTGCTATGGCCGATGAATGTATTTCTTTGAGAATAGAAAAATACGGTATGCTTGATTTTAAACACCATAAACAAATAGCAGAATTAGGTTACATTCAAGCAAAAGAACAGTTTACCGCCAAAAATTTGGAAGAGTTGCTAAACCATAATCCTCAAACAGAAGAACAGCTTAAATTTGCCACAGGGTAAATACAAACGTTTGCGGCTAAACTCAGGTTTATCTCTGGGCTTTACAGCCCAGCCTACTCTGATCAACAGCTCAATGGGCAGACACATTGCAATAAAGAAAAATTATTATTTACTTACCTAAAGACCACATTTAACTCAAAATGAACTATATTTGCCATTTTGGTATATACTTATTTAGTAACTCCTTTCTAATTGTTCCAGGATTAAAGCAGTGAATACTGATAATCGTCTTTCCTGGGCACATCCTATTGTACAAGAGTGGTTTTTCGAGAAATTTGGTGATTCTACAGAACCACAAAATTTAGGATGGCCCAGGATACTTGCAGGCCAAAATACTTTAATTTCCGCACCAACAGGTTCTGGTAAGACTCTGGCTGCCTTTTTAGTCTGTATTGATCGATTAGTCAGACAATCTCTTTCAGGAGACTTGGTGAATGAAACCGCGGTTTTGTATGTCTCACCCTTAAAAGCTTTAGGAAATGACGTCCAAAAAAACCTGATGGGCCCCTTGAATGAAATTATGAATCTTGCCAAAAAGCAGGGCATTTCAATGACTGAAATTAGGGTTATGGTTCGGACTGGTGATACGCCTCCTAGTGAGCGTCAAACCATGTTAAAAAAACCGCCCCATATTTTAGTTACTACACCTGAGTCCTTTTACATCTTACTTACAGCCGGTAAAAGTCGAGAAATTTTACGCACTATTAAAACCGTTATTGTGGATGAAATTCATGCTTTAGCGGATGATAAACGTGGTGCCCATTTGGTTTTATCCCTGGAACGACTTGACGCATTAATGGTTTCTCCTCCTGTTCGCATTGGTTTGTCAGCCACCCAAAAACCCTTAGACGCAGTGGCTAATTTTTTAGTAGGAAATGATAGACCTACTCCAGCTATTATTGATATTGGCCATGCCAAACATTTGGAGCTGGCCATCGAGGTTCCTACCAGTGATTTAGAAGCAGTAGCCTCTAATACCCTATGGGATGAGATTTATGATCGCCTAGCCCAATTGGCAGAACAAAACCGTTCTACACTTATTTTTGCCAATACCCGTCGTGTAGCAGAAAGAGTAGCGCATCACTTAGCAGAACGCTTGGGTAAGGATTTAGTATTAGCTCACCATGGCAGTCTTTCCAGAAAATTCAGATTAAACGCTGAAACCAAATTAAAAAATGGCGAGTTAAAGGCCTTGGTGGCCACTGCTTCATTAGAGTTAGGCATTGATATTGGTTCCGTAGATTTGGTTTGCCAATTGGGTTCCCCTCGCTCTATTGCTGCGATGTTACAAAGGGTAGGAAGAGCTGGGCATTGGCATGGTGCTGTTTCTAAAGGACGAATTTTTGCAACCACGCGAGATGAGCTTTTAGAATGCGCAGCCCTTGTGGGGGCTATTTTGGAAGGTGATCTAGATCAACTGATTATACCCAAAGAACCCATCGATATTTTAGCCCAGCAAATTGTTGCAACCTGTGCTACCGAAGATTGGCATATAGTAGATTTATTTAAAATGGTTCGTAAAGCGTTTCATTATAAAAATTTGGCTCAAGAACAATTTGATGAAGTAATTGAAATGCTTTCTGAAGGTATTTCCGGCTCACGTGGACGGTACGGAGCTTATCTTTTTTTTGATCGACTAAATGGTGTATTGAAAGCACGGCGTGGCAGTCGTTTGGTAGCGATAACCAGTGGTGGATCCATTCCTGATAATGGCTTATTTACGGTAAAAACAGAAACAACGAATGCAGTTGTTGGCACTTTAGATGAAGATTTTGCCGTAGAAAGTAATCGAGGAGATATTATTTTGCTGGGCAGTACTTCCTGGCGAATCAATCGTATAGAAAGTACCAAAGGGCTGGTTACTGTTGAAGATGCACATGGTGCCCCTCCAAGCGTTCCATTCTGGCGTGGTGAGGCTCCTGAACGCACCGCAGAGCTTTCCTTACGCGTATCCAGCTTACGTGAGCTCATTAGCTCCAAATTAAGTCCAGGAGAGGAGTCAATCGAAGAAACTCAGGAATGGCTAAAAACTTACTGCAAAGTAGATGAAAATGGAGCGCGGCAGATTATTGATTATATTCGTCAGGGACAGGCTTTATTAGGTGCCGTGCCTACGCAACAAAGAATTATTGCCGAACGATTTTTTGATGAGTCCGGAGGGATGCAATTGATTGTTCACTCCCCTTTTGGGGCACGCATTAACAAAGCATGGGGATTGGCCTTACGTAAATGTTTTTGCCGTTCATTTAATGTGGAGCTTCAAGCTTCAGCCACTGACAACGGTATTAATATTGCACTAACAGAACAACACAGCTTCCCTTTAGCTGACGTTTTTAATTTTTTAAGCGCTATAACAGCCCGGGAAATAGTAACGCAGGCGGTGTTACAATCCCCATTATTTCCGACACGTTGGCGTTGGGATGCAGGAAGATCATTAGCTTTAGTGCGTTTTCGAAATGGGCGCAAAGTACCTCCTAATATTCTGCGCATGCGCTCTGAAGATTTATTAGCCGCCGTCTTTCCTGAAGCGGTTGCTTGTCAGGATAATCTTGATGCAGCTGATATCGTCCTGCCGAACCATCCTTTAATCAATGAAGCCATGAAAGATGCATTAAATGACGCCTTAAATATTGAAGGATTTATTACGCTATTAAATAAAATAAAGAATAAAGAAATTCAATGCATCGCTGTAGATACGCCGACACCATCCGTTTTTGCTCACGAAATTTTGAATGCTAATCCTTATGCTTTTCTTGATGATGCTCCTTTGGAAGAACGGCGCGCTCGTGCGGTTGCAATGCGACGTACCTTACCTGTAAATCTAGTAGAGGAATTAGGTAAATTAGATCCCGAAGTAATCAAGGAAGTACGGCAGCAAGCATGGCCGGATATAAGAAATGCCGATGAATTACAGGATATGCTGCAAACCCTGATTGCCTTTCCTGCCAGCGCCCCTCTTTATCAAGAGTCCATTTCCTTATGGCACAATTTTTTCGAAGAATTAGTGATTCAAGGAAGAGCAGGAACAGCGACATGGGGAGATACTCTATTTTGGTTTGCTATTGAGAAAGCACAAACATGTTCCAACATCTATATTGATGCCGTACTGAACCAATCCTTACAAAAAATAGAACAAAATCCTCTGGAGCGTGATGAGGGTATCATTCAGATGATTCGGGGATGGATGTATCATTTAGGCCCCACAACCAGTGCCGCCTTAAGCCATTTGTTGTGTCTTACGGAGTCAGAGGTAGAGCATACTTTACTGCGTCTGGAAACTTCCGGATTAATTTTACGAGGTATGTTTGAAAGCTCTTCTCAACAAGAATGGTGTGAGCGCCGATTGCTAGCCCGTATTCATCAATTGACCTTGACTAAGCTGCGACAAGAAATAGAACCCGTAACTACAGCACAATTTGTTCGATGGCTATTTAACTGGCAACATGTTGCGGCAGACACTCAATTAAATGGCGAACAAGGCTTGTTAGCCGTTCTTGAGCAATTGCAGGGTTTTGAACTTCCAGCAAAAGCCTGGGAACCGCATATTTTTGCCAAGAGAATCAAAAATTATGATCCCCACCTTCTTGATACTTTATGTTCTATGGGAATAGTAGGGTGGGGAAGACTTTCTGCATCTATAAACCATACAGATTCGGTTGTAGAACAGAAAAGAGTGATACCCACCAGTATTGCCCCCATCACTTTTTTCATTCGGGAAATATCCTCTTGGTTACTAGATGTGAAAGTAGGAGTTCCCGAAGAACGTTTAGCAGGTTTAACTCATATTGCCAAAGATATTTATTTTTATTTATTACAACATGGCGCCTCTTTTTTTGCGGATATTGCCGATGACGTCAATCATCTGAAATCAGAAATTGAAATGGGATTATGGGAATTGGTTACGGCAGGATTAACCACAGCCGATCTTTTTGATAATTTACGTTCATTAATTGATCCCCGACGACGTCTGGTGAAAAAAAGACGCCGAATAATTCGGCATCAATACAGTTTCGGTCGTTGGTCTCTATTGAAAAAAAGCCTTCATTCTTTTAATAACGAACAAATCGAGGCAATGTGTTGGTTGTTGCTCAAAAGGTATGGGGTGGTTTTTCGTGATCTTTTAGCTCGAGAAAAGAATATTCCTCGCTGGCGAGAACTTCATGCGATGTATCGAAAGCTAGAAGAGCGCGGAGAAATAAGAGGAGGACGTTTTATTGAAGGTTTTTTAGGAGAACAATTTGCCTTGCCGCATGCCGTAGAATCGTTGCGCGCAATTAAAAATACAGAACCCAATAATGAACGAATTTCTATTGCCGCAGTAGATCCTTTAAATGTGGTAGGATTTATTTTACCTGGACCTCGAGTCTCTGCTGTTTCAGGCGCTGTGGTTTTCTTTGAAAATGGTCATCAGGTAGCTCCTTAATATTGGGGCCTGATTTCAGACGTTTGCAGCTATTCTCTGGGCTTTACATCCCAGCCTACTCAAATCTAAGCAAGATAGGGCACCCCCTGTTGATTTGATACTAAGATTTTTGCATTAAAAAAACCTTACGCTCTTCTGGAGTAAATTTTTCAATAGCATAACGCAGCATGGTTCTCGGCATTTGATGCGCGTATTCATTCAGAAAAGCTACTAATAGCAGCAGATCCTTTTTGCCGGCTTCTCGCAACATCCAGCCTACGGCTTTATGAATTAAATCATGTTTATCATGAAGCAAGATTTTTGCAATGCTCATTGTCCATTGGAGATCATTTTGACGAATGAAATACCAGGTTGAAACAATAGCTATGCGTCGCTCCCACAAGGCATCTGAATGCGCCAGATTAATAAGAATGGTTTTATCTGCATGCACTAAGTGTGCGCCCATAATTAAATATGCAGAAGCATCAACCAAATTCCAATTATTAACCTGTTTTATATTGTCCAAATAAAACTGATACAACTCACTTTTTATTGGTACTGATTCGCGTTGATATTGGTCAACTAAAATGAATAACGCAAGTAGGCGCTCTTCATTGATCGGTGAGCTAATAAGCGTGTTCAACTCCGTTCTCGATAAAGAACGATATTGCTTGGCAATTTTTCTTATATTAGGTACTGAAACGCCAATAAATTGATCATGCTCTGCATAATCCCCAGGGCCGGTTTTAAAAAAAACAGGCTTATCTGCTGGAGCATCTTTCACTTGTGCATGCACTAATTTTTTAAGCTCGGCTACCCTATCCACTTTCATATTCTCGCTACTTGTGATGATGCAAATAATATCACTTAAGCGCTATGAAGGTAACAATGGCATTTAATATCGTCGTCTAAAGCGTAAAAGACCTCCATTCAGATAGCACCGAGCCACTTTCAGGAGATCCTTCGCTACGCTCCGGACGACGATACCCGGAGATTTTTTATTTCCCGCGAATAAGCAACACAGGCATTGACGCACTGCGAATAACCCCTTCCGCTACGCTGCCCAAAATAAAATGTTGTAAACCTTGACGGCCATGTGTCCCTATAACCAACAAATCAGCAGGCCATTTGTTTGCCGCTTCAATAATTTTTTCTGGAATACGTTCTTGAGGTTTCAAGACCAGCAATTGGCTGTCACAATCAGCCTTTGATTGATGTGCGATCGCTTCCATTTCATCTAATAATTTTTGCGCCTCCTGCTTAAAAGCTAACTCTAATTGCTCGTAATCAATGCCTGCACCAAGATAACCTGTATAGAAGTCATGTACTACATGAAGAATTCTTAATTTAGCATTCTGCTCTTTACTCAGATTAATCGCTTCTTGCAAAGCTTGTTTTGATATATCACTTTCATCTACTGCGACTAGGATATTCTGATACATAATTTATTCCTTCCCTGATTACTTTAGTCTTTTCAGTTTGATTGATTGCTTCTGCTGAATTAATCAATACCCTGTTGAGTAGTGTGGGAGGGAAATAGTGAATAAGCAAGTAAAAAAAAATATTCAGTACATTCAAAAGATTACATATATAAATTTGCATTAAGCATTACCGTGCTCTATTTCTTTATTTAAGATGCGAGGCTAATCCTTCAACACGCCCCCAATGACAGTATCTATCCATAATATGACTCGCCAATGATGCCACCCACCTGAAAATGTACAAAAATTAGCAATATTCAATTAATGTACTATATTTGTACTGCACATAGGATAAAATTAATAACAAAAGGAAGAGACAAAATGAAAAAAATTATCATTACTGGTATTTCAGCTTGTGTACTAGCCGCGAGCCTTGCAGGCTGTAATACTCTAAATAAAGCAGGACAAACCGGGAATGCTGTAGTTGGTACTGGCGTTGGCTTTGTAGGTGCGGTAGGTACTACAGCCGTTCGCGGTGTGGGTGCTGTAGGTCACGGTGTAGGTACTGTAGGTTATACTGCTGCTCGTGGTGTAGGCGCTGTAGGTTATACTGCTGTTCGTGGTGTAGGCGCTGTGGGCTCTACGGCTGTTCATACTGTAGGTAGTGGTGTGAATTACGTGACTGGAAAACCCGCAACTTATCATAATAATAGGATGTATCATAAACAAGGTGTCGTTCATCGTAATGGCCATGTATATCGTATTCAAAACGGACGATATGTGCTTGTCAGATAAATCATTTTTTGCCTTTATACGGATTGAAAACTACGCATAAAGGCAACAACTCAGGAAGAAATATGCTACTAGGAGCTTTTTGTTTTTTACTTATAGCAATTATTGCAGCCTATTTTGAGTATAAAGAATTGGGACCAACCAGTTTTTTATTAGCTAAAATTATCCTGTATTTTGCTGTAGTGATGTTTTTTGCGTTACTTATTACCTATATATTTAACTCAGCACCACCAATTCCTCAAGAGAGTAGTTCACCAATATAAAAAATCCGGTTTTAATCAAAATGCGTCATAGAATCATTTAACACCAAATCATACAAACGTATTATCTGCTTTTGCCGCATAAACCAGACCTGACTGTGAGATAGCTTGTATTTCTGAAACCCATTTTAACCATTGTGTTTTTATATCGTTCATAACTTACCCCCAGGGGAAATAAGTTGCGATTCAAGATGTTAATACAACTAACATAAACCCATAAATGACTCTTAGGAAGTAATTTTCTATTGTTTTATAACCCTACTTATGAGTAACATTGCATGATTATTTATGTTAAAGGATTTACTTATGAAAATACGGACGATTTTATTATCCAGCCTGCTTTTATTAAATACACCTATGGTTTGTGCTGAAGCAGCTAAAGACAAAGACGCAGCTCTAAAAAAAACCAATAAATTTAAAAACATTGGCATTGGTTTTTTAACCGGTTATACCGACTTTAAATTTAACTCCACAACTGGAAATAACTTCAGTCGCTTTAGCGGACATTCCACCCTGTATTCTGCATCCGTTGGTAATATACTGGTCGCACCTTCCTGGACAGTAGGGATGTCTCTTTTCAGAGTAGATACAAGCCTTAATTCACAGATTTTTATAAATCCAGGGGTTCCAGCAAACGCCCACCAAATAACGCATAACGACAGTTTAGCCGGACATGCTTTAAAACAATTTTCTCCCAAGTATTTTATTGATATAGCAGGGGCATACGGTCAAAACAGAGTAAATACTCAGTCAACAATTATGCCAGGGACCAGGTCGTCACAAATTGGTTCTGCACGAAATACAAATCACAGCGGCTTTGCAAGCCTTGCCGGTATTTACACCCGCCCTTGGAAAAACTTCTCCCTTATTGCAAGCGCCCGTGTTTTATACAGCCAGGTTAGTGCAGGCTCTTATGCCTTTAACTTTAATAACGCCAAACTTCCTCCTCAAACCGTATTGCCTTTAACAAATAAGGTATGGTTTTTAATGGAAAATGCGGAGATTGATTATAAATTTGATAAGACTAGATTCCCTTTCCGTCCCTTTGTGAATGCAGGTCTATTGCAGGTTTTAAGCTTTTCTAACAGTCGCCCAGTAATTGGCGCGGTAATTAACGGCGTTTCACCGCAATTAAGCATGAATAAAGACGGTTATCGCGTGGGTGGCGGACTTTCTTTGAATCACAAAAATATCACTGTTCGAGTAGAAGAGCAGTATTATAGTTCTGCAGGAACATACAGCAGCCTTCAAACAATTGCTGGCATACGTTATACGATAAGTTAAGACACTCCAGAGGGCGTTGAATCACATCCCTCCAACGTCCTCCATAACTCCAAGGAATGGTATGAGGCTTCAATTTTTATCTAAACTGTATAAAAATAAATTTAACCAAATTCTTCTTAGCTTAGCATGCGTTATTTTAATTCTATTAAACCTTGTGCTGCCAATACCTGGCGTCAATTTATTCGTTGAACGTTTGGATTCTTTTATTTACGACCAAACCTTGCAATTATTCCATCATGAATACCAGGAAAAAACCCGTGTAGTCATTGTTGATATTGATGACATGTCTATTTACAAAGAAGGACGTTGGCCTTGGCCACGAGATAAGCTGGCTCAGCTCCTTTTAAAACTGCAAAAAAATGGTGTGGTCATCACAAGCTTTGACGTGATTATGTCTGATCCGGAAGTTAATTACGCCATAGGTTTAAAAGAAAGAATTCAAAACATCACCAACATGTCGCCTACCGAACTGACCGAACTGGCCTCATTACTCACAAAAGCCATCCCTGCCGTTGATAATAATCAGATTTTTGCCAACGCCATGCAATCTTATGACGTGGTATTAGGATTTTTATTCCATAATTTGGAAGACGTACGTAAAGGAATGCTGCCCCCTTCGCTGACTAACTCACAAGGGCAATTACTGAAAGCAGATTCTTACAGTGCTCAAATATTCCGTGGTTATAATGCCAGTTATAAATTATTCATGGAGGCAGCAAAACATGGCGGCTTTGCGAGTAATTTACCTGACTCCGACGGTATTGTTCGCCAAGGTTTGATTCTGGCCGGCTTTGAAAATAAAGTGTATCCAAGTCTGGCATTAATGACTGTTATTCGTTATTTATTAGCAGAGCATGTAGATTTAAAATTCCATAAAGACATTAATGGAACAAATCTTTATGGAATCGATGTAGAAGGCACGTTCATTCCTACTAATGCACACGGACAAATATTGATACCCTTCTGGGGCCAACCGCTGACCCTACCTTTTTACTCAGCAACTGATATCCTACACGATAAAGTAAGTGCCAATGAGCTGCAAGGTGCTATTGCAATTATTGGTTCATCCACCATCATGCTTTCTGATTTACACCGTTCACCCGTTGCCAAATCATTTCCTGGTGTGGAGATGGTGGGTAATATGGTTGCAGCGATGCTTAACAAGCAAGTAGCTACTAAATACAACTGGTCTTCGATTGAAGGTATTATCTATTTTAGCCTCTTCGGAATGCTTTTTGCTTTTCTTATCCCTGCTTTAGGAGTTCTTTCTCGAATTCTTATAGCCCTTGCTGCAATCGGTATTATCCTTGCGAGTCAAATTTCTGTATTTACTTCAAACAATCTTTATATTCCTGCTGCGACTCTTTTAACACTTATTCTCTTGCAAACAATACTAAATTATTTGTATGAATTCTTTTTAGAGCGTCAGCAAAAACATCAGATTAAACAACTGTTTGGTCAATACGTTCCAGAAAGCTATATTAAAGAATTATTGGATGCTCCAGAAAAATCCACGATGGAGGGTCAAACACGTGATATGACCGTGCTGTTTTCGGATATTCGCAGTTTTACCAGTACCAGCGAGGGCTTGGATGCTGTAGGTGTGAAACACCTTTTAAATACCTTTTTTACGCCCATCACAGAGATTATTTATAACCATCAGGGAACCATTGATAAATACGTAGGTGACATGGTAATGGCCTTCTGGGGTGCCCCTATTCCAATTGCAGGTAAAGGACATGCCTATCAGGCAATTACGGCAACCCTGGAGATTTTTAAGGCCCTACCAAGCATTAATGAAGTCATGCGCGCCAACAATTTGCCTAATGTAGCCATCGGCATTGGTCTGGGTACTGGATTAATGAACGTGGGAGACATGGGATCTAAATTCCGTAGAGCATATACGGTTCTTGGTGACGTAGTGAATTTGGCTTCAAGACTTGAAAGCTTAACTAAATACTATGGTGTGAATGTTCTGGTTAATGACACAACCCGCGAAAATCAAGATGATTTTTTATGGCGTACTGTAGATAAAGTAGCGGTTAAAGGCAGACAGGCTGCTTTGGTTATTTATGAACCTCTTGGTTTATTAACTGAAATGCCTCCTGAAGTGGTTCAAGAAGTTGAGGCTCATCATAAAGCATTAGAAGCATATTTTGCTCAACATTGGACTGTAGCCAAACGTTTATTTGAAGAGCTTAAAGAACGGCATCCCAATACACTTTTATATCAGTTATATATTAATCGTAGTAATGCATTTATTGCTGAACCACCTCCTGAAGATTGGGATGGAGTCTATATACACAAGGAGAAATAAGGAAATTTCTTTTTTTTAAATAAAATTTTTGAGATGATAAAACATTACTCCTGAACAAGGAGTGTTAACTGGTTAAATATTAAGGATAAAAATGAAAATGATTAACGGAAAACAAAAAAAAGTAATGCTGCTTTTTTGTTTCACATTTAGCGCTTTTGCAGCAAAGCAGCCTGAATTAACTTTAGAACCATTAACCGATCCTGTACTGGAAATGGCGGCTGGTGATTTGCGTGAAATTCAATATCAACTGGTTAACCATGGCACCCAATCCCATACCCTGAAAATGAAACCCGTAAATGGTGTCAGTCAAAAACAAACTAAGGCCGAGGATTGCAGCGATGAAATACACCTCGAACCAGGAGCATCCTGTCTTTTAAATCTGGTCGTTGATATTAATCAGGCAGCTCCTCTTGAACAGAAAGGCCCCATGCTTTGCGATGAAAACAACGCTGATAAAGTGTGTGTACAGCCTGAATCTCAAGCACGTTTAAGTGCCCATTATGTCTCAACAGACCTGGCCACTTTATCAGTTGAAATTAAAAAACATGCGCCTAATAAGAAAGGTTTGCTAAGAGGCCATTGCTTTGCATCATATGCTAGCCAATGCACCCTGGTTTTATTCCAATCAACGGATACTAATGGTGACTTGGTGGTGACAAATACATCTGGCACCCCTGCCCGCTTTGTTCAAGCATATAACTTACCTGTAGGTGTAACACAAGATGCTAGTGGTTGTACGTATCTTGCTCCAGGAGCCAGCTGCGATCTGCAGTTTTTTCCAGGTACTATAAGAAACGTAGCCGGCACAGCAGTTACGATCAGGGGTACTAACACCCCCACATCAACTATAACGATGCAAGTTCTAGGAATAGGTGATCTGTATGCTGGCGGGCCATTATTCCAACTTCCTACATCGAGTAATACAAATTTTTATACTTCCTCATTAGCTGATGCAGGAACAGGAATAAACTGGGCAGCTGCCGATGCATTGTGCACAGGCTTTAACGACTTACCCGCACCGGCACAATTAACTACCTTATTCCAAGCTTCAAATTGTAATGGAGGGCCTATAGGTGGATTTACCTGTGCCACTTCATATTGGGGTACTGCAGTCAACGCAACTAATGCCAATGCAATAAGTTTTACTACAGGTGTAAGAAGCTCTGTTAACAAAGCAACCTTATTCTCTGCCCGCTGCATTCAAGGATATCAATTAGTGCCGGTATAAAGCACCGCCATCCAGAGTGTAAGAGTCTTCATTTACACTCTGGATCTAATCTCCCCATAGAATAAATCCCCTTAACTTAACGTCAATTTCGGATAAGAGAGCATTTAGATCGACAACATCTCTCAGCACGAACAGATCAAGGTAGAGACGGGATCTAATGGCTCCCTTATCCGAAACTCACGTTAAATTAAGAAAGTTTCGTCGTCCAGAGCGCACGAAGGATCTCCCTTCAGATTGCACCGTGCCACCTTCAGGAGGTCCTTCGCTGCGCTCTGGATGACGGATATCTCGGAGAGATTTAAAGATACGCCTATTTATGGGCAACAATATGGTTTAACCCAGCTACATCATGTGATTTATCGAAGAAGGTTGTGCTAAAGGTTTATAAAGAGAGGTGTTGCAACTACGAAGGACCTTCAAAATGACATCGAGCCACATTCTGAAGGTCCTTTGCTTATGCTCAGGAGAATACACTTATTGAGGGAATGGATCTGGGAAACAAGTAATCGCAAATGCAGCAGCACTGCCTTCAAGACCAGTAGTTGCTGCAGCACTACCACTAGTCGAGGAACCAGCAACAACAGTAGTAGCAAGCAACTCAACACTACTTGCAGTATTAACGCTTACTGCAGCACCAACATTCCCGGCACTAGAGCTGGAACTGGAGCTGGAATTGGAGCTAGAACTGGATGAAGAACTTGAAGAACTGGAAGACGAACTTGAAGAACCAGAAGACGATGTATCCGCCGGTGTAGCAGCTTCCATTGCCGGTGTAATTACAATCTCTCCAGCAGAAGGGAATGGTGCTTCAAAAACACCTTGAGGTGTTGCCATAAATGACTCACCAGCACCCCAAGGCCGACCATTAGCCTCAACCGTGCCATCAATTACTTTAACGTTGGTTTTTGTCTTACCACCTATAAACACATTATATTTAGTTCCAGTAATTGCTAATGCTACAACCGGAGTCTTAAGCGCTTCACGTTTTTTTTGATTCGTTGTTTCTGATTGCAGTTTACCTTTGGTAAGTTCAGCATTAATTACCACGTCAGCTTTTGCAGAGAAAGCAATAATTTTATAATGGGTGTCAGCACCAAGAGTAACTAAAGTACCATTTAGATATTTAATTCTGGCAGCAGCCCCAGCAGCAGTGACAATGGCATCTCCTGCTTGTAAGGACTGGCCTCGACTAAGAGTTCGCGAACCACCACTACCCGATGCGGTCACTTTATTTGAAGTAAATAAAACAATTGCTGCCGACTCCGCAAATAAATTAGTCATAGCAAACAACAAAAAGATAGAAATCAATTTCTTCATACTGCATCCCTATATGATGGTAAAGATCATAATGTTCAATAACGCCCTAAAGGAGCTCTACTGAAAATCGTCATTGAAAATAAGAATCTTATTTTTCCGTTTAGAATAAGCTATATAAATATCTAACGTCAACGTTATCTGTTAATTTAACAAGAAAGTCACACTATAAAAAATAGCTAGCAATATTTAGATAAATAAAAATTGAGCAGTTTCTTGATGCAGATTGTTTTCAACCTTTTCCAGCTTATGGATAGTATTTGTTTTAATCCGATCTTGTTTTCCAAAAAACGTCTTAGCATAGCCCTCTTTTGATGCAAATTGCACACATACAGCAGGAATAATAGTCAAACATCTAAAAAGCATCTTAAAGCTTGGCTGTAGCTATACCAGCCTCGATACTCCGCTAATACAGGTTTTGCTTTTTCAATCGATTGGAGTTCAACTGAATCTGGAGCTACAGGTGC
Source organism: Legionella sp. (assembly GCA_031291115.1). Lineage (GTDB taxonomy): Bacteria > Pseudomonadota > Gammaproteobacteria > Legionellales > Legionellaceae > Legionella. Next base: position 83,008 of record JARLJQ010000005.1, read on the forward strand.
ATAGCAAATACGTTCCTCTCCAAGTACTACGTCTCAGTTCAATGGAACTAAAACATCGATGACCGGTATTCGTTGTACCCGTGAGATACCAACTCTTTAATTAAAATACTGGCCGTTTTATTGATACGGCCAGCAACATCAAGCTGAAGGATTACCCAGTAAATAACCAAGTGGTTTTAATACATTTACCTCATCGCAAATCACTTTAATCATGGCCAATACAGGCAATGCAAACATAATCCCCGGCAATCCCAAAAGCATGCTACCAACAATCAAACCAAGAATTGCGGCAAAAGGATTAATGCTTACTTGTCTACCGACTATATTAGGAGTCAGCACGTTTCCTTCCAAGAATTGAATGGACATAAAAATAATGATAACGCCTAAGGGATACCAAAGAGAATTTGTAGTAAACAAGGCAAAGGTAGTAGGCAATAAAGCGCCTAATAAAATACCAATATAAGGAATAAGCGTAAGTACTGCAGCCATCACCCCAAACAGCATGGCATTACTAATACCTAGGACCAACAAACCAATCGTATTTAAAGTAGCCACGATTAAAATAATCAACAAGAGACCCAAAATATAACTTTTAACTACAGCTTGCATCTTATTCAATGTTTTAATCAAACGCGCGTGATTTTTAACACTAACAATTTGAGCTAAAAATGAGATGAAAAAACGGCGGTATTGCAAAAAGAAAAACAATGAAATTATAAAAATAACGAATGAAGTAACCACATTGGTTGTAGCTGATAAGGTTTTATTTATATATAAAGCACTATTGCGTAACGCGGTATTAAAAGCCTCCTTAAGAAGAGTGCTTTGTTCTGCAATACTAATACCTGTCAAATCAGTAAGCCAATGCTGAATCTTACCTGCTATACCATTGAAATTCTCCCCCACTGTCTTCACTTCAAAATTCATGTCTTTTACTTGGATGGAAAAAAAGAAAACCATCCCTAGAAAAATAATCACAAAAAGAAAAACCGTGAGTAAGGAGCTAAGCAAGCGAGGAATTTTAAACGACTCTAAGCGGATGGCTAAAGGCCTTAAGGCCATAGCAAAAATAAAAGCGCCGAGTAAGGGATTAAATAAACTGGCTGAAATAACCAATAAATACCCGGTAAAAAAAAGACCACCCATGATATAAAAATATTTCGCGACAGGATGCATTGTTCCAACTTATTATTATTCTATTCTTTGAATTATTGTAGATTAAATTTATGCAGTCCGCACGGTAAGGGCAGGATCTTACATCTGATTGCTTTAGCTGCTGAGCAAAAATTTGCAGAGGAAATTACTGAGCAAGCGACTATGACATATAAGATATTATGACGCCCCTTGACGAGGCTCAATACTATTAAATTATGAAAATACCTACGAATGGCTATGGTTAGTCGCTGTCGCGTAATGAATTGGTTGAGTTGGGCGATTGAAATTTCAAGAAATTTTTTTTGCTTTTCTGTTACAGAAAAGATAGCATGATATTTACAGCTTAAAATTTGTTATAACCCACTTTCCGCACTTGTTTTCATGAATAAATCGCCCAGTATTTTTCCCCCAAGCAATCAAGGATAATCGTTTGGCGATTATTAATGTTTAAAATCCCTTTAACCTCTTGTCCGACACTAAGCTCATGTATTCCTATAAAACACCAGAAGACCCATTTGGCAGTTGGTTGTTGCGTCGGCTTTTTTTTCATATCTGGAAAGAACATGTTTTTAGCGGTTAATTCACGTCGAATCAGGTGTTCAAGTGCTGCATAAATCATAAGGCAGCAAGTCATAATCATGAGTAACGCTTCGATGCGTTCCGGTTTTTTTAAATAGAGGGATGACACAAGAAAATCTGGACTCTTCAAGAATCGAAAGCCGCGCTCAACAGATTGCTGTGATTTGTAATGGGCCAGCATGTCGCGCATGGAGAGCTGCCCAGAACAGTCATTGCTTGCCAAAATAAAAAGCCCTTTTTTATTCGACTCCACTTTTTTTCGTTCAAGACAGGTGAACAATTGCCCACTAATTTGGTAGGTAAGGGTTCCCTCTGTCTCTTTTTGTGGTCGTCCACGCTTTGCATGTGTCATTTGCTCAAGTATTAATGGCTCGGAGACCCTTACGTATTCTTGCTTCTCTTCCCATCTGCTGAGTGCTGTGAGAGCATCTGTTTTACAGGCATAAACTTCCTGACCTAATTTTTTGAATGATTTTATTGAAGACGTACTACTTTTTAAAACAGATTTTTCCAGGGTTCTGTTTTCTCGTTTACCTGCCTGCTCACTTCGAACTAACAACCATTTTTGTGCCATAGCGCCATAATGAGATTCGTACCAGATGCCTGAATACCCTTGTTCAATAGAAACAAAATCTTCTGGTTGATAGGCCTTTAATAGTGCTTTGGCTTCAACAAGTTTCTGGGGCACGCGGGTAATAAATAATTGCTTTTGTTCCGCCAGGGCTTGTATGGTTTCAGCAACGTATAAGGCCGCGTCTCCAATAAAATAACGACTGCGTTGTGCGGCTTTCAAGCTACTAACGTGCGATTTGACGAGCTTCTTAAGGCTCTCGCTATCATTAGTATTGCCACTGCACGCTTGCATGTACACGGGGAGTCCCGCTTGATTTTCAGTGATTAAATTAAGAATGACCTGATTGAGTTCAGGGCGGTGATCCCAACTATAACCTTGAGTCAAACGAATGCATTGAGCATCAATATCTGATTGATATTCACCGTCAACATGAAAACTCGTTGAATCAAGGTGAACCAGGTCACAGGGTAAGCCTAAATGCGTGACTACTCGTTCTGCCATGTCTTGATACAGCGGTGAAACGCCATACTCAAATAACTTATCTAAACATCTGCCAAGCGCGTCATCATTGATGTGTTCTGCCTTGATTCCAGTCCCGATTAGTCGCTCAACGGGCTTATCGGCAAAATAATCTGGAACCATGTGCAGGGTGCGACTAACAAAACCTAGCCCATTTAAAATCATCGCAACTAACAGTTGCCCATGGGATATATGAGACTGGGTTGACTCTTTAGGAAGACGTTCATCTATAAACTCAGCAAGACCAAGTTCTTTGCATAAAACAGACACCAACCCCAAGTGATCTACTGCTTTTGTGGTGTAATCGCTTGCGTTCACTTTCATTCCACCAAAAGTGAGTAATAGATCAAAATATGAGATCTGTGTCAACTATTGTTTAATAATTAATTCAAAAAATTAGGTGCGGAATGAGGGGTTAAAGGGATTTTAAACATTAATAATCGCCAAACGATTATCCTTGATTGCTTGGGGGAAAAATACTGGGCGATTTATTCATGAAAACAAGTGCGGAAAGTGGGCTTCACCTCTTTTCTTTTGACCTTGCTTTGCCTGACCCGCGAAGCAGGTCAGGCAAAGCAAGGTCAAAAAAAAAGGGGTGAAAGGTTAAAGGGTTAAAGCCCGAGAGCAACGAACCCCATACTGAATGCCCTTATTGCCGTTGAACTGAGCGCTGCCGGAGGCGAAGTACTCGACCCACGCGTTGAACTGGGGACTGCCCGAGCTCTCGGTAGAACTCCAGTAGGAGCCTGTTAAGCTACCAATATTGCCATTGTCGACTAAATTAGACTGCATGTTTTGCAGCGTGGGTGCCACTGGTGGTATGCCACAACCAGAACCACTACTGATTTGGTCATAACCCATTTCACAAATTGCTGGCAGATACCAATCAGTGTAACAGGTGGCACCTCCGTTACATACCACGCCTGTATTGTTTAAAGGCTGAGTGCACAATCCTGCTGAATAGGTGATTGCTGTACCATAGCCAAATTGAATCATGTTATAGCTATCACAGGCTCCATCAGCACTTCCATTGCAATTTAATTGGGCAGACTGCAAAGTGGCTGGCTCGCCAGATGATGCATTAGGGCTTGGAATTGCGGTGGTGGAGGTTTCATCAATTCCCCAGATGCTGTCGAGAGCACCACCAGGAGACCAAGTAGTAGCTGGGAGCGCCTGGTCTTGATAAGCAGCCACCTTGCCGCCAATACTTCCTGTTGCAGATGTGGTGTCATCAATTGAAAAGAGATAGCCTCCTTGGTACTGACAACCATAACCCAGCACCACTACTTCGGCAGATACGAGACTGCTGCTTGAGGTTATATTCAGGGTGCTTGCTGTTGGTACTGTTCCCGAAGCAGTACATCCACCACTTGAAGTTGCAGAAGCGCCTGGATTGATTGTAATGGTGCACGAAGCACCTGCTGCTAATGATGTAACGGTATTACCACACGCATTAGCAGAAGAAGTATTTACTGATGCGCTTCCTGGAAGACTGGGCGACGGGGTGCCAACCGAAATGCCAGTAATGAGGTTTGAAGAAGTATTGGTCACCGTTAAGATCCGCGATACTCCTCCACCAAAACCGGAAAGTGCTAGCGTAGACGGGCTTACAGCAAGTCCATTTGTCGGTGTGACTGAGCTGGAATAGGAAGGAGAACCTATTTGAATTGCCCCACTTAGAGTGGTTGTTGTTTTTACGACAAAAGTATAGGCAGTGCCGTTAGTTAAGCCAGTCACGGTACAGGATGTGGCTCCTGTCGTAGCACAGCCTGTATTGATAAATGTAGTGCCAGTGGTCGGCCCATAAGTCACCGCATAAGCGGTAATTGTTCCTGTGCCTGTATTGGTTGGTGCGGTCCAGCTTAGGGTGACTTGACTATTACCCGGAACAGCCAACACGTGACTTGGTCCTGCTGCAGCCGGGAAGTCGCCTAGTGTACTAAAAGCCACAGCGCAGTCACTCGTCACCGCCCCTGTAGTGTATGTGGTCCCCGAAAGAGTTCCGTTACACGTGTCACTCGCAATTGCTGCTGTATACCCAGCAGTAGGTGTCACACTAAATGTAGTCGTTGCGCCATAAGCGACTGTTTTTGAGGTGGGCGCATTAACAGTTACATGCGCATCACCACTGGCATTCACTGTAAAGGTCTCTTGGCTGGAGGTAAAGCTCACCGTACACGCTGCAGTAATGGGGCCTGTGGTGTAAGTATTTCCTGACAAAGTACCGCCACACCCAGTGGCCAAAACGCTATACCCAATAGTCGGTGTCACACTAAATGTAGTCGTTGCGCCATAAGCGACTGTTTTTGAGGTGGGCGCATTAACAGTTACATGCGCATCACCACTGGCGTTTACTGTAAAACTCTCTAAACTGGAACTAAAACTCACCGAACAATTACTCGTAATTGCACCTGTCGTATAGGTAGTCCCCGATAGACTGCCTCCACCACAGGTGCTACTTACCGTTACTGTATAACCAGCATTCGGTGTCACCGTAAAGGTTGTCGTTGAACCAGAAAGTACCTGCTGTGAGGCAGGAGTCGCTGTTACATGCGCATCACCAATGGATGTCACCGTATAGCGTGTTACAGGAGGTTGATTGATTATCTTAATTTGTAACACATTGTCGTGGCTTGGTTGATAACATTGTAAGGAATTTCCTTTCTCACACAATACAGGGCCTGTATGGATGCCTTCTTGTGGAACGGCACTGCCATTCACTGTCAGCGTTAAAGCGCACGTACTGCCCTTGGTGGCCAGATGGCATGATGAAGCACTTAAACCAGGGGTTGCTTGCAAAATCAAATCTTTAGATTTAGTGGATTGATTGATTACCGTGTACTGAACCGTTGCTGTGCTTCCTGCAGAGACCGTAGTTGTCGCTGGACTTGGCGCTGAATACGTCCATAAGGGTGTTCCGGCGTAAGTGAAGGTCATGACGAGCATTGCCCATGCGCCAATTAGTATTTTGTTAATTAAATTCCGTCTTTTCATGTTGATATCCTTATGCAAGGTAAGTGAGATTAGAGCTCTTGCCGTGTACCAATCCCTAAAGTAAGTTACCAATAGTAATAGTAATAGTAATAGTAATACTTGTAGCAAATTTTAAGCTGTAAATATAATAAATATCATGCTACCTTTTCTGTTACAGAAAATCAAAAAAATTCTTGAAATTTCAATCGCTCAACTCAACCAAATCATTTCGCGACAGCGACTATGTCTGTGTGCATCATTGTGTATTTTGTGTTTTAAAGCGGTGTAACTTAAAAATGGTTGTCCAAATCATTAAAATCAGTGATTTCTTCTGGTGAAAGATTAAGGTCAATGGATTCGCCAGGAATTTTGCGCGTTTCACTAGCCCATTCGCCTAAATCAATTAGCTTGCATCGATCAGAGCAAAAAGGTCTGAACTTATTTTCAAGCTGCCAAGTATTTTTTTTGCTGCAGGTAGGACAGTTAATTTTATTTAGGTTAGTCATAATCGTTAATGGTTTTATATTTAAGGTGCAGTATGCAATACAGTATATCAAATTTTCAAGATTCTGACTTAATTTGAATTGTGCATAATCTGGATATAAAAATTAGGCCGCTTAGCGACCTTATAAAATCATTCTATAAGTTCTTAATTATCTCTTCTATCAGCCGCACTTAGCCCTGCAGCATTTTCTCGGGATTTGATGAACTATCTAATACTTTCTAAGGATTTACTAGGGTCGCTCGACAGTATTTGCGGAGGGGCAAAAATAAAATCCAGGCCCCACGAATAACTAAATCGAGCTGCTCTTTTCAGTACTTATCATACGATTTTTTGAGCTAACAGATGGCCAAATAATCCCTGCAATGGCCGGCCAAATTCGTCGAGTTTATGAAGTAAACCTATAGACTCCGTATATTCAAGTATTGACCAACCACTATCCTGATAAACGTGATAGAGCTCTTCTTTTTCTGGTAAAAAAGTAAATGAGTCTGGTAGAGAAAAAAACTCGGATTTAATCGGGAATACCAAAAAGTGATACCCTTGCTTCATTGTAGCCTGCTCTAACTCATACAATAAAGAAGGAATACGCTCGGCGTTTAAGAATTGTAAACTCACTGTTGAGAACACAAAATTATAATGATCTTTTTTTAAGTTTAAAGGCTGATTCAAATCCCTAATAACCGCTTGAATCTGTGTTAAGTTCTCTTTTTGAGCAATCTCAACACCATGCTCTATTGCGGACTCATTGATATCAATGCCGGTTATTGAATGACCCGCAGCAGCAAAATACAAAAGATTTCTTCCTGAACCCGAGCCCACATCTAAAATGGTTAAAGGATTTTGATTGACTAAATAGGCATGATAAATACGCAATAAATCACTATGAACTACCCCTAAGCCATGCTTTTTATTAAAGTAGCGATGTGGCTTACAATAAAACTCCAGAGACGCCTTAAAGTGTTCACTAATAGGTGTAATTTTATGCCATGCAGCAGGTGGAATAAAAAATTGAGGATTAGCATTATTGAGGCGGACACGTGACAGCTCCTCTCCGGCGCCATTTAAGAAGATAAAATCAATTTCACCAACTTCTATGCACAAATTAGCCCAAGTTCCTTCTTTAGTACTGTGCTTTTCAAGAAAGAATTTAAGTTTTCCGTGGGTTTCTATTAAAGTTTGTTTATAACAAACTAAGTCACCAAATTCTGTTAGCATGTGCATCCTGATAAACTATCCTGCGTTATTATCGCTTCAAAACAGATCTAGCTCTTTTCAGCTTCCACCTGAAGTTTGGATAAAATCTTGTAGCCTTTAGCGAGTTTGTCAGCAAGTTCATGATTTACATCTCGGTGTTCCGCTTCATCGTCACGAACAGCCAAGAGCACTTCGCGCAATCGAGCATCTTCTGCAAGATTCCAATAAGCTTTAGCAAAATCAGGCGCTGCACAATTTTCAATAGCTCCAGAATCAAGCTCGTCCAAATAATGGGTATAACTAATTACCGCTTCTTCCTCAAGATAGCCAACAAATCGGTGGGCTGTTTTAGAAGATAAGCTATACATCAGCAAATAAAGTACTACGAAGATTGCTTGGGCAATGAAAATAATAAAGCGCTCAAACCAATTCGGCTTGGCAATATACATAAAGGTTATTAAATGCATGCGCTCATTTTCCGCTTCGTCTAATAGAGTCTTAATCCAACCTTCATCATTCTTTATTTTCCTCAAACACCGCAGGTGCAATAAAGCGGCGCCAACCATCCCAGGAACCGCCGCTACCGTTTCTAAAACGATTGCTCGATTACCATACCTCTTTTGGAAAAAGGTATCAGCAAAAAAACGAAAAAATTTAACAAGAGCACGAGCAAATTTATCACTGAACGTTATGGTGGGCTTATGAATTGGTTCCATGGGTAAATCCTCAACTAAGTAGGTACCTATGTATTATATTAAAGATGCATTTTAAATACAACTTAAAGAATACCTTATCACGTCGTCTCGCAGAAAAGGCATAGCTTAGTGCTATTAGGACTCAGATTATATTGATCTGTCATAAATTTCTGTATTTTTAATATCGACGCAGCCTAATAAATCACGGATGATATCCAGTGAAATGCCCCAATAGTAACTGTGCTATTAGAACGAATAGAATTTATACTCGTTACAGGCATTATTACTAATAGCCAAGACTGTATTTGATGTAACAAGCCGTACCAAAAAAATTATTTAAATTAAAAAAAGGATTTGAATGACTATTACCAGAAAAGATTTAGAAGAATTCACAGCCCCTCACCCATTGGAAATTAGTCCAGCTAGTGTCATGTTTCTCACCACCTTATTAAACGATGAAACAACCTCTTCAAATTTGCTTGAGCTTATCAAAAAAAATAAAATATCCTTGCGCAGCTTGATGCCAGCTTTAGTAGATTTATCCAATTATCAAATTCTAAACAATGATTCGATTGCTTTATTAAATATAGAAGGTGGATTAGCAGCTATTCCCACGCTAATATCCTTACAAATAGAAAATTTATTAAACCCGATCACGCACCAAATTATCAGTGAAGCTGTAAAAAAACGCCTTAATACTTCAGGATTTGTCAGTAGTTTTACAATGTTACATCGTGAAAAAATTTTTTCTGAGAATGTATTAACTGTATTATTGAAAAACATTCCTAAGTTCGATGAAACATGTGTTGCAATCATTCAATTGTCTCTATCTAAAATACTGCATCCAGAATATCTAGAAGCACTGGTGGGACATCCCTATCCAGAGATTTTAAGTGATATCATCAGCAGGATACATTTCATAAAAAATTCAATCCCACCACAATTTTTAGATGACTTGCATAAACACTCTGATCTTCAATCTTGCATGAAGTTTCTTGATATTATGGAAGATACTAAGATTAATTTTGCTGCCGAAGATATGCTTAATGAAAATTTACGCGGAATAATCCAATTATTGCATAGAAAAAAACTCTTAGATCAACCAGTGTACGATAAGGTGGTCAAGCAAAATAACCTGGCTAGCATTTATAATGCATTACGTGTACTTGATACTGATAGTACTCTTAATATAGAAAAGCTTGCTTCCGTATTGGAAGGCACTTTAACTGAAAAAATAGTTATCGATATGCGTCATGAAAAATTAAAAGAAGAAGCAATTAATAGATTTGAATCATACACTAAAGAAACCATTCGAAAATTAAATAAATTGTATACAGAATTGAATTTCCCCTGGTATGCCGAATTATTTACCTTTCAAAAAAATTCTTTGGGAAATGATATTGAATATAAGATATCAGGCATTCAAAATGATTATTTATTCGACTTGTTTGTCAAGAAAACCACTGTCAACTCGTCTCAACCTGAAATCAAAATTGCCCCAGATACCTCGTTAGAAACAATATCTATTTTACGCTCCAATCTTGTGTTTGAAACTTTAAATCCAGAGCTTGTGTGTATGGATCTAAGCTATTCCAGCCATTGTCTTGATTTGCAAATAGAACATATCAAAACAAACGTTCCAAAAAGCAAAGCAATGGCTGAAGAATTAATAAAACAATTTGAAACGAAACAAACCTCAAAAAACATTATTGTAACTACAACTGCACCCTCAGAATTTGACGAAAAATATGCTCATAGTTCAGCTAGGCTTTATTTTCAAACGAGCGCTCCCAAAGCCTTCCCTGACTTACAACAATTTTTTGAAAAATATGAATTATTAGATCCGAAACTTGGAAAAAATGGCACCTATTTTTATATCGAAGTTACTGACGAGAAATTACATAATCTCAATATATTGTTTGAAGATTTACTGAAACTCAATAGCAAAGAGTTTTCTAGTCAAGCCAGTCAATTAAGCCAATTGGGGGTATTTTCTTTTCCATCTAAGCCTTTGGAAGAAAATAATGAGCGTCCACAGAGTCTTTTGGTATTTACGAATGAATGAAATCAATAGCGTCAGACACGAATGGCACAATTAATCCCGTCATTCAGAGCGCAGCAAAGGACCACCTAAAGATGGCTCGGCTATCTGAAGGGAGATCATTCGCTGCGCTCTGGATGACGAATAGGCTATGGCGCAATATCAAACGCAGCCATTGCATCACTACCTTATATAAATATATTGATCTTCATCAAATGTTTTGGGATTATCAAACACAGCCAAGAATGAGGCTAATTCATCAAAGGGATCTTTATGTTTCAACAAGCTATAGTACGTACTCCCGCAGCAAGTTTAATCCATGGACTAACATCAGCTACAGATTTAGGTCAACCTAATTATGACAAAGCATTAGCTCAGCATCAGAATTATATAGACGCACTGATATCTTGTGGCCTGGAAGTAACTGTTTTGCCTGCTGTTAATGAATTTCCTGATTCATGCTTTGTTGAAGATCCCGTCTTATTAACTGAAAAAATTGCTATCCTGACGCGACCTGGCGCCCCCTCACGACAAGGCGAAGTCGTTTTAATTGAGCCAGCAATTCAGGCACTTTATAAAGAACGCATCGAGCGTATAAAATTCCCTGGAACTGTTGAAGCGGGCGATGTCTTAAGAATAAACAATCATTTTTATATTGGTCTGTCACAACGTACGAATGCCGAAGGCGCCAAACAACTGAGCACTATTTTAAACGAACAGGGTTACAGCAGCTCGGTTATTGAACTGAAGCAGTTTCTGCATTTAAAAACTGGGGTTTCCTATCTTGGCGAAGAGCATTTGCTGGTTAATGGTGAGTTAATTGATCATCCGGAATTCCAGCAATTCAAACAAACAATTATTGCAGACTCAGAGGCTTATGCAGCCAACTGCATTAGAGTCAATGATAAAGTCATCATGCCTCAGGATTTTGATTATTCTTTAAAAGCCGTGCAAAAATTGGGTTTTAATGTAATTACCGTTGATATGAGTGAGTTTCGAAAAATTGATGGTGGTTTGAGCTGCTTGTCCTTAAGATTTTAATGAGCAAAAAATTAACCGCCCTCAGTGTAACGCTAATCACTGTGGGTTCGGTAGACAGTATACGCAACCTACCTGCCGCAGCACTTATAGGTTCTAATCTATTTTTTTATTTTAGTCTGGCATTAGTCTTCTTTTTACTACCTTGCGCCATTATTGCCTGTTGGTTCTCCACCCAATCCCATGATGGTATTTATGGCTGGGTTACCAAAAGCCTAGGTAAAAAAGCCGGATTTACTGCAATTTGGTTTCAATGGATGCAAAACATCCTTATCTACCCTACTTTTCTTAGTTTTATTGCCGGCGCATTCTTATTTTGTATTGATCCCAAACTCGTAGAGCAAAAAGGTCTTCTTTTTATTCTTATTAATCTATGCATTTGGAGTTTAACCTGGGTCAATATAAAGGGAATCAATTTATCCCACCGTTTCAGTGTATTTTGTTCGCTAGTTGGCCTTGTAATCCCCTTTATTCTGCTTTTATCCATAGGATTATTCTGGATAATTACTCAGCCACATGCATTTCCCCTGGCGCCTCCTGCGCAGCAAGAAACATGGACGTCTTTAACGGCAATCATTCTTTCATTTTGTGGTATCGAAATCGCCGCGGTACATATTCAAGAGTGCAAGCCAGGCGTATTCTCCAAAGCAATCGCTTTCTCTGTAATTATTATTTTTATGACTATGCTGCTTGGCGCGCTAACCTTAGCGATGTTACTTTCACCGCAGCAATTAAATTTTATTAGCGGAATTCCCAAATTATTCCAGGTATTTTTCGCCCAAATAAAATGCGAAAAAATGAGTATTGTAATCAATGGATTAATTGTAATTGGCTGCATCGGATGTGCTAACAATTGGTTAATTTCCCCACTTAAGGGGCTTTTATTTGCTAGCAAGGAATTTAATGATTTAGATATTAACCTTTCAAAGAAGCCCATGACAAAACTACTATTAATACAAGCCTGCGGCATATCACTACTCAGTACTTTATTTTTGCTATTACCCTCGATTAACGACTCTTATTGGATAATGATAACTCTAGCCACGCAAATGTATTTATTAATGTATTTTTTAATGTTTGTGGGCGCCATTAGAGCATCATGGCAGACCAAAAATCGAATGCGCTGGGCCATCATTCTAATTTCTATATTAGGTCTATGTGGAATTAGCATTGCACTTATCGTAAGTTTTAATCCACCTTCTTCATTAGAAAACAACTCGCCGACTATCTATGCCCTATTTCTTGTTGTAAGTTTATTAATAATGACGCTGGCATCGGTTTTGGGAAAGAGAATGTTATATTATTCTCCCTATTAACTAAGATAGTAATTCAAAGTACAACTCACAATAAATTTTTATTAATCTGAAACTCGTCTGTATTTTGAATAACTTGCTGTTTAGTCTGCCAAAATGGAATGCTGCCATAGCTAATTTGCTTATTGATTTTTTGTGGGACAAAAATATTAGCAGAGTATCCTGTACTTGATTCAGCAGATAAAGATGGAACCGTGGTGGATGAAGTGACAGAAGCTGATGTTAATTGATATTTTTCAAATAAGATCTTAAATTCAGGAGCCAGATCTAGGTCAGGAAATAAGTCACCACGTACTATCCCATCAAATGGAATTGTTTTATCAATCAAAGCTGCTTTGCCTATTTGTTTGAAGCGTTGCTCTGGAGTAAAACCTTCGCCGCCCAACGTTAAAAGTTTCTCTAAAGTTAATTGTGGATTAAGTAACTGATTACCATACCGAGCTTGAGGGCCAAATTCTTTATCTTGTATTGCCATGGATAAAATTATTACGGCTGCAACAACAATTTCAAATTCTTTATGTTTTTCTAAGGTATCAATTGGCAGAATATCAATTATATACCCACATCCAATTGCTAAAATAACGTCTGTTTTTGGTGAAAAAGGATATAGTTTCTCTTCTTCAAGCATTAGCTGGCATATTTCACTATAACTCATCCCGTAAGGTAAATTAACTCTGCTTTTTCTTTTTTTAAAAGCTGTATGAAGACAAATCATGATTTTTGAAGCCAGGCTTTTTGCTTTTGCTTCAGTCATTAACATGTCTTCGTCATTTAAGTGAATGTCTGAAGAACCTTGTAATGGAATATCATTAGGGATGTTAAATTGATGTAATTTTTTTATAATTGTATCCGGCGACAAATGCAATTTGCATGCGCCCATGTTCTTAGTTATTTTTTTATTACCTGATAAAATCAACTCTCTTGCTAAATTAAAATAATAAGTTGAAGGAGAATGGACAGAGTCCGCTAAAGTAAATCCATTTTGATAATGAAAATAATGGGTGTTTCTCACCGCTTCTAGAATAATACGCCCCTGCGCGCCCCAGTCTACACTTAATCTAAAAGTAAGCTCATGCATTGCAGAGCCTACATATTTATATTCCGAAACATTATCCATGTTATCAATATAAACGTGTTTTGGAATTATTATATTTTTATTGAACAGAGATTGGGCTTCATCTTTCAATCCAAATCTAATTCTACCCAACACTCTATTATCAATTTTAGTTTTTATCTCAGCACGACAGTAAAATTTATTTATTTCGCATTCTGCGAAAACAGCTATCTCCCCAGATAAAGAAATAACCTTAGTTGTTAAATCTATATTTAATGGCATTTTTCTCTGAAGGGTGAATATTTTCCTAAATTATACATGGCTGTTCCTATAAATCATAAAATATTGAGCTATGCTCTTGTCCTATCTTAAACTGTCTGCACCCTCTATATGCCAAGCCTTCGAGACAGCGCTAAAGCGCTTCCTCAGGCCGAACAGATGAGTATAAGAAAAACAAAAAGAGACGCTTGAAAGATGCTCTTTTACAATTCTCGACAAGTACATAATAGGTACAATAAAGGTATACATTATACCTATTACTGTTACTCTTTTTTTTCTAATAAAATAACATCCGTACCACGGATACTTGATATTTTTTCGGCCGTTATTGATGTGTTCTGGAGCATTTGTTGTACATCAGAAAATAAATCCAAGCCATGGTGTTTTAAGGGGCGTAATAAAAAATATGCTTTACCGTTATTTGCAAGCGCGTTTTTTAGTGCTCGAATGTAATTCTGAAACGTGCTATCCAAATAAAATCTACAGCGATTTTTAAATTCGGAAGGTGAGAGCATTCCGTGGCCTTGTTGGAAATAAGGTGGATTACTGACAATCAAATCGAATTTTCCTTCCCATTTTTCTTCTTGTAATTCATCATAATTTAAAAGATGCCAAAGAAATTGTAATTCAGGTCGGTTGATGGTTGCCAGATTTTGATAAAAATATTCAGTATAAATATCCTGGATTTCAATAAAATCAATCTGTCGGATCGATTGAAGATACCACGATAATTGCATACCAACGACACCGCAGCCTGCACAAAGGTCTAATACTCGTAATGAACCAAGATTGGGGTGTGATTGCAACTGGGCTGCGACAAATTCCGCCAAATGAATTGAATCAAGACTGAAATGATATTCGTCAGGTTGTTTGTAATTATAAGTAAATTGCATTATTTAGTTCGTTAAGCAGCGCATAAATCATGTTGAAATGCATAATAAAGATATGAGTAGGATGTGACAAGCAACATTCAGTGAATTTTTAAATCTATTTCATAAATAAAGGGAGACATAGTCCTGATAGAAAGGACTCGAACCCGCGACGCATTGGTTCGAAGTAAATTTGATCAAGAGTAAATTATAAAATTTATTTGATTATGCTTTTAAAAATAGATGCTAATAACATAATGACTAATCCAATGAATGCTCCAGCGATACAACCATAAGTAGGATCTTTTAAACTGCCGATTATAGCGCCTAAGGCTACTCCGGTTGCTAATTCAAGGCTGAAGCCTAAAGAAGACAATACTATTTCATGGGTATTTGCATTCGAGGAGGTGGAAAATGATTTTGTCTTTTTATATATTTTAAAAACAGTTAATAATCCGATAATTCCTGAGCCTATACCCGCACCTATTCCTACGCCAAGAATGACTCCTAAAGCCATACTAGGATCAATCCCCCAAGGCAAGGTGACGCAACTGCCTAAGAGTTGTAGAGTATGACCAAAAAAACCACCAGAGACAGCACCCACCGCCCCGCCTATTCCTAAACCAACTAGTCCGCCAATTAATGCAGCAATATAAACATTGGGGTTGTTGAGTAATTGAAGCGCGTATTTTTTTGCTTTTAGAATATGGTTGGTGATACTCATTATCTTAGTATTTCCAATGTTGAAACATACTCTTAGCATACCTCATATATATTTGTAGTAACAAGATCCGTTATACTAAATTAACATGAATTTAATATAACTATTAGATCTACAACCTCCCACAGAACGGAGCAAGGGAGATACGGGATCTAAGAGCTCTATTATCCGAAGTTAGTGTTAAATTAATCTATTTTAACTAAATTAACCTTTCTAAATGGACTGCTTTATATATAGAGCTTTTTAGAAATTATGGAATTGATTGCATGAGTTTAAGCACTAAACGTAAATGGGATTACCATACTTTAGTTTTTATTCAGGTCATTTTTGTGCTCTTAGGAACACCTCTTTTTTTATTTCTCGATAGTCCTTGGGTAACCCCTTATTTTTCCTACGGACAAGATACTGCAAATGTTATTATGATTGGTGTTTACTGTTGGATGTTTTGGATTGCAAAAAGAAAGCTTCACTGGTTAATTCTACTCATGACGATTTCAAGCTTTTTTGCTGAAGTGATTGGTTCACTTATTCTCGGACTTTACCAATATCGTTTGCATAACATACCTCTTTATATTCCGCTGGGGCACGCCATTATCTATGCCTGTATTTTTCATTTAGCTAATAATCCTTTGATTTGGCGTTATCATAAAGCACTGGAGCGGTATTTGATAAACGTTGCTTTTTTGACGGTTTTTATGTCCCTGCTCATGCTAAGGGATGTGGGCGGATTTCTTGGTTATGTGCTTTTTTTATTTATTTTATATACAAGACAAAAAAAACTGTTTTATCTTGGGATGTTTGCCATGGTGTACTATGTCGAGTTATGCGGCACTGTATTTTCCACATGGGCCTGGTATGGGGTAGTCGGTAACCATCCTAACCTCCCCCCCATAGGCTATACCCCATCAGGAGCTGCTGGTCTATATATTCTTATTGATCTAACCAGTAACTCCATTTATTACTATGCACGTAAAATAGTGAATTTCATATCCCTCTCTAAACGTAGAGTTGTGTCTATCCAACCAGCTACATAAGTCTTATACCGTCTATGTTACCTTGGGACGACTCAGAATATTAGGGATTAAGTGTGCTAATTTGTTAAGTCGTGAATGGGCCGTTTTTTTAAATATAGAAGCAAACAAGGCTTCCACATCTATATAATCAATCCATGCATTTTGTAGGTTAAATAACCAGCGATAACCCAATTCTAAATTTTCAGTCAACAATCTATCAACAAATTTTTCAAAGTGTTCACTTTTCTCTGCCTCTTCACTATTGAACTTTAAATAATCGAGCAAAATGTTATCGGCTATACTTTTAAAATCAGAATATTCGTTTAATTTTAAAAGATCGAGCTCTTCATCTAAGAGCCCTTTTTTCTCTTTAGATAATGCATTTTGGACCAAATGCTTGATAATTTTTTGACGAACAGGACTTTCAAATTTAACCAGTAGATCATCAGCTAATTGTTCTATTTTCTGTTGATAACTGCTTAATTCAGTGAGTTCCTTAGCCGTAGGATCAGCATCTTCTTGATCCATTTTTTGAAGCGCTGTTTGAAACGCTTTATTGAGTAAATCAGGAATAGGTAAGAGTCCATCAAATATTCGACTATCAGCACTAATAGATACGGGTAACAAATCTTTGATTTCAAATGATTTAGTTGTATTGTTCCAAACCGATTTTCGTTCGACAGCAAGCAATAAAATATGCAAGCCAGTATGCGTTAATAGAGGTGAGCTGGCTTGAGAGTATCCGTAAGAACCTATATTGCTCAAGAATACACTGTGGCTTCCCGGTGCTGGACAAGGGTATACATCATGCGCATGACTATAGAGCATGTCATCTAATTGTTGCTTAACGTCCGGATGCTCTTCTTCAATTTGTGCGCATTTATTGTAGCAATACGTCATCATTTGCAGAGAGCGGTTGATTTTACTTAACAACTGATTGGTGGTCATTTCATGGCAATTATGAAAATGAATGGTGCTAAGATGAGCGTCGCAGTCAGGTAATTTTTCAATAACGGATACGTAAGCGCTTCGAGTTTGATACAATTTATTAAAGCTTAGAAAATTACGAAATGAATCATGAGACATCAATACACTACTAATGGCCTGCATCATCAAGGCAGTTAGTGTTTCATGAGGGTATTTGTTTTCAAAAAAACCAAAATTACTTACATCAATATTGAATTGAGCCACCATGGTAGGATCGCCCGGACTGTTCATCTGCGTCATTAAGACTTTCTTAGTCGGGGGCATTTCAACTTCATATACTTCATTATCAAATTCTTGCTTTAACTTCTTTGGATAAGCTTTAAGCTCTTCATAAGTGTCCGGGCCTATTTTAAAAAATAGTTCCCATTTATCACTGGGAGTAATGCCTATTTTTTTGAGTTGGCGCGACTGTTTTTCGTGCAAAGCCAGCATAAATTCAGCAATTCCCTCGGGACCAATTAGGGCATTGAGCGCTATGGTATATTTGGGCTCCAGAGTAAAGGCTGAAAGGATCAGTTCTTCTAGCTCTTTAAGTTTCTTGACCAATACTTCTTGATCAGGTAAGCCAATTTCAGCGTATAAATCTGCTTCGCACACATGGCGATGCTCGTCTTCTATTATAATTTCAAAAAGTTCTGGTGCTATGTCGTACTTGTGAAAAATGGTGAACACCTCTTCAACAAGCCCCTCACAAATTAAATTCATAACCACCATACCCACTTTAATACAATCTTGGGAGCGGATAAAATTACAAATGTGTTCCAGTCGTTCATTATAAGCAGGTGGGGAATCGTAAGGCGCACATAATAAAAAAACAATTTTAGTGAAGGCGATGGCATGGAATATTTCATCCACTAATTGAGCGCGCATCCTTTTTTTAAACTCAGGATTTTGCATTTTATCTTCAAATTGCATTGGTAATTGAATGCCCAATACTTCCAATTGGGCCATCAATGAAAACGCATATATATAGAGCAACTTATCGTGTTTTATCTCAAAAGGAAGGCCGTCTTTAAATAAACTATCTACTCGTGCTTTTATGTCTTCTTGTTCATCCTCAGTGATTTTATTCCACCCTTCAAGGATCCATTTTTCTGAACCCCAACAAGGCTTCAGAAGCGAATTAAGCTCTATCATACTAACATCCATTCAATGATTAAGGTGGCAATATATCGTTAATAAATTTAAATTAATAGCTGCGATGAACCACATAATGGGCGAGTTCTACCAGTGCATTTTTATACTTCGAATCAGGTAGGATTTGCAATGCAGAAAGAGCATAATCAATTTCAGTAGCAGCAACACCTCGAGCATATTCAATTGCTTTGGTTTCTGCCATAGTTTCTAGTATCTCAGGTAGGTGAGCATGCGTGCATTGTTCGATGCTTTCTCGTATTTTTTCTTGTTGTTTTTTGGTGCCAACTTTTAGGGCATATAGCAAAGGTAGGGTTATTTTTCCATCAATCAAATCAGCGCCAATATTTTTGCCAAAGGTTTTAGAATCAGAACAATAATCGAGTACATCATCCGTTATTTGAAATGCATTACCCAAATGTAGCCCATAATTATATAAACCTTTTTGTACTAAACTATCAGTTTTGCTGATAATAGCACCTATACTGGTTGCCGCTGCGAAAAGAAGCGATGTTTTTGCACGAATGGTATCAAAATATTCGCTCATGGTCAGGTTTGAATTGTGGCGATTTGAAAGCTCCTGGATCTCCCCACTTCCCATTTGAGGGGCTATATCGATAAGGAGTTCAATAACATCAATGTCACCCACTTCGACCATCAGTTGTAAGTATTTGGTGAATAAATAATCCCCTACCAAAATACTAATCTTGTTACCCCATATATGATTGGTAGTTTCTCGGCCGCGACGTAAAGTTGACTCGTCAATTACATCGTCATGCAGTAGAGTAGCTGTATGAAAAAATTCAATCATCGCCGCAAGCTTGATGTGATCTTTACCTTTATAATTGCACGCTTGGCTTGAGAGGAGAACTAAAAGAGGTCTTAATCGCTTACCACCACTTTGTATGGCATGATTTGATACATCTTCTATAAGTTGAACCGGAGATTTAAGTTTTTCGATCATTAAAGCATTAACTGCTTCAAAATGTTCACTAACTAATTCGCGTAAATGCTCAACTACCATCAAGTTCTCATAAATAATAAAGATGGGATATGCTAAGCGGGGTAACGCTTAAATGTCAATAAAGAAAATGGTGCGATCGGGGGATTCGATCTACTGGGGCGTGGTATTTATTGCTGGGGAATTATGCCCTGAATTTTAGGACTATATTAAACACAACAAGTAATTTGCTTGCTCACTATCAAGTGCATCCGGGAATTTATTAAGAACATTTCGTCATCCAGAGCGCAGCGAAGGATCTCCCTTCAGATACACCGAGCCACCTTCAAGAGGTCCTTCGCTGCGCGCTGGATGACGCTAATTTAACGCCAGTTCTGGATAAGGGACTACAAAATCTACCTCCCACCACAAAACCGTTCGTGCTGAGGAGGCGTTTACGCCGTCTCGAAGCATTCGCACAAGATTATAGTCTGGGCGCAAATGCTTCGAGACGTCGCTTTTGCTCCTCCTCAGCACGAACGGATCACGGTAGAGACTGACTCTAATAATCCATAACTGGCGTTAATTTAATGGCCGTGGTGCTAGCACTATCCTATCAATATTTTCATTTTTTCCGTTGCATGAATTAACCTTTGAGTAATCTCTGGCTCCATTGCTGAATGCCCTGAGGCTTCTATCAAATGGAATTCCGAACCCTTCCATAACTTATGAATTTCATAAGCGTTTTTAACTGGGCTTATTATATCGTAGCGTCCATGTATAATAATCGAGGGCAGGTGATTAATTTTGTCTATATTATTTATCAATTGATTTTCAGTTAAAAAGAAATTATTTATTGAGTAATGAACAAATGTTCGTGAAAGCCCCAGAGTGAATTTATCATTTGCCATTAATTCACTTAATTGCTCACCTGAAACTTTAAGAAAAGAACAGGTTAAATCATATTTTAAAAATGTTCGAGCAGCTGGAATAGCAATGTCAGGATTAGGATCCATTAATAGTTTATAGTAATACGCTATTAAATCATGTCGTTCGTTCTCAGGAACAAAATTATTCAATCCTTGCCATGCATCAGGGAATGTATCCCGCATCCCATACCAAAGATGCTGATTATCTTTTTCACACGCAAGAAACACGCCTCGAAGAATAAAACCTAGTACCTGCTCTGGATGACACTCCCCATAACACAAGGCAAGAGTACTTCCCCAAGACCCTCCAAAAACAAGCCATTTATCAATGTCCAATTTTTTTCTTAACACTTCCAAATCAGACACAAGATTTTGCGTTGTATTCTCTTTCATTTCACCAAATGGCTTTGAGCGATTGGAACCACGTTGATCTAATAAAATGATACGCCAAAACTTTGAGTCAAAAAATGTTATATCCTTTTCACTACATCCAGCGCCGGGACCGCCATGCAAAACGACTACAGGAATTCCTTTAGGATTACCGTACTCAGCATACCAAAGTTCATGTAGTGGTGAGACGTGGATATAGTTCTGATTAAAGGTTTCACTGAGTGGAAATTGCATTTTTGCTTCACGCTTTTTAAGTATTATTAGGCTGGCTGCTAGCAACTGTCTCTGGATGAGATGTGAGCAAATTTTTTATTTTCATATTTACTCAAAAAATCAAAATCGGGCAATGGTTAAACCACAAGTAGATTCAGTTATATCATTTAATTTTTCAACGGCCGTGCTTAGGCAACGAGTAACCAGGAACAAAGGGTTTAGCACAAGGGAGACAAGTGCGGCACAGACTGCAATAACAGTCATTGCAGTAGCCACTACAGTATGAGCCGCAGCTTGTTTAAATGCTGAGCTAGTACTTGCACCGAGCTCTGTCCGAGGAGCAATAATTGCTAATGCCACAGCAGGAATCAGTAATAATAACGTAGCCGCTAAAGACAGCATCGTTTTCACAAAAAACAATACCGCATTCGCCCCTAACCAAAGAGGACTAGAGATGGGGCGAACCAATAAAGTAGAAAATGCATCTATAGAATGGATCGGTTTGAAATAAGCTTGCTCTGGAATTGGAATTGCATCTGAATATTTACGCCTCAGGAATGCATATTGATCCCAAGTATTATCTACCTTCGAAAAAAAACTTATATGACCAGCCATAGAACACCTCCTATTTTTTTTGGCATTATAATGCTAATTTAAAATAACTCATAGCAAGGCAGCCTGTTTTCTGCATATAAATTTATCACTTGGTATGCCACTATTATCTGCTTTCCGAAGCCTATAGCAGATAGTCTCCAATTAAAATTTAAAATACTGAAATAAAATAGAGGAACTGTAATGCGTATAGTCATTTTAGGTGCTTTTCAAGATGAATTAACAAGTATTACTAGAAATTTTTTAAAGTTAAAAAAAACAATGATATCTAAATGTCGCTGCTTGATAACACAATCGAACGGTCATGACATCATCATTAGTTTAGCGGGAATTGGAACAAGTTCTTCGGCCATTACAACAACCATTTTATGTGAAACACTCGAACCCGACCTAATCATTTTTTGTGGTGTTGCTGGAGGTCTTAAACCGGATCAACAGATAGGTGATCTTGTCCTAGCCAATAAAATTATTGATGCCGATTTGCATCAATTACCTGCTATATTAAAAGATACCCCTTATGAAAATGCCTTAATTGATCCCCATACCTTGACTTCTATTACAGCCGAATATGCACTACATGATTCAATCCTCGATACAGTTTCTTCATTTTCATTCGAGCGATTAAAAACTGGTATTATTGTAACAAGTAATACATTTCCTGCTCCAAAAAGTTTATTTTCTGTGATTAAACGTCTTGATTGCAGCGCGATTGAGATGGAGAGTTCCGGTGTATTTAAAGCCGCAGAATATTATGATGTTCCAGTTATAATCATTCGTGCTATCAGTAATTTACTTGATGATGCAGGTAATGATTTAGGAACAAGACACGATGCGCTGGAAATTTGTGCCGACAGGCTTGCTTTATGTTTGACTGCAATTTTAAATCATACTCAGCGCTTGAAAGTGAGGACTAATATAAAAAAATAGGTACCACCCAGAGCTCTTATCTCTTCTGTAATTGACTATGAGGCTATTTCTTGCATTGCAGTAGCACCAATGCTGGGCTGCGCCTTAGCACAACATTACTTAATAGATCCTCGTTATCATCTTGTGTAGACACATCGTAATGCAATAAAACAAAAAATTTAATGACAAAGAATTTCTGACAATCGTTTCACTGATTTTGCAAAACAAACACGAATGTATTTTTGACCAGTAACCGATGTAAAAAAAATACGCCCTGGAATAGTAGCTATTTTTGCTTTTTGCAAAAACTGCTTTGATGCAGTTTCATCATCATTAAAACCGGTAGAAATATCAATCAAAGTATAGTATGTACCCTGAGGTATAAGTGGTTTAAAACCAAACTCAATAAAGCTGTTAACCACAATATCTCGTTGTTTTTGATAAAATTGAATCAGATTTTTATAGTAAGAATCTTGTAAAAATAGAGCAGCCCTCGCCGCATATTGTAATGGAGTAACAGGACATACATACAGCAAATCTTGAATTTTAGCCATTTGCCTTATAATGCAGGATGGTCCCGCAGCATATCCTAAACGCCAACCTGTTACATTATAAGTTTTCGAAAATCCGGAGATCGTGATGGTTCTTGATTTGTTATTCCCTAAGCGAGCAAAAGAAATATGCTGATGGGAATCATAGGTAATATACTCATAGATTTCATCCGAAATAACATAAAGATTGTACTTCTCAACAATCGCACTAATCGCATTAAGCTCATTCTCCTGAAACACTTTACCTAGAGGATTTGCCGGATTACAAAGCAGCACTCCGCGAGTATTGCTATTGATGGATTGCTCTAACTGCTCTGGATCAAAGGAAAAATCACTAAGGTGCAAGGGAATTAACGTGACTTCAATACCAAAAAATTCCAAAAGATTTCGATGTGCTGGATAAAATGGCTCAAAAAGAAGCACTTCATCCCCGGGATTGAATAAGGCTTTTATCGCGCAGGTTAATGCTCCAGTTGCTCCATGCGTGATGATTATCTCCGTTTCTGGATCAACTGTCATGTGGTTGAAATGATGAAATTTATCGGCAACCATTATCCTCAAATCGACGATTCCTTTAGGAGATGAATAACAATGCATTACTTTATTACCCAATGTATTATCAACTCCTAATAACATTTCTTCGGGAACAGGCAAAGAAGAAACCCCCTGTCCTAAGTCGAGTCCATTCATTCTCTGGCAACATTCCGTAATCGCTTCTATGTCCCACTCTTCCTCCACACCACTCAGCAACATAGATCTTCCTTTTTTACAAATCCATTTATCAGCAAAAATAATTTGTACAGCAAAATTTCATTAGAGAATTGATACCAAGAACCAAACTGTTCCTTTACAAAACTCAAAGAAAACTTATCGGTTAAAGAAGAAAATAAATCAATTATCTGTATGTCAATGAGTCGAATAAAACAGCGCAATGAATGAATTAATTGCTCACAAAAAAGCATAACATACCCATCAAATGCATATAACTTACTTCTTAAAACACTCAATTGCAGCATGGGAATATGATTCGCCTGGCTCAATAAGAACTGCACACAAGTCCCTTGCTCTAAAGACCAGATTGCATGCAGTTTTCTCTGAATTTCGCGAGATATTTTGCATAATACTCGCATAAAACTCCTAATAAACGATGCATCCAAACTCAATTGCGATGCCACCACCATTAAATGATGACGTTGCTCCTTTTCAACAGCAGGTGCATAAACTGGTTTTTTGAGAATAAACTTAAGTGATGCGATAATACGTACATAGTCCATTCGCATTTGCATCAACCTAATTAACTCATAGTGAACTGCTCGCACTGTTCCTCCTTAATTCCTGATTTTGAATCGACCATTTGCGAAAAAAGACGTTGCTCATATTGGCGTATTTTTTGATGTTGCTGCATCAGCCCTTCCCTAGTTGTTCCAAGCGAATTAACAAAACCAGGACAATTAATAAGGGTGCTTGTTTTTTCAAGAATACCCTGTGTTTTCATAAAAACACTGTGAAAATGAGGCAAAGATTTTACTGGCATCAAATCAGGTTTATTACAAATCACTCCGCTGATGGGAGAAATCATAAAGGTACACAGAAGACGTTTACATAAAGACAATTTATTTTCAGGTCGTAATATTTTATGGAAATTCTCGGGGTTGAGATATGATTCAGCAACCATAGAAATGTGGTTGTATCCTAAAGCTTCTGTGTAAGCAGAAAGATCTATACCACCAATTGGTCGTGCTGCAGTTTCAATCAGTACAGGAGTACACTCTTTGACGAGCATAATCTCACTATGACCTGCGCCGAATTTTATACCCAAAGCATCAAGCGCTTTTTTCACATAATCAGCCAAAATCTCATAAATTGCCTCATGTTCTACAGGAGATAAAAGCTCGGCATAATCATAGACAGGTGATGCATTAATGGTTATTTTATTGACCCGAATCATATCCGTAACATAATGTCTCCCATTATTACTTACGGTATTGACTACATATTCTGTGCCGTGGAGATATGGTTGAATGAGCAGCTCGTCATTATTCTCCCCAAGAGCATTTACTGTGCCAATCAGTTGATTAAATGCAGTCTGCACATCATTCTGATTTTGGCAGATGCTTACACCATCCGTTCCCGCACTAGCTAGAGGTTTAAGCACAATAGGGTATTCGATAGCTTGGGTTTGCAACCAACTAAAAATTTCCTCACTCTTGCTGGTTTTAAAGACTGGAATTGAATCGATTCCAGAACGTTCAAGCGCTCGTTGCATTTCGTATTTATTTCTTCTGGCAATGCTCAACTTCGGATCATTAGTTGTTGATAGTGATAATTTATGGCTGAGACTATCAGCGAGCAAAACCGCCATTTCCGAGCCCGGAATAATTGCTTTAACCTTGAACTCAGCGAGCTCCTGTATGATTTGTTCATCATCACCATCCCAAGCCAGATTTTTAATAAAATCTTGCTGTCTAAATGAGTCTAAAAAATAGGGATTAATTATTTTTCCAGGTTGAATATGTACGCATTGATATCCTCGAGAAATAAAAGCTGGCGCCAAATACTGGCCTGTGGAATAAGCTCCAACAATGACGATTATTTTATTGTTTACATTCATCACATCATCCTTTTTTATTGATTGGTACAAAGAAGGGAGTTGATATTCCCACTAATCCAGTGCTAAACCCCACCCCTAATAGACTCAAAGCAATGCCTGTCATTTGCAATAAGGTAATGGGTTGTTGCAAAACAACAGCTGCTAGCAGCAAAGCGAAAGGAGGCATTAAAAGGGTAATCATCCCTGTTTGCGATGGGCCAAGATACTTCACACCGTTAGACCACCATAAGAAAGAAAGTACGCCGCCCAACACAATGAGATAGCTCATATATAAACCAAAATCTAAAGTGAGGTGTTCCATAATAAGGCTATGATCACCTAGAAAGCTGACAGGAATGAACAAGAGGCTTCCAACAAAGGTTGCATAAGCTGTGGTATGCAATGAAGGCAAGTGATTTAAAACCGATTTACCTAAAGTGGAATACAGTGAAAAAGAAAACGCGGCCAAAAGAAGTAAAAAATTACCCAGCATATTGTGCATACCTGGATGCAAACTCCAATCACCCGTTAATGTAGCTACCGCACCTAAAAAACCCAAAAGCAAACCAATATATTGTGACATGCTCAATCGGTCTATTGCTTTGATACGCGTGATTAGGACTGTAGTCAAAGGTTGAACTGTCGGAATTAAAAGTGATGCACTGATAGCTGATGATAGGGATAAACCCCAATAAACCAGAATATTATAAACCACCACACCAAAAAAACCCATGCCAAACAAAGGCCATACAACAGCACGAGGCAACATTAACCATCTATATTTTTTTGAACAACAAAGAATCAATATAAAACTTATCGAAACGCCTAGATTACGAATAAGCAAGGTAGTCATAACCGGCTGTTTCGTTAATGCAAGCTGCCCTATGATAAAGGCTCCCCCCCAAATCATTTGCACAATAATCAACTGCAAATAAACAATGATTTCTGATTTTTTTTCCATATTGATACCCTTAACCCGCTAAATAACCACCATCAACTGGCAAGATTGCTCCAGTAATAAAAGAAGCTTCATCAGATGCCAAAAATAAAACAGTACGAGCAACCTCAAGAGGCAATCCTAAACGCCCCAACGGGTGAATTTGTCCCTTTGCTCTTTTTAGCTCCATCACATCAGGAACAGCACCAATAGCCCTATCAGTCATAGGTGTGTCAATGATTCCAGGAGCTACTGCATTGACACGAATATTATAAGGCGCGTACTCAACTGCCATTGCCTGGGTCAATAATTTAACTGCTGCCTTACTCGCACTATAAACAGCATCATCTTTCCATGCTAAAAAGGAAGCAACTGAAGCCACATTAATAATAACTCCAGAAGAGTGTTCCATCATATGTTTAAGCGCATACTTTGAGCACAAAAAAACACTTTTTAAATTAACATCCATGAGTTGCTGATATTCCTCTTCTGTAAAATCAGTAACAGCGCCAGAAATCTCTATTCCTGCATTATTAAATAGAACATCTATTTTTCCATATCGCTCAAGCACTATTTTCACTAGTTTTTGCACTTCCTCTGCATTGGCTACATCAGCATAATGATAAACACATTCTTGTCCTCTTTTTTTAAAGGCAGCCATAACTTCTGCTTCTTTCTCAGAATTAATATCTGCAATAATTGTTATTGCACCCTCTGCTGCAAATTGATGCGCTGTCTCAAGACCAATTCCTGATGCACCTCCAGTAACAATAACTACTTTACTATCAAATCGATTGCTCATGATTTCCTTCCTGTTATATTGATTGAGATAGGCCACCATCAATACAAATGGTTGTTCCAGTAATATAATCTGCCAAACTCGAAGATAAAAAAGTAATCAAAGCAGCTACTTCCTTAGCCTGGCCAATCCGTCTCAAGGGGATATCTTTACAAATATTTGCTTCTATCAAGTCATCAGAATGCCCTGAAGCCTTGGATAATGTATGAATCAATGATTGATATCTTGGTGTTAAAATAAATCCTGGATTAATTCCTGTAATGCACACATTATACGGCGCGGCTGTCTTTGAAAATGCTTTGATAAAATTTACTAATCCCGCATTAATAACACCGGACATCATTAAACTGGAGGAAGGTTCTTTACCCGTTAGTCCGATAACATTAATAATTTTTCCTGAACGTTGCGTTTTCATTATTTTAAATGCCAGTTGTATTAAGCGGATATAACCTAACAACTTTTTCTCACAAGCCTCCAGCCACTGGTGATTGGAAAAAACCTCATTATTAGGAGTAAAAGAAGCCCCTTCTGTGCTATTCACTAAAATATCTATTGTCCCAAAGCAGCGAACAGCCTGAGCAATCAATTGCTGTGCATCTTCCACTTCATAAATATCTGCTTCCAAAATTTCAACCCTGCAATAAGGTGATTGGGCTAAAATAGAAGCCTTTGCACTATCTAATGTTACTCGTGTTCTTCCACATAAAAGTAACCTGCAACCCTCTTGAGCTAATTGTTGGGCAGTTGCCAGTCCAATACCTGAACTACCTCCCGCAATAAGTGCTACTTTTCCATTAATATTCAAATCCATTTGAATGATCCTCGCTTATATTGTCGAGGTTTATTGTAACGATGAGGCAGAAATAGATTTAGAGAAACAGCAGTTTCTTCAAATGGATTATGCGCGCCATGAACAACCTCTTCTGGGGCATAATAGATTTTCCCAAAATGGAAATTTTCCTCTTCATCACCTACTTTCATGATGTAGTTACCTTGAATTGCTACACCAATTTGTTCACCACAGTGTTGATGAGTCGGCATCGATGCGTGCTGTGGTATAGTGCTTAACATCACCTCACACCAGGAACTTACAAAAAAGCACATGTTAATCCCTGTTCTTAATGTACGTTTATTTTCCGGGTAAATAAAATAATCCTGTTTTTCAGGAAAAGTTTCTTGCTGTACTCCACGCTTGATATCAAGACCAATAGCAACCTTCCCTGATCGATTGATTGCGGCATGAGTTATGTTTGGCGGAATAGAATACGCATTTTTTAGCGCGTCTAATTGCTCTTCTTTCCCATCTATTTGTATTGTGAAAGAGCCTTTTAACGCCATTCCCATTTGCCTCTCAGGATGTGCATGCGCCTTAAGCTGCGCTTCAGGCTGAAGATAAGAAATCAAAATTTTTGTCTGGCAGGGATCATGCAGATCAAACAAATAGGAACTAATTCCATCACAAGCATTAATGTGTTGGGGAACGGGAAAAAAATGACTCATGCTGCAAACTCCTTCTTAATGAATACCGACCATCCCATTTGAATAGGCCCATATAAAGCGCAACAAACTAGATGGTATTTCTTAATAGCATTCATGTTGGTTAAAGCTAAATCCGCTCTACTCTCGCAAACTTCTTCAGCCGCTCTACTCGTTGAATCGGCAAACACAATTTCATATCGAGACACTCCTATTTGACGTAAAAGAATATCCAATAAATGAACTGGTGCGGGATGGGAAACAACTCGGCAATGATGCTTAGAAATCACAGTATCTGGGCGTCTGGCTAATCCATAAGGAGGAGTATTAAATGTAAACATTCGATACAGAGCAATTTTGGGATTAATATAAAATAGATTAATTTCACTGTACGCATGAGGAACTATAGCCATTGAAAGATCACCATGAGTTAACTCATGCAAAACAGACTGAAAGCTGTTTAATAAAGTAATCGAGTAATTTTCAGATCCCTCGTTAATAATTTGAATAAAATAAGCTACCGCAGCCTCGCTGCTAGTCCCTGAAGGCCCTAGTGTGCCTATCTTTATTGTTTTTTTCGGTTCATCCATGTCTCAATCTCTCATTAACATTCAACATAATGCCTTGCAACACACTGAATCACATGCATTGTTTGTTCATAATTTAAACGAGGATCAACCAAGCTTTTGTAGCTTTTCTTAAAATCGATTACTGAACTACAAATAGATGATTTGTAATCTATACATTCAGTGACATCCTGATGTGTTGCTTCAAGATGGATGGCATTGAGTTTGCTGCCCATTTTTCTATGAATCAAAAAAGAATTTTTGATTTCCTCAACAATATTACTAAGCTTCCTAATCTTTATTCCCGAACTGCTGGTTTCAGTATTTCCATGCATGGGATCACAACTCCATAAAACAGTACGCTGTGTTTTTTCCACCGCATTAATTAATTGCGGCAAAATGTGATTGACTGATTGCGCTCCGAGTCTAGGAATAAGTGTGATACGTCCAGGGAGATAGTCTGGATCTAATTCATTGATGGTCTGTATAAGATTCTTAATGGAGGTATCCGGTCCTACTTTCACTGCAATCGGGTTTGCAATTTGTTTCAAATAGTTAATATGTTGGGGGCTGTTAACCGTGCGCTTACCAAGCCATGGGAAATGAGTTGAAAGATTGTAATATAATCCTGTTTTCTTATCTAATCGCGTTAATGCTTGTTCATAATAAAGTAATAAGGCTTCATGACTTGTATATATTTTATGCTCTGATTCTATTTCTCGATTCCATTGATTAATCTCACGATAAATAGATGCGGAACAATTATAACTTAGGAGCATTCGCCAGGGATCAGGAACTCGATGTTTTTTATGAAATTGATTCACCATATCTCCAAAATAGGAATAAATCTTTTCATTTTGAGAAATCTCATAAGGATTGCTTCTAGGCTTTGCATATTGCCCTGCTATTCGACCAACCTGGAGGACACTACCTCCGGTTTTTCTTTGAAAAAATTCGGCCAAATGCTGAATAAAGTCTAATTTTTCATGGGTTGTCTCTTTGTCACACTCATCAAAACTTTCAGCACAGTCTCCTAATTGTATTAAAAAATGCTCTCCTACGGATGCCTTTGCTACCAATTGACGGAATTCGTTAACTTCCCTTGCAGAAATCAAAGGTGTTTGGGATTTTAAGATATTTTGGATGTGCATTAGTTCATTAGTGGAATGATAGAATGGAAGGTATTGCTCCCCCTGGTTTTTAAATTGCTGCGCAGATTCAAACATATTTACATTTCCTTGTAACTTAGAGTAGCTCTATTAATTGCTAACAAACATTGACTCAAAATACCGTTTAAGATTATAAAACTGTAATTCGTAGATGAGATTTAATCATTTAACTTTATGAACTTATACTGACAATTTATCTCTACTATTAGTAGAGTAAATTTATTTTTTTGATTAGAATTGGGACACATTAATTAATTGCTTTTACCAATGCTAGAAATAAAAAAAGTTTTTTGGAATGATGTCAGAAACATCATGCAAACCGTTAATCCGATTTTTTTTGAACTGGTTGATAGACTTTCCCCAGATAGTAGACTTGCAATGTATCTTGTAGATTATGGATATGGAGATTTAGTCGGCGATGATGATGGGATATTTTTACCAACTAAAACAGGACAATATGTTCGTCTTAATTCAGA
The DNA here is from genome assembly GCA_031291115.1 of Legionella sp. Lineage (GTDB taxonomy): Bacteria > Pseudomonadota > Gammaproteobacteria > Legionellales > Legionellaceae > Legionella. The sequence goes on from JARLJQ010000005.1 coordinate 114,205, forward strand.
ATATATTCCTCAATCAATGTTAGATGACTTGGCTTATGGTTTGACTAATAGTCCGTTAGGAATGTTTTTTGATAAATCATTTGAATGGTTTTTAAATACCTCTGATGAGCAAATTAATAAGACATTTCCTATCTATATTGATCCTCCGGGTACTTTTTTTAGTATAGGGCACATTATTAATTATGGTTATACAGCAACGCATTTACCAAATGGTATACTTTTTGTTACAGCAGGTTCAAAATCAAATTTTATGATTCCAAAAATTGGGTGTGGAGTCATGCATTCGCGAATACAAAAGAATTATAATATTACAAAGCCGGCTCCTCGTTCCTATCATGAACATGCTGATGTATTTCAAGATATAGTTAAAAACAGAAGTTATAAAAACGATTGGAAAGCTTCTGCATTATATTTTTCTAAAAGTTGGGTTGAAAATATTAGCAAGGACCCCGCTTGGCAAGAAGTTAGAGATTATTTTTACAGAATTTCAAATCATCGGTCTGAATATGCAGTAAATAGCGATTATTATAATCATGTTTATAGGGTCACCAATAAACGGAATAATTTAAAATCTAATTTATTAATATATGAAACTGCACGGCATCTTTTTGAGATACTGTTGGGAGCGAAACTTGGTTTTGCTCCTGCAATTGATGATGAATTACTACCATTATCTCTTATTCAAGAAGTTTATTCAGAATGTTACAAGTTAGAATATCTACCAATTGTAGCAATACCCGCATATTATAATTACCTAGATCCTAAACCTGTTTATTATTCTCTTCAGCATCCTTCTCTTTGTAGTTATTCACCCAAAGCAAGAAATGCCTCTACAACTCTCTCAGATCTTATTGCTTTGATTGATGTTGTTCATAAATATCAAAAGGATTTCGCTTCACCGATTCGAGAGTGTAAAAATACTATTCTTGAAGAGGTATCTAAAATAACTAAGTTTAATTTTTATCATTCTGCTACTGAAGGAAATAGCATTATCAAATCACCAGAAATTATTCCAGGTCAGGATGAACGTTTCAGGGGCGAAATGAAATTTCCTATTAATGCATCCTTTTTTAAGGGATGTATTTCAATTTTTTCAAACAGTATTTAATTATTTTTGGGAGCTAAAAATAAAATAAATAAGGTAAAACCAAGTACTCCAGCTAAGATCCAACAGGCATTATAACTATAATACTCCATTAGGAAACCTGATAAGACAGGACCAACAATCAGACCGGAGGAATACGCGCTTCTCCATGCGCCACCTGCCATCCCTTTACGCTTGTTTCCGGCAGCCTCATAACATTGCACAAAAGAAGTGGGCATAAAGAGCATTTCCCCTAAAATAAACGTCAAACAAGCCAGGATTGCACCTCCGATGCTGTTGACCATCATTAATGCAAATAAGCCTGTACCTAATAATAATCCACCAATTGCTAATTGATGATGGATTTTCAATGGTGATACTATTTTTGTTATTTTGATCTGAAATAAAGAAACAATAATGGGATCTAACCAGAAAAGGACCGCCGTGATAGTAAAATTTGAGAAGGTTTCATTTAAAAAAAGTGGGTAGGCGATGCGTTGTTGGCCATAGATAACTCCTGCTATAAATACTGCACTGACAGTAATGTAAAGCTGTTTACTATTCGTTTGTCGAGTTGTTTCTTTTTCGTCAGAAGAGAAGGATTCTAAGGAGTATTTCTCTATCCGCAGATATTTCATGATATTGAGCGCAAAAAGAAGAAACAATAGACCAATTATTTCAAAAATTTGTCCATAGTATTGCGCGGCAAAGAACATAATTAAGAGTATGGAACAGCTATTACCAAGGTTTTCACTGACTACTTTCATACTTTGTACAAAACGAAGGCTGTTTTGATCTTGGGGAGCATTTTGCAATAATAGAGTATTGTTGGTGGTGAGAAAAATGCTTGTTGCAATGCCTATTATAAATGCACAAATTGATATTGCCATAAAATTAATGCTTTGAGGTAGACAAAAAAAGCTTAAGCCTAGAAAGAGAAAACTGATGATAATAATATTTTTACTGCTGATCCTGTCTGTTATATAAGCAGAACATAACGCACCTGATAATGCTCCAAATCCAACTATTGATCCAATCTGTCCAATTTGCAATTTTGTGAGTGAGGTTGATGTTCCTAAGTATAATGATAGATAGTAAGCGATGCCTCCTGCCGCACATTCTAGGAATGAAAAAAGAAGGAGCAAATAGCAAGTTTTTGATAGCTTGGGTAGTAAATTTAATCGGTGGGATAGTACAGCAAACATATTTATCCTTAAATATTTATTCGTTAATTCTATGAAGTTATTTGGCTCAGAATTTTTAAATCCGGTTTCCTTTGAGGAAGAGGGGGAATATATAATGTTGAGAGTGTTCCTATAATTTGATTTTCAATGTCATATAATGGAAATTTATGTATTTTTGGTTCCACACCAGGATATATGGACGCCTCATAAAGAATAGATATGTGATCGCTCGGGTAATATCTCTCCAATTTGACTCTTAACAACTCTAAATGATTGGTTTTTTGATTTGGTTCAGGTACACAGCGGTTACCAATCATGCCTGGCTGCCAAATGCAAAGATGGGTTGTGGGATCAATAATTTTGTCATACAGCAATAATTCTGTCGCCTCTACATGAAAACACCCGAATTGACCAGGATCGATTTTAAGATCTGCATAGAGGCAATTTTCAATAGAAATACCAGGTAAAATAATTGTTTCAATCGAATTTTTTTGAGCTGCAACTATAGCTTGTAAGCCTGGATCGGCGAAAACGGTAGGATGCCCATAAAGAACTACAGTGATAAAATTATATGTTTCCAGTTCAGTAAGAATCTTATCCCTGATTTTGTCATAAGAAATCTGTCGATCATTTTCAGAAAAATATATTGAATCAAGAGATTCTGACAATTTTGCATAACGTTCTATCCATTGTTTAGTAATAGGCTCATTAACCAAATACAAAACCTTATCTGCGCTGGTAGTATAAGTCTGAAATTCAATTGTAAAATGAGATATAGATTTAATACCTGAACCAACTAAAGCTAATTTCTTAATGATAAATCCTTTTACTATCTAACCACTCTAGACATATCAGCAAATTGCTCGGAACTATTGGATAAAGCCGCTCTTATTTTTTGATTATTTTTAGCCTTAATTATATCAAGCAGGCCGATCGATTGAAGAATACTATCTTTGTTACTGGAGAAGACCGCTTGTTTAGCCAAGTTTTCGAATTTAATCAAGATGCTCATAATATTCACCTTTATATGACATATTATGAAAGAGTATAAATAATATAGAATAAAAAAACCATAGTTAAATAGAAGGACTATTTCACAAATATAAATCCAAAAATAAGTAACCTGTTGCAATACAAAGAGTTATGCTAGGCACTTAATTAAGTTTTTCTATATTCGGCTCCAATCAACGACAAGGTTGAAATTAACCCCCAGGAACAAATGTCCCGGGGGCTTACGAAGTCAATCAATTAGCAACTCTACAACCCCTCCACCAATAGTAAAGTGAATATAAGTACCTAACACCTTTTTTGTAGAAAGGCTCTCCAAAGCATGTTTATATGCTGATATTTGACCACTGTATTGAAGGGCATTATCAACCCAGTTTTTAGATGGTTGAGGATTAGACTTATGGTCAATTATATACCATCCAGACGGTGTTTCCAAAACCAGATCTATTGCCCCTTGTCTGACACCACCATTGATCTTGCCCTGATTTGTCGGACACCTTGCTAAGAGAGTAAAATCTAAAGTAGAGGTGAATAATGAACAATAAGAAATCAGAGCAACCACTAGTTCGAAGAAAGTATAGTCCCCAATTTAAAGATCGAGCACTTGAACGAATAGCTAAAGATGGTGTTCGTCAGGTAGCCAAAGATCTTGGTCTATCAGAGCCGCTGTTATATTCCTGGAAAGCACAACAGAAAAAAGGTGGCGACTCCCTTGAGAATCAAAAGTTACAACAGGCCGAGCTAGCACGCTTAAAGCGAGAAAATGCATTACTTGTAGAAGAAAATGCTTTTCTAAAAAAGGCGGCAGCGTACTTTGCGAAGGAATCCAAGTGAGGTACGCCATGATTAAGGAACATTCGCATCAATTTACTCTCAGATTAATGTGTCGTTTATTATCCGTATCCGTTAGCGGTTATTATGATTGGCGAGCTCGAAAACCTTCTTGTCGCGAAGAGGCCAATCGCCAATTAACTGATAAAATCAAAGCCATTTTTGATGATGAAAAGTCACGAGTTGGCTCGATTCGGATTACTAAACGCTTAAATAATGAAGGTGAGTCAGTGGGTAAGCACCGGGTTGCTAAAATTATGCGTTCAAATGGATGGCGAACACGTGCTGCTAAGAAATTTAAAGCGACAACGAATAGCAATCACCGACTTCCCGTCGCACCGAATTTATTACAACAAAATTTTTCAGCATACCAACCTAATGAAAAATAGGTCAGCGACATCACCTATATTTGGACCGAGGAAGGATGGCTCTACCTTGCTGTTGTTATGGATTTATATTCTCGCAAGGTCGTCGGCTGGGCTTTGTCTGAACGAATGACTAAGCAATTAGTGATTGATGCTCTACAAATGGCTATATGGGCTCGAAAGCCGCCCAGAGGCCTTAGGCAGTCAATGTTGCTCTCATGAGTATCAACAACTGCTCACTCTTCATGGACTTGTTTGCAGCGTGAGTAAGCGTGGAGATTGCTATGATAACGCTGCTATGGAAAGCTGGAATCATAGTTTTAAAGTAGAGGCGGTTCATGGGAACAATTTGCAACGCGCGCCATTGCCAAAAATCATGTATTTGAATATGTCGAAATATATTATAATCGAAAACGACTTCATTCGATGATTGGGTATAAATCCCCTGAATTATTTGAGGTTAAAAAGGTCGCTTAGCAACGTGTCCGTTTTTTCGGGGCAAGATCAGCCACTGAGTGAGCTTAATATTAGATTATAGCTCTACTTCATAGTTGTTCCTAGAAACCAGTGCTTTCGTAACCAAAATGCAACATTCACAAGTAAAATAAGAACTGGTACTTCAACAAGTGGCCCAATGACCGTTGTAAAGGCAATAGCAGAATTAAGTCCAAAAGTGGCAATTGCAACAGCAATAGCCAATTCAAAATTATTACTGGCTGCAGTAAATGAGGCCGCCGTTGTCTTTTCATAGTTGGCACCAATGAATTTCCCCATCGCAAAACTAACAAAAAACATCACCACAAAATAAATGGTCAATGGAATGGCAATGCGAATGACATCTAGTGGAAGTTGCAACACCATAGCGCCTTTTAAAGAAAACATGGCAAGAATCGTAAAAAGCAAAGCAATCAAGGTAATGGGAGAAATTTTTGGTAAAAAATTGGTTTCATACCAGGCGGACCCTTTTCTTTTTATCAATACAAAACGAGTCAGAAATCCTGCGAAAAAGGGTATGCCCAGATAAATAAAAACGCTTTCGGCAATCGTCATAAAATTGATATGGACTATTTGCCCACTCATGCCAACAAGAGGTGGCAAGACCGTCAGAAAAAACCAGGCATAAACACTAAAGAACAACAGTTGAAAAATACTGTTAAATGCCACTAAGGCGGCAACATACTGGTTGTCCCCTTCTGCCAACTGATTCCAGACAATCACCATGGCAATACAGCGTGCTAGCCCAATAAGAATAAGCCCAGTCATGTAGTCGGGATACCCATGTAAAAACAAAACAGCGAGACCAAACATGAGAAATGGGCCGATAAGCCAGTTTTGAATCAATGACAACAGGAGAATTCGCCAGTCTTTGAATATCAGTGGTAATTCTTCATATTTTACCCTGGCTAGTGGAGGGTACATCATTAAAATCAGACCAGTCGCAATAGGAATATTCGTGGAGCCAATAGACAGAGAGTGTAAAAATTGCGGTGCGCTGGAAAAGAATGAACCGATAGCTACACCTCCAGCCATTGTCATGAAAAGCCATAAGGTTAAATATCTATCTAAAAATGAAAGGCAACGAGTGCTGCAAGTGGTCATGATAACAATTCCTGTTCTATTCGTAGCTTAAGGGGCTTAGTATTTATTCTCCACAACATCCTGTTGTTTTTGGCTTTGTATTACGCGCTTGGATACTACATCAAAGGTCATCTTTTTGGTTGTTTCTGCCATGATATTCCCTATACGTTAGTCACTTTCAGATGGATACTTTCCATCTTGTTTTTTTCATCATCCTACTTAAGTTTTCTTTAAGTCAAAACCGTATTATTGAAAGAAAACAGAACAAACTTGAAAATTTGAGCTAAAATTATTTAATAAATGGCTTATAAGTTTGATAACTTGTCTTTATAAACGAAATGCCAATCAGATGAACATGTTGTGGATTGGTAAGGATTTTAAATGGCTTAACTCATTTCAATCAAGGAAACAATATTATGAACGGATTCATAGAAAATATAGAACAATTATCGCTAACTAACAATAATTTTAGACGAGTCTTATATACTGGGCAGCACGCCCAATTAGTGGTCATGAGCCTTAAACCAAAAGAAGATATTGGAATGGAAGTACACCAGATAGTTGATCAGTTTTTAAGGATTGAAAAAGGTGAAGGAACCGTTGTAATAGATAGCATGGAACACAAGATTAAAGATGGTGATGCAATTATAATCCCAGCAGGGACCAAGCATAATATTATCAATACTTCAGATACCGAAGAATTAAAACTATATACTCTTTATTCGCCACCTCACCATAAAGACAAGACTGTTCATAAAACAAAGGCCGATGCATTAAAAGACGAATCAGATCACATATAGCACTATTGAGCTGCCAGTCATGAATAGAGCATTTGCTATTAGCATCATGTTGAATCGTGCTTTTGTGGTTATTGAAGCAAATTTTCGGTTTCAGCAAAATCCATTGGCATTTTATTGTTGGTTCATTTGCAAAACAACTAGGGTCTGTTGACATTTCGCTAGATTGAGCCGAAAGAGGCTGATTTTCGAGCACCGAAACGCAACATACATGAGTATGTGAGTATCGGAGCGGAGAAAATCGGCCTCTTTCGGCCAAGATAGTCGAAATGTCAACAGACCCTAATAAATTAAACAGAGCCAAATCTGTTTTCAGGTTCTAACAGGCAGTACCCCATTTATAATGCTACGCCTAACAACGAGCCGATACCTGCGCTTACAAACATCGCTATTGTTCCCCAGATCACAACACGCAAAGAACCTATTAATATTTGAGCCCCACCAACCCTTGCAGCCACGGCTCCAAGTAATGCCAAAAATAGAACTGCCATTATTGATACTGAAGGAATAAGGTAGATTCTAGGAACAATAAAAAAGATTAATAAAGGTAATAATGATCCAAGAGTAAAACTGCAGGCAGAAAACATTGCTGCCTGCAGTGGGCGCGCACTTGTTACTTCCGTAATACCAAGCTCGTCGCGAGCATGTGTACCTAATGCATCCTTAGCCATCAATTGCTTTACAACTTCTTCAGCAAGATCACGCTGCAATCCACGATTAATATAAATAGCGGTTAATTCCTCTATTTCATTTGGTAAATTTTTTTGAAGTTCTTCCTTTTCACATTTTAAAGCAGACTTTTCGGTATCTGCTTGAGAGCTTACTGATATATATTCACCTGCCGCCATAGACATGGCACCAGCAATTAATCCTGCAATACCTGCTACAAATATTCCATCATAAGGTGTATGAGCGGCAGCAACCCCAATCAACAAGCTCGCAGTTGAGATGATACCGTCATTTGCACCCAATACTGCAGCACGTAACCAGCCAATTCGTTCTATTCGATGATATTCTTTGTGTTGCATATAGATCAGAACTCCTCTATGGAATAAATTTGCGTCAATTTTTTACAGTATTACTCCTGTGGCGTATCAGATTTTCTTTTATAAGCCACATTTTTCGGAATATCAGTGGCCGAATAAACGCTAATTATTTTGAATGGTTTCTTCATATCCAGATTAATAAAATTATGAGGAACCCCTTGAGGGATAAAAATCATATCACCAGTCGTAACAGTTGATTTTTTGCCATTGATGACCGATTTAGCCTTACCTTCAACAACAAATATAACTTGATCAAATGGATGTGTTTCGAGCCCAATTTCATTGTTGGGATTGGTATTAGGAGTGATATTCATGAAAACAACCTGCGCATCTTTACCTGTCACCAGCGCTAACTTCCAGTTTTCATTCTTTTTTGCCATTTCAAAAATTTTGGGGGAAATGACAGTATTTAGTTTATTATTAACTTCAGGCTCTTGAGAACGTGCACACAACGATGGTGAGATTAAACCTGATATTAATAAGGTAGAAATAAAGGCTATTTTTATTCCAATTGTTCTCATAAATGCTCTCCATAATGTAAATTAGCTTCTTTCAATATATCAACTTATGACCTTGTTTAATACTGATAGATATCTTAACCTAGAAAAATGGCTACGGATAAAAAACGGGTTGAAAAGGAGCTATCATGGAGAGCAATAAAAATTGGCATTATGACACTATCACTAGATTGCTTCATTGGGTGATAGCCTTCCTTTTGATAGGGTTAATCAATATAGGTTGGTATATGATGTTCATCGAAGATCAGCCTAATAGTGGTTGGTATTTTAACCTTCATAAATCATTTGGCCTTGTCGCAGCTATGCTGATTTTTTTTAGAGTGATATGGCGGTTTACTCATAAACCTGCCCCACTTCCATCGAGTGTTCCACGCTGGCAAGCTATAGTCTCAAGAGCAATTCATTTTTTGCTTTATTTATGCATGCTTATAATGCCAATTACGGGCTTTATCGGGGCTTCATTTAGCAAGCATGGTGTTATTTTTTTTGGAATAGAATTACCAAACTGGGTTAATCAAAGTCATGCTATATCAGAACAGTTTTTCGAAGTCCATGAAATGGTTGCATGGATTTTAGTTGGATTAATCGCATTTCATATTCTTGCTGCAATTAAACATCTTTTTATTAACAAAGATAAGGTTTTTCAACGGATGTGGTTATAGGAGTTCAACATATAGGTAATCCCTCCAATAATAAAGGTTACAAATGACTAAAGATAAATGTAGACCAGTAAGAAATAGTAAAAAGCCTGGTCCAAAGACTGTAGAAGTAAAGAAGCATTTACGGAACAAGCCAAAAGCACTTCCTGGTAAGTGCTAAATACTCATCATCCCCCTTAGCTTTAAAGGGGACGCCTAATCCCTCCGCTGAAAAATTAGGTTTTAACTAAATTAAAAATACAAAATTAATATAAGGGCATGTTTACAATTCATCCCCAACGCCTACGTGCCGCGGCTTGTCCGCGTCATCCAGACGATCTAAGTCAACGGCAAATATCTTCATACAGATCGCGCCAATCTGGGTTTAGGGCCTCAATTAAATTTAACTTCCACTGTCGGCACCAATTTTTGAACCGCTTTTCACGTCGAGCAGCCTCAATATATGTCGCATGGATTTCATAGTAGACCAATATATGCACATTATATTTGGCCGTAAATCCTGGAGTCACGTTATTTTTGTGTTCCCAGGTTCGTTTAATTAAATCAGATGTTGAACCAGTATACAGAGTGCCATTACGGCCACTTACCATAATATAAGCATAAAATGATTTCATCTCTCTTCCTTGTTAGAGTATTAGACTCAACACGATGATATCACTTAAATTTTTCTGATTTTTTTCTCTGGCAGCACCTGAGCTATGGTGGTGCGCTCTAACGACGCTCTCGTCAATAAACTCCCATTCTAAATCAGGATTTTGTACGAGATCTTTAAAAATCTTCATCAATTTGTCTTTTGAAGACCAACGATTGAATTGCTGATAAATAGAATGCCAGAATCCAAATTCTACAGGTAGGTCCCGCCAAGGACAGCCAACGCGCATACGGTATAACATTGCTTCAACTATCA
>JARLJQ010000006.1 GCA_031291115.1 Legionella sp.
AATACCACATTTACGACAAACATATCCTGCATCTTTAGTTTCAAGATATAGATTTACCCACGTTAATCTGGCTTTAATTTGTTGTTTCATAAGGTGGATAAATTTATCAATTAATTGAAACGATGTCTATGAATCACACACTTCAGATATTATTGAATTCTCCTTATTAGGTTTAGACGAATTGGCAAAAGAAGCTAAAGATAAATTACGCAGCTATAAATCTTTTCCTTCCTGGAAAGATATGAAGGGATATTTTTCGTCCGATGAGAAGCTTTATTTTTGCATGAGAGTGAGTTATTCCTCTCTCAGTGAATCTGAAATCATGGTACACTTTTCAAATCTTGTTACAAATTATCATGCCATGCTAAAGAATGCTGGCTCCGATCAATTTTTAATGTTCAAAGCTATCGTGCGTTTGGCCACTTCCTTGAATAGATTGCATCCTCATCATGACGGAAATACGCGGATTTTTGTTACTATTCTTCTTAATCGAGAGCTGATTAAACATGGTTTTCACCCAATAATTCTCGTCAACCCTAATCTTTTTGATCCTCTTGCACAGTCTGAGCTTGGATTAGAAGTTTTAAAAGGCATGGAAAATTACGCGTTTGTCAAAAAATACCATCTTTATCCCAACACAGATTCCAGCTTATCAACAGGTAGAATTTGTGAATATATTAGCGCCTGCAAAGAGAAAGGAACCCCAGAAGGAAACATTAACATAAAGCCACTTGATAAGGGGCTTAAACATATGCCCTTTAGAACTCAACACTCTGCTAAAGAAGCCATTCCACCAAAATTATGAGGATTATCACTGTTGATGATGCGCGGTGTACTTAATAAAATGGCTTCTTTGGGCCTGCCGTCAAGCTAAAGATCTACCTCAATCCCTAGAAGTATAAAAAGCAAAATTTGGGATGGATAACTTTCTAAATCAGAAAAAAGTATTGCGTGCACTTAATGAACAGTGGTGACTATGGATACAAAATTATTTGAGCGATTGGTTGAAAGCATGACCCAAATGAATGAAATTGTTTGTTGGGCATCGCGCGCGATGCACCAACCTACATTAAAAGTCGGAACAGTCACAAACTACTAGCAAGAAACACCCGTACTCGCTAAGATAGTTCATTCAAAATGAAAGGATGCATTATGATTGATAAAAATAGTTTTAGCATAATGAGATGGATGCTTATTATGATTTATCTGGGCATTACAATAATATCGGCCTTTTGCAAATCCTCGTTCATCATACAGATTTCCCCACTCATTACAGTACTGTCAATTTTTACAATAGTTTGCTTGCATGGCACGGTTCTTTATGGTCTAAAAAACATAATTATATTTTTCATAATTACCTGGATAGTCAGTAATTTTTTTGAAGCACTCAGCATTCAGACTGGATTTCCATTCGGTTTTTATTACTACGATAAACTTATAGGGCCAAGGTTATTTGAAGTTCCATTAATTATTATGTTTGCTTATTTCTCTGCCGGATATTCCTCCTGGATTTTGTCCCATGTCGTGTTAGAGCAATACAATAAAAAGCCTACTGGGACACAATTAATACTCATTCCTTTAGTTGCAGCATTTATTATGGTGATGTGGGATTTATGTATGGATCCCTTATGTTCCACGGTCGCTTCTTTATGGGTTTGGAACGATGGAGGGATGTATTTCGGAGTACCGTTACAAAATTATTTCGGCTGGTTTTTAGTGGTGTATATTATTTATCAAATTTTTATACTCTATCTTCGGAAACATCCTGTATCAGCCATTAATACAAATAAATTTTTTTGGTTAGAAATAGTAGCTGTATACGGTATTTTAGCGCTGACTCAATTGTTGCAGTTTTGGGGAGCCCAATCGCATCAAAACATTTATGCTTCTATGGCATTGATCACAGTGTTTACTATGCTTTTTGTAACCCTCGTTTCTTTTCTTAGAATTAAAGAATCGAAACAGTTAAACTGATATGCGTGGCTGGAGGAAAATAACTACGCACAGGCTAATGTTTTAACCTGTGCGTAAAAATTCAGATTAGTTTTTGGTAATTGTCGCTTCACCAGGACCATTGATAGTCAATGTATAACCATTGCTTGATAATTTCTTGGGAGTGATATCACCAGTATCAAGATCCATAGTCATCATACCAAGATCGACAGGTTTATCAGTATTCGTAGCCATTTTAACTAATGCAGGGCATTTATTGGCAGTAGCGTGTCCGTAGCAAGCTAATTTCACCATGTTCCAGCGAATTTGACGTGTAGCGTTAGCTGCTGTTGGGTAAGGTGATGGAATAGTTCCTGCGATAAACGCATTGGATTCAACCCCTGTATTGTTATGGGTAATTAAAAAAGCTGGGCTTGCGAAAGCAGTTACAGCACTTAAACTCAGAACTATCGCTGAAAAACTTTTAATTAAATTCATTATGTCTCCATTGCAATTAAAGTAATTGGTTAAAAACCAATCTATCTTATAACTTCTTTACTATAAACCAGGGCAGAGTATACAGTAAAAAAATACGGTATCCTATTATTATTCGTCAATATTGTGTAAAAAACGTGCAATATCCTTGGCGAAATACGAGATAATAAAGTTTGCGCCAGCACGTTTTATAGCAATTAAACTTTCCATAATGGCTTGTTTTTCGTTAATAAGGTTATGTTTTGCTGCAAGTTTGATCATGGAATACTCGCCACTGACTTGATAAGCACAGAGTGGCACATCTGGGAAATTTTGTTTCAGTTTGGCAATAATGTCCAAGTAATAGCCTGCGGGCTTAACCATTATCATATCAGCACCTTCATCGATATCCAGGGCTGTTTCGCGCAGTGCTTCATTACCATTGGCAGGGTCCATTTGATAGGATTTTCTATCGCCAAATTGGGGCGAACCTTGCGCGGCCTCTCTAAATGGGCCATAAAGACAGGAACAGTATTTAGCGCTGTAGCTTAAAATAGCCACGTGTTGATAACCGGCTAAATCTAAAGCCGAGCGAATAGCACCGACCATGCCATCCGTCATACCACTTGGAGCGACCCAATCTGCGCCTGCTTTTGCATGACTTATTGCTTGTTGGGCAAGTAAATCAAGCGTTTTATCCGTATCAATACGCTCGCCGTGCAACACGCCACAATGACCATGGTCTGTGTACTCACAAAAGCACAAGTCAGTAATAATTAAAATGTCCTTATTCACTGCTCTGATTTTTTTGATTGCCTGTTGAATAATGCCATTGTCATTAAACGATTCACTGCCACAAGCATCCTTCTTTTTAGGAATCCCAAAAAGTAAAACAGCAGGGATGCCTAAGGTTGTTAGGGTTTCGATTTCTTGCGGAAGACAATCAAGACTCAATTGATATTGACCTGGCATAGCACTGATTTCTTTAGGTGCGCTTAGGTATTCGCTGATAAATAAAGGCGCAATAAATTGCTCTGCATGCAAGCGTGTTTCTTTCATTAAAGCTCGTGACATCGCACTGCTTCTTAAGCGAGTCAATCTAAGCGGTATGTTGTAATCAGTCATGGGTTTTATCCTATTGCTTTCCGTCGTCCAGAGCGAAGCGAAGGACCTCCTGAATGTGGCTCGGTGCCATCTGAAGGGAGGTCCTTCGCTTCGCTCTGGACGACACGGTTATTTCTTCTTCGTACTCCGTTTCTTATTCGAAGTATATAAAAAATCAATAGCACTACTGGTATCAGTAGTACTAATCTGAATACTAAAAAATTTATTAAGAATGTATTTCAGGGTGAGCATATTCGCATCCGTTTGCGACAGGCCGATGTTATAGCTTAAATACAAACGTTTTGAAAGCGATTTACCTACGACAAAAGCAGTAGAATCAGTTACCGTATTCGTTGCTTGATTGTAATTTGTATTGGTTTGCACGTTAAAATCCAATCCCGAGGTTTGTTTGAGTTGCTCCAGCAGTTGCGTGCTGTTCGTACCACCCACATTCATTGAGGAGATCGCGGCTAAAAGTAATTGCCCACCGGCTTTATTGGCCTGACTCGCTGGACGTCCAAGTACTAGCATCGAAAGAATGTCGGCCTGTGAAAGAATCGAGGGTTCAGAAAATAATTGTATTTTAGGCTTGGTTAAACGCCCCGTCACTTCAACACCTAAAACAATGGTATCGCCCAAATTGGCACCTTGGATGTTACTGGTATTAAAATCAAAAAGTTGGGTTGCGCTGGTATAAGCTGCTGGTGTGTTATTGATTTTTTTTGCTGCTCGCAAATTAATGCCTGGGTTAGTAATCGCACCGCCAGTAAAAATGAGTTGGCCTTGTTTAATGGCTAAATCTTGCCCATACGCTTTATAAGTTCCATCGCTTACCGACAGTTCGCCGTAAGCATTAATAGGACCTTGTGGCTGTTGCTTTAGGTTTAATGTGCCATCCAAATGACCTTTTAATCCCTTAACATTGATTTCAACTTGCTCACCCATTGTAATCGTAATATCCATATTACTGCTAAATGCTGAAGAGGAAGAAGGTTGTTCTTGTTGTTTTTTAAACACCACTTCATCAGGCAATGTTTGGCTATTAGTAAATGTCTGCAGCTTGATTTGTGCATTAGGAACCAGCACAGAACCCGTCAGGAGATGTGTTTTGGGGGTAAAATGCAGTTTTAGCTGAGGCGAGACATTAATTTGGAATTCGCTTGTTTTCATCAAGGGAAAATCAGCACCTTCAAGCGTTACATCGCCAATAAAATCACTGACTAAAGTACCCGTACCTTTTAGAGTAAGATTATGACCTGCAGAAGTAAGAGCGCCTGTTGCTTCCCAGCGTTTCTCTTTTCCTATAACGTTTAGATCAATAGCATTAAAATCAAGCCCTAATTTAGGTAGGGTAGCACTGGTTTTACTTAAAATTATTTGGCTTGTAATTTGAGGTTTGGCAACGGTGCCCTGAACTTTGAGTGATGCTACTAATTGCCCTTGAAGCTTACTGATTTCTGGAGTAAATCCTTGTAAAAAATCCAGTGAATTTATCTCTAATACCAGTTCACCATTCATACGCTGAGCGTCTTTTAAACCCGAGTCCAGACTAAATTGAGGCAAATTTAACGTCAGCTTTAAGTTTTTATTGGGATCAACAGCCAAAGTCCCTTTGCTTGTAAGACCTGGGGGTGATAACGCGGTATTAATCGTTCCACCTTTAAATTGCAATGCAGGAATAGAGAGGCTTTCTGGCGTCTGATAATAACCAGGGTGTATGGTGAACACCATAGTTCCATGTTGGCTGTCTTTAATGATTCCTCTAAGCGACAAATTAGCGTGTAAACCCGCTTGTTTGCTTGATGTATTTGGAGCCTGAGTAAGACTTGCATCCACAGTCCATTGCCAGGGTAATACTCCTTGAGCGTTGGCTTTTAATTGCCAATTTTCATTTGCAGCAGCACTTAAATTAGAATTTAAATGTACCGTTACATTGGGTAAGGTAGCGGTGGCTTTTAAGGTGCCTAAATTGCTTTGAAATTTTTGTTCTTTGGATAATTGACCTTGTAAATTACGCCATTGAGCCGTCAAAAAATGAGTTTTTAATGAGGTGTCAGGTTGCCATTGAACGTTTAATTCAGCTGCTTTAATGTGTGTATTCTTATTTTGATATTCTATTTGTTCCAGTGTAAAGTCATTTAATAAACTGCCTTTTATCTGCTGAATTTTGATGCTTCCAGGAAGGTACAGGCGGCCTATATTAATTAAGGTATGCAAGCCGGGAGTGGTTGCTACCAAAAACACCGCAACACCAGCTAGTAAAAGCATTAATAGCGATACAATATAAAGACTCTTTATCAGAAAGCGACTCATAAATCAGGCCCCATACTAATCACCAGGCGTGGACTGTGCCCATCGCGGCGTCCTCGACTGTCGATGGCTTGCGCCAGACCCACTTTCACAGGCCCAATAGGTGAAACCCACATTAAACCAGCTCCGGCATCGTATTGGAATGCCCTTGGACTTGGGTTGTACACATCACCAAGGTCATAAAATGCCAGCAGATACCAATTTTTCTTAGTTTCTTTTTGAATCTCAAAACCTGCATAACTAATGATTCTGCCGGGACCAATCGAGTTAAAACTATAGGCTTTTAAATTGTCCGTGCCTCCTAATAGTAGGGCGAGTGACAAAGGTTGTTGATTGATATTATCTACGGCTGTAATCCCTTGGATTAAATGCCCGTAAAGACGTAAACGCAAGGCTTCTATTTTTAAAGCAGCTTTCACATCCACAGAAAGTTGCGCAAAATTAATCGTAGATAAGGCTGCTTTATTGGCAGCAAGGCCATTGATGGTGATGTTGTAACCTGAGGGTGAAAACAACAGGCCTTGTGTTTTAATAAAAGAAAAAGAGGCTTTAGGGTAGAACATAAGCTGTTTGGTATTCTCTTGTAAGGAGTAGTGGAATCCTTCATAAAGACTATTGACTGAGAGAACACGTTGGTAGGTTTTGATGCGATGCTGCTGCGCCAGCGATAAAAGCCAGGCATTACTGTAACCGGCGCTGTAATTTAAATTCGAATAATTTCCCGTAATACTGTATTGATCTGCTACGGGATTACTTCCAGGAATCACATACTGAGCTTGCAGCGCATTTTGTACAAAAGAGCCTTGCGCCAAGGCATTAAATTTATGTCCTTGTTTGTTCACCGGGATTACATGCAAGGCTGCGCGACCACGCACACCGGTATCCGTTCCATAGCCTGCGCCTAAGGTATAGGAGTATTTGGGAACGGGCTCTACATGCACATGCACGGGTACGGAGATGTTATCCGTAATCTGGGGTTTTACCAAAACGGAACTGAAGTAACCGCTGTTGGAGAGGTCATTATTGAGTTGTAATACTTTATCGCCTGAATAAGTTTGTCCTGGATCAAAAGGAACAAAACGATGCAATAATTTAGGATTAATGTACGTTGGATCAAATTGCGTTTGCCCAAAATAATATAATGGACCTGTATCAAAAATCAGGGTGATTTCAGCGGTATAGTGTTCTTCATCAATTAAAATTTCATTTTTCTTGAAATTAGCGCGCATGTAACCTAGATTTTCTGCCACATCAACCAGGCTCAGTTTCGTTTGATTGTATTGCTCTGTAATGAGAGGTGTACCCGATTTTAAAGGTGAGTTTTTTAATGCTTCACGCAAGGTTGGGGCCTGTGCTCCTTCTCCGATGAGCTCTATAGTGAGTCGCGAAATCAGAATCTGCGGTCCTGGATGCACCGTAACGATTAGTTTTTGGTCATTGGGTCTTTGTAGTTCAACAGATGCTTTAAAATAACCATAAGGTTGCAATGCTTTAATGACTTGCTCATGCAATTCATCCAAAGTGAATTCGGATAAGGGTTTTAATTGCTGTAGCTCTTTTAAATGTTTTTCTATATTGGTTTGTGCCTTATCTGTGATGCCATTAATGGTAATGGATGGCGCACTGCTTATGGCAAATGAGGAGACACATGCCATAAACAGGAACATACAGATTAGTTTTTTCATGATCGTGTTGCCTGCGTTCAGGCTATAATTCATCCACGGTCTCCATGCCTTTCAAACGATAAATCAAATCAAGAGCTTCTCTTGCTGTTAATTGGTCCGGATTAATTTTGGCTAATTCGCGTAATACCGGTGATTGAGTTTGGATTACTGGTTGAAATTGCTCCATTGCTGGCGTCTTATTTTGCATGTGCTTTAAATGAGAGTGGGCAATCTTTAATACCTCGGCAGGAATTCCTGCAAGCTCCGCTACTTCCAGGCCGTAACTGCGGTTGGCATGTCCTGGCTCCACACGATATAAAAATATAATACGACCGGTTTCTAATGAAGCTTGTAAATGCATGTTGCGAATACAATGCCATTGCTGTGGCAAATTAGTTAACTCAAAATAATGCGTGGAAAATAAAGTATACGCTTTAATAGAGGTAGCTAAATATGCACAACTGGCATAAGCCAAGGCCATACCATCATAAGTACTGGTACCACGACCAATTTCATCAATTAATACCAGACTCTCATGAGTTGCCTGTCTTAATATCTGTGCTGTTTCGGTCATTTCCACCATGAACGTGGAGCGCCCAGAAGCCAAATCATCACTAGCACCGATACGTGTAAAGATTCGATCAATAGGGCCTAAGCGCACTTCTTGAGCAGGAACAAAGCTGCCTATATGCGCTAATAAGACGATTAAAGCAGTTTGGCGCATGTACGTTGATTTACCGCCCATATTGGGGCCGGTGATCAATAAAATATTTTGCGAGGGTTGCAAATGCAAATCATTGGCGATGAAACGCTCTTGCAGTAAGTGCTCAATAACCGGGTGACGACCGCCTTGAATGAAAATTCCCGATTCAGGAACTAACTTCGGACAGCACCAATTTAAACTTTGGGCACGTTCCGCAAGAGTGATTAATACGTCCAGCTGCGCTAAAGCACGCGCCATTTGAGTGAGCTCTGCAATGCTACGCTGAATTTCATCCAGCAAGTTATCGTACAACCATTTTTCTCGGGCCAATGCTTTAACTTGTGCTGAGAGCACTTTTTCTTCAAATACCTTTAATTCAGGTGTGATGTAACGCTCCACATTTTTTAATGTTTGTTTGCGTTGGTAATGAAGCGGAGCTTTCTCAGACTGGGATTTGGACAATTCAATGTAATAACCTTGAACGTTATTAAAGCCAAATTTTAAAGTAGATAAGCCGGTACGTTCTTTTTCTTCCCGCTCCAGATTATCCAATGTTTCATTAGCATGAGTACTGAGCATTCGCAATTCATCAAGCTCTTCATCAAAACCTGGAGCAATAACACCGCCATCACGAATTAAGACAGGCGGATTATCAATGATTGCAGCCACAAGCAGTTGTTGCAGGATGGGCAAAGGTTGGCCGTGCTCTCTTAATTGAACTGCAAGAGTGTTTTTATTGGCGCTAAGGGCTGCATTGATCTCAGGAAGTAAGGTCAAGGTATTGCTTAATGCGTGCAAATCACGTGGACGGGCTGATTTTAAGGCAATACGAGACACGATACGTTCTACATCACAAATGTGTCGGAGTAATTGATGAAGCGCTGCATCTGCTTGCAGGCTAATGAATTCGGCAATAGCTTGCTGACGTGCTTGAATTAAATGCTGCTGTTTGAGTGGTCTGCCAAGCCAGCGTTTTAGTAAACGACTTCCCATTGAGCTTGCGGTTTTATCCAGTACTGAAAGCAGACTGTTATCGGTTCCTCCTTGCACATTTTCAAATAACTCTAAGTGTTTTTGGGTTGAGGAGTCCAGTTGTAAATAATCTTGTGAATTCTCAAGAGTTAGTGCATTTAAATGAGGTAGAGCTTGTTTTTGTGTGGTTTGCAAATAGGCTAATAAAGCACCTGCAGCAATCAAAGCAGTAGGGTGGTCATGCTCGCCAAATGCGGAAAGATTGGTGACTGTAAATTGTTCGCATAAACGTTGTTTGGCGCGTTCAAAGTCAAAATCCCAACCTGGTCTTGCCTTGATTGGAAAGTTAACACAATACTCTTCCAGGACGGAGCCTTCTTGTAAGAGTAATTCCGCCGGTTGTAATCGGGTTAATTCCGCACTGAGTTGGGTATTTTCAGTTAATTCCTGCAAATGAAAGGAACCACTACTCAAATCCACCCAGGCAAGACCAATTTTTTGTTTTTGCTGATGTAAGGCGAGCAGTAAATTATCTTTTTTGGCATCTAAAAGCGCTTCATCAGTAACGGTACCCGGAGTAATAATCCGTGTTACTTGCCGTTCAACCGGACCTTTGCTTGTAGCGGGATCGCCAATTTGTTCACAAATGGCCACTGATTCGCCTTTTTTTAAGAGGCGCGCCAAATAGTTTTCAACAGCATGATAAGGCACTCCAGCCATAGGAATGGGCTTATTAGACGACTGCCCTCGATGAGTCAGCGTTAAATTCAATAATTGCGATGCACGTTTGGCGTCATCGAAAAACAGTTCATAAAAATCGCCCATGCGGTAAAGCAATAGCATGTCGGGGTATTCTGACTTGATGCGCAAATATTGCTGCATCATGGGCGTATGCGAAGTGGTCATGAAGTCTTGCCAAAATTGAATTGGGCTGATTTTATCAAAACCACCGCTGAAAGTCATATTTAGTCTCACCGTCATCCAGCTCCTGATGAATCGTTACAAATTTGATAGAACCCGTTCGGCCTGAGGAAGCGCTTTAGCGCTGTCTCGAAGGCTTGGCACAATTGGTGCAGACAGTTCGAGACGGAGCTTCGCTCCTCCTCACTGCGAACGGGTTAGTAGTGAACCACTCGATCGGAAAATAATATAATGCAATTTTGTGATGATTCATCAGGCTCTGGATGACGAAATGTGGTGTAAACAGACGGTTCCATCTTTGATATTTGCTCTGTACACTATGTGGCACATTAAATATAGAAAGAATCACTATGTCAGAAGTCATTGAACACACGTTAAATTGGGTGCGCTCATTTATTATCGAATATAATCTTTGCCCTTTTGCAAAAGGCCCGGTTAATAAAGGAGCCTTACGCGTTGCGGTTTCGGAAACGAAGAAGAAAAATCAGGCACTTGAAGATTTAATGACCGAAATTCGGTTTTTAGATGAAAATCCAGCAATTGAAACTACTTTGTTAGTTTTTCCAAATTCGTTTAAAGATTTTTTTGCCTATCTTGATTTTGTGGATTTAGCCGAGCAACTTATTCATATCCAAGGTTATGAAGGGGTTTATCAAGTGGCTACCTTTCATCCGGAGTATTATTTTGAAGACACCTCTCCCGATGATGTGTCTAATTATACTAATCGCTCCCCTTATCCGATGCTGCATTTACTAAGAGAAGACAGCTTAGATAAAGCCATTAATGCTTATGGTGATACGAGTGCTATTCCAGAAAAAAACAAAGCAACTATGGCGCAATTAGGCGTAGAGAAGGTAAAACTAATTTTATTTAGCTGTCTTAATTCCAAATAAATTATAATAGAGGCGTCTTTAATGATCTAATGGCGTCTATTTTGAGCATTTGACCAGTTATTTTACTTTAAATATCAACAGTTCATGGTTGTATTGAAATTTATTTGCTAAAATCTAAAAGGTTTTTAAATTAAATTATAATAAAATTAACAGGGAGAATGATTATGAACCGTTTGGCTCTAATTGCTGCAACAGGTTTTCTGGCATTAACATTAACAGCTTGTGGTGATCACTCTAAACCAGCTGCTGGCCCAACAGATAACACTGCTGTTCAACAACCACAAGATCACACTGCTCCAGCTCCTGCGCAAGAGCCAGTTGCTCCTGCTGCTCCAGCTGCTCCTGCTGAAGGTCAACACTAAGATTCTTTAGGTTTATCTCTCACTTAAAATAGTCCGGGTTATTTGGCAGTTTGCTGAATTTCCTGGGCTTTTTAGTTTGAGATACAGGCACTTTTTTATTGGACGATCTGCAATGAGCGCCTTCGAACAACTAATTAAAGAAATTGCACTGCATTTAAAAGACAAGCACTGGAGCATGGTGACGGCCGAATCATGTACTGGCGGTCTTGTGGCTAGCTCTTTGACTGAGCTGCCTGGAAGCTCTGCCTGGTTTGAACGTGGATTTGTTACTTACAGTAATCTGGCCAAACAGGAAATGCTTTCTGTTCCTTTAGACTTGCTCAAGGAATATGGCGCAGTCAGTGAGCCGGTTGCTGCAGCTATGGCACTTGGTGCGTTACAGAACAGCACAGGACAAGTCGCAGTATCCATTACCGGAATTGCTGGTCCAGATGGTGGAAGCATTGAGAAGCCTGTAGGTACGGTTTGTTTTGGTTGGGCAATGCACGGTATGAACGGTGCAAAGACCGTTAGAAAACAATTTTCTGGAAACAGGCAAGAGATTCGTTTGGCTTCATGTTATGAGGCTTTATCAGGTGTTCTTTCATTTATTAAAAATATTCCATCAAATCCACGCTAATCAATTTGCTGCTTGTTCTTATCTGTGTGATAATTTTGTCCCTGCACTAATTACCTGGATGATATTATGGAAGAGAATAAACAAAAAGCACTAACCGCGGCACTGTCGCAAATTGAACGCCAATTTGGTAAAGGTTCCGTAATGCGTATGGGAGACAGCACTGTATCCCGAGACATAGAAGCTATTTCAACTGGTTCATTAGGATTAGATATTGCACTGGGAATAGGTGGCTTGCCTAAGGGGCGTATTGTTGAAATTTATGGTCCAGAATCTTCAGGTAAAACAACATTAACCTTGCAAGTGATTGCTGAATGTCAAAAAGCGGGCGGCACAGCGGCATTTATTGATGCAGAACATGCTTTAGATCCAAGCTACGCACAAAAACTGGGTGTGAATGTTGATGAGCTGTTAGTCTCTCAACCTGACACAGGCGAGCAAGCTTTAGAAATTACTGACATGCTCGTGCGTTCAGCGGCAGTAGACGTAATCATTATTGACTCGGTTGCAGCTTTAACACCTAAAGCAGAAATTGAAGGCGAAATGGGTGATACTCACGTAGGTCTACAAGCACGTTTGATGTCTCAGGCTTTACGTAAATTAACTGCTAATATCAAGCGTTCCAATACTTTAGTTATTTTCATTAACCAAATTCGAATGAAAATTGGTGTGATGTTTGGTAGTCCTGAAACAACTACTGGCGGTAACGCATTGAAGTTTTATGCTTCTGTTCGTTTGGATATTCGTCGTATTGGCGCGATTAAGAAAGGCGAAGAGGTATTGGGTAGTGAGACGCGTGTTAAAGTAGTTAAAAATAAAGTAGCTCCTCCGTTTAAAATGACTGAATTTGATATTTTATATAACGAAGGTATTTCTCGTGAAAGTGAAATTATTAATTTGGCCGTTCAATTAAACTTGATTGAAAAATCAGGCGCCTGGTACAGTTACAAACAAGAAAAAATTGGTCAAGGTAAAGAAAATGTTCGCATGTATTTAAAAGAAAATCCTAAGATTGCGGCTTCTCTTGAACAACAAATTCGTACTGAATTATTAGAGAAAAAAGTAGTTGCAACTGCACCTGCAGCTATTACTGAAGAAGAGTTTGAGACCATGGATGACTAAAGCATTTGACAGTGCTATGCGCCTGTTAGTTAGGCGCGAGCACGGTGCTATAGAGCTTTATGATAAGTTAAAACAAAAAGGATTTAGTGCCGAAGATGCAAAAAATGCATTGAATAGGTGCCAGGAACTGGATTTACAAAGCGACAATCGCTATGTAGAAATCTATTGCCGTTCACGTATTCGTCAAGGCTATGGACCTTTAAAAATAGGCCAGGAATTAAGCGGTAAAGGTGTTGATAAAGAATTAATTCAAGGCGTATTGCAGCAGGAAAAAGACAACTGGTTGGCTTATGCTTTAGACGTGTGGCAGAAAAAAAGTAAAGGACAGTTGAAATTATCTTTTAGTGAACTGCAAAAGCAGCAGCGTTTTTTACTTTATCGTGGATTTAGTATGGATGTAATTGCAATGGTGACCAAAGAGTTAGACATTGTACCCACCTCTTAATCCACATTTTTAAATTAACTCAATTGGTATCGATTAGAAAATGAAAAGTTCTGAAATTAGACAAGCGTTCTTTGATTATTTTGCACAGCGTGGTCATCAGTTAGTAGAGTCCAGCTCTTTGATTCCTTCCAATGATCCTACTTTATTATTTACCAATGCCGGTATGGTGCAATTTAAAGATTTATTTTTAGGGCTTGAAACACGTTCTTACCAACGCGCAGTTTCTGCTCAGCGTTGTGTGCGTGCAGGCGGGAAACATAATGATTTGGAAAATGTAGGTTATACCGCAAGACATCATACCTTTTTTGAGATGTTGGGTAATTTTAGTTTCGGTGATTATTTTAAACGTGAAGCAATAAAATTTGCATGGGAATTCTTAACGCAAGTATTGCGACTTCCTGAAGAGCGTTTATGGGTTACTGTTTATAACGACGACCAAGAAACAGAAAACATCTGGTTGCAAGAAATGAAGGTATCCGCAGCGCGTTTTTCCCGTTGTGGCGAAAAAGACAACTTTTGGTCTATGGGCGACACCGGGCCTTGTGGTCCTTGTACTGAAATATTTTACGATCACGGCGCAGACATTGCCGGAGGTCCTCCAGGAAGTCCAGATGAAGACGGTGATCGCTACATCGAAATCTGGAATCTGGTATTCATGCAATTTAACCGCGATAAAGACGGTCATTTGCATCCTCTGCCAAAACCATCAGTGGATACAGGCATGGGACTTGAGCGTTTAGCTGCAGTAGTGCAGGGCGTTCATAGCAACTATGAAATTGACTCATTCCAGTATTTGATTAAAGCCATTGCTCAACTTGGAACTGATATTGATCTGAATCATACTTCTTTAAAAGTAGTAGCTGATCATATCCGCTCTTGTGCGTTTTTAATTACCGATGGCGTATTACCAGGTAATGAAGGACGAGGTTATGTATTAAGACGAATCATCCGACGCGCCGTACGCCATGGGAATAAGCTTGGTTTACCAACACCGTTTTTCACGAAGTTAGTACAGCCTTTAGTGGATGTAATGGGTGAAGCTTATCCTGAGTTAGTCACTGCAAAAGCACATATAGAAAAAGTGTTAACCCAGGAAGAAAATCAATTCGCACGTACTTTAGAGCAAGGATTGCGTTTATTACAAGATCAAATGCATTCTCTTGGTGGTCAGGAAATTACCGGACAAATTGCATTTAAATTGTATGACACTTACGGTTTCCCTGTTGACTTAACTGCTGATATTGCACGTGAGCAAGGTTTACTGGTTGATATGGATGGTTTTAACCAACTCATGCAACAGCAAAGAGAGCAATCACAAGCGGCCAGTCAATTTACTACGGACTATCATGCTGCGTCGCAATTGGATCATCAGTCAGATTTCCATGGTTATGAAAAAGAATTGATGGAAGGTAAAGTCGTTGCTTTATTACAAGAAAGCGGTGAAGTTCAGTCTTTAACTAAAGGTGCTAAAGGTTCTATTGTTTTAGATCGCACGCCTTTTTATGCTGAAAGTGGCGGTCAGGTAGGGGACAAAGGCTTTTTATCCGATAAAAACTTTAAATTCCGCGTGGATGACACTCAAAAAAATGGCCAGGCTATCGTTCACTATGGTGAAGTAGTTGAGGGCACAGTGATTGTGGATCAACTGATAACAGCGCAGGTAGATACGGAGCGACGCAATGCGATTCGTTTAAATCACACAGCCACTCACTTACTCCATGCCGCATTAAAAATGATAGTTGGCCCACAAGTGCAGCAAAAGGGTTCTTTAGTAGATGCAGAGCGCGCGCGTTTTGACTTCTCTAATTTTGAAGCCTTGACTGCACCTCAAATTCAGGAAATTGAATTGCTGGTTAATGCCCAAATTCGTGCTAATAGCGAAGTGGTTACACATGTTATGGATATTGAATCCGCCAAAAAAAGCGGCGCTATGGCACTATTTGGTGAGAAGTATGCAGATGATGTGCGCGTATTATCTATGGGTGAGTTTTCAAAAGAGCTTTGTGGTGGAACGCATGCGCGACGTACGGGTGATATCGGTTTATTTAAGATTGTTGCTGAATACGGTATTGCAAGTGGTGTAAGACGTATTGACCTGGTTACTGGAAGTTATGCCCTAGCTTGGGTTAACGAACAACAGGCTCTTTTAGCAGAAGCCGCGTCTTTATTGAAAACAACACTAAATAATTTGCCAGATAAAATAGCGCAATTAATTGCTGACAGTAAACATCAGGAAAAAGAAATTGCCAAATTCCTGAGTGAAAAAGCACAAAAATCAGGCGCTGACTTAGCTAATGAAGTAGAAGTGATCAATGGAATTAATCTATTGGTGAAACAAATGGATGGCATTGACATGCAAGCCATGCGCTCTACTTTAGATCAGTTAAAGTCCAGACTGGAATCTGCAGTAATTGTTTTATTTGTTGTCGATCAAGATAAGATGAATGTGATTGCCGGAGTCAGTAAAAATATTTTAGGCAAAGCACCAACGGCTGCGGCATTGGTAAGACATCTGTGTGGCAAGGGCGGTGGTCGTGATGACATGGCTCAAGGCGGCGGAGTAGTTCCAGCTGATTTAGCTGAGAAGCTAAACGAAATTAAAGAGATGGTACGTAATTCGTAAATCTCGACGGCCCCGTCGTTGCGAGCATCGCGAAGCAATCCAGAGTTCAGAGCACAGCACCCCTGGATTGCTCACGGCGTTCGCAAAGACGGATACCCACCAAGCGTATCTTCTATAACGCAAGCTCTGTATAAGAGCAGTCAAAATCGTTGTAGGTTGGGCTGTAAAGCCCAACAGGAGAGCGCAGCGACTTCTTATTGGCTACTACTTAAATTGAAGTCGCGGCGCGTCACTTGTTGGGCTTTACAGCCCAACCTACAATGATTTAATCGCGTTCTTATCCCTAACTGGCGTTATTATAAGGAAGTAACATGAGCTTTCTCCAAGAATTCAAGTCTTTTGCCCTTAAAGGAAATGTCGTTGACCTCGCCGTTGCTGTAATCATTGGCACAGCCTTTGGTAAAATCGTAAGCTCTTTAGTCAGTGGAATCATCATGCCACTAATTGGCTTACTCTTAGGAGGAGTCAATATTACCGGTAAAACATTTACCGTAGGTGATGCCGTGCTGAAGTGGGGCGAATTTTTACAAACCATAATTGACTTTACCATTATTTCTTTTTCCATCTTTATAGCCATAAAATGCATGTCCTTGCTCAAAAAACAAGTGGAAAAACAAGCCGTAGAGCCAACTCGCGAAGAAGTTTTATTAACAGAAATACGTGATTTGTTAAAAGAAAATAAGAAAATGTGATCTGCTTAAAAGGTAACCTGCTCTGCCTGATTTATTTTTGAACACAAATTAATCCTCTGTGCTATAATTTGAATACTGGACAAACTAAAAAAGGATATTTATGAGCGACTTAATGAACCTGATTGCGCTGATCATCGTCTTTGGTGTGGCTTTATGGCTGATTAATGCATTTATACCAATGCCTTCAGCAATTAAAAGCCTGCTGAATATCTTAGTGCTAATCGTTTTAATAATCTATGTGTTACAATTTTTTGGTTTAATAAAAACCATATTGCCGGCAATTCGGCTTCTTAAATAATTAAAATTATCCGAATCGCAAGCGCTAGCGTGCGGCTCGGATTATCTATTTTATTCTTGGAAAGCAAGAAATTTAAGTTCCCGCCATTTTTTTATAAATAAAAAAAGGAACTCGAGTCATAATCGCCATAATTGCCCACCAAAAAGAAGGGAAATAGACCAATCGTTTTTTGCGTTTTACAGCTTTAAAACAAGCTTTAGCACAAGCCTCTGGCGCGCCCGTATAAAAAATCCCTGGAAGACCGTAGGTTTGCTTCGTATCAATAAAGCCAAGACGTGCGATACTGATCTGCTGTTTCTTTGTAGCGGTCTGTTGTAGGCCTTGCAGATATACTTCAATACAGGCTTTACTGGCACCATAAAGGCTGTTTTTGGCACGACCTCGACAGGCAGCAACAGAGCTTAGGTAGATTAGATTATGAGCTGATTGCTTTGTGTTCCAGTATTCATTAATGAGCAGAACCGTAGATTCAATGTTTACCTTTACCAATTGACCGATGCTTTGAGAATTTAAATGCTCATTGTCAGTAAAATCACTGTGTGCAATAAGCAAATCCAGCTCCTGCTCTGTATTCTTTAAAACCTTAATTAATACATCCGCCGGCGCCATCATATCAACTACAAAAACATCACACACTACTTGAAAACGCAGGCGTATGTCGCTGGCAATAAGATGCAATTGCTCCTCCTGACGTCCCACTAATCGCAACTGATGACCTGCTTTAGCTGCCTGTTGGGCAAACTGCTCTGCAATGATAGAGGTGGCGCCTAAAATAACCCATGTTCTTTGTGTCATTTTAATATCCCTAATCGAGTTGCGAGATCTGAATGCATGGTGCAGCCGTAGTCTTTAAGTGTTTGTGAAAATTGCTGATGATTCTCGTACATTTTTTTATATTGGCCCGGATTTAATAACCAATCTTTGGCCAGATAAATCCGGCCATTAACTTCGGTTATGAGCTGATTCATTTCAGTTATTGCATTGATTGATTGCTTATTATGAATGAAATCAATCGCCAGAGTAAAACCTGGTTTGCAAAACGAAAGCAGTCCTTCTCCTGATTGGGTAAATAACTTAAGTACGGCAAGTGTTGGGGTTGCTTTATGTGTTTTTATTAATTGCACCAAATGCTCGAGAGTTTCTGTTGCGCACTTTTTATCAAATACCGCTTGAAATTGAATTAACCCTTTTGAACCATACAGTCGGCTCCAATTCTTTAGTTTATCCAATGGATTATTAAATTGTTGCAGGCTCAGTTTTTCTTCTGTTTCTCGACTGCGGAAAAAATAACTATTAAATAATTTCATGTTCCATGAATTGAGGAGGCAAAAAGGAACTTTGGGTACTGAATAACCGGGTTGTTCTTTGGCCTGAAATGACGTGCAATAATCTGCTATAGACAGAATGGAGCGCGGCTCATCATGCAGTAAATCAAGCCAGGCAACCTGGTAATTATGCGTTATACCGTACTCTTGCATGGCTTCAGTGAGTACTTTGATGGACTGAAACTGTTTGTGCTCCACTAAAACGGCGCGAGAAATTTTTTTCATACGAATTGCTACGCGTAGAATCACACCAGTAAGTCCAAGCCCTGCAATAGTGGCATAAAATAAATCAGCATGTTCTTCACGGCTGCAGCGAATTTTTTTAGCGGCTATCAGCAGCTCAATCCACATAACATGATGGCCAAAACTTCCAGCCTCATGATTGTTTTTTCCATGCACATCATGGGCGATTCCTCCTGCAACTGTGGCATAAACGGTTCCGGGAAGTACAGGCGGTATAAAGTCAGGGTGCAATAAAAATAGATCCTTAATCGGAACCGCTGCCTGACAGACCGCAATTCCTGTTTCGGGGTCAAAACTGATTAAATGATTCAATCGTTGACTGTCAATAACATAATGGTCTGTATTAAAACAGCTGTCGTTATAGCTTAAACCAGAACCTCGAACGAGTATTGATTGCTGCGGATGATGCGCCATATAATCAGTCAGGTGTTGCTCGGTATCGGGTCGTACATAGTGGGATTGGCTAAACTGTGCACGACTGAAATTGGAGCCCTTTGTTTTTTTGCTCTGCATGCATTATTGCCTGTAAGATTATATGATAAATAGGACTATAATCCATTTGGGAATTTATTGAAAAGGAATTAATTATGAAACTACTTACGACTTCTTTATGCCTTCTTATTGGCTTGCTGTTTTCTCTTTGTGCAGCAGCAGCTGATATCCCGCAAGACGATATAGGTGCACAAAAATACGACACACAGCAATGCATTGATAACACCTCACAATCTTGCATTAATTCAGCGTGCCTGAACTCGGATCAAATAGATTGTCAGGATAATTGTAGAAAAATGGCTCAAGAAAAGTGCCAACAAGAAACTAATGAGTAATTTTCTTTGTATAAGATGCTTTATCTTTGGCAAATCATTGACGAAATTATTCTTTTAAGGTCAAATTGGGTAGCGACGAAGGTGCATATGATGGCGGCTTAGACGAACAATGAAGTCTATTTTAATCATGATCTTAATGGTTAAATTCAGGTATTGAATTAGTATGGATTACTTATGACTGACAAAAATGTTTTATCACAAGAAGAAATAGATGCTCTTCTGCAATCAGTTGATGAGTCTTCTGAAGGGGAGACTCCAGAGGTAGAGACTCAAAAATCTGCCAGCGCAAAATCCCCACGTAAAAAAGCAAAGAATGAAAAACAGAATGAAGTGGATATGTCTGTTGAAACGATTGTGACCTTCGAAGAGAGTGAAGTAAAAACCTTAAACTTTTCCTCTCAAGAGCGCATAGTTAAAGGCAAATTGCCTGTATTAGACCGAATTTATGACCGTGCCGTACGCTCGTTTGCAGCAGATATTTATCAGCTGACTGCTAAAGACTTTGATATCTCCCAAGATCAGCTGCTAATTATCAGACATCGCGAATTTATGGAGAGTTTACCCAATCCAAGTTTAATGAGCATTTATAAATTTAAACCTTTGCGCGGTAAAGGGATTATTTTATTTGACAGTACTTTTGTTTACGATTTAGTTGATTACTATTTTGGTGGCAGCACACAATTTCTGGCGCAAAAAGACCGTACCGATTTTACTGCAACCGAATTGCGTGTGATGGAAGTAGTTACGACCAAGCTGGTTGCTGATTTAACTTTGGCCTGGAAGCCCATTATTCAATTGGACATTTCGAAAGTTAACGATGAAACAAACCCCCAATTGGTGAATATAGCTGAACCTGATGAAATGTTACTGGTGGTTAGGTTTTCACTGAATTTTGGCAAAGAAGTGGGCGATTTTTATTTTATTGTGCCTTATTCCATGGTCGAGCCGATTAAGGAGCAATTGGAATTAGGTGCTTCTCGTCCCGATGACGAAATTGATCCAAACTGGGTTAAATCATTAAAAGAAGAGTTAATGGATGTGACGCTCACTGTAAGCTCCGCAATGGCACAGGCCAACAGCAGTTTAGGCGCTGTAATGGAATGGCAAGCAGGTGATTTTATACCGATGGACATAAAGGAAATAGTTACTTTAGATGTTGAAGGAACGCCTGGTTTTACAGCGACTTTAGGTACTGCCAATGAAAAACGTGCATTAAAAATAATAAAAAATATTAGTTATTAGGGGATTGGGATGGCGCAAGATTCAGCAATTGAACAAAAACAAATAAATTCATTGCCTCAGGATGCTGACAGTGAAAAAATGGATTTAATTTTAGACATACCAGTATCCATTACCGTAGAAATTGGTCGTACTAAAATGACTATTCGCAATTTATTGCAATTAAACCAGGGCGGTATTGTGCCACTGGATCGTTTAGCAGGGGATCCTTTAGATGTATTAGTTAATGGAACTCTGGTTGCTCATGGCGAAGTAGTAGTAGTCAATGATAAATTTGGTGTGCGTTTGACTGACATCGTAAGTAAGGCTGAGCGGATTAAACGACTAAGATGATTCAGCATGCATTAACTCAAGGTGAGCTCCTGCGTGTTGCAGTGGGCTTGCTGTCGGTTTTACTACTCATCATTGCATTATCCTGGATAGTGAAGCGTTTACATGGTGTGCATTTAGGTTTCTCTAAAGGATTTCAATCCATTGCCAGCATGATTTTAGGACCTAAGGAAAAAATAACGCTCTTGAAAGTAGGGACGCGTTATTTGCTATTAGGCTCCGGTTCCGGTCATGTCACACTTCTGTACGATTTTGGTGAACAGTTACCTTTAGGATTTGATTTGGCAAACAAACTTTCATTTGCCGAATTACTTAAATCAGCGGTGGCAAAGTCATAATATGAAAATAAAGCATTATTTAATCCTTTTGGTTTTATTCAGTTTGTTACCTTTCGCATTACAGGCAGCTCCTTTATCTTTACCTGCTGTAACCGTACAGCCAGGAAATAATGGCGCTCAATCATACAGCGTAAACTTGCAAATTTTGATTTTTATGACCGCGTTGACAGTTTTGCCAGGCATGTTGATGGCAATGACGGCGTTTACGCGAATTATTATCGTCTTGTCTATATTACGTCAGGCAATCGGTTTGGCACAGGCACCTACTAACCAAATTTTGATTGGTATTGCCTTGTTTATGACTTATTTTGTGATGGCTCCGGTTTTTAATGAAATTAATGATAAGGCAGTGCAACCTTATTTGGCTGAAAAATTAGAGTTTTCGCAAGCAATTGACAACGCCCAAAAGCCTTTGCGTGCATTTATGTTAAATCAGACACGTAAAAATGATTTAGCCTTATTTGAAAAATTTGCTAATACAAAACCTTCGTCTTTAAATGATGTGCCTTTAAGTGTGGTTATTCCAGCATTTATAACCAGTGAATTAAAAACTGCATTTCAAATTGGTTTTATTTTATTTTTACCTTTTTTGATTATTGATATGGTCGTGTCGAGTGTATTGATGGCCATGGGTATGATGATGTTGTCTCCATTAATTATTTCCCTACCATTTAAGATTATGCTTTTTGTGATGGTGGATGGCTGGACTTTGGTTTTGGGATCACTGGCATCGAGCTTTGTTGTTTAGATGACATTGTCGTCCTGAGCGTAGCGAAGGATCTCCTGAATGTGGCGCAGTACTATTCGGCGGGAGGTCCTTCGCTACGCTCTGGATGACGGGTGTTTTTGCTTAGAATGCTCGTCGTCCTGAGCGTAGCGAAGGATCTCCTGAATGTGTGGCACAGTGCTATTCGACGGGAGGTTCTTCGCTACGCTCTGGATGACGGACCATTTGACGGAATTTTTTTGTATTAAAGGAGAGGGCTATGACCCCAGAAACGGTAGTTTCTTTATTCGCTGAAGGCGTTTACGTCATGCTGCTGCTTATTTCTGTATTGATAGTTCCTGGTCTAATTGTGGGTTTAGTTGTTGCGATGTTCCAAGCCGCCACGCAAATTAATGAATCGAGTTTAAGTTTTATTCCTAAATTATTCGTTACCTTTATCGTTTTGGTATTAGCAGGGCCTTGGCTCTTAAAAACAATGGTGAACTATACCGACTCATTAATCAGCAACATTCCTTATTTGATAGGTTAGCGACTCATGGATTTGGATTATCAAACAATGATACGCATGGCCAGTCAGGTTATATGGCCGTTTGGACGTATTGGCGGATTATTGCTTTCGGTCCCAGTCTTTTCTTCAGTTTTAATACCCAGCAGAATTAGGGTCCTTTTTTTATTTGTTTTGAGCTGGGTTTGCGCACCCCTCGTACCTGCAGAGCTGACTTTTCTTGATTTTAATGGCTTATATATTATCTACATACTGCAAGAGC
Organism: Legionella sp.; assembly: GCA_031291115.1. GTDB lineage: Bacteria > Pseudomonadota > Gammaproteobacteria > Legionellales > Legionellaceae > Legionella. The sequence goes on from JARLJQ010000006.1 coordinate 22,928, forward strand.
TGTTTTTAGGTGTATTAATGGGTTTTGTACTGCAACTGGCATTTCAGGTATTCATTATTGGCGGACAAATTATAGCAATGCAAGCCGGAATGGGATTTGCGGTGATGGTCGATCCTGCCAGTAAAGCCAGTGTTCCTTTGGTTGGTCAGTTGTATTTATTTATGTTGACGTTAATTTTTTTAGCTTTAAATGGACATTTAGCGATTATTGATGCATTAATGGAAAGCTTTAAAGTGATGCCAGTAGGGCAGGTGTCTGTATCACATTCCATGGTATGGTATGTAATTTCAATTTCCAGCTGGATGTTTAAGAAAGCTTTATTGATTTCCATCCCTGCTTTGTTATCCTTACTTGTGGTCAGCTTATCCTTTGGGGTGATGGCACGTGCAGCACCGCAGTTGAATATATTTTCATTAGGTTTTCCCATTACCTTATTAATGGGGATGGTTATTATTAAAGTCGGCTTGCCCAGTGTTGCGGCACAAATGGCAGATATCATTGACGATGGAATGCGTTTTATTACAGGAATGTTACACTGATGTCAGAAAACGATAGTGCAGAGGAAAAGACCGAACAGCCCTCGCCCAAACGTCTTAAAGAAGCGCGGGAGAAAGGGCAAGTAGCACGTTCCAAAGACTTTAACACCACGGTTTCCTTGCTTTTGACTGCGGTGGGTTTTCTTACCTTCGGAAAACATCTATCAGATCAGCTGGCGCAAATGATGCGTCAAGCCTTCGAATTCAATCTGTCCATGCTGATTACTCCTACAGCCAGCATTGAACGTTTATTTGCTTTATCCAAAATGGCATTTTATGCCTTGGTGCCTTTATTGATTGTGATATTTCTCGTCTCACTGGCAGCACCAATACTCTTGGGTGGCTGGGTTTTTAGTGCGCAGGTACTACAACCAAAGTTTTCTCGATTAAATTTATTTAAAGGACTTAAGCGCATGGTGTCGCTTAAAAACTTTGTTGAAATGATTAAATCGTTTTTTAAATTCGTCTTAGTGGCTGGTGTGGCCATTTTAGTTCTTAAAACTCAAGTTCCAGTCTTATTAGCTTTAGCCCACGCACCTATTGAAACAGCAATTAGTAGTGGCGCATTAATTGTAGTGAAATGCTTTCTTTGGGTTTCTGCAAGCTTGCTCTTAATTGCACTGGTTGATGTCCCTTTTCAATTGTACGAGCATAATAAAGGTCTGAAAATGACCAAGCAGGAATTAAGGGATGAATATAAAGAAACTGAAGGGAAACCTGAAGTTAAAAACGCCATTCGTCGTGCGCAGCAAGAAATATCAAGAAGACGCATGATGGCAGAACTGCCTAAAGCAAATGTGGTTTTAACTAACCCAACACACTATGCCGTAGCAATCGTTTATAAAGAAAAAGGAAGCAAAGCCCCTGTAGTCATTGCCAAAGGAAAAAATCTGATCGCGTTACAAATCAATAAATTGGCACGTGAACATGATATCCCCATCATTTCCATACCGCCTTTAGCTCGAGCACTTTATTTTTCAACCAAATTAAACAAAGAAATACCCAGGGGGCTTTACGTTGCTGTAGCACAAGTATTAGCGTATGTATTTCAACTACGTGATAAAAAACGCTACGACCATAAACCCGATATATTACAAAACGTACCCATTCCACCTGAATTAGTACGAGAAGCAGAGGAAGAGGCTTAATGAATAATGCGTTACAACAGTTGCAGTTTTGGATGCGACAAGGCTTAGGTACACCATTGATGCTTGTGGTCATGCTGGCCATGATGATGCTGCCCATGCCCCCATTTTTGCTGGACGTGTTTTTTACTTTTAATATTGCTTTATCTTTAGTGGTGTTATTGGCGGTAATTTACAGCGAAAGGCCTTTGGATTTTGCAGTATTTCCAACGGTAATTTTACTTGCTACTTTGTTACGACTTGGCTTGAACGTGGCTTCAACCCGGGTAGTCTTACTTAATGGTCATAATGGTACGGATGCTGCGGGTCATGTAATTCAATCCTTTGGTGAGGTAGTTATCGGTGGGAATTACGCGGTTGGTCTGGTTGTTTTTATGATTTTGCTGGTTATTAACTTTGTGGTGGTAACCAAAGGTGCGGGGCGTGTATCGGAAGTAAGTGCTCGTTTTACTTTGGATTCTTTACCCGGAAAACAAATGGCTATTGATGCTGATTTGAACGCCGGTATTATCAATCAAGAACAAGCGGTGAAACGTCGTGTGGAAGTAGCTCAAGAAGCTGATTTTTACGGCTCTATGGATGGTGCCAGCAAATTCGTGCGTGGAGACGCGGTTGCAGGGATATTAATTCTGGTTGTGAACATGGTTGGTGGTTTGTTGATAGGTGTATTCCAACACTCAATGACAGTCTCTGACGCCCTACACAACTACATCTTGTTAACCATCGGAGACGGTCTGGTAGCACAAGTTCCATCGCTGGTTTTATCTACTGCTGCCGCAATTCTTGTGACACGTGTATCCAGTGCTCAAAATATGGGGCATGAGGTTATTGCACAGGTCTTTGCTAACCCTCGCTCTTTGATAATTACCTCCGCGATTATTGGTGTGATAGGACTTATTCCTGGCATGCCGCATGTGGCTTTTATTATGCTTTCTGTTGGGCTTGCTGGAATTGCCTACTTATTTGTTCATAAAGTAAAAGACAAACGTGATCTAATAAAGACGAAACAAGAAGCGGAGTCTACTGTCATTCCTGCCTCTGGGGCCTCATCAGAATTATCTTGGGATGATGTAAATCCAGTAGATGTAATCAGTCTGGAAGTAGGCTACCGCTTGATTCCCTTGGTTGATAATACTCAAGGCGGTGTGTTACTGACACGTATTAAAGGCGTGCGTAAGAAAATTTCGCAAGAATTAGGCTTTTTAATACCTTCAGTTCATGTTCGCGATAATTTAGACTTGAAACCGAACCAATACCGTATAAGTCTTGCTGGTGTCATTATGGGTGAGGCGGTGATTCACCCGGATCGTTCTTTGGCAATTAATCCAGGGCAGGTTTTTGGTGAGCTGGAAGGAATAAAAGGCCATGATCCGGCGTTTGGTATGGAAGCAGTTTGGATTAACGAAAATCAAAAAGAACAGGCACATACTTTGGGTTACACCGTAGTGGATGTATCTACAGTGGTCGCTACTCATTTAAGTCAGATTTTAGAGCGCAACAGCCAACAGCTATTAGGCCATGAAGAAACGCAGCAATTACTGGATAAACTGGCTGTAAGCTCTCCTAAACTAGTTAAAGAATTAGTACCTGATGGACTTTCTTTGGGATTGGTTAGCAAAGTGTTACAAGGTTTGCTGGTGGAGCATATTCCATTAACTGACACACGCACTATTGTCGAAACTTTGGCGGAAATGGCGCCTAAATCTAAAGACCCAGAATTTTTAATCAGTCAGGTTCGTATTTCTCTATCTCGCTTAATCACTCAGAAAATCAGCGGCATGAATGAAGAGTTGCCTATCATTACTTTAAAACCTGAGCTTGAGCAATTATTACAAAATACCATTCAGAACAGCGGTACGAATGGCGTCAATTTTGAGCCCGGAATGGCAGATAAAATCCAGCACTCATTAACGCAACTGGCACTTCAGCAGCAAGCAAAACATGAAAGCTCAGTATTGGTAGTGCAGCCTGGAATACGTTCGGTATTGGCGCGATTTGTACGTAATATATCTACTGATTTTCATGTTTTGTCGTATCAGGAAATTCCTGATAACAAGCAAATAAGAATAGTTGGAACCGTGGGGTAGCAAACGCGTTGATTTTAAACAGGAATGTGCTTCTAAGCGTGTTGAATAATAGCTAGTTGGACAACTAAAAATCAATGTAATAAAACCCACGTATTTTTCAGAATTTTTGATGTAAAAACAATGATTCCGGGTTATATTAACTTGGGTAATAACACCGCGGCGAGCCGCGGAATAACGGAAGAGGTACTGAATCAACTTCATTTGATTTTGACGGTTGAGTACCCGTAATAGCAGGGGGAGCTTTATGAAATTAAAACGATTTGTCGCTGCAGATACACGTACAGCCATGCAACAAATTAAGGCGACATTTGGTTCTGATGCAGTTATTTTGTCCAGTAGTGAAGTAGAAGGCGGTGTTGAGTTAGTTGCAGCAATTGATTTCGATGAAACCATTCTTTCCACTGAGGCAGCGGTTGCATGTGCTGAGCCAGCAAGCCAGGTCAACAAGTTTCAAGCGCAAACGCCGTTTGATGATTTACGTATGGAAATACAAACCTTACGAGGCATGCTCGAAGCACAGCTCAGAGGGACTGTAGGCGGAAACAGCGAACCATTACATACTGTTTTACTACAAAAACTTTTATATCTTGGCGTCAGCCCAACCACAGCAGCTGCATGGACCAGACTAGTGCGTCCTGATTTAAATCAGCAGCGTGCTTGGCAATCTATTTTAACCCACATTACCGAACAATTACCTATCCGTGATACACGTCGAATTGAAGAAGGCGGTATTTACGCATTTTTAGGCCCAACCGGCGTTGGTAAAACGACAACTCTGGCTAAAATTGGCGCACGTTTTGCCTTACGTTTTGGTGCCGATAAATTAGGTATGGTTACTATGGATACCTACCGTATGGCGGCTCAAGAGCAATTAATGCTGTATGGAAAAATTTTAGGCGTACAAGTCTGTTTGGCACATGATGAAGTGTCTTTGGCACGCGTCTTACGTCAATTAAGCGATAAAAAACTGATTTTGATTGATACAGCCGGTATGAATCCATCGGATGAGCGTGTTGCGAGACAAATGCAAATTTTAAGTACTCATATGCAATCCATCTCCAAGGTTTTGGTTTTACCCGCAACAAGTCATTACCAGGTTTTGGTTGATGCAATCAACCGATATGAAACTAATTGCGTTGATCAGTGCATTTTAACCAAGCTCGATGAGGCACAAGCAATTGGTGGCGCCTTGAGCGCGGTCATTGAAACGGGTTTACGTGTGAGTTATTTAACCCACGGACAGCGTGTTCCAGAAGACATTAAAATGGCTACACGTCATCAACTGGTTGAGCTTTTTGCACAGCAAGAACAAAAATTATTTTCAAGTGATTTGAACGTTGTTAAAGAGCGAGCGAGTGTTGGGAGAGAATATTATGTGGAAGCCTGACGACAGCATGGGCGATCAGGCCGCCGGACTTAGAAACATGTCGCGCATTAAGCCTGTGAAAGTAATTGCGGTTACAGCAGGCAAGGGCGGCGTCGGTAAAAGTAATGTCTCAGTAAATTTATCTCTTGCTTTAGCGCAACAGAATTATCGAGTGATGTTACTGGATGCCGATTTAGGTTTAGGTAATATTGATATTATGCTGGGCTTGCATACTCAATACGATCTCTCTCATGTGCTGAAAGGTGCGTGTCAGTTAGAGGATATTATCTTGCATGGCCCCCATGGATTGAAAATCATTCCAGCTTCATCTGGAACTGAGTTTATGACTCAGCTTGGTCAAAGAAAACATGAGGCGGTTATTGATGCCTTTAATGAACTTACTCAACATCTGGATTATTTGATCATTGATACGGCCGCCGGAATTTCTGACACCGTGTTAAATTTCACCAGGTCTGCCCAGGAATTGATCGTTGTGGTTTGTGATGAACCGACCTCTTTAACTGATGCTTATGCCGTAATTAAAGTCATGAGCAAACGTTATGGATGGAACAAGTTTCAAATTGTGGCCAATATGGTACGAAGTGAGAAGGATGGTCGTGATTTATTTAACAAATTATTCAAAGTTTCCGAGCAATTTCTGGATGTTCAACTAGACTATTTAGGAGCGATACCATTTGATGAACATGTTCATAAGGCCGTAAAAAGTCAAAAACCGGTATTAATGTCTTATCCTGAATCAGCAGCGGCTGAGGCAATTAAAGAAATAGCATCTGGTGTTTTGAAATGGCCTTTTATGTCCCTTTTAGGTGGAAATACAAGTTTCTTTTTAGAGCGTTTAGTAATGGATGAAGTATAAGAGCTGCATCACTATTCATGCTTTTTGTGAAGGCGTGGTCTTTATAAGATTATTTAGTGATTAAGGAGAGTATCGTGGATGCTTTGGCTGCCTATAGCAAAGTTAATCAGCAAATCCAGGAAACGCTGGTAAAAAATCATGCCTTGTTGGTGAAACGTATCGCCCATCATTTATTGGGTCGTTTGCCACAAAGTGTTCAACTTGATGATTTAATACAGGCAGGGATGCTCGGTCTCTTGGAAGCAACAAGACATTATGACTCTTCCAAAGGCGCCTCATTTGAAACTTATGCAGGAATTCGCATTAGAGGCTATATGCTTGACGAAGTCAGGAGAAATGATTGGGTTCCGCGTTCGGTTTATCGCAACTCAAGAATGATTTCGGAAGCAGTGAAACAAGTGGAACATCGGCATGGGCGTGAAGCCAAGGATTCTGAAATTGCTGCTGAACTAGGCTTGGAACTTAATGAATATCATGGCATGTTGAGCGATTCGGCAAGCAGTCATTTGTATGGTTTTGATGATTTGGGCGTAACGGATGATGCCTTGCAAGGAGAAGAGGGACGAACCTCCACGGAACCACATCTAAATGTGCTTCATAATGATTTAATGAGTCGTTTGGCTGAAGTAATTAAAGGGTTACCCCATAAAGAACAAATGGTCTTATCTTTGTACTATGAGCACGATTTGAACTTAAAAGAAATTGGGGAGGTTCTAGGAGTGAGTGAATCGCGAGTTTCACAAATTCTTAGTCAGGCAACACACCGTATTAAATCACGGTTACCGGAATAGTGATAGTATGGATGCATTAACTATAATTGGTCTATTGACCAGCTTTTTGGCAATCATTATTGGGCAAATGTTTGAAGGCGGTAGCCTTGGCTCGTTGATGAATTTTCCAGCATTTTTGATTGTATTTGGCGGAACTTTGGGGGCTGTTTTAGTACAAACCTCAATGCAGACATTTACAAGGGCATTAAAAATGCTTCCCTGGGCATTTAGGACACCACGCCTTGATTTTGAGGTGTGTAGGACCCGTATGTTTGAATTGGCTCGTAAAGCACGTCAAATGGGTATGCTGTCTCTGGAAGATCATCTGGAAATAGAAACCACTCCATTAATTAATAAAGGCTTGGAACTTTTGGTGATAGGTGTTGATAAACAAACCATAAGACAAGTTCTGGAATCAGAGATTGACCGAGTTGAATCCCATGATTTACGTGCTGCGCAGGTTTTTGAAAGTATGGGTGGATACAGCCCAACGATTGGAATCATCGGCGCTGTATTAGGTTTGATTCAGGTAATGCGTCATTTAGCCGAGCCCAGTGAGTTGGGTGTTGGTATTGCCGTAGCTTTCGTAGCTACAGTCTATGGTGTCGGTATGGCGAACCTGATTTTCTTACCTATTGCTACTAAATTAAAAAGTTGTGTTGCGCGTCAGGTGCATTTCGATGAGATGATTGTGGAAGGTATGGTTTCCATTGCGGCCAGTGAAAGTCCTGGTATTTTACTGTTGAAGTTAAATAATTTCGGGCAGCATAAGAAAAATGAGATCAAGAAAGCATAAAGAAGAAGAGCATGTTGATCAGCATCGTTGGGTTGTATCGTACGCTGATTTTATAACTTTATTGTTTGCGTTTTTTGTCGTAATGTATGCTATTTCATCGGTTAATACTTCAAAATATAAATCTCTTTCTGAAGGGATGAAAACGGCGTTTAATAAAAAAGACAAACAGAATATTGCTCAATCCATTGAGGACATTAAAGAAGGGCCAAATACCAAAAGAGTCTATGGTAAATTTCAAGATGGTCTTGATGAAATAAATCAGTCTTTGTCTGAATTAGAAGACGCTAACTATAAGATTAATCGCCAGGAAGGCTGGATTGAGCTGGATATTAAATCAGGTGCTTTATTTGGTTCGGGAGACGCGGATTTAAAATCGCAGGCTTTGGTTAAACTCATGCAGTTGGCTGCGAAAATAAAAAACTCCAACTCTATTGTTTCTATTGAAGGATATACCGATAATATGCCAATACAAACGCCTCAATATCCATCGAATTGGGAGCTTTCAGCGATGCGTTCGGCGGCAGTAGGGCGTGTTTTAAACGCCTACGGTATCCCTACAAATCGTATAATGGTCACAGGTTATGGTGAACAGTACCCCATTGCTGATAATATTACAGACGCAGGTAAAAGTCTGAATCGTAGGGTGAGTATAATAATTGCAGTAAATAGGAAAACGAAACGCCTGCTCAATCCAGCGTTAAATCAACAAGCACATAGTGTGGTCGTAGGAGATAAGGAAATAAAATGATAAATAGTATTGTGTTGAGTTTAAATGTAGTCATCTTTTTGTTTATTGGTAATTTTTTATTGAGCCAGCGTAAAAAAATTAATGAGCTTAATGAGCAATTGGAAAGTATGGCAAAATCTACAGAACAAATTGTTAGAGATCATCCAGTGCTGATCCATGCTGATTTGTTATTTTCCAAACAATTGAAAGAACTCAATACTCAATTAGTGAGTATGGACAATCAATTACAAGGCTTGGAAAACAAGAGAGACAACGACGGCGGTTACCAACACGCTATGAAGATATTAGAAATGGGCGGCAACCGCGAAGAAATCGTTGACAGCTGTCATTTATCTCCTGCAGAAGCCGAATTCTTGATGAACCTTCAGGCGTATCGCGCAGCAATGCAAACTTCATTGTAATCGATATTTCCCTTCTCCCGTTCGGGAGAAGGTATAATTGTTAACTTATCAAATGACCCGAACACGGTTATCCAGAGCGAAGCGAAGGACCTCCCCTAAAATAACACCGAACCATCTTCAGGAGGCCCTTCGCTTTACTCTGGACGACGGTGTTTATTATAAATATTTGACAATTGGCGTTTTTTTATAGCCACAAATCCCGTTTCGCGGTAAAATTCCATGCTAATTTTTTGAAGAGACATTTATGTTGGAAGTGAACCAAATTAACCTGCATCTGGTGGATCTGGATAAGCGTATTGAAGCGCTTCGGGGGTATCTTTGACTTTGAGAGCAAAAATGAGCGCTTAGAAGAAGTTGTCCGTGAATTGGAATCTTCTACTGTATGGAATAATCCGGAAACTGCTCAGGCATTAGGTCGCGAGAGAACTCAGCTTGAAGACGTTGTTTTTACTCTAATCCGATTAGGTCAATCTGTAATTGATTTAAGCGAGCTTTTTGAGTTAGCACGCGAAGAAGATGACGAGCAGACCATTAATGAAATCAGTACCGAATTACAAACTGTAGAACAACAAGTCGCAGGCCTGGAATTCAGACGGATGTTTTCCGGAAAAATGGATACCTGTAGTGCCTTCTTAGACATTCAATCGGGCTCTGGTGGTACAGAGGCTCAAGATTGGGCTGAAATGATCCTGCGTATGTATTTACGCTGGTCTGAGCAGCATGGATTTACGGCAGAGCTTATAGAGTGTTCTGCGGGTGATGTGGCTGGAATTAAAAGCGCCACAATTCATATTACCGGTGAATACGCTTTTGGATGGTTGCGCACGGAAACAGGCGTACATCGTTTAGTTCGTAAATCACCTTTTGACTCAGGTAACAGAAGACATACTTCTTTTGCGGCAGTTTTTATTTCGCCTGAAATTGATGACAATATAGAAATTGAAATTAATCCTGCGGATTTACGCATTGATACCTATCGTGCTTCAGGAGCCGGTGGTCAGCACGTTAACCGAACGGATTCTGCAGTGCGAATTACTCATGGTCCAAGCGGTATCGTGGTTCAATGTCAAAATGACCGCAGTCAGCATCGTAATAAAGATCAAGCAATGAAGCAATTGCGTGCCAAATTATATGAATTGGAAATGCAGAAAAAAAATGCAGAGCAGCAAGCATTGGAAGCAAATAAATCAGATATCGGTTGGGGATCACAAATTCGTTCTTACGTATTAGATCAATCTCGTATTAAAGATCTGCGCACTGGTGTTGAAACGAGCAATACCCAGGCAGTACTAGATGGTGCATTGGATCAATTTATTGAAGCCAGTTTAAAGGCAGGAGTAGGGGCAGCATGATAGAAGAACAGGTAGAACATTTAGATGAAAGCGAAGTCTATCAAATCCGCAAACAAAAATTAGCGGACTTACGCGAAGCGGGTTTTAATTACCCAAATGAGTTTCGTCGTGAAGATTTAGCCGCTGACTTGGCGCGTGATTATACAGAATTTGATAAAGAAACGCTGGCAGAAAAAAAGGTTAAAGCCGTTGTTGCCGGCCGTATCGTGTTACGTCGAATTATGGGAAAAGCGAGCTTTTTCCATATTCAAGACGTTTCTGGACGCGTTCAAATTTATATTCGCGCAAATGACCTTCCTGAAGAATACGAGCAATTCAAGCATTGGGATTTAGGCGATATCGTTGGTGTTCGTGGTGAATTATTTAAAACCAATACCAATGAACTGACTCTAAATGCCGAGTATATTGAGCTGCTGACTAAATCTCTAAGACCTTTACCTGATAAATTCCATGGCTTGGCAGATCAAGAAGTTAAATACCGTAAGCGCTATGTTGATTTAATTGCTAATGAAGAAAGCCGCGCTACATTTTTAACCCGCTCACGCATGATTCAAGCTTTTAGACAATTCATGGACTCACAACAGTTTCTTGAAGTAGAAACACCCATGATGCATCCAATTCCTGGAGGCGCTGTGGCGCGACCTTTCGTAACGCATCATAACAGCCTTGATATGACGATGTATTTACGAATTGCTCCTGAGCTGTATCTGAAGCGTTTGGTTGTCGGTGGCTTTGAGCGTGTTTATGAAATTAACCGTAACTTCCGTAATGAGGGCATTTCGACACGTCATAATCCTGAGTTTACTATGGTTGAGTTTTATCAGGCTTATGCTGATTATAATGATTTGATGAATTTTACTGAGCAGTTATTACAGTATTTATGCGATGTAGTATTAGGTACGCGTGAAGTGGAATATCAAGGCCAGATGATTGATTTTAGCAAGTCGTTTGCACGTATGACGGTGAAAGAAGCCGTGTTGAAATATCATCCGGACATTACTCTTCAGCAATTAGAAAATGTTGCAGAATGTCGTAAAATTCTTCAGAAAAAAGGTTTTGCGTTTAAAGAAACGGATGGTTTAGGTAAATTGCAAATGATTCTATTTGAAGAAACAGTAGAACATCAATTATTCCAACCAACATTTATTACTGCATACCCAACAGAAATATCACCGTTGGCACGTCGTAGTAATGATGATCCTGATGTGACGGATCGCTTTGAGTTCTTTATCGCGGGTCGTGAAATAGCTAACGGATTTTCAGAGTTAAATGACTCAGAAGATCAGGCAGAGCGTTTCCGTAAACAAGTTGAAGAAAAAGATGCTGGTGATGTTGAAGCAATGCATTACGACAGCGATTACATCGAAGCTTTGGAATATGGATTACCACCAACAGCTGGTGAAGGGATAGGAATTGATAGACTGGTAATGTTATTTACTAACTCGCAATCAATTCGTGATGTTATTTTATTTCCTCATTTACGTCATAATTAAAATGCCGTCATCCAGAGCGAAGCGAAGGATCTCCTGAAGGTGGCTCAGTGCCATTTGAGGGGAGGTCCTTCGCTTCGCTCTGGATGACCTATTAAGGTGATTTATGTCTATTGCTAAAACAATTCAAAAAGTAGTTGCTTATGTGAAACAAGCGCAGGACATTGCCTTATTTGCGACAATGGCTGACTCGCGTTGGTATGCAGCATTTGGTGCTTCGCCTTTATTTTTTGTGATGTTGCCTTTTATTGGGCTTTTAATGACTGTAAATGCCTTAATCAATAGTTATCATCTTGTTAAAGCACCTAATAAAAATATTGACACCTGGTTTAGTTTTATTGCCTCAGCACTCTGCGCGGGTTTAGCCAGTATTTCACTTTATGGTGGGGCAATATCAGTGTTCATAGGAGCGAGCTTTGCTGCAGGCCCCTGGTTCTTCTTTAGTAGCCTGATGGTAGCACTGACGCACCAATCCTTAATGCTCGGTATTAACTTCTATAGAGCTTATGAGTCATTACCTGGTAGCGCTCAGCGTATGCACCATTTTCAAGCTGCTTTAAATAACTTATTTATCTTTGGATTGCTAGCTGCAATTACAGGTTCTGTTGTTTTTGTCATGCTTCTTCCTACTGTTGCACCTGCAGTCGGTGTGGTATGTGCCATCGCCGCGGTTGGATTCACCGTACTTGATATTCTGTGGAGAGCGCTTCCACATAACTTCAAATTAGTCATCAAAGGCGCATTGCATTTGGGAAAACCTGATTTAACCCAGGTTTATCCCTTAGGTCCAATTCCATCAGAAACTTTAAAAAAATCTCATGATGCAAATCCAAATCAACATCGATTATTTACTCGTTTTGTATACAGTGAACAAGTTAATATCCTGGACAAAGAAGATGCAAGCGATTATTTAATTCAAATAATTGAAGAAAAAATTCAATCTTATAAACCAGATGTTGTGGCTCAAAATGAAAAAATAGCTCAGAAAATTTCTTTGCTAAAGAGTCTTTTAAATTCTTTAACAGAGTCTACTGAGGTATCTCGAAAAGACTTATTAACGGAATATCCTTTAGCGTTTCAAAGTTTTTTTGTTGAAAAAGGTGAGGTAGAACAGATCTTTGATGCGTTTGTAGCCATTCAAAATAAACCTGTGATGGATGAAGATACTGAATTACTATCAGAAATAAGCTTTGCATAAAATTGTAGCCAAAAATACCGTCATCCAGGGTGTAGCGAGTAGTGTATGGGGAGGATCCACGTTCCCAGTATATTTATTTGTTAAGGGAAGTCATACAATAGTAAACCGTTATTATCGTTACCATTGCTGATGTTACAAGACCAATCTACGTTTAATTGTTTTTTTTGACTAACTGGATCAAAAAAATCGATATGAATAGTTGCAGTGTTATCATCAAAGACTTTCAATTGTGCAAATACGGTCAAGAATGTTCCTGTGGATGATTCTATAGACGTTTTAATCGAGGTTGTAACTGTATCTTGCAATGCGCCACTAAGTTGCTCCTGAGCATGCAGGTATTCTGTAAAATTAAAACGAGTCGTAGCCCCATCAAATCTTTTTATGATTTGAGTTCGGATGTTCTGGTTTTTTTCATTTATAACAAGACAATTATTAAAATTAATGATCGCTTTAACATCATCTGCACTATCAACTGCGGTAACTAATTGAGTGAAATTGATCAGAAGGGGGGCTGTAGCATAAGCGTTGTTTAGGGTTAACGTGAACAAAATACTCAATAAAGTGGATTGAAAAACTCTCATTTGCATCCTCCATGATTTATTACAAAAGAATCGTTTTTAATCAAAACGCACTTTAATTGTATTACACCATTTAATAATAGCCAGTTTTTTCTGTCGAATAATATGTTAGTCTATGAGATTAAATAGATTTTTTAACAAAGCATATCTTTAAGTAGACTTTCGAAAACGCCCAACGGAATTTAAGCGAGTTAATCTATTAAAGAGGTTCGTTGATTTGCTCCCCAGTTTTTTTTCCAATTCAACAATAGACGATTTGAACTGCTGAAGTGCATTAACGGGTTCTTTGCTGGCAAACACCACATGGTTATTATCTGCTACGGTTTTATAAATAAATACATCAGTAAAAATACTGCACATAAATTTAAAAAAAGAGGTGTTTTGATCGGGGATGTCGTGGTAGTTAATTACCAGCCAGCCTTTTTTACTTAACACTCGATGACATTGACTTACAAAATTTTGCTGCATCTGCAATGGATTCATGCAATACGCGGAGAACATATCTGCAAAAATAATATCTGTGCTCGCTGCATTGCTATTATTTAATTGATATTCTGCATCGCTAATAGTGATGTTTATCTTCTTATTAATGGGTATTCCAAAAAATTCAGAAGCAACTTCATACACACGCTGTCGCAATTCAATGGCTTGCACCTCACATTGCGGCAGTAGATTGTGCAAGCTTCGCAATAGACATCCCCCACCCAATCCTAAAATAACGGCATGGCGCGGCTTAATAAAGGCAAGAGTTAGCATCATGGCACGTGTATATTCATGTACCAGGCTCGATGGATTTCTCAAATCAATACTGCTTTGATCAAAATTTGAATCAAAAGTTAAAACGCGATAGGGGGAGCGCTCTATAACCAGAATATCACCAAATTCATCGTTGGTACGAAAGATGATGGGATCACCGTATAGATCATATTCTTTTGCGGTACAGTTATTGGTCAATTAGTGCACTCAATTATTTATGATAGGGATGATTATTAATGATTGTCCATGCTCTGTATAAAGTCTCTAACAGGATAATACGTACTAAAGGATGAGGAAGTGTTAGTTTTGATAAAGACCAGCGTTCATTGCACAGTTTAAGCGTTTCTTGTGATAAGCCTTCCGGACCGCCAATTAAAAAACAAAGATGACTTGCTGTTTGTTGCAGCTGAGTTATTTTTTGCGCCAGCTCTTCGCTACCAAATGATTTCCCTTCAATTTCCAGAGCAATAATGCGCGCGCCATTAGGCAAGGCTTCTTTGATTAACGCAGATTCCTTTTCCATGATACGTGCTAAATCAGATGATTTGCTGCGACGAATTAAGGGGATTTCAATGATTTTTAATTGAATACCGTCATTAAAGCGTTTCGCATAATCATTTGATCCTTGCGCTACCCAGTCAGGCATTTTATTGCCTAAAGTAATGACGGTAATTTTCAGCATAATTAGGCTTTAGTTCGCTCTTCCCAAAGCTCTTCCAAATTATAGAATTCGCGGCTTTCAGGTTGCATGACATGGAGAATGAAGTCGCCAAAATCAACCAGCGCCCAGTCACCACTTTCAAGACCAGTACAATTCATGGCAGGCATACCGGCTGCCTTCATGTCTTCCATCACTTTTTGAGCAATAGCTTTAACATGGCGCGAAGCACGGCCTGAAACAATCACCATATAATCAGTAATGGTTGTTTGTTTATGAACATCGATCACTTTAACGTCTACGGCCTGGATGTCTTCAAGTGAGATTAAAAGTTTAGCTAACATTGGATTTTCTGCTGACATAAGTAGTGTATTCTTCTCTAAAAAAAGCTCTAAATTGTACCAGTATTCTATTTATATAAAAAGGTATTTTTTATCACTTACTAAGTTTAAGGAATCAGGTCGCTGCCAATTCTCTGGAGCCGCTGCCTGAAGTTATTCAAGTTATTCCTCAGTCAGTTTTACATGAGTGAGTAAAAATTTAATGACTGCATATAAAACAAGGCAACCTAAAGTTGCAATAAAGAGTATGCCTAATTGCTGAGTAAACGCGGTTGCATAAAGCGCTTTTAGTGTAGCAATATTAGTTTCACCATCTGGAATTGCAGTTAATGATGATAATTTCCCAGATAAAAATCCACCGATTCCTAAGGATACAAAAAAGATCCCCATCATGGTGCTGACTTTATTTTTATCTGCAAGAAGTGTAATTGCGGATAATCCTACTGGGGAGAGTAATAATTCTGCTAGAGAAAACATTAAATAAGCAGGAATAATCAGTAAGGGCGGAAGCAACGCATTGTTATCGGTAACACGAGTAACAAAAACGATGGAGCCATAAGCTAAGGTAATAATGAATATAGAGCATAAAAATTTTCTGCTAATGCTTAAACCTCGTTCCATCAAATTAAGCTGCGGATTCTTTTTTGCTAAAAAATAACCAATCAATAACATACCAATGCTTTGAATCGTTACATAATAAGGTGCTGGAAATTGTATGCCTAAAAATGTGGGTTCAACAACTCTTGAAATAAAGAGCGTCAATGACATGAATATTTGAAAATAAAAAGACCAAAAAACGACGGAGATAATGCACAACAAACCAATAACCAGCGTTTGTCGTGATTGATTGGCATGTTCACCATTTACTGAATGCAGAATATAACCAGTGGAAAATACCACTACCAGGCCAAAGATAAGGTTAGCCAACTGCGGTGAGTTTAAAATATAAAAAGATAAAGCCCACAACGCTATCATTAATCCTAAGGCAAGGGCGATTTTTTTAGCTTGGAACGAAAAAGGGTTGTAATCTCTGATTTTATATTTCCTGACGCCCACCAGGAATACCATAAAAGCGATAATCATACCAAGAGCTGCACTTATGAATGAAGCGGTCCAGCCATAATGATCTTTAAGGATGCTGGGAAGGATAGTTCCCAAGACAATACCCGTGGTAATTCCCATATAAAAAATAGTAAAACCACTTTCTCGTCGAGGTGAATTGAGTAGGTACTCATTGCCTAGAAGTGAGGAAATATTAGGCTTTAACAAACCTGTTCCTACAGCAATTCCTGCCAAAGATGCAGTCAATGCCGTTGTATTGTCTACCAATGACAACAGACAATAACTAATAAAAAGTACGAATGCGCCTAATAAAACAGCTCGCTTTTGGCCGATTAATTTATCAGCAATCCAGCCTCCAACCACAGGTGAAAGGTAAGTTAATGCAGTGAATGAGCCAACAAGAGCATAAATTTGTTTGTCAGGCCATTTAAAGTGTAAGGCTAAATAAAGCGCCAGAAGCGATTGAACAACATAAAAACCATAGCGCTCCCACATTTCAGTTGCAAAAAATACGCGTAATGACTTAGGGTGTTTATCCGGATAATGATGCACTTTATAGAGACACTTTTAAGTTGAGAATGAGGCTGAGTATAGCATAGCCTTATTAGGCTGCCTATTCTGCTCCAGGATTCCAAAAACAGGTTGTAATTTAACGTGAGTTTCGGATAAGGAAACCATTAGCCCTAATCTTTCCTTTGCTCCGTTCGTGCTGAGGAGGAGCAATAGCGACGTCTCGAAGCATTTGCATCAAGACTATAACCTTGTGCGAATGCTTCGAGACGGCGTAAACGCCTCCTCCGCACGAACGGTTCTGAGGGAAATTGTTGATCTAAATGCTTTCTAATTCGAAATTCACGTTAATCTACTCTAAACGTTGGAAAATTAATATTTTTGTTTTTAATATAAACATACTAGGCTATAATTGCATATATTTAAAACATTATATTAAATTATAAGGCGGAAAAATGTTTAACGAACTCTATCCTCATTTAAATGCTAAATATAATATCGATAATTTTGAAGTTGTTTTTGAGGCACTTGAGAAGCATTTTAGTGACGTATTTCAGCTTAATGTGCTCGAAGATATAGCTAAATCCGGCCTTTCTGGTGGCAGCTACGAGCGACTTTTTGATAAGTGTATGCACAAATTAGCTGATTTACATACGGTAGAAGAGGTTGTAGCAAAGCTTTATGAGGTAATGCTGCGTTCTGAAATTACGCAAGATATAAAAAGCCAATTTATTTTTGTTCCTTCAGTTGGGCATCAATCATCAAAACAATTCGGTTTTCTGGAAAAAACCGCTGTAGATACGCTCAAAGTAGGGGAACCATTATCTTTTATTGACATGATGCGTTTAACCAATGGAATTAATGGACTTGCTGTGAAGGCTGGAAAAGCGGTTAGGAACGTGTCTGTCGTACACTTAAATCATTTAATTGCTTCCGCAAGGATTCGTGATGAAGTCCTGAGCAACTCAGAAGCATTATTGATTAACCTTCATCGTGATGTAAGAGGAATACCTAAATGGGGTGTCATTAATTTTACTAAACAGCCGTTGCAAGTGTATTGTGAAACACCTTTAACGGAACGCGAAAAATCAGAGCTACAGTCTGTTTTAAATACGGCGCTTAGCGAGGATCAATTTATCGGGGCAACAGCAAATAGTTTGCCATCGACAGGCTACACCGCAATCGCCTGGTTGGATAATAACATCACCAAGACTTGGGATTTTGATGTCAATGCTGATTTTGTGTATTTATTAAAGACTATGATTATTCTGTACTTTGGCGGAGATCAACCCGGTATGGAATTTCGCTTTACTCAGGATGAGCGCACTGAATATTGTACTGAGCATTTTCAAAAAATGATTGCTTCATGTGAGAAAGATGAAAATGATTCATTAGATAACATCAAACCCGGATTCGTATTTGGGCGTTATGCTAATTTATTACCTCTAGGCGCTCTTGGCGAGCAATCTTTCCGCCCTGGTGATTTTAGTAAAATAATTCAGATTGTTGGCGCTAACCGTTGGTCTTTGGATAATATAACCCCTTATTGTAATAAGGGGGTTAGAACATTGCCCTATGGTTTTATAGGTACATTGACTAATTATCCCAATCTTGTAACAGAAACAGAGCAATCGGTTGAATTGGCTGTGCCTGAAAATTTAAATATTGAGCTATTAAAACGATATTATCTGCAGGCTTGTAAAGCTGCTGGCGCAAATAACGTGTTCTTTGATTTATTGTGGGACAATATTACGAGGCCTGGTTCTTCTGAAACCCGTCAAGAATTTTATGCCACGATGCTACTATTAGCTTTTGTGCGCTCTAAAGCAAAAAAACGTGAGTTAATTATTACGTTACCGGCTCACTTGCAACTGATTGAGGAAGAGCAGCAATTTATTATTAAAAATCTGTCAGAAAATCCCTATGTAACTGAATTAACTATTAATGAAGATAATTATTCCCTATTACGTATAAAAGAGGCATTAATACCTGCCCTAGCACGTAACCGCTGGCTTGCTGAAAAAGGGTATCTCCCTCCATTAGTAGATGATTATTGGCGTCAAGCAGCCCGATATTGGCTTATTCATTTATACGAGACGCCTAATATATTAGAGCCGAAAGAAGAGCATGAATTATTTAAACGCTGTGTTCTTGAAATGGGACTTACTGGTTTAAATGAGCTTTTAGGTTTTTTAAATGATGAGTCTAATCATGAGTTTGTTCAAAATATTTTTGGTTCAAATAAGCCTGCTTTTTATGCTGCTTGTACTCATGAGGTTTATCCCAAGTATCTAGATGTTTTATTAACTTATTTGCAAATGCGCTCTTATTTTCCATTTAGTGAGTTAGGCATCTCATATCAACCTGGCAATAATCAAAGATTAGTTTCTTTAGTTGATGAAATAAACAAACTGGAACAATTTGAAAAAACAACGTTTACCGATTGTTTAAAAAACCCTAAACACTGTAAAGAATTTTTAGCAGAGTTAATTAAAGCAGCTCAAGAAAAACAATGGGTTGGATTGATTGTCATTCCCGAATTGGAAGATCCTGAGAGTGCATCAAATCAACTGCGTGAATTACGGGTTATGTATACCTTCCTAAATGATGTGATTTTGCATAATCGTCATCTGACTGTAGCTGTTATGGAAATTAAGAAAATCCAGGAGCAAACAGATTTTACAATGCCTGGAGCTCAGGCAGCGGCATCTAGCAGTGGTTCAATGAATGCGGCAAAATCAATAGAACTTAATAATCAGGAAATTACCCATATAAGCGAGAGTAGCCTTAACCATTTAAGAGAGGACAGTAAATGGCCTTTGAGAAAGGGGGGCGTGGTTCAATTGCAATTGCAACAACAGCAGCAAATTGAACAAGTAAGGCAGATACAACAAGAACAACAAAAAATGGTCATGAATACTCTTGAAGAGGCGATTACTAGTGAACTGGTTGATTATAACAATATTGAGCGCTTACTCGCTAAATATTTTGAAGAGTTTGAAGATGAAAATCCTGTAAAGGATGGTGCCGCTACTTTAAAAACAGAATCAGAAACTCTGTTGCAAGGGTTCTTTCACACCTGGATTAACGCTAATCCAGAAACGAATGCAACTCATGTAATTAAACAGATGACACCTGAAGCCGCTAAGGCTTTATTACGTCATCACAGCCGTTTACCCTCTGGATTGAATCCTGAAAATCTGCCGAAAGGGTTTTATACACAACAATCTAAAGATAAACATTTAATCCTATGTTATAGCCCTGAATTATCCTATATCAACCTGCCTAATGCATTAACGCTTAATTTAAATGTGAATGTTCCTAAAGCGGAGGCGTGGGAAGGGGATTTTCGTCAATTTGATTTAAAGAAATACACTCAATTTTCTGTTCAATTTGACAAAGACGATTGGCATAATATGATTATTTTTGCTCAACTGCAACCGCAGCAAGCAAGCTATGATGCTGCATTTGACGACTTTTTATGGAGCAATGCGTCAATACAAGGAAAGCTTGAAGAAAATCAAGATAAAATTAAAAAGCATTGGCTGGTGTTTTTACAAGCTTGGCAATACGCTGGTGAAGAGGGGGTCGATCAGTTTATTGCACGAAGCGATGCTCGTTTAACGCTTACTCTTCCCCATGCAAAAGATCGTGTATTAAGCAAAATAAGCTCCCCTGAGTTAAGGCAGTGGAGTAATCAGATTGAAATGGATGAGCGCTATCTGCGTGCTTTGGGGCAAATCTACTATCGTTATGGGGATTTAGGTCTTACCACATTCTTGAGTAAACTGCGCCAGTTAGAGGCTGTATTGGGCGCTGATTTTTTCAATCATTTTAATCAAACGATTATAGCTGCAAGTGATAATTTTAACTGTTTTATAAATCCGAAATTTTTTGTCGTCTTAGACGAGATGATGACAAAATTAAAACCTCATGATGCTGCAGGAAATTTATTAGCCTGGAAAGTGGTTATGGAAAAACACATGAAGGCTGTTGGTTGGGAAAACATAGATACTTTATGGCATGGATTTGAGTATTTTGTCACAGAGCTTACCCAACTGGGGCTTAAGCTTGAAGGCCATGAGTTTGATGCAATTAGTTCGGAAAATATGTTAGTCGCTATGGACCGCATATTAAAGAGCTTAAATCAAATTCCTGATATGGACATGCAGCAGAATTTTTTACAGTCTCTTGCTGATTTAGATCTAACTTACGGCGGCGTACATTATGCGCTGCAGCATGAAGGATTTAAATATTTTGACCGTCAACTGGAGTTACATGATTTTGTTTTGGGAGCGCCTACTTACTCTCCTGATTTAGCGTCATTGTATTTGTGGCCACAAAATCAAGAAGCTGAACTTAAAATGAAGCGTACACTCGCTTCTCAGTCTCAGTTAAGCCAACAAGCTTATCGTATTTTAACTGATAAGCTGAGTAATTCCGATATTGCCTCAAGACACCAATTAATGTGGTTATTACATACTCAATACAATGCAACAGATATAGATTCAATAGTGCAATCACTGGATGGAGTTGCTCCAGATTTTCAAAGGCTAATTGCCCTGCATTTGCATCAGGCGGTTTATGGGTTAGGTAATAAACAACTGGCGATAGACTTTAAGGCAGTAAGCGCACTGGAATCATTTGCTGCCTCTGAAAATATTGCTTCCTTATTAGAACAATATCCTCATGGAACCCTGCTTGAGGCAGCGAGCATTCTGTATCAGAAAAAGCGTTGGAGTAATACTAACGTACAGCAGCTCACTACGCTATTAAGTGCACCATTGCATAAACCAGATGCTTATCCTGATTATTTGGCTCGGGAAGCTTATAAATTAGCAACTTTATTTAGTATCAGTAATCCTGACAAACTTCTTGAGTTTTATACTAATACGTCTGATTTACGTCCTGTTGTCCAAAATGAACTAAGACTTTTAATCAATCAGCTGTTATCAATTAATTACGCAACCAGTGATTTGGATGCTTTAGACTCTGCTGGAAATTGGGATTTATTGCTTCAATGCATTAATGCAATGAAGGGGGATTTGGCACATGCAGCAACCCATCGTATTGCCTTTATGGAACAATTAGACACCCAAGGACTTCAATTTAAATATTCAAAAAGTGGTGATTTGCGGGTGATCTTAAATCAACCTGCAGATAGACCTGCTGACCTTGGTTATATTGTGGATCATGAGGATCGTCTATGGTCGTTCATGCAAAAGCATTTGTTAGTGTCTGTTCAGGGGGATGCGAAAGATACTCTAAAACCTTTGATGCGCTTTTTTAAGAAACTGCAATTAAATCGTACTTATCTAAATGAAATTGAGCCTTTATTATCTTCATTGGAAACTGCTAAAGAAGGTCGATATTGGAGTGCTACGTATTTTTATCAATTATTACGTGCCTTACAGCCGGAAGACGATCAAATGTCGTTTCCCATCTCCTTGATAAAGGTGATGCTGGAAGAAGAAACTATAGCGCCCAAATTGATTGATAGTGTGGAAAAAGAGTTCCCAGCTCTTTTGATTGAGCCCTTACAATTGATTTTGAGAAACACAGTCTTTGACCGTGAGCAACAAGCAACGCTTTGCCAAATTGTTCTGCGAGAATATAACTGGCAAGGTAACGTGTCTTTGTTGCAACAGATCATGTCTACTTTATCAACAGAAGGCTATGCTGAAAGCCGTAGTTATGCTTTGGCTATATTAGCAAAAAGTACTAATTTTTATGATTTGGAAAAGCGCTTTGAAAATTGCCGTTGGTTATTACAGCATCAGGTCGATCCTAGGGTCGCAGGTCAGTGGACGCAAACAACCGCATTATGGTTAAAAGCGTTAAGCGAACGCAAGCAAGAAGAAGACTTGTTTGCACAAATCAAATCGCAATTTGAAGACTCACCGCTACGATTGTCTCTGGTGCTGCATATTGTCGCCTTTAGCACCTTGCGTCAGGGTTTAGGAAATAATGAAAGTTATCTTCATGAACTGAATAAAAAAGCCTCTAAATTAGTCAATGGTTTGGCTGAAATGGAGGAGCAGGATTTAATTGAGTTGGCTCGTGCTTATCCTCAAGAACCCTCACCAAGTGCTGATGATATTTTACGTTTAATTAAAAAACAAAAAACAAAAAATATCAGTTGGTCTGAGAGTTTGGATACCTACAATCGTCAACCATTCCCTGAACCGCGCACGGATTATGGACTCGTATCAGACACTCGTGATGCTGACTTACAGCGTATGATTGCAGATACTAACGTCAGCTCTGATCAGGCACATCAAGGCTTATCTGCAGAAAAATCAGCTCAATTAACTTTAATTTTCAGTTATTTAAAGCAATTAGAAAGTGCTAAAGAGTTTCTTGATAACAGTAAAAAACCCGTTTCCAAAATGACTCAAGAGGAGTTGGCTAAAGCGTTTCATGCGTATTCAAAAGCAATCCCTCAAGATGATATTACTCGCACAAAAGTGTGGACCATATTATTTGAGGTTTTAGGAAGAACGACACGTAAATATCCGCATTTAGCACAACAATTTGCCTTAATTTCTAATGATATTGCGGTTACTTCATCAACACGAGTTTTACAGTTGCTCATGGGCGAGGGTAAAAGCCATTATGTGGCCATGCGCGCAATACGCCATGCAGGCCAAGGCTTAATTGTTGATGTGTGTACTGCAAAACGCTCGCTTGCAGAGCGTGATCTTCAGGAATATAAAAATGTATATGATTATTTAGGAATAACAACTGCCTATATTCATCCTAAATCATCACATGCATCCTATATGGATAATCAGGTTCACTACAGTACTCTGGGTGATTTGTCTCTCTTTTTAGATGAGCAAAGCTACACAAACCAGCCTATTGTCATTGATCCACAGCATAGAGTGGCCTTATTTGATGAGTTTGACTTTATTCGTTTTGAGGAAGGCCGCAAAACCGAATACAACTATGCAAGACCAACAGGTAAAACACCAAAGCAAATGACCTGGTTTTACCAGGCGGTTAATGAGTTTTATACAAGTCATCGCAATGAATTAGTTGCTAGCGGCGACATTAATCTGGATATGCTGCGTGCTTTTGCCAAGTCATTGATAGGCAATGCAGGTGAGAATGAAGAAAAACAACACTTAATTCACTCCATATTGCGTGATCCCATGTACATGGTGCAATGGTTGCAGTCAGCTCATGAGGCCCATACCCTGGAATGGGGTGTTGGTTTTACCGTACGTGAATTAAATATCAAAGTAGGTGATGAAGCCTACCCAATGCGTGAAGTAATTCCTTTATCTTCAGACAACCAAAAGATGGAAGGTTCAACTTTTAGCGCCGGTGTTCATCAATTATTAGCCGTACGCTTGAATACTGAAGCACGTTTTGAAGGAAAACCTCAGAATTTCCATATTCATCCAGAAAGTAACATTATTAGTTCGCAAATAGCCGCACAACGAATGAATGAGTTATGGGCAAAATGGGAAGGGTTTTCCGGTACTATCTCTGCTGCGCAAATGGCGTTCCTTAATAAGGAGTACGGTACTCAAGTCTTGCATGTGCCAACCAACCAAAATGATTTACGTTTCTGGCACAAACCTGCTTTTTATCGTAATGATGAGGCGCGTATCACGGCTTTAGTGCAACAAATTAGAACGTGTATTGAAAACAAGCAATCTATTTTGTTTTCTTGTAAAAATGATAAAAAAGTAGAGCAGTTAAACGCTATCCTGAAAGGCAAGTTTACTAAAGAAGAATTGGATAAGCATTTTATTTTTTATACCAATGAAGAGTCGCGTGGTGCGTTTGAAGTGCTGGCAGACAAATTTGCAAAAGAAAGCTGGCATGGTGGTAAAAAGCAACATGCAGTTGGTCTTGTCGCGTCAGGATTTGGACGTGGAGACAACGTGGGTGTTGAAGCGGTCTTTCTCTTTGACGTAAATGACACGAATGACCTTTTGCAAAAAGGGGGAAGAACGGCAAGAAACGGTGCTGAAGGTGAAGTATTCCAATTCTATTTGGTTGATGAATTAAGGCATGAAGAAGAACGACTATGGGAAGTACTCGCTATTATTGTTCCTGCAGTAATCGATGACTTAAAAGAAAAACTAAACGAGGTGGTTGGTGAAACTGAGGATGAGCGCCTCTTTGAGCGAATTATGCTCCTACGAGAATACGTATTCACCTTACAAAATGCAGCAAATCAAGGTTATCACAATGCACTTGCCCAATACTCTTCTTGGGGTATGAATGCACTAGGAGTGATTGATGATCCTGCTGTACGCCAAGAGCTGACTACAAAATTTAGTTTCCAACTTAAAAAACTGGATAAATTATGGATTGATATTTCCAGCCAGGAGCAATTAAGTGTCGATGAGAAAATTGAGAAAATTGAACAGCAAATCGGTACAATGTCCATAGAATTTACTGCACGTTGTAATGAAGAAGAACTGCAGATTACTCCATTTGAATTGGCTCGTCGTAAGCCCAATTCAGTTAACTTGGTTATTCCAGAGCCACCTCGAAAACCGACGGATCAAGATCGGGTAATTGCTTCTATTTGCAGTGTGATGAGTCATTTACCTGATCTATTGTTGACTGATCACAAAGTGTCCACTATTCCCCATGACTTAGAGCTTTTGGCTCTAAGAGAAGATAAATTACAGCAATTTGCAAAACGAATTACTTCTTGTACTTCTGCTGTTGAATTCATGCATAAGCTGAAGCTTTCTGTGATGCAAATTGAGAATCCTTCTGAAGCTTGGGTAGCACTTGAGGGAGCCGCATCCATAAAAATTGATACGGAAGCGTTGTTTGTCGGAGTTTCTGATTCGGTAAAAGTTCGTTGTGCACTTGCTTTTGATGGATTGCTGCCTGACTTACAGAGCCAAATTATTGCTGCTTTAGGTGTTAACAATTTAGTATCTGCGGATGCTCGTATTAATGAAGCACTGCCGATTATTGAATATTTAGGTACCTTCTCTCTGGAGCAACAGAACAATTGGGGCTCGGAATTTATTAGTAAAATCGGACAGTTACACCAAAGTACCACTCCAAAGTTATTGTCTTTGCGTTTGAACACGAGTCATCCGATGAGTTATTCGCACTTTACCGCACTTGGAGCTATTCTGGTTAAAACGTTATCTAAAACAAAAGCGCTAGATGACCAGGAGCTGTTTGATTTATACAGCCAATTGGATAGAGCGGTTGCCGTTGCGCCTGAGCAACGTATTCGGATGTTAGCTAAATGGGAAGCGTGGATGGCGTCCTTGCCTAAAGAAGAAGTTAAACCTTTTCTAATGACTTTTTGCTATAACATGGAGCATTTTAAAGAAGGTGAAAACTGGGATACGTTTAGTACTTTAGTGAAAAAAACTCAGGATTGGTGGAATAAAGGCGGTGAGCACGCTTACGTTCCTGAACTGATGATACTTTGGAATAAATTAGGCCAACGAATCGATGAGCTACCAGAGATTAATGAGTTTTTACAATTGGGAATGAAGTTTGGTGGTAAAACGTGGTTCCAGTTAATCAATAGTACATTAGATATCGCTCCGGCTCATGTGCTACGAGATCATGTTCATCAATTTAAAGGATATTGGGATACTATTGATCAGGGGTCTGGCAAAAAACAGGATAAATTAGAGCAGTTTCGTTTGGGTTGTGATCGTATAAATCAATTTTATGCTGCAATTAAAGTATTTGCTCTTTCGGAACAAAGTCGTTTAACGAAACAATTTAGTGCATTGGATGACGATAAATTTAACTATATGATTGGCTTTATAAGCGATACTCAGACTTTAACTTCATGTAGACCACATGCTTTTAAAGCAATGTTAGCTTATTTTAATGACGAATCAATTTCTTTATCCCGTGGTAAGTTGTTAGGTCAGGTCATTTTGCAAGCCGCTCATTATCAGGAACAGCATCCTGACATTGCGATAGAACACCTATTAAACGGTATTGAACGTTTTAAAGACTGCAATGACAAGACCTTAGAGCTCTTGCTGCATTTGATGAAGCAAACTCCAGAATACGATCATACTATGGAGCCTTTATTCGATAATACAGTCTTTTATCTGGACAAGCATGTTGCTCCCGCAGCCCAAGCTGAAGTGCAAGAAGTGATACAGGAGTTTTATGCGGCAGCCAAAAAACAACGTGGCGAACCGAAGAAAATTGATGAAAGCATACGTTTTGATTTTGTGCATAAAACTTCGAAAGAGCAAAATCGACGTATAAGCTTGATGCATTTATTACAGCAACAAGTATTTGTGACCACTAAAGCTCATACAACTGATCATCATGATTATCTGTGGAGCGTGAAACAAAATGAGCAAATGACAGAGCTTGGATTTAATCAATACATACAACACACCCAAGCGCTGTTAGACGCCAAGCCTGCCAAGCCTCATGTGAGTCAAGTTCGAGATTTAACCGTGAAGCAGCAAGATAACTTATTGCAGCTAACCGATGAATTAGCGGTTATTGGTAAACCTAGATTAGCTCTGGTACCTGATGCGATGACAGATAAATTAAAAAATGTTCATTTAGCTGCGGATTTAACTAAAATAGTGAATAAATACCACTACTCCTTATTTAAATCCATCGAACGAACCGTTATTGGTTTTGCGCTAAAAGAACAGGTAAGTCAAATTGCGGAATTAGATGCTCCTGGATATCAGGCTGTTTTAGATACTATTAGGGATGCTAAAAAACACGTGATGGAAAGAGATCTTGATGAAAATGAACGTCCTGATAGATGGTTTAAAGTACATAGAAGCGGTCAGAGTCGTTTATATAATACATTGAATCAAATGCAAGATATGGTACTGCGTCATTGGTCACAAGATAATGCGAGCTTAACGGATATTATTAAGTATCAAGAATATAATAAACAAGAGTTTAAAGATTTAGTGGGTTATTTAGATAGATCTATAAAATTTCATTGCGCTACTAATTATCTATCGCCTGATGATCCTAAATACAATGACCTCAAGCATCGAGCGGATCGTTTTTTTGGTACGAAAAGAAAGAGTCATATCGAATCTTTAAATACTGCACTGCAAACCTTCAAGGATGCACTCGATGGAGGAGACATAACAGCAGATTCTGTACGTAAACTAATGAACGAGTTACGGAATGATGTAGCTCAACTTCCTGGTCATATAAAGACTTTGGCTAACGAAGTGTTAGCAAGAGGAGATTCATTGTTGATGAATCTTGAGCAAAAACCTGCTTTAGAAGGGATTCAAGGCGCATTTAAACTCTAATTAACGTGAGTTTCGTATAAGACACCGATCATAGATACTGCCTTTAAAGACAGTATCTATGTTCTTATTATAAAATTGACGTGTTTTATCTGACAATAACTTTGTTTGTTGCGATATATTGTGTTTTTTTGATACAATATGGTTGCTTTTGGCTTGTGTGGTTTTTTTTATATCAAGTCAATTAAAACAAAAGTTTGTCTAATGGGCATCGTTTTTAAAATGAACGGACTTTCGTCTATAGACAGCACTGTAACATGCAATAATGAGGATTTGTATAGATGAAGCCTGTTATCTCTCCAGCGCAAGCGTTATTGATATTAATTGATCACTATAAAACCGACCTGCTTAAAATCAATAATTTAAAAAAATTGTATTTATCAGGCGCTAATGCATCTAATATTCAAGAAATTAAAATGCGTTTAACTGATCCCGCTTTATTGGAATATCATATTTCTTATGATGCCAAAACCATCAGCAATGATCCTACTCGAAGATATTTTGAAACCCACCTTGCGTATCAATCTTTAATGTTTAATTTAGATAAAATTTGTTTGGATGATTTGGAGTTTCACTTCAATGCATTAAAAGATTTAGTACCTTTAGACGTTCAGGAGGAAATTGAGGATACGTTGAACGGTATATTATGGAGGAGTGGTGACACTATTTCTAAAGAATATGCGAGTTACATACATCAAATAAGAGTAGGAGCATTGTTTACAACCTTAGATGTTAAAGCCAAAAATAAAATAAGTTTATTGGCAAAATGTTCTTTCTTGAGTGTTGTTAATGCCTCTCATGTTTCTATGCCTTTAGATATCTATAACATGGATATTTATGCCAATGAAAGTAAAGGTAAAAAAATATTAGCAGAACAGGAAACAACAAAGAATAGCCATTTGGGTTTGATGAAAAGTCATATGTTTCTTCCTTATGATGACATTGCTTGTAGAAAAACAGTATTTCCGTTTATTAAGCCATCCGACCAGGCATTTTTTGTTGAAGATTCGGTATGGGCCAGAGATAATTTTACGCGATTAGTCCATCCTTTCTCAAACTCAATCTCCGGAACGATGCTTTCCCAGCTACGCGTTCATTTGAAATTAAAAAGTAAAGGTATTAATACCTTTACTCAATCGTTAGACAAACTTGCGCTATACAGTCAATTAAGCATAGCAGCGATGCTCTATTATAGTGGAGGGCATTCTTTGCATGAGTTTGTAGCGCCACTTACATTAGAAGCCACGCAGGTTGAGTTTAAATTTATTCCTGGATTTAATACTATTAGCCTTGAGTCACTATTTCTGAATAATAATCAATCAGCATTTGCCAAGGCGCTTGATAGCACCATTAACTACAATAAAGCTTATTTGTTAAGAAAAAAATTAAATGTAGAAATAGAAGCGAGAAATCTGCTATTAGAAAATACAATGGTAGACGCAGTGAAACCTCAAGCAGCTCCTCTTAGTGGAAATAAACGCCACCATTTTTTCATGGTTGATGAGTCTACCACGGTTCAGACAACGAACATCGAGAACAGTGAATCAAAAAGACAGATGCTACAAAAATTCAAATGATATCTATGTTATTTTATTAAGAGGTATGGTTTGTTATCAAGCTACAATTTTAGTTTTTGTCTCAATTAATTTTATTAAATACCTGTCTATGCTCCTAAAGTTCTCTGGTGTATGATGCTTTTAATTCTTAGCATAGGGAGTGCGCTTTATGGAACAATTCATCTCAAAGAGAGTCATTCGAGCTAATCATGGTACTGAAAAACAAGCTAAAAGTTGGTTGACTGAAGCCGCCTGGCGTATGCTTTGTAATAATCTTGATCCTGATGTAGCTGAAAATCCTGACTCTTTGGTAGTATATGGTGGCTTGGGTAAAGCAGCCCGCAACTGGGATTGCTTTCTCACAATCGAAAAAGTATTAAAAACGCTTGAAGACAATCAAACCTTACTCATTCAATCAGGCAAACCAGTTGGCGTGTTTACTACTCATGAAGACGCTCCACGAGTACTTATTGCTAATTCTAATTTGGTACCTCGTTGGGCGACTTGGGAACATTTTAATGAATTAGATAAAAAAGGTCTGATGATGTACGGCCAGATGACCGCTGGCAGCTGGATTTATATTGGCACTCAAGGCATCGTTCAAGGTACTTATGAAACCTTCGTTTCTGCAGCACGCAAACATTATAACGGTGATTTGTCAGGCCGTTGGATTCTAACAGGTGGTTTAGGGGGCATGGGCGGGGCGCAGACCTTAGCTGGAACAATGGCTGGCGCCAGTGTTTTGGCTGTAGAATGTGATGTAACACGCATAGAAAAACGCTTGAAAACCCGCTATCTGGATCGCTACACTGCAGATCTAGATGAAGCACTTACCTGGATTAATGAATCTTGTAAACAAAAGACGCCTTTATCAGTTGGCATTTTAGGTAATGCGGCGGAAATTTTCCCACAATTAGTAGCACGCGGTGCTGCACCCTCTTTAGTGACAGACCAAACCAGTGCACACGATCCATTAAACGGCTATTTGCCTGCAGGATGGACATTAGAACAAGCAGCCCAGTTGCGAAAAAGTGCGCCCGAAGAGGTGGTTGCTGCGGCTAAAAAATCAATGGCAACTCAGGTACATGCCATGCTGGAATTTCAAAAGCGTGGGATTCCAGTTTTTGATTACGGAAATAATATCAGGCAAATGGCTTTAGAGGCAGGTGAAAAAAATGCTTTTGCTTTTGAAGGCTTTGTTCCCGCTTATATTCGTCCTTTGTTTTGCGAAGGCATTGGTCCTTTCCGATGGGTGGCTTTATCGGGTGATCCAGAAGATATTTATGCAACTGATGAGATGGTTAAAAAACTGCTTCCTGATAACAAACACTTACAT
The DNA here is from genome assembly GCA_031291115.1 of Legionella sp. Taxonomy (GTDB): domain Bacteria; phylum Pseudomonadota; class Gammaproteobacteria; order Legionellales; family Legionellaceae; genus Legionella. Next base: position 53,749 of record JARLJQ010000006.1, read on the forward strand.
CACTGGCTGGACATGGCCAGAGAAAAAATTGCATTTCAAGGCTTACCTGCTCGTATTTGTTGGGTTGGATTAAAAGACCGTGCCCGTTTGGCTTTAGCTTTTAATGATATGGTAAAAAATGGGGTGGTTAAAGCACCGATAGTGATTGGCCGCGATCATTTGGATTCAGGCTCTGTAGCCAGTCCTAATCGTGAAACAGAAGGCATGATGGACGGCAGTGATGCGGTTTCAGATTGGCCGTTATTAAATGCTTTATTAAATTGTGCCAGCGGTGCTACCTGGGTGAGTATTCATCATGGTGGGGGCGTTGGCATGGGCTTTTCGCAGCATGCCGGTATGGTTATTGTCGCGGATGGAACAGAAAAAGCAGCGCAACGTCTTGCTCGCGTTTTGTTTAATGATCCGGCTACAGGCGTTATGCGTCATGCAGATGCAGGTTATGCCCTTGCTAAAGAATGTGCTAAAGAGAATTCGCTTTGGTTACCGATGGAATAATAGGATTGTCGCTTAGAGCATAGCGAAGGATTTATTTCCCTTCTCCCAAACGGGAGAAGGGAAATAGGTCCTTCGCTATGCTCTGGACGACGGATTAAAGGAGTTAGCAGATGTCAGATAGTTTTACCCTTCACCCAGGGCAATTAACCCTCGACTCAATAAAACATGCTTTAAGCACCAAAAAACCTTGTGTACTTGATGAACATGCTTTTGCTGCAATCGATGCATCACATCAGCTGGTTAAAAAAGTAATTCAGGAAAAAAAGACCGTTTATGGCATCAATACAGGGTTTGGTTCTTTAGCAAGCCAAACTATTTCACCCGATAATCTAAAGCAATTACAGCGTAATATTGTCCTTTCACATGCCTGTGGAACAGGAGAGTTGCTTTCGGATGATATTGTTTCTTTAATTTTATTATTAAAAATCAATAGCTTGGCTCAAGGCTATTCTGGTGTTCGTCTGAAGCTGATAGAAGCCTTGATTGCTTTGTATAATCATAAAGTCTATCCCTGTATTCCAGCCAAAGGTTCTGTTGGGGCATCTGGGGATTTAGTACCCTTGGCGCATCTGGCCTTGCCTTTATTGGGAGTAGGAGAAGTTCGCTATCAAGGGAAAATAATCAGCGCATTAGAAGGGCTAAAAATTGCAGGTATTGAACTGGTTGAATTAGAAGCAAAAGAAGGGCTGGCTTTGCTCAATGGCTTACAGGTTTCAACGGCACTTGCACTCATTGCGCTGTTTACTTGTGATAATTTATTTGAAGTGGCGCTTGTTGCTGGGGCTTTATCAGTGGAAGCTGCTCGAGGCAGTGATGTACCTTTTGATGATCGCATTCATCAAATACGTGGCCACCAAGCACAACGTGATGTGGCAGCCCATTTTAGGGAGTTATTGGCAGACAGCGCCATTCATGAGGCACATCATAATCTTTCCAGAGTACAAGATCCTTACTCATTAAGATGCCAACCACAAATCATGGGGGCGGTATTGCATCAAATGCGTTTTGTCAGCGCCACACTTGAAGTAGAGGCTAATGCAATTTCAGATAATCCCTTAGTGTTTAGCGAGCAGGGGGACATTCTTTCCGGTGGTAATTTTCATGGAGAAATTATTGCCATGGCAGCAGATAACCTAGCTTTAGCTATTGCTGAAATGGGGGCTAATGCTGAGCGTCGGATTGCTCTATTAATTGATCAGCATTTTAGTGGTTTGCCGGCTTTTCTAGTGAAAGAGGGCGGGTTGAATTCTGGCTTTATGATTGCTCATGTAACCGCTGCATCGTGCGCCAGCGATAATAAAGCATTGGCTCATCCGCATTCAGTGGATAGTTTGCCTACCTCAGCCAATCAGGAAGATCATGTCTCTATGGCCACAAATGCGGCAAGAAGACTTTTTGAGATGAATGATAATACCGCAACAATCCTTGCCATAGAGTTATTAGCTGCCTGTCAGGGACTGGAGTTTTTAAAACCCTTGAACACATCACCTATTTTACAAAAAATATATGATTTGGTACGTACGCTTGCAGCACCTTATGACAGTGATCGCTACTTCGCGCCGGATATTGCTGCAGTAAAAAAGATGATTCTTAATGAAGAGCTCACGGATTTAACTCGTACTCGCAAAGTGTAATGCATGGTATTTTGTAGTAAGATACATACCCTTATTCAAAGCACCGTTATCAATAAAAAGAGGATTATGTGACTATTCAAATTTATACAGACGGCGCATGTAAGGGAAATCCCGGTCCTGGCGGTTGGGGTGTCTTACTGCGATACAACGGACAAGAAAAAACCTTGCATGGTGGCGAAGGGCATACTACTAATAATCGCATGGAATTGATGGCGGCTATTAAAGGTTTAGAATCATTAACGCGTCCTTGTGTTGTTGATTTATATACGGATTCTCAATATTTACGCCAAGGCATGATGGATTGGATGGCTGGCTGGAAAAAAAACGGTTGGCGTAATTCGAAGAAAGAGCCGGTTAAAAACGTTGACCTATGGCAGATATTAGATGCATTGGCAGCACAGCATCAGATTAAATGGCACTGGGTTAAAGGGCATTCCGGACATATTGAAAATGATAGAGTCGATGCTTTAGCCAATCAAGGCATAGAAGAGCTTAGTGAGTAAATCAATGCGACAAATTATCTTAGATACCGAAACCACGGGAATTGGGCACGAGCAAGGGCACCGGGTTATTGAAATTGGCTGTGTGGAACTGATTGATAGAAAATTAACCGGTAATCATTTTCACGTGTATCTAAACCCTAAGCGTTTAGTTGATGAAGGCGCGTTTCGTGTGCATGGAATCAGCGATGACTTTCTAAAAGACAAGCCTTTATTCGAAGATAAAGTTTCAGAGTTTTTACAATTCATTGGCGGTTCAGAATTAATTATCCATAATGCGCCGTTCGACGTGGGCTTTTTAAATTCCGAGTTAAAGCATGCTCAATGGAAGAAAAAAATAAGCGACTATTGCGAGGTATTTGATACCTTAGCTTTTGCTCGTGATAAATTTCCTGGGCAGCGAAATAGTTTGGATGCCTTATGCAAACGCTACGGTATCGATCATTTTAATCGCGAACTCCACGGCGCATTACTCGATGCTGAAATTTTAGCCTTTGTTTATCTGGCAATGACTGGTGGACAAAGCAGCTTATTTGCTGAGGCAGAAGAAGCGGTGAAAAATTCAGCAGTTAATGTGCAAGAGATTGCAGCGCTTCATTTAGCAAATCCCGTGGTTTTAGTGGCGCAAGCTGATGAAATAGAGCAGCATAAAACCTTTGTTGCGTTTTTGAATAAGAAGTCAGGTATTGATCATTGGGAAGGTTAGAAATATCGTCGTCCAGAGCGTAGCGAAGGACCTTCTGAAGGTGCTCGATGCTATCTGAAGGGAGGTCCTTCGCTACGCTCTGGATGACGGTGATTTCTATGCTGCTTGAACTCATTACAAATTCAGTCTAAACGGATCATCATCAACAAGTTTATCTGAAGGATCAGCTGATGAGTCGCCAGCTTGAAACATTCCATGACTTTGCAAACTGCTTTTGGAGTCGCTTGCTTCACTATCTCTCCAGCTCATGTCGTGTTCCTGTTCAGCAAGCTCTTCTACTAATTGCAACACCGGTTTTTTATTAGCAAAACTAACCATACGGTTTCTGCTGGGATCACCATGTCGAACGAGAGGAACATCTGGTCCTGTAACGGCATAACCCAGGTCATGTTTCTCGAGTAGTTCTTTCCAGTGCTGCATTGGATTAAATTTGCGTGTTTCATTCATCTCTTCTTCTACAGAAACTCCAGTCGCTATATTAAAAATAGTATGCGCCATATGAGCCATGCTCATGATTTCATCATCAACCACATCATGGTCAACTACAAGAAAATGTCCCTGAGGACGTAGAACACGACGTACATCTGCTAAAAACACTTCCAGCTCATCGTCTTCGAAATGGTGCAAACCAACATAGCAAGTAATAACATCTGCGCTGTTGTCAGCAAGATTATTTAAATTAGGTTTGCTGTAATCCAATTTCTCAAAACGGTCGTATGGACGTGGGAAGCCTGTTTGCACGTAATCAGTTAGGGATTGTTGTTCATACACAGCAACGATTTCGCCAGTGATTTTGTAGTGTTTTTTAAATCCGTTAACAAAACGTCCTGGATAACCCACTTCAACCAAACCATTAATCGTTTTCTTATTACTAGGTAAAAGAGCATAAGCCTGCTCTGCCAAATCAGTTTTAATCGCTGCTAATGAGTCAAGAACGTGACTTAAATCACTGATACTGTCTGGAAAAATTTCAGGTAAACGAGTACTTAATTCAGTATAAATTTCTTCATGCGAGTCATTATAAAGCAGAATATCTTCCATTAAAGCAAAAAATTTATCACTGTCGATACGGCATAATACATTTTTTAAGAAGCCTGCAAACTTCGTTTTACTTTCTGCAGTGGCCATAATGACTTTGAAGTGGTTCGTGGTAGCTGGTTTTTGTTCCATATATTTTTGAAATAAACCACTAGCAAACAGATTCTCAGGGTCCACTTCTTTTTTTGCTACCAAAGCCTCTGCAACATGTGGATACGCTGTATTAAAATCTTCTGGTGAAGAAACATGCTGGTAAGGAAGGTAATAGGCTCCGTCTTGTTTAATAGCAAGGTGTTGCGCTTGACGTATCCATTTTTTTGCCTTGATTACAGCTTCCTCTTCAAGAGCCTGGTTAAAACATAATACTACGGCAAATCGGTCTCCATCATGAGCATAAGATAATGGTGATTTATCATTTTGTTTTACAAAACGCACTGATGCATTCAGTAAACGTACGTCATTCACAGAAAGTAAGCTGCTTAATTGCTTGAGGAATTCAGCAAGCGCGTCAGCTGGAAGAAAAAACTCTTGCAACCATTCACTTTCACTTGTTGCAGGATTAAACATGGCCTTAATAGGAGGCTGCATGATTCTGTTAACACTCATTGCTGGGCTGTCGTTTGCAAGTAAACGGGTACGCTCCATATCCCAATATTTTTTGCGGATGAATTCATAATGGCGCGCAGCATTAATCATAACCCTATCAAAACGAGTACCGTGTTCTCTTTCCAAATTCAGATTGTCTTTAATTGGTTTCTGGTCATCTTCTTTAACGTAGCTTACGGCAACTCCTGAACCTAACAGATTATTAGGATCAAGGGATAAACGATATAAATGCATGCGCGTTTGTTCGTCTTTTTGCACTACATTATAAAAATGATCGGCGTAGTCTGCAGGAGCGATTTCAACTCCTTTTTCTTTTAATAACTCGTTGTCTGTTAGATTGATTGTTGCTTTAACTATAATGCCATATAAACCTAAACCACCAGTAACATTATGAAATAAAGAATCTTCAGGAGTGAGAGTCTGTAATTCACCTTGCGCGTTAACAATAGTAATAGAGGACACAACAGTAGATAGCATCCCATCATGAATATTCCAACCGTGGATGTTGGTTCCCAGTGAACCACCTACTGAAAACACATCAGATGCCTGCATTACTTTTAATGCTAATTTGAATTTATTTGCTTCAACTTTTACTTCAGACCAAATAGCACCTGCGCCAACAATGGCTGTTTTGTCATCGGAATGAATTTCAACTGTATTAAGTTCGCTTAAATCAATAACAATTAAGTCTTTATCACCCTCAGGAAGAAATTGCCTTCCTTGACTGAATCCAGCACCTTTAGGCATGATTTTTTTACCGTCAGCGGCTGCTTGTTTTATAATGTGCTGCAGTTCTTCAATTGATTTAGGTTTTTTAAGTACGGCATTAGGCGCGTTATAATAATCGCCACCTGCATGAACGCCTGTTGTTTTTGTCTGCTTTTCAGGGATGAAATAAAGAGCGACTAATTTGGGGCTAATAAGACCAATCAGTATACCAAAAACAGCAAAAAGACTTTTGCTAAATTGCGTAGTATATGCTTTTTGTTGCGCTAATCGTGCATCTTGTGTCTCATCACTGGTGAAAAAAGAGCGAAAGGAATAAGTCATCGCCAGTGCTGCACTAACTACTATGTCGACTAGGGATAAAGGGATAAACAGTAACAGAAAAGCCAGTCGTGTTTGGAACAAATTGATGGTTTTCCCAAAAAATCCTTTAGGTTTCTCGCGGTAGACTTTATCAATTATTGCCGCAGGAATAGCATTGAAATAGCCTAATTTAGGTAGATTTTGATACTTAGACATTGTGTAATTCCTTTAAAAATTATGAATAAAGCCCGCTTGAACACCTTCTTGCTTTTGCATGCGTTGCAGCGTTTTATCCAGATTTCTAATTGGTACATCAAAGAGGCATATTTCATGATTAGGATTAATACGATCTTTGTAGGTGTATAGTGCTTCAACTTTTTTCGTTTTATTCAAGTCTTCTTTTTTGGCTAAAAGACTGTCTGCATCCTGGGCGTCAATAGTGCATTTTACTTGCACGCGATCTTGACCCGCAATTTTACGAAGATGTATTTCTTGCTGACCCAGTGCACAAACTACGGGTTGGAATGCAGCATAACGAGGTGCTTCAAGTCGTGCATAAACAGAAGTATAAGTAACTCCCTTTTTGGTTTTATGATCTTTTACATAAAGAGTATCATCTACCAGATTTACGTTGTGATCTTTAGCTATTTCAGCCAGTCGTTCGCTGAATATTCTTTTTGCTTCCTCAGGATCGGTTACATCAATCGCATCAAATTTCACTAGAATATCCGTAGCCGGTGGCGCTTCGTTTCCTTCTTGGTGAAACCAGTATTTAAGCGGTTTGCTAACCCATTTTTTTGTAAATAATTCAGCAGAAATCATTTTCCAACTAAACCAGTCAACCCAGGTACGGTTTTGGTATTGTTTGTATTTTTCTGCCAGATCAACGCGTATTTCGTGATAATTGTGATCGTAAAAGGGGATGGTTTGTAAGTCCGCTGCATATTTTTGAAGATAATCTGCAAAATGCTGCTGCATTTCAGAGTTATTTTCTTTTTTCAGGAAGGGATAAAGTATCAGGGATATAAGGCCTTTGGGGATTAATTCCAGTGTTGTGAAAACCACTACAAATAGATCCATCAGCATGTATTCAGAAAAGAAAATCTCACTTCGGCTGTTGTATTTTCTTGCTGCGGAATAAGAGTTGAAAAAAACGCCCCATAAATCTGAGATTTGTCGAAAATAGGGGTATTGGAACATGGACTTACCATCACGCAGAAACTGTGTAAACTCTTCTGCCATTTCAACGTTTCGCCACTCGGGCCCAGTCATAAACGACTGGTACTGTTCGCGGCGATAACGTTTTTTATCGGTAAGTTGTATTTTTTGATTCAGTGAATCAACATATTTACCCATATAAATGTTCCTTTTCTAAGAAATCTGATTATATAAAAATCTAAAGTGGCATAATTATATCAATCAATTCTTAAGAAAATATTATATGTATATGTTGTTTATTTTGGGATCAGGTATTTTGTGGCAAAATCTTTACCAATACATTCACCAATAGATTTGCCCCAAGTCCCAGCATCTTCATTGGAAATTGTTTCTGGTATTTGAGGAGACAATTGTGTCTCGCATTTACTTACACTTTCTGGAATAGCACTCACGCACTGATCATAAGACATTTTAATTGTGTCTAATCTTTGTTTTAGATCTGGATCACCCATGAATCCTTTGCAAATAAGACTTGGTAACATAGGAATTATCGCACTGAGCCATTCTTTTTTATTCATGTTTTTACTTGAGTCAGCTGCATTGCTTGTAGCTGCTGGAGCCGGCGTTTTTGGGGCGTCAGCAGCGGCGGTTTCAGCATTTGCCAAAGTGCTGCTGAGTAAAATTGAAGCAGCGATAAGTACTTGTTTTTTCATGATCAATTATCCTTAATAGTGGTTCCTTCAATAAGTATAGTAGAACAAAAAATTTATGCCTGCCCAAAATAAATTTGTAATGCTCGTTTTTTGAACTAAACTAAAATAAAGATGGAAAAGGAAATAAAAAGGAAGAGTTATGGAAAAGCACAGTCCCGTATTATTATCATTTGCACGGTTTTTATTAGTTTCATTGTTCGTCATCCCCTTCAGTTCTGTATACTCTGCCGGGAATACGTTTATCTTTAATCCTAATACCTTATCGTGGAAGGCTATTAATGAGAATGGCAAAGTGGTGCGTACTGGAAAAGGTTCGGGCGGACAAAAATATTGTTCCGATATTCGGCGAGGATGTAAAACCCCATCAGGTGTTTATCATATAATAAGTAAAGGTGGCCCTGGTTGCCGTTCCAGTCGCTATCCTGTTGGAAGAGGTGGTGCACCAATGCCTTATTGCATGTATTTTAATAAAAACTACGCGGTACATGGTTCTTATGAAGTGCCTAACTATAATGCCAGTCATGGTTGCGTACGCTTGATTCCAAGTGATGCTCGCTGGCTAAGTAATAACTTCATGAAAATTGGCACGAAGGTAGTGATTAAACCATATTAATCAGCGCGGGTTGATAGAGCAATCGTAGGCTGGGCTGTAAAGCCCAGCAAATATCAACTACTCATCATCCTCATCAGCCATACTAAACGAAGAACCACAACCACAAGTAGTTTTCGCATTAGGATTACGAATTACAAACTGTTCACCTTGAATGCCTTGCACGTAATCAATTTCAGCTTCATGAAGGTATTGATAACTCATTGAGTCAACAAGTAATTTAACGGAAGATAGACCATCAGAGCATTGTTGTACAATGATTGTATCGTCTTCATTAATTTCTTCATCAAAGCTAAAGCCGTATTGAAATCCTGAGCAACCGCCACCTGAAATGGAAACACGCAAGTTAAGACTCGAATTATTTTCTTCTTTGATTAATTCAGCTACTTTATCTGCGGCATTAACAGAAAAATGAATGTCGCTGGTAGTAGGGGATATATCGATAGCAGCCATTTTAACTCCAGTTGTTGCATCATCCAGAGCGAAGGGAGCGCTCTGGATGACGGGATTTATCTAATAATCTGTTCAATAGTAGCACCACCCAAACATTGGTTTTTATCATAAAAAACCACGTACTGTCCTGGGGTCACCGCTCTTTGCGGGCTAGAAAACATCACATAGTGTTGATTACCATCTTCTGGAGAAATCATACACCCTTGTTCTAATTGTCTGTATCGCGTTTTGGCATAACAGGTCAAAGGCAAATTATCTTTACACTCTTCAGACAGCCAATGGATTGGGCCACAAATAAGACCTTGAGCATAAAGCATCGGATGCTGACTGCCTTGCGCTACGTACAAGGTATTTGTTGCGACTTCTTTATCCACTACATACCAAGGATCTTCAGAAGCATTATGCATGCCGCCAATTCCTAATCCTTGTCTTTGTCCTAAAGTATAGAACATCAGGCCATCATGTGTGCCCAGTACGGTTCCATCCATATTTTTGATTTCACCTGGTCGTGTCAGAATGAATTCTTTTAGAAACGTTTTAAAGCGTTTTTCACCAATAAAACAAATTCCAGTAGAATCTTTTTTCGCTTGCGTAACCAAACCGAGCTGCTGTGCAAACTCTCTGATTTCAGGTTTGGTGTAATCACCAATAGGGAACAATGTTTTGGCGAGTGCTGCAGGCTCTACGGCATGCAAGAAATAAGTTTGATCTTTATCGCGGTCTTTTGCCTTATACAAATGCCCCACGTTGCCAGAAATTTTGTTTTTAGCGTAATGACCTGTAGCAATAAATTCCGCACCAAGCGCTAAGGCATGGTTTAAAAACGCATTGAATTTAATTTCTTTATTGCATAACACATCAGGGTTAGGCGTTCGGCCTAGCTCGTATTCGCTTAAAAAATGAGTAAATACTCTATCCCAATACTCACCGGAAAAATTAACCGTATGCAGCGGGATATTTAATTGATTACATACCGCTTGAGCATCAGCAAGATCTTGAGCTGCAGGGCAAAACTCATCCGTATCATCTTGTTCCCAGTTTTTCATGAACAAGCCTTCAACTTCATAACCTTGCTCTTTTAATAACCAGGCTGCAACAGAGGAATCAACTCCTCCAGACATTCCAACTATAACTTTAGCTTTCATAAAATTCAGATACCGCTTATATTTACACGACTTGTAATTATTCATCATTTGAATAGTTACATTGCAAATCGTTCATTATCTCATAAAAATAGAAAAGATGCAGAGAAAATTTATTTAGGATGTAGCAAAATGTTTCATTTACCAGATATGGCCAAACAAGGCCAACGTAACAAAACTATTACAATCAGTGAGCGTTTACCTCATTTTGTAACGAAGGCGTGCGAATTGCACGTTACCTACCAGGTTGAAGCGAAAGATAATTTTTATTTAATTAATCTTCATGTTGACGGTGAGTTGCACTTGCAATGCCAACGCTGTCTGGAGGAGTTTAATTACCCTTACGACAACAACACGGTTATTGCGGTTTGTCGTGATGAAGAGCGGGCTGAGCAGCTATTAGAGCATTACGAATGCATTGTTTCGCCCAACCTCCAAATCACCTTGGATGATTTGATTATTGATGAGCTGCATTTGTATGCACCGCAGTTTCACCCCGAAATTACTGAGTGCAGCAGTGAAATAAATCAATTTTTGAGCGACAAAAATGACTCAAATTGATAATTTATGCAATTAATACTTGGATTGATGTTAAAATATCGGTAATATTCCCGCTTTATGAAAGCAAATTGTTTAGGAGTAATACAATGGCCGTACAACAAAATAAGAAATCACGCTCACGTCGTGATATGCGTCGTTCGCACGATGCTTTATCAATGCCAACATTATCAGTAGATCAAACTACTGGTGAAACGCATCGTCGTCACCACATGACTGAAGACGGTTACTACCGTGGTAGAAAAGTGATTGAGACAGGTACATCTTACGAAGAAGATAAAGAGTAATATTTTTGAAAAATATCACTATTGCAATTGATGCGATGGGTGGGGATCATGGCTTAAGTGTAGTGATTCCTGCCTGCGTGCGCGCAGCTAAAAGCAATCCTGATTTGAAGCTTATTCTTGTTGGTGTTCACGACAAGATTAATGCGCATTTAAAAAAACAGGGTGTTAGCTCTTCGAAGCAATTTTCTATAGTACATGCCTCTGAAGTGGTTGCTATGGATGAATTGCCTTCGCATGCTTTGCGCAACAAAAAAGATTCCTCCATGCGTGTGGCTATTAATCTGGTTAAAGAAGGCATTGCACATGCGTGTGTAAGTGCCGGAAATACCGGGGCATTAATGGCTACGGCGCGTTATGTATTAAAAACCTTGCCCGGAATTGATAGACCAGCGATTGTTTCAGAGCTTCCAACGATGAAAGGTCGGACATGGGTTATCGATTTAGGTGCTAACGTAGATTCTTGCGCAGAACATTTATTTCAGTTCGCAGTAATGGGATCTGCCTTGGTTCAAGCAGTTGCAAATAAACCTAATCCTAAAATTGCCTTATTAAATATAGGCGTTGAAGAGATGAAAGGGAATGATCAGGTGAAACGCACCGCGCATATGCTCGCAGAATGTTCTATGATGAACTATGTAGGCTATGTAGAAGGCGATCATTTCTATACAGGTGATGTTGACTTGGTTGTTTGTGATGGATTTGTAGGTAATGTGGCTTTAAAGGCAAGTGAAGGGATTGCAAAACTCTTCCTTGGCTTGTTTAAAGAAGCATTTAATCGCAATCTGTTAACTAAATTTATGGGTTTAATCACATTACCCGTATTAAAACGACTTAAAGGTCGACTGGATCCTTCTCGTTATAATGGCGCCAGTTTACTGGGCTTGAACGGCATTGTCGTTAAAAGTCACGGCGGAGCTAATGAATTAGGCTTCCAACACGCTATAGATCAAGCGGTCCTTGAAGTGCAAAATGACGTTATTGATCTGGTACGTGCGCAGATAAACGAGTATATAAATCAAGGGTTGTTGTTATGATAAATGCGGTGATTAGCGGTACTGGCAGTTATACCCCAGAGAAACAAGTAACAAATGTTGAGTTGGAATCCATGTTGGATACCACTGACGAATGGATTGTTTCTCGAACAGGGATTAGCAGTCGTAGTATCGCTCAGCCGCATGAAACAACCTCTTACATGGCTTCTAAAGCCGCAGAGCAAGCACTCAGTGCCTCTGGTCTGAATGCCGACGATATTGATTTAATCGTTGTCGCAACCTGCACTCCCGATCAATTTTTTCCGGGTGTGGCTTGCTATGTGCAACATGCACTAAAAATTACAAAACCAATACCCGCTTTTGATGTTGGTGCAGCATGCAGTGGTTTTGTTTATGTTATGGATATTGCAAAACAATACATTGCTACAGGCGCTGCAAAAAACGTTCTGGTAATTGGCAGCGAAAGCATGTCTCGCGCTGTGGATTGGACGGATAGAACAACCTGTGTTCTATTTGGTGATGGCGCTGGAGCGGTTGTTTTAAGTGCCAGTGACCGACCAGGTCTTTTGGGCAGTGTATTACACGCCTCTTATGACTCTGAAAAACTATTAAATCTAGTCAATGCAACCTTCGATGATAAACGCGCGACAATTACTATGCGTGGTAATGAAGTGTTTAAGTTGGCAGTTAATATTATGGGCGAGGTTGTTGATGAAGTTTTAGAACTGAGTCAATTGAAAAAATCGGATATTCAATGGTTAATTCCACATCAAGCTAATATGCGTATTATTCAAGCTATAGCTAAAAAATTAGAGCTTCCTATGTCGCAAGTAGTTGTCACTATTGGTAATCAGGGCAATACTTCTGCAGCATCAATTCCTTTAGCTTTGGATCATTCTATCAGAAGCAATCAAATTAAAAGAGATGAATTACTCTTGATTGAATCTTTTGGTGGCGGAATGACTTGGGGCGCTATGGTTATTCGTTATTAATAATTAAAGTCATTATTTAGCAAATGTAGCTTGGGTGAAGGCGAAACCATAACTTGGGATTTTTTTATGTGCAGAAATTCCCGGGTTAGCGTTTTAAGTTAACTTGGCTACTACAGTTCGGAGTTATATTTATTATGGTAAAAACAGCATTTGTATTTCCCGGGCAAGGATCGCAATCCGTAGGTATGTTAGCTGATTTTGAATTGCAATATCCCATTGTTACGGATACTTTTGCAGAAGCATCTGAAGCTGCAGGTTATGATTTATGGCAGCTAGTGCAACAAGGGCCAGTAGAGCGTCTTAATCAGACTGAATATACTCAAGTAGCAATGCTTACAGGAGATGTTGCTGTATATCGATTACTGGAACAACAAGGTATTCCCAAACCTGAATTTATGGCCGGCCATAGTTTAGGTGAGTACGCAGCCCTGGTTTGTGCAGGTGCTTTATCGTTACCTGAGGCAACCCGTTTGGTAACACACCGTGGACAGGTAATGCAAAATGCCGTGCCTTTAGGTACTGGCGCAATGGCTGCCATCATTGGTTTAACTGACGAACAAGTAAATCTTTTATGCCAGAAAGCCAGCCACCCCAACGACGTAGTAACACCTGCAAATTATAATGCAATTGGCCAAGTTGTTGTCGCAGGACATACAGCTGCTGTGAACCGTGTTTTAGCTTTAGCTGAAGAAGCAGGCTCACGTATGGCAGTAGTTATCCCGGTAAGTGTGCCTTGTCATTGTCCTTTATTAGCAGAGGCCGCAGATGTTTTTGCTGATTATTTAGCAACAGTTGATTTTAAAAAGCCAACTATAGATGTAATCAGTAACGTTGATTTAAGTGCGTATCATTCTGCAGAACACATCAGAAGACAATTAAAAGAACAACTGTACAGTCCTGTACGCTGGGTGGAAACAATCCAACATTTTAAAAATAATGGTGTGGCGCTTATTTTAGAATGCGGTCCAGGAAAAGTATTGGGTGGCTTAACTAAAAGAATAGATAGATCTTTAAAAGCAATTAGTATTTACGATACTATTAGCCTGGATCAAGTTGTAGAACAATTAGCGTAGCCCGTCATCCAGAGCGAAGCGAAAGATCTCCCATCAGATGGCACCGAGCCACCTGCAGAAGATCCTTCGGCTTCGCTCAGGACGACGAAGTATTATATAGAGGAATATCATGATGAATTTAGAAGGCAAGATTGCCTTAGTGACAGGAGCAAGTCGTGGCATAGGTCAGGCTATTGCTCTTAAATTAGCTCAAAATGGCGCTTTTGTTTACGGCACAGCAACTACAGAAAAAGGTGCTGAGGCCATTAATGAATATTTTAAAAGCGCTAATTTGCCAGGTAAAGGACTCGTTCTAGACGTCACTAATTCAGAGCAAATTGAAGCAGTAATGGATACTTTAACTAAAGAAGAGAAAGTGCCCTCAATACTGGTAAATAACGCTGGAATCACCTCAGATAATTTATTATTACGTATGGATGATGAAGAATGGTTCAAAGTAATTGAAACCAACTTGAATTCCATATACAGAATGTCTAAAATTTGTATAAAGCCTATGTTCCGAGCACGCTGGGGACGCATTATTTCTATTGGCTCCGTGGTTGGGTCAAGTGGAAATTCAGGTCAGGTAAATTATACTGCAGCTAAAGCAGGTGTTGTTGGTTTCACAAAGTCCCTGGCACAAGAAATTGGCAGCCGAGGCATCACCGTAAATGTTGTAGCCCCTGGTTTTATCGATACCGATATGACAAACGCGTTACCTGATATGGTAAAGGATGAGATGTTAAAACGAATTCCTTTACGTAAATTAGGACAACCAGAAGATATCGCCAATGCAGTTGCGTTTTTAGCATCTGACAGCGCCAAATATATAACAGGAGCAACAATTCCTGTGAACGGCGGCATGTATATGGATTAAATGCACTTGCGTTATCTGTATAAATGAATAAACTATACCACTTCACATTTACCTGTGACTGTTAAGCACCTTGAGTGCCAGTTAGCCGGTCGATTGTTTCAAGTGGATATTCAGGCAAGGTGCCAAGCAGTTGAAATAGACTGCAAATATTTTTAAAGTGTTTCTATCAACCGAAAGAGGAAAATTAAGTTATGAGTACTGTTGAAGATCGAGTCCGTAAAATTGTTGTTGAACAATTGGGCGTTAAAGAAGAAGAGCTAAAAAATGATGCATCATTTGTTGATGATTTAGGCGCTGACTCTTTAGATACTGTAGAATTAGTAATGGCTCTTGAAGAAGAATTTGAAACAGAAATTCCTGATGAGAAAGCTGAAAAAATTACTACGATTCAAGAAGCAATTGATTACATTGAATCTAATTTAGATAAAGAAGAAGCTTAATTCTTCGGGGAGTCTTCATTGAATAAGCGGCGTGTAGTTGTAACTGGCATGGGTATGCTTACCCCTGTTGGACTTAATGTAAAGGATACTTGGCAAAATATATTAGACGGAGTCAGTGGTGTAACGACAGCAGAAGGTTATGATGCTGCCGAGTACAGCGCGCGAATTTGGGCTAAGGTTAAGAATTTTAATATTGAGGACTATGTTCCACTTAAAGACGCCCGAAAAATGGATGTATTCACCCAATACGGTATTGCCGCAGCTGATGAGGCAATACTGGATTCGGGGATAAAAATTGATGAAACAACATCAAACCGTATCGGTGTGGCTGTTGGTGCTGGTATTGGTGGCATTCAAACAATTACCAATAATCAAGACAAACTAATGGCTGGTGGCCCGCGTAAGGTCTCTCCATTCTTTATTCCCGCAGGCATTATCAATATGGTTGCAGGACAGATTTCAATTCGACATAAGCTTAAAGGCCCCAATATTTCTGTAGTGACTGCCTGTACTACTGGAACACATAATATTGGTCTGGCAGGGCGTATGATCGCTTACGGTGATGCAGACGTTATGGTCTGTGGCGGTTCAGAAATGACCTTAACACCTTTATGTATGGCTGGTTTCTCAGCGGTACGCTCTTTGTCCAAACGTAATGATGAGCCGGAAAAGGCTTCAAGACCTTTTGACAAAGACAGAGATGGTTTTGTTATGGGTGAGGGTGCAGGTATCCTCGTCCTGGAAGAATACGAACACGCAAAAGCGCGCGGCGCGAAGATTTATGCTGAGTTAGTTGGCTTTGGTATGTCAGGTGATGCGTATCATATTACCTCTCCTGATGAAGACGCTGATGGTGCAGCTCGGGCAATGGAAGTAGCCATTCAAGATGCCGGCATTAGCCCAAATCAAATTGACTACATCAATGCCCACGGTACCTCAACTTATCTGAATGATTTAAATGAAACCAAGGCAATTAAACGTGTGTTCAAAGAACATGCTTATGATTTAGCAGTAAGCTCTACAAAATCCATGACTGGTCACCTATTGGGTGCAGCAGGTTCTGTAGAAGCAATATTCAGTGTTTTAGCAATACAAGATCAAATTGCACCGCCCACTATTAATCTGGATAATCCAGACGAAGGCTTTGATTTGAATTATGTTGCACACAAGCCACAAAAGCGTACTATTAATTACGTATTAAGTAATTCATTAGGCTTTGGTGGAACTAACGGAAGCTTAATATTTAAGAGAATCTAAATGACCTCCTCAAGGCATAAAAAACTGATAGCTTATATTATTCTGCTGATTTTTATGTCTTGTTCGCTGGTGTTTTGGAGTATGTACAATCTGGTGGCAACGCCACTTATCCCCTATGAATCTCCTCCAGTAGTCATTCAAGTAGATAAAGCGGCTACAGCCTCTCATTTTGTACAGACTTTAAAAGATAAAAATCTGATTCAGTACCATAAACCCATTCTTTTATATATTCGCGCGTCAGGCTTGGCTCCGAAATTAAAAGCAGGCGTCTATCAGGTAAAGCCTGGAGAAAACGCGATGCAATTACTTGAGCG
Organism: Legionella sp.; assembly: GCA_031291115.1. GTDB lineage: Bacteria > Pseudomonadota > Gammaproteobacteria > Legionellales > Legionellaceae > Legionella. The sequence continues at coordinate 70,602 of JARLJQ010000006.1, forward strand.
AGTTGCTTCAGGTGATGTAGTAACGCAAAAATTTGCCATCATCGCCGGTACAACCCAGCTAAAAATAGCCCAGGATCTGATGAAAGCCGAGCATTTGGACTATCATCCAGAAGATTGGAACGCCATTCAGGAAAACCATCCTAATGTGGAAGGTTTAGTGCTTGCAGATACCTATCAATATCAAGGTGGCAGCAGCAGTAAAACGCTTCTTCTCCAAGCGCACCGTAATTTAATGACTTATTTAACTAAGGTATGGGAAAACAGAGCGCCCAATTTACCTTATAAAACCCCCTATGAATTATTAACTGCCGCCTCAATTATTGAAAAAGAAAGTGCCGTCCCGCAAGAGCGCCAACTGATTTCTGGTGTGGTAGTGAATCGTTTAAATAAAAAAATGCCTTTGCAAATGGATCCTACCGTAGTTTACGGTCTTGGCGCTGCGTACACCGGCAAGCTGTCCCATAATGACATGCAAGTAGATTCACCTTATAACACGTATCGCTACAGAGGTTTGCCACCTACGCCCATCGCTATGGTCAGCAAAGAAGCTTTGGATGCAGCAGCTCATCCACAACTCTCTAATTACTTGTATTTTGTAGCCAAAGGGGATGGAACGCATCAATTTTCTGAAACCTACGAACAGCAAAGACAAGCCATTAACCAATTTCAGCGTAAGGGTTCTTAATGTCTGCAGCAACCGGGAAGTTAATTGTTATTGAAGGATTAGAGGGGGCTGGAAAATCTACGGCGATTAATACAGTCCTTGAGTTTCTCTCTCAATTAAACATTAAAACCATCACTACACGCGAACCCGGCGGTACTGCGGTTGGTGAAGTACTGCGTGAACTAATTAAAAGCCCAAAATACAAAGACGTTTTAGATGATAAAAGCGAATTACTGCTGCTGTACGCGGCACGCATTCAATTACTTGAAGAAGTCATCAAGCCCGCCTTACAACAAGGTACCTGGATTGTTGCTGATCGCTTTGAGCTCTCTACCTTGGCTTATCAAGGTGGCGGACGCGGACTTAATCCAGAGCTTATTCAGCAAGTATCTGCTTTTGCACTTAATGGATTTAAACCGGATTTAACTTTGTATTTAGACATAAGCCCTGAAGAAGGTATGAAGCGAGCCCGTTCACGAGGCGAGTTTGATCGCATAGAGCAACAATCAATGTCTTTTTTTCACCGAGTGCATGAGCATTATCTTCGTCATGTTCAAGCGGATTCTAATGCTGTACAGATCGATGCCAGTCGTTCATTACCTGAAGTACAAAGCGCGCTGCGAAAAGTTTTGCATGCATTTACAGAGCAACGCGCATGAATCAGTACCAGGCTCAATGGAATCACCTCTACTCCGCATGGGAACAAGGGAGAATCCCACAATCCATGCTTTTTGTTGGGGCAATAGACAGCGCGCTCACTGATTTTATCATGCAGTTTATGACGCTGATTTTTTGCAAAAGCAAAGAAACCAAGCCTTGCCTGCAGTGTAATGACTGCCATATGGCTCTAAAATACGAACATCCTGACGTGCAATGGGTAAAGCCTGATAAAAGTGGTGGCCCAATTAAAATCGATCAGATTCGTGAATTACAACAGTATTCCTACTTAACACCACAACGAGCAACCCATCGCTTGATCATCATTGAATCAGCCGATCGAATGAACGTTGCTGCGGCGAATTCTTTATTAAAAATTTTAGAAGAACCCGCACCCCATACGCTTTTTTTACTTGTAGCCCAGCAATTAAGCACTGTTTTACCTACTGTTTTGAGTCGCTGCCAGGTGTTACGTTTTTTATCACCTGTTGATTTGTCCGCTAAAAATTTATTATTAATTGGGGCGCAGTATCCTCAAGAATCAGAGCAGGCACAGATCATCAGCCAAGCAGAAACTATTTTGGAAGGATTGATAGCGGTCATTGAGAAAAAAACGCATCCTTGTGTTATGGCTTCTCAATGGACTCAATACGGATTGAGTACGCTTTTATGGTTTTTTTATCTGGCCTACTCACAAGCACAGCTGATACACATGAAACAATCCGTCATCGAAGGGCCTGCCACGAGCCAGCTCAATAAACTGGCTTCATTGCTGCAGCCTATGATGATTTTTACTCAAATAGATAAAATAAACACATTGCAACGAAAATTAAGCCATAATATGAATGTAAATCACACGTTAGTTCTGGAAGATTTATTGTTTGATTTATAGGAGGAGCTTAATATGGATAAAGTGCAGCAAATCAATTGTTTATTTGGTAATCAATCCACTTTGTACTCGGCCTACATGCCGTTTATAAAGAATGGAGGTTTATTTATTCGTACACACCATCTTTATCAGCTAGGCCTTGTTCTGAGCCTGTCCGTGCAACTAATGGATGAACACGATCCGTATTTGGTTGATGGTAAAGTAGTATGGATCACGCCTAAAGGTGCTCAAGGTAATAAATTACCTGGAATTGGAGTACAGTTTAGTGGTGAAAACAGCCGTTATTTATGTAATAAAATTGAGACTTACTTAGCTGGGATGTTAAAATCACACCAGTTAACAGATACTATTTAATTTGAGGTACTTTATGCTAGTTGATTCACATTGCCATTTGAACTTCCTGGATTTAACTGATTTTAATCAGGATATGGACAATGTATTAGCCAAGGCTAAAGAAAACGGGGTAGAACATCTTTTATGCGTTTGTGTTGAATTAAGTGACTACCCACAATTAGAACAACTGGCTGCCAAATACCCCAATATCAATATTTCAGTAGGCGTGCATCCTAATAGCGAAATGGTACATCCTGTAACGGCGGAGCAACTTTGTAAATTGGCTGAAAACCCTGCTTGTATCGCCATAGGCGAAACAGGACTGGATTACTACCGCACCCATACTGAAGAGGCCCAGGAAGAGCAACGAGCGCGTTTTAGAGAGCATATAAGAGCCTCCATAAGCACTTCAAAGCCGTTGATCATTCATACGCGTCAAGCAGCTGAAGATACGATTAAATTAATGCGTGAAGAAAACGCTCAACAAATCGGCGGTGTAATGCATTGCTTTGCTGAAAGTTTGGAGATTGCCTATCAATCAATTGATTTGAATTTTTATATTTCTCTGTCAGGAATTCTTACTTTCAAAAATGCAACAGCCTTACAAGATGTAGCACGAAAAATCCCATTAGACCGAATTCTCATTGAAACCGATTCCCCGTATCTAGCACCCGTACCGTTTCGCGGCAAACAGAATCACCCAGCATTGGTGAAACATGTAGCCGAAGCACTGGCCGAATTACGCGGGATGCATTATGATGAAATTGCTGAATTAACGACCAGAAACTTTTATAATTGTTTTAAAATCAGTAAATAGTTCTACCCAATTGTGTGACTTCTCGTTAACACGCTGTCCCACGGACGTGAGCGGTGAGAATTAACACCAGTTTCGGATAAAGAGCTGTGTAAATAGTTGTAGGTTGGGCTGTAAAGCCCAACAAACGGAGCAAAGCGGCCTCCTTATCCTTAAAATACAGATCGCAGGAGAGCAAGTAATGACTTTATACATAGGCTTAATGTCAGGAACCAGTATGGACGGCATTGACGCCGCACTTATTGACGAAACGACCAACAAGCTCCTTTGCGGTATTACAAAAAAATACAATCCGGAAGTAAAACAACGCATTGATACGTTACTTGACGGCTCCGATCTAAGCTTAGCCTCCGTCTGCCAAGTGAATACCTTAATCGGCAGAGAGTTTGCAGCCGCTGTAAATGAGCTACTGCAGAAAGCAACATTATCCGCTGCCGACATTCGCGCCATAGGAAGCCATGGACAAACCCTGTGCCACAACACAAATTGCGACCTACCATACACCATGCAATTAGGCTGCGGCCACACCATCTCCTCATTAACAGGCATTACAGTAATAGCTGATTTCCGCACCAGAGACTTGGTCAATGGCGGGCAGGGCGCACCGTTTGCTCCCTTATATCATCAAGAATTATTTACTAAAAAAACTACCGATGTAGCTTTGGTGAATATTGGAGGCATTTCCAATATTACCTTCATCAGCCCGAATGAATTAACCAAAGGCTGGGATGTTGGCCCCGGAAATTGTCTAATGGATGCCTGGATTACCAAACACCAAGGCAAATCCTACGACGCCGGCGGTGCTTGGGCGAAGCAGGGCGAAGTAATCAAGCCATTATTAGAAGCCTTACTGGCTGATTCGTTTATTCGCCTCGCGGCACCTAAAAGCGTTGGCAAAGAATATTTTTCCTTATCCTGGCTTGAAACCTATCTTAAACCACAATACAAACCAGAAGACGTACAGGCAACCTTATTAGCGTTAACAGCGCACAGTATTGCAGATACCGTAATTCAAGATAAAAAAGCAATAAAGCATTTGTACCTATGCGGTGGCGGAACACACAATCTGGCCTTACAACAAATGCTAGCGAGCTTATTGCCTGAAACCGAAGTACAGAGCGTTGAGACAATCGGTGTTGATCCCGATTATTTAGAAGCGATGATGTTTGCCTGGCTTGCGGCCCAAACCATCAACCAAAAACCAGTCGATCTGCGTTCTATTACCGGTTCAACAAAACCCGCTATTTTAGGCGCAATATATCCCGTATCCTTGTCGTCCAGAGCGTAGCGAAGGACCTCCTGCAAATGGCACCGTGCCACTTCAGGAGGTCCTTCGCTACGCTCTGGACGACGGCCATTTCCCAATAAAACGCACACAAAGATTTCAATTTGTTTGCCAAAAGCCCAAACCAACCAAATTAATAAGGTTTAATTATTAAAATCAGTGGCATAGATTCAATCCTGGCCTATAATTGATTGTCTGGAAGTAATAAAATCATATTGACAAACTAAATCGCTATAAGCTTAAATGTGTGATTGATAACGGAGTGATTTTAAATTGAGCGAATATTACACTGAAAAAGCAAATCAGGAAGTGAAAGCAAGTTTGAAAACAGCTTATTTTATATTTTTCCTGGCAGCATCTTTTTATTTATATGAATTTATTTTGCAGGTAGCACCAAGCGTTATGGCTGAGTCCATGATGAAAACCTTCGGAGTAACTGGAGAAGGTTTTGGTTTTATCTCTGCGTTTTACTTTTATGCCTACGCACCAATGCAACTACCAGCAGGGGTTTTATACGACCGTTATGGTCCTAGAAAGCTAATGACCTTTGCCATTGTGCTTTGCGCATTGGGGTCGGCATTTTTTGCATCAACGGACAGTGTTTTAACCGCGTGTATTGGTCGTTTCCTTATTGGAATTGGATCCGCATTTTCATTTATTGGCGTATTGGTTTTAATATCTCGCTGGTTTCCTCCTTATTATTTCGCGATTTTAGCCGGTATTGCACAGTTGATGAGCTCAGTGGGCGCAATCTTTGGTGAAATGCCTTTAGCGTATCTGATTCAAGCAGTGGGCTGGCGTAGTGCAAGCTTCATTTTAGCTTTTATCGGCTTTATCCTGGCCGGATTCTTTTGGCGCTACATCCGCGATTACCCACATCAACAAAATCAAAAAGCACCAGAACATTACTTACGTAATGAGTGGAAGCGCTTAGTCGCAGTATGCAAACACGCACATACCTGGATTATCGGCAGCTACGCCTTTGCTATTTGGACACCAATTGCCGTATTTGCAGCGCTCTGGGGCGTTCCGTATTTGCAAGAAAAATTTCAAATTAGTGTGGTTGCCGCATCCGGTCTATGCAGTATGATTTGGATTGGAATTGGTATCGGCAGCCCCTTATTAGGCTGGTTTAGCGATAAGATTCACAGCCGCCGCATAGCCTTGATTATCAGCGCGGTCTTAGGCTTAATTGCAACGCTTATACTGCTGTACTTGCCAGGCCTGACCTACGGCTGGACACCCTTTGTTTTATTCGTTTTAGGCTTAGGCGCTGGCGGACAAACAGTGAGTTTCGCTGTGGTCAAAGAAAACAACGCACCTGAATACGTGGGTACCGCCTCAGGATTTAACAACTTGTCCGTATTAATCGGCGGCGCAATATTCCAGCCCTTAGTAGGCTATATGCTGCAACACACCAATTCCTGGCATGTAGTAAATGGCGTGCACGTATACAGCATTGAAAGCTATAAAGTCGCTTTATTAGTAATGCCGGTATGCTACTTAGCCAGTTTACTCATAGCCACATTTTTACTTAAAGAGTCTCACCCAGGTAGATAAGCCCCTCCCCCCGTCGTCCAGAGCAAAGCGAAGGACCTCCCTTCAAATAGCAAGCTACATTCGGGAGATCCTTCGCTGCGTTCTAGCTCAGATGAATCGCCACAAAATGTCTCTATTAATGGGACGATGCGCACAAATTTTTGCTTCCCTCACCAATCCGTTCGCAGTGAGGAGGAGCGTAGCTCCGTCTCGAACTGTCATCACGAATGGTGCCAAGCCTTCGGCAGCGCTAAAGCGCTTCCTCAGGCCGAACGGATGAATGTATTGGTAAAAAGTGTGCATAAGCTAATTTTGTAACGGTTCATCTGGTTTTGGATGACGGTTCTTCATTGCCACTCAAAGCACTATCCAAATCCCTCTTCTGCATAAAAAAAGCCATACACATAAAGAAAATAAAAAGCGCCTGAACCACATTACAAAAAAGCCCTAAATGCAGATTATTATGACCTCGATAGACGAAGTTAGCCCCTTCAATACCCAAAGCCGCAATAATCATCACACTCAAACTAATCACGGCAGAAGCAGTACCCTTACTCACTGTAGTCACAAAAAGACAAAATCGGTTTAAAGGGGCATTAACAATACTCAAAGCAAAAAAGTAAATAATCACACCAGGCATTAAATAGATGTAATTATTACCATACAGAAACGGCAATAAAGAAGTCAAAGTCGACCCAACAATCATAATACAACAGCCTAAAAAGATAATATGCTTAATCTCATGCTTGTACGTCAACCGATGCAAAAACCAATTCCCCAATATAGTCGCACCAAATACAGGAATCTGCCAAAGCCCATACTGAATCAAGGTCAAATTCGCCTCAACAGTCAAGATAATGGGAGCCAGCGCAATCCATGCAAGGCAGGGAATACCCACTGTTCCTATAGCCAAAATACCAAAACAAAACACTCTATTCGTAAATAATTCTTTATAGTTATTTAATACAGTACGAGAAGAAAACTTGTTTCTCGGTATCACCTCACCTGATTTTTTAACCTGACCAATAGGCTCAGGCATATAGCGCCACAAACCCCACAATGCAACCAATGCGCCTACAGCAATGCACACAAAAATATAACGCCAGGAAGTATAGTGAATTACCAAAGCCCCTAAAATGGGCCCTAATAAAGGCGCAAGTATAGCCGCATTCGCCATAATAGATATTAAACGAATGGCATCCATTTCCTCAAAAATCTCTTGAATCGTGGCATAGCCAATAACACCAATAAAACATAAACCCATACCTTGGAAAAACCGCGCAGCTAAAAATTGATTCATCGAATTAGAACTGGCAATAAAGAGGGTAAAGATAAAAAATAAAAACGCACCCATGAGCATCAGCGGGCGCCGTCCGTAGGTATCAGAGATTGGCCCAAGTATCACCTGCAAGCTCGCACCACCAAGAATATAAATAGTAAGTGATGTAGCAATAGTGGATTCTGGAGCATGGAATACTTTTATCACATGAGTCATTCCGGGCATGATCATGTCATTGGCAATGTAGGTTAAAAACTCATACATAACAAGAAATGTGGCAAACAGTAATGCGTGTTTTCGGGTAATAGGAATCAGTGGCTCAGCCATAAAATAGGCCCCATGCTAATAGTGTCTTGTTCAAAATGCGTTACCTTGTAATTGCGTGTCTAAGTTTTGTATACGGTGTAGATAATTTTTTTTGCGATATTGTCTAATGGAATTTTTTATTGATGGAAAAAAACTAAAAATGGGCAAGCATTTAATCGTTTTCATCATTAGTTTACTGGATCCACAAAGTCAGATCAATCTATCAAAAGTGAATAAAGAATGGGCGGAAATGATGGGGCTAACTCTGCTATCGACTACTTTGATGAACAGGGCATGCAGGTAACTCACTACGTTCACAATGCCCAACCTGTAGATGCTAATTTTTTGCAACGTGCCGGATTATTGAAGAAGTGAGCTGAAATAGCAAAACGTTTACATTTGCAGCGGCTATGACCTTGATTGAAAGCGAAGCAGATGCTTCTGCTATCTGTCCGCTATGACGAACAAGGACTTAAGCCATATGACTTAAAAATTCCTGCAAATGTCGCTTATCATGCTCACTACTTAGATACGTTTTCAATCTATCAATTGAGTTATTGTACTCATCTTGATTAATCGTTCCTCGTATTAATTCAAAGCGCAAATACACACAATAAGTATTAAGCACGTCCGTCTCACAATAATCACGAATACTTTTGATTTGTCCTTGAGAATACTGCTCCCAAACTTTAGAGCCACTCATACCCATTTTTCCAGGAAAACCCAACATACTGGCAACATCATCCAATGGCGCAAAAGCCTTGTTTTGATAACCAGCAATAACATCCATAAGATCCAAATGACGCGCATGAAAACGGCTAAGGTAATTATTCCACTTAAAATTCTGCTGATGTTCACCCGTTTCCCAATAAGTAGGCGCAGCAATACCATGTAATAAAGCCCGGTAATGCAAAACCGGTAAATCAAAGCCACTACCATTCCAACTCACCAAAGTTGGCGTGTGTTTATCAATTCCTGCAAAAAAACGAGTAATCAACTCTTTTTCATCAGAAGACTCATCACCCAACGACCACACCTTAACTTGAGAACCATGGCTCAGAACCAAAGAAATAGCACAAATTTTTTGTTGGTAATGCGGCAGGAAGTCATTCCCCACTTTAGCCCGTCTAAGCGCAAACATCGCACTCGCAGTATCTTCATCAGATAAACCCTGCAAATCATATAAGTGACGCCCAGACTCGATGTCGGGAATGGTTTCAATATCAAATACAAGAACAGTCATAAGGGCGCTTAGTTAATTGAGTAATAAGAGAAATTTTATCATGAGGATAGGGCGACTGCTATAAAAAATAAAAAACACCGTCATCCCAAAGAAGCTCTTCATCCCCAAAGAAGCCCGTCATTCAGAGCGCAGCGAAGGACCTCCCATCAATAGCACCAAACCACATCCCGAGGCACTATCTCAAACACCCAATTCATGCTGATAAATACTGCACAAAGCCAACAATAAAATCACAGATCATAAATTTTAAGCAAAATGTACAATTCCATCTATAATTTAATAAAAGGGATATATGGGTACTGACTATGGGGCAACAGCGGCAAGATGTTTTATTAAAAGCAAAAGAAGAACATAACCACGGTGAGCCATGGTCAGTAGACCAATTGGAGACGATACCGCATTTACATCATATTGCCCGAAGCGTTCGAGCCGCCATCAGTGCTACAAATAAAAATTTAAGAGAGACGGAACATCAAAATAACATGAGATATCAAAATTTCATCTCCTTATTAAATAACGACATAGTATTTCGCCTTCTAGTTACAAATCAATATTATTTACTAGCAAAACTCTTTGAAGATCCCTACGACGAGATACGATTAGCAAAATTAATTGACCGAATTCAGCACCATGAAAGAAGAAAGCATCAGGTAAAAGGAGAGTGGGAAGCCGCTGCAGCACTAAAAACCAATATTAGTATCCCGCAGTATCGCAAGGAAGATAATGAGTACTTGTTCCAGTGGACCCATCCTGATCCCAATTTATCTAATATAGAAAAATGGCAACATTACGAACAAGAGATACAACGCATCACGTTTCATTTCCATGTGCAAAAAGCGAGGATTTATCACGAATCGTGCAACTCTCATATAGATCGAGTTGGTAATTTGCTGAATGTATTAAGACAAAATGAACCAGAATATCGTGAAGAAATAAAAAAATTAGAAGTACTTCATAAAGAGCTTACAGCTAAGTCACAGGCAATAAAGAGTAAACCACTGTATAAACCTGATGGTTCTTATGATCTTGAAGCGGCTGAAACACAAGCAACTGAATTGAAAGTGTTAAATGATAAAGTATCGGAAAATTTAGATGATATATTAGGAAACTATAATGCTACCCATCCTGTAATTGGGCGATTTAAGCTACAACATGACAGAGATAAATTAAAACTTAAGAACCAAATTCGTGAAGTTACTAGTGAATTTGTAGCGCAAACTGAATCGATAAAGCTGCATCAACAGGAAGTGTATGTTGCTTCTAAACAAGAGGCTTTGGATAGTTTAGATAAAATAATTCAATACGTAAAAAGTTATGAAACTGATGAGCAACTGGAAGATGAGCAGAATGCTTCAATTAATAAACTTAAAATGTGCCGTCAATCTTTAGCAGAAACTGATGATTTAGATTCGATGCGACAAATACTACAAGTCAGTAAAGAAGAGTTAATAAAGTTAAAGGATATTATACCTGCTGCAGCATACAGTGAAATTCAATCAGAATTAGCTGTACTTGAAAAGATGGTGATTCGTCCTGGAAATCAATTACAAAATATTTCGCTTGATAGATTGAATCCATCTCAAGCTGAATATCAAGAAAATAATAATCCTCCATCGTATGAGGAGGCTATTTCGCCACCAATATATCAAGTACATGAATTGCCTCCGCCGTATGAGGTGGTAGAACCTCCAGTTTATCAAGAGATAGCAGGGCAACGAATGAATATAGAGCCTAGTGCACCTCCTATGCCGGATAATGAGGTTCAACCAGATCAACGAATGGATATAGAGCCTAGTGCTCCTCCTATGCTGGACAATGAGTTTCAACCAGAGCAACGAACGGATATAGAGCCTAGTGCTCCTTCTATGCTAGACAATGAGGTTCAACATGAACAACCTGAGCGATTAGCTGCTTCTGTAAGGTCTGTGAGTCAGGTTGGCATGTTCGCCCCAGCTTCACAAGATTTGAAGCAAAGACTAATTGCTATGAAACTTATTTCCTCTAAAGTAGACAAAATTATAAACGCTGAACCTTTAGTTGTTGATAATCAGAATTCCGCTCAGCTTCAGGAAGTTGCACAAATATTTAAAGCTCAAATTATACAAATTAAAAAATATTCAAACTATCAAGAAGTTCCTAATGAGATGAAACAATCATTTTCTGAAAATTTAAAAAAACTTGCCGATTTAGATAAACTATTTAATTCTTTTAATGTGAAATATGCTTCATTATTTAAACCGGAAGAGGTAGCTGAGCATCAGAACAGAATATAGTAATTGTATCAATTTGATAAATTTCTATCCTTTTATTAGTAAATTTTGATATAATAAGAACGTTTTTTGTATTAGATTAATGGAGAGCAAGATGCCAACACCCACTGAAAATATTTTTTTATCGTTAGAACAAGAGAACTATGCAGAAATTATGAAATTAATTAAAGCGAATAAAAGTTTAATTAATGCGGTATCTTCAGAAGATGGCCAATCTTTATTGCAATCTCTTCTTTATGCAGGGACTACAGAAAAATCATTACCTTTAATAATGCATATTGTGGCGCAGCCTGAATTTAATTTTGGTTATTTTAATGAAGATCTTGAGAATACAAACCTAGATGATTTAGTAACTTTCGCTTGTTTAGATGTCTTTAAAAGTGTTATCAGAAATCCTAATATTTTAGTTAATAAGGGTAAGTTAACTTACCAAACTGCAAAAGAGCATTTGATTTTAGTTGAAGCATCTCTTAGCGAGGCTATACGGATAAATCCCAACTCAAATTCAGCAAAAATGTCTAAACAAAATGCTACGGATTTGAAGGAAATTATTGCATATTTACGTGACGCAACTATTTTACGTGCAATTGAGAAAGATGATGCGAGTCTTTTCGATAGTTTAGTAAAAGCCGGTGATGATCCTACGGATAACTTAACTAAATTATCAAAAAAATATCCTGTCCAACTGCTGACGGAATCGAATACAAATATAAGAGAGTGGCTTAAAGCTAGCCGTGAGAAAAGTCGACTGAGCACTGCAAATAATCCTTATTCACTATACAGTAGAGCCAAAGAAAATGAGCGACTTGAAAATGCTCTTGTGCAGTGTAAAGAACAATATGTAACAAATCTAATAGGGGCTAAGCAAAGATTTTTAGCGAGTTCATTGACGACAATTGAAGGCACTATTGCTGCTGCTTCTGCCTCCGCTGTTGTTCCTCCCGGAAGTGGGCAGTCTCGATAGTCTGCGCGTAATCTAGGGGTTCAAGAAAAATAATCCCTACAGTATCTATATTTGGCCTGACAGGTACCAATGGTATTTGTCGGCCAGTTCAATTAAATAAAACTGACTAATCATACCGTATTGATTTGCGCTAAATATATAGCCTCAAATATATGGTGTTAGTATTATCAGTCTTGTCTGCTTCATATCTTGGTCCTACTTAGAATTCTGATATTATGTCACTCTTTTACATTAGAGGGATTTATGAAAAAAGAAGTGTGCTTCGCTACTGCTGAGGATTTTGATTTTATTTATGATGCGTTAAGTGAAGATTTAGAAGAGCAAGGAGTGCTTTATCGTTTCAAATACTCTAAAGAAGCTTTTAAAGATATTATTTTTGGCAAAAAGCCACTAGCCATTTTTTTAATCCTCTGGATCAATGATCAACCAGCCGGTTTTGCCAACTACTCTATTGATCATCGCAATTTCACCGCGAATACTTTGGCAAATCTTTATATTAATGATCTCTTTGTTAAAAAACCATATCGCCGCATGAGAGGCGGGACTTTATTATTGAATAAACTCAACGAAATAGCTAAACAAGAGCAATGTGGACGTATTGAATTCGTTGTGCTTGCAGAGAACATCAATGCTATTGAGTTCTATGCAAAATCACTCAAAAGCAAAATTATCAGTGATAAACTTCATTACATGCGCTTAGAATTAGATAATTAACTCGAAATATAAGTGTTAACAGCACACTCTAAGGAAAGAGAACATGAAAAAAATATTAGGTATATTTGTGTGATTCATAGAGATCCTTTCAATTTTTTCATTATTAAATCTGTATGATAATTGGCTATTTGGATGCGTTCATTGTCTATTTTATAGTTATTACTAACCTCTTCAGTTAAAGGGGTTATTTCACTTAGTTCAGCGAC
>JARLJQ010000007.1 GCA_031291115.1 Legionella sp.
AGGGGCCTCATTGCCGGCCCCTTCACCCCGCTAGGATATTTTTAGAGAGTATTTTTATGTTAATTTCGTCCCTGTTCAGTAACATGAGTTATGAGGCAACGAAAAGACCCTTCGGTAACATTTACTTATGAGGCAACTGGCTAGCGCGAGTAAACTCAACATATTTTTCCAAGTATAATTAATAAGTTACTACCTAATTTTTTTCTATAAAAATAACTTGTCTATTTTCAATGGATAGGCGACCTATTCTACCATTTAAGGCATGGAAGATGATTATTGATGAGTTTTTATCCTGTGATGAGGAATATTCTTTCACAGCATTTAGTGAAAATGATTATTTTCACCATCACGATTTGTATTTTTTCTGAACAAAAACATGGTTTTTCTTCTATAATTAACTACTAGGTAATCAACAAAAGATTACGGGATTGAATTAAAGTCGTTGAACTTTAATAGGCAAAGGGACTAAAAAGGAGATAGAAATGGGTTACATTCTTGGATGGTTACTTGGTATTCCGTTGAGTATTTTAGTATTAATTTGGCTTGTTTCACACGTTTTTTAATTAAAAGGATATTATTATGATTATGGACAACTCACTAAGAACTTCCGAATACGGCAAAATCGCTCATGTTAGGATTTGTTGGTCTGCTATTCTAGCCGGGGCTTTGGTAGGCATAGGATTAGCTTTTCTACTTAATTTATTTGCTGTAGCAATTGGCCTTAGCGCTTATAAAGCAGCACCCGATGGATCCAATGCTATTGCTATAGGTGGTGTTCTTGGAATCCTCATTGGAATAATTGCCACCATGGGAACAGCGGGACTTGTTGCTGGCTATCTGGGACGATTTAATCATAACCACTGTCACGGAGGAGCAATTTATGGATTTATCACCTGGACTCTGGCACTTGTCCTGAGTGCAATTTTAATTATTCCCTTTGTAAATTACTCATCCCATTATGAAAAAAACTTAAGTCCTACAGTAACTAATGTAGATATCAATCCTGCGACTACAACTGTATCAGAACAACCTAAAGAAAATGTCACGCCAGTAACCGTTCAAACAAAACATTTAGTATGGAGCGGTTGGATTCTATTCGTTTCATTTTTTATTGGCGCGTTTTCCAGTTGTGTTGGTGCATGTTATGGAATGCGTTGCAGACATGAGTGTACTATGGTGGATGAGACTACGACTACTACCACCACGACACTATAAATATACAGAGTGTAGCCCGGGGGCTTCTAAAGCATAACCTGGGATCAAAACCCGCATTTGGGAACATGTAACAGTCACCTACCATAAAGCCCTGTAATCAGGGCTTTATTTTTACAAGAATCAAAATAATTTGGGTACTTTTAAGTTTAAATAACTTTTTACTAAGCTATCTTTTAAATTAATTAATGAAAACTCACTTCGTGTTAATGCTTGGTTTAGCTCGATTTCAATTCCTACATATTCCTCAGGGGAATATTTTTTACGCAATGCGGTAATAAAGCCATCGCTAATTCCTTTGTAAGGATAATTCATTTTTACCCTGTATTCTTTGAATTGTCTTTTTAGTTCTATTTGCCATTCTTTAGCAAAGATTTTTTCCAAGGTTCGATAAGGATCGTAGAGAAAAGCAATGTCTGCATTTCTTACCTTAGTATTCAGTACCGGTGTAAAGCTATGGATAGACAGATGTATTACTGGTGTTCCTTGTTCTAAATGTTTTTCAATATGGCTGATGACACTTTGGCGATAAGGTACATAATATTGAGTGATAATTTCTTGTTTTTCCTGTGCCGACAATTTTTTCGTAACCACAGAAAAACAACTATTACTTAAACTCCGGTTGTAATCAATTAACAACCTTGAGGTATAGGACTGAATAAGCTCACAAGCAAATACCTCTTTAAAATGTAAAGCGACATCCAAAGCACCAAAATCAATCCCTTGATGCGAATCCAAAAGGCTCTCAAAAGGCTCAAATAAAACCTTGTACGGCTCAGGAATACTATTAACGGCATGTTCACAGCTAATGATTAGGGCTGAATTTTTCATACATGAAATTGTTGGTTCGTCAGTAAACAAAAAGTTAGTTGTTCGTATATTTTCTTTATCGAATCAAGGGGCGCATTTTTTCCTGCGGCGCGAAGTATACGCTCACTTAAATTACCTTGTGCCAAGATCAGTTCTAAAGCAAGCTGCTCTTTCTGCTGCAACATAGAGCTGTTTTTTTCAATCAAATAAGACCAAATATCACAACAAGTCTTCTGCGATTTAGGTACTTGCCACTGTATCAATAATTCACTGTCCTCTACTACAGCAGATAATCCGCTCTTTATAGACTTATCAAACATATGTTTTAATCGGTTTGTCTCACAAGGCTTTTCTAAATAATAATGCGATGAATGAAACCAATTTTTTAAAATTGCATGAACCACTTTAGCAATAGCAATATCCGCAGTAACGCATTCTTGAGTATCTATGATGCGAATCTCAATTGCCTTATGATCAAACTTGGGAATAGCACCACGCGAGTTTAACCAAGGGTACTGTAATATCCCTTTGGGATCATAAGGACGAATATCGGCATACATGGGGTTTAAAATTCTATTGATGTATTCTTCTTCTGTTCTAATAAATTCAGGAATAACCGCCCCGGTTATAGAAGGAATACGTTGTTGATTTTGACTGTAGAAATGCAAACGTGAGTCTAATAATCCCGTAGCTTTTCCTTCCAATATAGGAGAACTGGCAGCCAATGCAGGAAGAAGAGGCAGTATTAATCGAATAAGATTATGCAATTGACAAAATTCTTCATCATTAGCATAAGGTAAATTGACATGCATGCTTTGTAAATTAGACCAGCCATGTCCTTTACAATCAAAAACCGCATCAAACTGTTCATAAATCTCATTATTCTCGTTCTGCCAGCGAACCGTTTCCACATGTGGATTCATCCATGGATGCGCTGCCGATGGCATTAATACTAAATTCTGTTCTGATAATACAGGCTGGATTTCTAAAAGAGTTTTTTGAAATTGTTCTGCAACAGGTGCATCAAAGGGTTTGGGCCCATTATTTTTGAACTCAATAACATGCATCACTAGTTCATTGCTGATACCAATTTCATCGAGTACTACTTCATTTACAGGCCGCCCTGCTAAGGCCTCAAGAATAAGATTACTTTTAGGCTGGATATTAAAACTTTCTTTATCCACCAACATGTATTCTATCTCTATACCCAATACAGAAAAAATAGAGAACTTAGACATAACCATGCTTCCTACGGATACGTTGCAAAAAAAGTCCCATAATTTGTTGGTACAAATTATCCCCTAGAATTCTGTCCTCAATACCGTGATCAATATTAGGATTGTCATTAATTTCAATGACGTAGTGCATGTCTCCATGGCTTTTAATATCCACGCCATATAAACCATCACCAATCAATTTACTGGTCTTTAAAGCAGTTTTTATAACGGCTTCAGGAACATCACTAATCGGAAGGGTTTCACACTTGCCTTCATTTTTCTCTTTATCATTCTGCCAATCATAAATCTGCCAATGGTCCTCTGCCATAAAATAACGGCATGCAAACAAAGGTTTGTTATCAAGAATGCCAATCCGCCAATCAAACTCGGTAGGGATAAAAGGCTGGGCAAGCACCAAATCAGAAGATTTAAAAAAATCATATAATGAGCTTTGCAACGCGTTTTTATCTTCAATTTTAACAACACCTAAAGAAAAAGCACTGTCTGGTTTTTTTAAAACACAGGGAAACTCTATTTCAGGTAATTTTTTATCGTATTTATTAAAAAAAACGGTTGGAGGGGTCAATATTTGATGCGTATGTAACAGCTCTGCCAAATATACTTTATTCGTGCATTTAATAATGGACTGCGGATCATCAATAACCACTAAGTTTTCTTGAGCGGCACGTCGGGCTAAACGGTACGTATAATGATTAACTGAAGTAGTCGCCCGAATAAATAATGCATCGTACTCCGCAATAGATTTGCCTTCATTTTTTCCAATAATATCAATGTTTAAGCCCATTTCCTCACCGGAAGAAACAAAAAAATCCAAGGCTTTTTTATTAGATGGAGCATTTGCTTCTAAAGGGTCTACTAAAATAGCCAAGTCATGAAAACGTTGTTTCTTGCGAAATTGATGAACTCGTTTTTTAGAAAGGTATTCTTTAGCCGCCAGATGCATAAATTCCACATGATGTGGCAGCATGTCTTTAATAGACACCGGCATCATGCTTTTAATAGACCATTCCTTTTTCATTTCCAGCGTAAACCGAATTAAAGGAAGAGGAAATAAACTATGTAATTGCTTGCATAAAGCCGCATACCTTTTAGCCATATTTTGACCAAAATAGACGCTCAAAACAAATTTGTCCGTTTTAATATCATGTAAACTATGCTGAATTTCATCATGTATGTCTTGTGAAATTAACTTTGATAAACCTAAATTCGATATATCCTGAATAGCATGAACCGATGGAAATGCCTTATGATCACGAGCCTGCGCTAAAAGAGAAACGTAATAGCCAATGCTTTGATATTCATAGGATTCACAAAGATTAATTACTCGAAAGGATTTACTTTGAGAATATTCATCACCACTTAAATAAGCAGAACTGGAAACTATCGGCGCAAATTCTGTAAGAAACTCCCATGTATCATAATCATCCGTAATTATTATCGTTTGCATTTATCCCTCTTTAGGTTCAATTATGAGTAAATTAGCATCATAAGTCAGTACTCCCAGCAAAATAGAATTAATCAAGCGGTTCACACTTACTTTATAATAGTTATCGTTAAATAATGGATTCCCTGGGTGCGGATCAGCAACAACTACTGATCGATTTTTTTCATCATAACCACAAAGTACAACAAAATGTCCGCAAGGAGTACCTCGTATATCATCATAAACAGACTTTCCTTCCGGTGTAAAATACTCACGAGTGCTTCGATAAAGATAAGTGGCACTAAGCGCTGTTATAATAGGAACTTTCTGTTTAAAATATTTTTTTAATAAGGCTATATTTAATGGTTGAAAACAAATCGTACCGCCTTGTTTCAAGTACTCTATATACGCTAAAGATTCCTTGGTCAGATACACATCTTTTTTAAACTCCATTTGAGCTTCCAGCTTACCAATTAAAAACTGTCTGTCTCCCTCGGGATGTAAAAACCAGGTAGGATCAAATAAATTTAAATTATAAATGTATATTCTTGTTTTAAATCCACACTTTAGCGCATGGCTTCCTAGCATAGGGCTTAAAGTACCCCCCGAAAGCGAACGCTCTACAGTTTGAACCACATCATTTAAAGGAATATCTAAACCAAAATATTTATAAATAGCATGTAAGCTTGTCGGTCCACATGTTTCATCATCAGGTTGAGCTTGAATTTGAATATCAATCATAGAGACGACCTTTAGCTACAATAAAAAACTACCCTAGTTTTGAACTTAGACATACATAAGGACTTTGTCAAATGTAAACCATGCTTCATGTAGCCACTAAATAATTTATTAATAAGGAAATTTAGAGCAAAACTCATCCAACAGCGTTATTAAGCACCTTGCTGATTTTTATCTATACTTAATAGTTACAGTTGCCCTAATTATGAATGGATGAGCCATGAATAAGTATCTTATTTATACGAAGAATCTTGGGATGCGCTTCATCGCCAAAGAAGATTTAAAGTATTTACAAACTATTGATAAAGATCCTGAGGTTAAAGAATTTTTTCCTGAAGGAACCTTAACCGATAAACAAATAAAAGCGTTTATTAGCAAATCCATTCTTTCGTGTAAAAACAAACAATTACCCTGTTTCGTCATTTTTCACCTAAAAGATGGCGAGTTTGTTGGTGAAGCCTATTTTGGTCAGTTAGACACTGGAGAGTTTAAAGTAGGTTATCTGATTCATAAAAAATATTGGAATAAAGGTTATGCCACAGAAATCCTCGAAGCCTTACTGGATTGGGCAAAAAAATACATTGATACAGAGTACATTATTGCCTATGCTGATAAAAATAATACGGCTTCATTTCGAGTCATGGAACATTGCGGCATGGAATATTATAAAGAAGGACGTTATTTAGATATGGATTGTTCTTATTATCGAATAAAAATTCAATAAAATTAATCACTTAAATTTTGGCAAAAAAAAGTAATCACATTACGGACTACTTTTTCACAAAGATTCAGTTGCTCCAGAGTAATAAATTCATTAGCACTATGGGCTTGTTTAATATCTCCTGGACCGCAAATCACGGTAGGAATTCGAAAGTTTTGAAATACTCCTGCTTCTGTAGTGTAAGACACTTTATAACGTTCCTTAACTCCGGTAACTGCCCGCACAATTCGGACAATTGAGGACTTTTCCACTGTATTAAATCCGGCTGAATCGGAGGTTTCATCAAAATAAATAGCCGCCTCAAGATAAGTTTCTCTCATTTCGGGAACCAGTTCATGATTAATATAGTTTTCAATTTGACTGCGAAAATTTTCAAGCAAAAATTGATCGATATAACGTAACTCTAAAACAAACTCACAAGTACCAGGAATAATATTGGTGGCTGTACCACCACTGACTAAATTGGTAGTAATCGTAGTAAAGGGAAAATCAAAATCATTATCAAAGGGCCCATTTTTTTCCACATACATAGCCAGAGTATTTATATAATCGATTAAACGACTCGCATAAACAATAGCATTGCAGCCCACAGAAGCAAGAGAAGAATGGACTGCCTTTCCCTGTACTTGGCAATGATACAGTCTTCTGCCCTTCTCCCCGATAATGGGTCTCATACTAGAAGGCTCACCAACCATACAGCCTTCAGGATGAATTCCTTTCTTTTGAAAATAATCGATTACGTAATCAACACCAATACAACCAATTTCTTCATCACAAGTAAAAGAAAAATGAATTGGTTTCAACAGTTTTAATTTTTGCAGCTCAGGGACTAATGCAAGTAAGACGGCAATAAATCCTTTCATATCACAGGCTCCACGACCGTATATCTTTCCCTCGTGTTCCGTGGCAATAAAGGGGTCGGTATTCCACATTTGTCCTGCAACAGGAACCACATCAGTATGCCCTGTAAATAAAATACCTCCTTCAATACTTCCATTAGATGCAGGAATAGTCGCGAATAAATTCGCTTTTGGCGGAGTTAATCCTGGGATAATCTTCGTCTTAATGTCATGTAATTTAAACCATTTATCAATTTCTTTAATTAACGGCCGATTCGAATTAGTAGAAATAGTATTAAATGCGATCAGTTTTACAAGCCATTGTAATGTATCCATTTAGTTCACCTTTCGCCAATACCAACTCGTATTTTTTATTATCTTGGTACAAAATAAATATAAATATGCCCTATTGGGATCCGAAGACTATTTTCTTAATTAGGGTCGTGGTCCGCTATTATTACTGGGGTTCTCAGTATCTTCCGTCCTAGTATCTTTAGGCCCTAAATTAGTACGTTGAGCATCATTTTCTTCTTCTGTATCGACAGGACTACCAAGCTCTGTATCAAGATAAAGTTTCTTTATACGTGCTGCCGTGTTTACAGGAGCCTGAGTTAAATCTTCTGATTGTTGTTTTATCTCATGCCATTTATTAGATGGTGGGGGTTTATTAGTCATAATATTCCTCAAAAACGTCACCTAATATAACTATAGACTGTATCAGCACCCAACGTTAATTTCTCACTGGATGTCCAGGTCCTTCTGTTTTTTGGAACCACCTTAGTCATCATGATTTTTATTAGCCCTTAAAGTTATTTATTTGGGCATGTTTATGCTACAATGCACTCTCCACTAGAGAACCTATGTTCTATTACTTAATTTATTCAACGAGAGTATCAATGAGCCGTAAACCTAATATTAGTGTCAATCAATTGCCCCCCCTTTCTGGACACTCTGAATCTGTTCGCCGTTTAAACGAGTGCCCCCAGCAATCTTTGCCAGCTAGACCCAACGCCTTAGCTTTATTGCTTGAGCAACCCGCTGCTCGTAGACCTCATTCTTTACCTACTTTGTCTCGCCCTATGACCGCCCATCCAAATGCTGCGAACAGGCCAGAGGTAGCATCATCGTCTATAGAAGTATCACGCCCAGCAACAGCTGCCGCTCGCTATAAATCCCCAGATGCCCCACTATTAATGCCCACCACGGAACCAAGCCTGCCACCGAGCGATTTAAATCTTGGCAGCTCCGTCTGCACGCCAAGCTCATCGCTTTCTAGTCGTAGTCTTTTTTCTCGCCCTCCGGTGATTGAAGGAACACCAACACCATCATCCTTTTTTCTAAAGTAACCTTTATTAAGGTTACTTAGATGGTCCTACGGAACAAGAGAACCTAACTTTTTAAAAAATTAGGCTCTCTATTCCGTAGCACTTAGAGGGGCGGTTAGAAAGAGAAATAAAACCGATTTAATTCAAAATGTTATAACTAATTCCCCTGATTTTTGTGGCGATTAAGTGTCGATACCTCAGGGGCAAACACCATTGACACAATATGAAGTTAAGCATCATTAGAGGCAAATTAAAGACAAATTGACTGAGATGAGCAATTAATGCACAATAATATTGTCCTACAAATCAGATTAATAAATTATTCTTAGACTTTTAAAAATTTACTTATGGAATATTATGACTACTATTAATGAACTCATTCAGAAATTAGCGCCGTTCTCTGCTCACAAAAGTGTGAAGAAAGCAATTACTGCTTTGAATGCCCTCGCCATCGCAGTTAAGGATACAGAAATTGAAAATTCCGCCCTGCAGTTGATTGAATTATTGGCGGATAAGAATCCTTCTCTTTCTGAAATCGCCTTTAATGGAGTAATGACTTTAGCACGATTAAAACATAGATCCCCCTCCTCTATGTCTAATGCAGTAGGAGCGGCTGATATTCCTACTAATCAAGAAGCCGTTGTTAGGGTTAAATCGCTCCTTATCGGGGGTTTAATTGACTTCAGCAAGGCTCCATCTGTATTAAGCCGCATGGAACAATTTTATACTAAAAACAATCCTAGCCGCTCTAGCTTTTTCGGCTTCTCAGTTACTGAGCGCGCGACGCCATCAGTGTCTGCGTCATCACCGCCTCTAAGTCCATCATTGTAGTTGAAAAAATACTTTGAAATAAATAAACCCCGCTCAAACCACATCACTCGATAGTCTATAATGTACTGAAGATAATGTATCTCACAAGGATGCGTTTATGCAAAAACATCAAGTTATGGGAATAGACAGTCAGGCTTTTCATAATATGGTTTATTATGAATGGGGCGATTCTAACAACCCCAAAGTCTTGTTGTGTGTTCATGGCCTATTTCGTAATGCGAGAGATTTTGATGACTTAGCTAAAGTGCTCGCCTCACATTATCGGGTTATTTGTCCTGATATGGTGGGACGCGGATTGAGCGATAAAGTAAGTAACCCCAATGACTATTCTCCTCTGACTTACCTCTCTGATATCACCATTTTGTTAGCGCAATTAGCTGTAACAGAAATTGATTATATAGGTACCTCCATGGGGGGAGTTATCGGTATGGTGATAGCGGCCATGAAAAACTCTCCTATTAAAAAATTAGTCCTCAATGACATAGGCCCTTTCGTTGACACGAAAGCCTTACAACACATTGTTGACTATGGCAAAAAAGGGGGGGAACTGTCATTTAGAACACTGAAAGAAGTAGAAGCCTATTTAAAAGAAACCTATTCAAGTTTTGCGCAATTAAGCCCTCAACAATGGCAACACCTTGCCACCTGTGGCGTATGTCATCATTCAAATAACCAGTACCGATTAGCCTATGATCCTAAAATAATTGATAATGTACTATTAGCCATCCAAAATAACACCTCTCAGTGGGAATTATGGAGTAAGGTTCAATGTCCGGTCCTATTACTGCATGCAGCATTGTCTGATGTTTTATCGGATGATAGCGTAATAAAAATGCAGCAGTTGCAACCCACTTTAACAACAGTAAACATCCCCGATATCGGTCATCCTGTTTCATTGATGAAAACAGAGGAAATTCAATTGGTCAAACAGTGGTTACTAAGATAGTTTAAAAGAACCTCTCAAGATCCAGCACTATAACTCTCCACGGCAGCACCATCACCGCTGGTATTACAAGAAATACATAAAGCGTATGGGTCGACACCAATAGAACAAAAAAATATGTATCAAAATACAAGGAATGACCTACCTATTTTATTTTCAAATAGATACACTGGGATTCAATTTTTAAAAATTAAACCATTTATTTAAAAGGACTTAGTGCATGAACAAAAAAATATTTTCTGGGCTTTCACTTTTTTGTTCTCTGATGCAACCAGGGGTTAATTCCATATAGCGCTGGTTTATCAGCATCGCCCTTTACAACCCTTATTCAGCAAGACTTATAGAGCGATCATTGATGGTTTCATCCTCTAACAGTAATTTCGCAACCCATTGAATATCAATAAGTTTTTCTGATTTACAAAATGTAAATGTACCCAGTATGCTAAATACTGCCACGCAACGGGAGATAATCGTTTAATTTCATTACATAAGACCTCATCACCACGTTGTTTAGCCTTGAGATGTTCAATAAGGGCATCACCATTTTTGCTTTATTGAATAACGCGAGAATTTTTCTTTGTTTCGAAAGTTCTTTCTGCATTTCTTTGGTTTTAAAGTTTTTCGGATCTTTTTTCAACAAAGTTAAATTGTGGAATAGATCGTCCTTTGCCAATAAACTATCAAAGTCAGTTTTCTCAAACGCTCTAATTTTAAAATTAGCCGATTTTCTTCACGACTAATAGCTTTTGAAACAATACTTTGTAATATTGAATATTTAGGATAAATAGTTTTATATTGTTCAAAAAATTCTAACAACTCATCAAAAACAAATTTTGGCTGTAGATCGCGACTGGTGAGTTTTTTTGCATGACGACTTAAATCAGCAATAAATTCAGCGCCTGATCGCGTGTAACCGTAAATATCACAAATCATTTTTTGTGCGGCGAGGTAAATGATGATGATAAGCTAACATTTATATATGAGGGAATACAAAACGGTTCAATTTCAATGCGTACATTGAGTTTTGGATTAAATTAACTAGTAGCTGTTAACGGCTTCTAAAAAACAGGGAAATAGATATGTTTAATATTGCAGTAATCGTTGGAAGCTTGCGAAAAGAGTCATTTAATAAAAAGATTATCTATGCATTAGATAAACTTAACCATCCAAATTTAAAATTTCAAATTCTTGATTTAAATGAGATACCTATCTTTAACCAGGATAATGAAAATAACATACCTGCTGCCGTTATAAATCTAAAAAATAAAATTTCAAATGCAAACGGCATATTGTTTGTCACACCAGAATACAATCGCTCAATTCCCGCAGTATTAAAAAATATTATTGATTGGGGAACACGTCCTTATGGTAAAAATTCCTGGGCTAATAAACCAACTGCTATTATTGGCACAAGCCCGGGAGCGATTGGTACTGCAGTTGCTCAAGCCCATTTACGGAGTATTTTAGTTGCAATTGACGCCATAGTTATGGGGCAACCTGAAGTATACCTCATATATAAAAATGAATTGATTGATGAACATCATAATATTATCAATGAGGGTACAAAGAAATTTCTACAAGGATTTCTTGATGTCTTTAACAATTGGGTTGAATACCATAATCAGAATCGACAGCTTTAAAAATAATACCACAAAAATAGTAGATTACGAGTGCATTATAAATGAGGATCGTACAAATGACGCATTTTTTATTTCAAATAAATCAAATGCGTATTGACTGAATCATTATCGCTACTATAGTTAATACGAATAATTTAAGTTAAAAAAATAAATGTACATACCGGCGATTGCTGCGATCCAGAGTATATAGCTGCTCTTGTGCTCTTTCTTGCATAGGACCTAGCGAACGTAATCACCGGCGCTGTTTATCCTATCGATGGAGCACGCACTGCTCATTGATTAAAAAAAATCATAACTCATATATAGATCACAGCAGCAGATAGGAGCGACAGACATGACACAGAGAGTATTAGTGACGGCAGGTGCTTCAGGCATTGGAAATGAAATAGCGCGGGCGTTTGTGGCAAGTGGCGCCAAAGTTTGCATCTGCGACATCGACGTGGCGGCGCTGGATAGTGCCGCGAAGGAAATTCCAGGCTTGATAACTATAGTTTGCGACATATCGAAACGCGAAGACATAGAGCGTATGGTCGTTGCCGCTGCCAATGCACTGGACGGACTTGATGTGCTTGTGAACAATGCTGGTATCTCCGGACCGACAGCTCCCATTGAGAATGTGGATCCAGATGCCTGGGAGAAGGTCATGCAGGTTGATTTGACCGGCACATTTAATGTAACGAGACTGGCTATCCCTCATCTCAAGAAATCAAATGCAGGCGTCATCATCAACATGTCATCAGTAGCGGGCCGGTTCGGTTATCCCAACCGAAGCCCATACTGCACAGCGAAGTGGGGTATTATCGGCTTTACTAAGACGCTATCCATCGAACTCGGAGCATATGGGATTCGCGCTAATGCAATACTTCCTGGCGCGGTCGGTGGTGCCCGCATCGAGAGGGTATTCGAGGGGCGCGCACTAGCAAGCCATCAATCATTAGAGGAAGTAAAGAAAGAGGCTATGGCAGTGCAGTCGATTAAAAGACTGGTCGATCCGAAGGATATTGCAGCACTCGCCGTTTTCCTCGCATCGGATGCAGCGAAATCTATTTCAGGACAAATGATACCGATCGACAACGATATGCAAGCAGCATCTTAATCAATCAACGTGAGAATAATAAAGGATTTTATTATAAACAATATAGCGTATCTATACTAAACGAAATCATCTAAAGGATACATCATGACTAAAGGACTTCGAGAACAACTCATTGGAGCATGGAAACTGGTCTCTTACGAAGAGCGTCCTGTCGATGGCTCATTACCATATTATCCTTTGAGCGAGAATCCAATGGGAATCATCATGTACACGCCCGACGGATTTATGTCAGCCCAATTGAGTAAACCTGATCGTAAACCATTCACTTCGGGAGACTGGTTTAAAGGAACTGATGATGATTACATACAAGAAGCTTCAACTTATATCGCATACACTGGCCCATTCCATGTTGATGAAGAAAATAAAACCCTGTCTCACTCAATGTTTATATCATTATTTCCTAACTGGATTGGGCAGACCCAACTCCGCATCGTTAAGATAGAAGGAAACTCACTGTACCTCAGCACAGCAACGCCTATTCTATCTGGTGGGAAGTTAGTGAATTCTCATCTTAGATGGGTACGGGCTAGTCAATAAATGGAGCCGTACTATGAAAATCACTCAAATTAAAGCCTTCAACAATAAAATGGATAGCTTTATTGATAAGTTGCTTCCCGAATTGGAAGAAATATATAAAGATATTCATAGAAATCCCGAGTTATCTATGCAGGAATTCCGCACGGCTAAAATTGCTGCGGAATATTTAACCAAGTATCAATATGAAGTTTCGACGGGTATAGGGGTAACTGGTGTGATAGGCCTTATGAAGAATGGAGAAGGGCCAACAGTGATGCTTCGTGCTGATATGGATGCACTTCCCATTGCAGAGGCTACAGGGCTGCCATACTCAAGTAAAAAAGTAGTCAGAGATGAAGAAGGGGTAGAGGTTGGTGTGTCGCATGCATGTGGTCATGATCTGCATGTAACGTGGCTAATGGGTGCTGCAAGATTATTTTCAGAGCACAGGGAGCAATGGAAAGGAACGTTAATGACCGTCTTTCAACCTGGCGAAGAAATTGGCCGCGGTGCGCAAAGTATGATAGATGATGGCATGATGGATCGTTTTCCTAAGCCGGATATCATTCTCGGGCAGCATGTAATGGTGGGGGAATCGGGCACGGTTAGGTATCGCAGTGGTGCAATACTATCCGCAGGCAACAGTCTTAAAGTTAAAATTTTTGGCCGTGGCGCACATGGTTCACAGCCACAAACATCCATTGATCCGGTGATTATGGCAGCAGCTACCGTCATGCGTTTACAAACCATTGTTTCGCGTGAGATAGCGCCAATAGAAAATGCGGTGCTGACCATAGGGGCATTGCAGGCCGGCACCAAAGAGAATATTATTCCTGATGATGCCACAATAAAATTGAATATCCGCACTTTTGAAGATGACATACGAGATCACATACTTTCAGCGGTTAAACGGATCTGTTGTGCGGAATGTGCTGCATCCAATGCACCAAGAGCCCCCGAATTTACTACAATAGACAGCTATCCGATAACTGAAAATGATGCAGTAGCTACGACGAAAGTAGCTGAAGCCTTCGATGCACAGTTTGGTGATAAATCATATGAATCACAACCGGCTTCTGCCAGTGAAGATTTCAGTGTTTTTGGAAGGAATTGGAAAGTGCCTTATGTTTTTTGGTTTATTGGTGGAACGGATTCTAAAATATACCTCGAAGCCAAAAAGAATAATCAGTTAAACGCTATACCCAGCAATCATTCACCTCAATTTGCGCCGGTAATAAATCCAACTTTAAAAACGGGTTTACAGGCTATGATGACAGCCGCTATAGTCTGGCTGGATTAAACGGTCATTAATATGGATAAACTACATGCGTTCTACAATTTTCTTGATCTGGCCGGTACTTTTGCTTTTGCCATAAGCGGGGCGGCAGCAGCAAAGCAGCGGGGTCTGGACCTGTTCGGGATCTGCACTATTGCATTTACAGTAGCTTGTGGCGGAGGGGTTATTCGCGATCTTTGTATCGGGGCTATTCCACCCGAAGGATTAACGAACTGGCATTACCTGGTAGTGGTAATTATAGCTACAGGAATGACCATCGGTTTATATTCTTTTGTGCAGCGACTTAATCACCCTGTGCTCTTTTTCGATGCACTGGGCTTATCATTATTTGCAGTTACCGGCGCGCAAAAAAGCCTTGCCTATGGCCATAATGCGGAGGTTGCTGTTCTTTTGGGAATCACTACGGCCGTTGGTGGCGGGGTCTTACGCGATATTTTGCTCAATCGGGTCCCTGTTATATTGGAAAAAGAAATTTATGCATCAGCAGCGCTGATAGGGGCTTTAATTGTGGTTTCAGGAAATTATTTAAAATGGCTATCAAACGACTGGGTTTCCATCATTGCTTTAATTATATGCTTCGGATTACGTTTATTAGCACTACGTTATAACTGGAATCTGCCCACTTATTCAAATGATAAAACAGAGTCAGATTTATAAAACAGGTGAGCATTGGACCAAATTTCAAATTTCCCCCGGGTTACATACCTAACACGTATTTAAATATCAGCGCTTTAACAACCAAAATAACAACCTAATTCTAAAAACATTCCTGGTCATGCGTACATTAAAAAGATTAGTACAACCCCGGCTTTGTTGCTTAGCTCAAAAAGTAAATAACAGCTTTAGCAGACGAAACGACGTGGTAGTGAGGTCTTATGCAACAAAATTAAATGATTATTTCCTGTTGCTCGGCAACATTTTAATACACTGGGTACATTTACATTTTACAAACCAGGAAAATTTTTTTATGATTCCTGTGGCCGGCACAGCCGATTTTCTTTGGTTTACAGATGGAGGTTTCCTAAGTGGCAATATGGCAATATGGCAATATGGCAATATGGCAATATGGCAATATGGATGGAAGCATAGGTCGTGGTTTACGTGCATTAAAAAACTGGGAGGCATGAAACTATCACTGGTGGATTTTTATTTACGCATTCAAATGCTCATAGTCTATCCCGCCAATAAATATATGACATTTGCTAAATTCTCAAATAGACATATCCTATATAAGATGATGTTCATTTAAATGAACATAAACTAGCGTCAAATCCTCTAATTAAACAACATTTAGAGACAACCAAACTTCATGTAGAACACCATTTGGAAAAAGCACAAGCGATTGAGAAATCTTTAAATTGAGATAACCAGTTTTTAGGTGCTAGTTGTTGATCATTCATAGATTTAGGGAAGGTCACTTAAGTGGCCGCCGTCATTTAAAATACTGGCTTTGGATAGACAAGACCCCCACATATGAACAAATATTGACCGGAAAAGTCAGTTAAACTATAATTCATCATCCAAGATTAATTCATCAACAGATGTGTTTATTCATGCCTTATTCTAAATTTGAAGTTAAACCCACTTTTGCTGATACTAAATTTCTCGAAAGTTATATTTATCTGTTCTGTATTGATATGGAAACAGAAATTAATCATAAAAGGCATTACAGACATTATCTGACGCGTGATGAACAAGGATTCACTCAAAGCACTTTAAATGCCTACATTGAAGCCTTTCTCAGACCACGAGGTACTTTAGATAATAATCTCGTGCTTAAATTGCATGGACATATAGCAGCTCATTTACATACTCCTGGTAAATACAAAACAGGGTGTAATAAGTTCGCTGTTCTAGGCAAGGAATTACCCAATAGAGTCTCTCATACCTCAGCAACAGAACAAGGCTTAAAAGAATTCATAGACCGATGGATGTTAAATCCAACCAAAGCTACTCATCTTTTAATTATCTCACCTCTTGATGCACTAGATAATCCAAATTATCAAGGCTCTTTGGCAGGTTCTATGGGATTATTCAATAGGAGCAACGATATTTGGTTCAGTCATATCTCAGCTCAAGGACGCATACAAGAACGATATGAACATAAGAAACATTTAAAACTAATATGGTCCGCGCTTATAAATCCTGAATATGTCTGTGAAATCAATTCTATGCCCGATGAGTGCATACCTCAAAACCAAGTTGCTATTTTATCGGAGCTTTTACTCAAACAAGTAATTGATGCATATAATAAAAAAATAGTTCTATGTCGCCTTGCACAAGATAAAATTGCCTGTATTGTTGAATTGGCTCAAAGTGTAAATCAATTGCATTCTTTTGAGGATGGGAATACTCGATTAGCCCTTTTGCTATTAAATCTTCTATTACATAATCAAGGCTTATCAATGAGCTTAATAGCGAATCCTAATCGTTTAGGCATGTTTAGTAATGCTGAATTGGTACAGTCAGTCATTGAAGGTCAATACTATTTTCGTGAGTTATGCGAAGGCAGAATTCCTATGGTTTCTGATAAATGGATAAAAGAAAAAAATTATCCGTTTACTCCCTGTACTATTGAAAGTTCAGCTGAACAAATACAGCAATTTATCAAAAATGTAGTTCACCAGAATTACCAAAAGGCTTATCATAAACCTAAGATCTATTCTCTTGCCTATTCAAGCAACTTATTCTATCCATTAGCAGCATCTAAAAAGAGTAAAACGGTATTAGCAACTGACTTATCAATAGAACCATTGCATTGGGATAACATCCACGACACGGACAAAATAAGATTTGTGCCTGAATTAATATGAGTTCGACATTGTCAGGTAAGAACGCAGAATAAAGTCTAAGTGCCGCGTAGGGTCTGTTGACATTTCTACTATCTTTAATCTTTATTTGCAGCGCCGTTTTTCAACCATCGAGCAACAAAAATACAGGTTTCTTCAATAGTAGAAACTACTTGCAAATAAAGTGGACTAAATAACTCCCGTTCACCTGTTTTCCAATAGCGTTCCACATATTGGCATGCATATTTCATCCGCGTGGTACCCACATAAACCGAACCGCCTTTAATTTTATGGGCTATTTTTTCAACTAAAGGAAAGTCTTGAGCACTAAATGCTTTTTTCATTTTTTTTAAATCGGCGGGTACTTCTTTATTGATCATTAAGGCTAGCATCTCAATTAACATGACTTGATTATTGCCGCAGTTTATCAGCGCTTGCTCGTAATCAAATAAGGCAAATTGTTCTAATTGAAACAATTCATTATTCTGATCAGGCAAATCTCTCCTGACTTGCTCCGTCGTAGCGTTCGTTACTGGAATAAAGGCTTTAAGAATATCAGCGAGACAAGCTTGGGTTAGCGGCTTGGTTAACACTGCATCCATTCCTGCCTCAATACAGCGCTGCTTATTATCATCTCCTGCGTGCGCCGTTAAAGCAATAACAGGCGTATTTCTCAAGTGCGCTTGGTTTCTTATATGGTGGGTGACTTCGTAGCCATCCATTCCCTCTCCTAAACCAATATCCATAAAAATGAGGTCATAATGATTCTTATCACAAAAAACTAAAGCCTCATGGCCAGTTGATGCGAGGTCAACACGGCAAGCTAATCGAGAGACCAAGGCTTGGGTAACCGTTTGGGCAATCAGATTATCTTCAACTATTAAAATACGAGTTAAAGCGTACTGATCAGACAAAGCTGAATTTATTGGCAGAGCAGTTAAAGGAGTCAGATAAAATTTTTCATTTTTAACGGACACCTCCTCCTTATCAATGCCTGAGTCATCATCTAACAAAGGTTCTTGAAGAGGAATCAAGCAACTAAAACAAGTTCCTTGCTGTGGTTCACTGCTCACATAAATTTCACCTTCTAATTCATCTATAAATTGTTTTACTACATAAAGGCCTAATCCCGCTCCCTTATAAATCCCTTGATAGGAGGGCGTCAGACGTTTAAATTGCAGATAAATTTCTTGCTGCTTCTCTTTCGGAATACCGATGCCTGAATCAGTCACCGTCATTTTAATAATCAACTCACGGTTGGCTTTTTTTGCCAAATCGACCTTGATGGACACATGACCTGCATCCGTAAAGTTAAGCGCATTTCCTATTAACTCCAGAGCAATGCGATGAATTCTGATTTTATCCCCGATGACAAAATGAGGCAGAGTATTACCTATGAAAAGTGTTAAATTCAATTTTTTTTCTTGAGCGCGCGCTTGATAAAGAGCGATTATTTGTTCTAAGGTTTGTACCAGATTGAATTTCCTTTTAAGCATAGGAATTTCACCGGAGCTGACTCGAACAGCCTCAAGAACTTCATCCATTAAATCACGCAAAGCATGGCTTGAGGCGATTAGATTATCCGCATATTCTTTAATTCGTGGTTCGTTAGATTCTGATTTCAACAGTTCAGAAAAACCAATAATGCCAGAAAGAGGCGTTCGGATGTCATGACGCATGTTGGCAAGAAATTCTGAGCGTGCGACATCAGCTTGCATCTCTTTGGTTACATCCAAAGAAGTCCCCATTATACCCATGATGTCCCCGTACTCATTTCGTAAGGGAATTTTCCGGGTCATATAAAAAGCAGGCTTTCCATTGGCATCAATGCCCTCTTCTTTCAAACTCTCACCTACGCCGGAATTTACTATACGACGGTCTGTTTCCTCAAGAAGTGATAATTTTTGATCACTCATTACCGAGCAAAACAGATCTCGGTCCGTTTTACCAATGATCTCATCACTATTTTTTAAACCAGCTAATGAAATGAATGCCTGATTAGCACCAAGATAACGACCGGCTCGGTCCTTCCAATAAAGATTACCAACGCTGTGCTGCACTATAAAGTTTAAATCCATCATTTCCATCCTGATGTTTTTACTAAGTATAGCAATAGAGACGTTTATAATTCATTATGGACAAAAAATAATCATGCGTGGTACTATGCGTTTTTTAAACATGGAGGTGCTTCGTGCAAACCAATTTCCAAGCCATTTTACCAAGTTCTATCCCAAGCAATGAAACTCTTGTATTACCTATTAGTATGAGCCAACCTTTAGAGCGCGGCGAGCGCTTAGCTGCCATCATAAAATCAATTCGCGCCCATCATTATGAAGACCGAATTACCATTTTAATATGCGACTACCTGAACCGTCATAACTGTGACACGGATGCTGAAGCTTTAGCTCAAGGAGAGCAGTTTCTCCAAGACCATCAAACTATATTAGATGGATTGCAGGTTGTTCGTTGGCACGATTTTTTAGCCAGCCGAGATCAGGCTGTATTTACAAAACGATGTGCTGAAGTAAATGAAGAAAATGCCAAAGGCTCGCATTTTCATCTTAAAATGAAAAAAACCTGGCAAAAATGCCTGAGTGCAACCCAATCTCTTGATGCGTCACTCCTATATCAACTGGAAGAGTATACAGCCGTTTTATGTATGGAAGAATTTGATCACCTTCTTTACCCAAAACGTATCACTAATGGCTTAGCGTATGTATATAATTATTTTTCAGGAAAAAAACCACAGTATCACCATATCAAAATGTCTGAAATTAAAACGGTGACTCAAGACGAATTATTCGCCAATATTAACCAAATACCGCCAAATAAAGACAGACGCCATATTCATATCGCTTTTCGCTCCTTACTGGAACACATGGATGCTTTACTTGCCTCAGGTGAATTATCTGATAAAGCAAAACAAGTCTTTGCTGAAGAAGCTGAGAACGTTTTAATGACTTACGGACTTCTGGAACAAAGTGTAACGAGCTAACAAAGGAACCTCTTACTCAGACTCTTCGTGGAACCAGGGAACAATATGAAGAAGGCATTGATGTATCTGTGTTATCAGGGCGCTTGGCGTTAAAAAAAGCCGAAGTATTCTCTCTTTCTCGCACCTGATTCATACCTTTAGCATAAAACGAGGAAAAAACAGGTTTATTTTTCTGAGTAAATAACTCTTGCTCTTCTGCCGTTATAGGCAAATTAGCTGCGGTACGATGCAATGCGGCTTCTAAATGGTGATCTAAGACCACCGCACGCAATTGCTTATGCATTCTTTTATACAGCAGATTAAGTTGTGTCATTTTAAAGGCTTCACCGGCCGCTAGGGCACTATTAATTGCTGTAAACAAGCCACAAACAGTTGCTACTCCTATAATTCCCCATCCCAATAAAGGAACTGCAGCAAAGCTACTAAATAGACCAATCCCTGTTAAAAGCCCCGAAAATCCGGCACTGCATCCTGCGATAGAACCAAAGGTTCCCACAAAACTAAAAAAAGCGGGGATAAGCACTTTTGAAATAGGGGCGCTTTGGTATGCTGCTTTAGCAACCTGCTCCACAATGAGTTTACTTCTTGGCGCATCTGCTTGCTCATTGATAAGCATCAAAATTTGATATAAAGGAGAATTACTGTCCTGTGCTTCGTCAAGATCTCTATGCAATCGGCATTTAAAATAATCATTAAAATCTGCTGCATCAGTATTTAGATAGCAGTTATGAATACTCTGGATATATGCATTAATATCCCCTACTAATTTTTGCTCGTTTTTTTTAAATTGTCCTTGAATTTGTTGTTCCTTATCTTGCATTTCCTGATAAGAAAAGTAAAAAATAGCAAGCGCCACCGCACTAAATAAGCAAAGCGAAACACAGCCTAAAACCAGGGAAACAGAACCGCCAATTAAGCCACCCAATAAGGTAAATACAATACCAAATAATGGCCATGCAACACCGGCCCCAGTACCAATGCCATTTAATAAAGATTTAAACCATAACATGTTTTAATAGGCTCGGGTGGTTGGATAAGAGGTTTATATAGTGTAACAAGGGTGCTCTTTGAATTGTATCAGCTTCCAGGGCTCTATGGCATACTCTCAATCTTATTTGGCAAAAAATAACCATAATAGATACTAATAGAGGGAGTCTTCAAAAGAATCCCTCTATTGAATTTTTTATCTCAAGAATGGCATACCCTTGCCTGTCATAGGCTGGGTATAAACACCGCTGTCATATTCCTGCCAAGTTGTGGCGGGTTTAATATCACATTTTTTTGATACCATATGCCAGCCTTTACCTGAGCAATGATGACTCTTTGCCCAAGCTGCCTGTGTTGGTACAATGAAAGCGACCATAGTAGTAGCAAGTATGAGCCCAGCCGCTTTTGATTTAATTTTCATATAGATCTCCCTGTCCTTTATGCAAGTAAATTGATTCAACATCTAACCACTTGAGTATATATCAGTCATCTGATTTTGCAAGTTAAGCTAAACTATTGAAGTTGCCTCACTGAGACACATTTTAAAAGAGTTCTAATTTGTCTAAAAGTAGCACAAGCCAGCATTGTCAATAAGCCCACCAAGTGATATCATTGATTCTTTTTAAACCAGAAGGTAACCCATGCCATCACATCAATTATCTGAATTATGCGCACAAATTGAAAAACAAGATACCGACCATTTTGGTAAATTCTATATGTATGTCAGTTTATTAAATACAGTTACTGATAGAAGAAAAACCTTTGACCAGGGTCTGCCTCAATACAATCGAGGTTTGGCTCTATGGCGAAACAATACATTAAATCTTGGACACATTTCTCCTGATTTCAAACAACAAACTCAGAAATATTCCACTCAATTTATCAATGAAAATATTGATAAGGCACGTGCTAGCCGTACATTGTTCATGACATACTTCCGCAAAAGCACCATTTCAGATTTAGCTTATATTATTGATCAAATGCTGTTCCATCTGACTCACGTTGATGAACATCTAAACCAAAATAAAAATCTTTATGATTACCTTGATTTTGCTAATAAAAAAGCCGGTTTGACTGTGTTTATCAAGCAAGTATCCGACTTCAATAAGCTGTTATTATCTATAGCAGATGATGGCATACATTGGGCTTTATCCGCTATAGTCGCCTTGGCGGGGGCCATCGTTATTTTAGCGTCAGTATTCACACTTATACCCTCTTTAGTTGGTCTTGGTCTTATGCTTGGGGGAATAGCTGCAGCTACTTATTTTGTCACTGAAGTAGCAAAACAGGGCGAACAAGTGAAACCTAATGGGCAACTTATAGCAGAAAAAATCCGCACACTGCCTCAAGACCGTAGTATATTTGGCAACGATGCAAATCACCATGCTTTTTTCACCTCAGCCATTACTCCATTTTCCTACGTAAAAGTTACTGCCCTGGAACAACTAGCAGCTACTCCGGAAATGAAAGCTCAGGCAGCATGGGAGCGTGAGCGATTAAATCAATTAACAACAATGATTAGACCATAAAATAAGGTTATATGAAGAAAAGGCGTCCCTAAGCAATTAGCGATGCCTTCTAAAAGCTATTTAAAAAAATTATATACTTGTCGTCTGAAATAGCTAAAAAAAGCTAAAGTAGTCACATCCACTATCTGGATCACCATCTTATCAACCCATTTTGCTTTATGTATTTTCCATCCCAACCAAAATACCGGAATAAGCAATGCAATAAATAAGAGTGTTGAATGACCTTTGTGGCGTTTTTCTTTAAGCTCCATCACCTTGATTTGTCGGTGTTTTAATATCCGATCCATCGTGGCTATTTGAGCTATCAGCTGTTTTCTTGAATTGCTCATCATCATTACTCTTGTTTTCAGAAAAATAGGATCTGGTTTTATCAAAGCTCATATTTTTCAAATTAAAAGCAAGATACCTTGTCAAACCCCAAAATACGGCCAAGTTAAGTAAAAAAGTCACCACCAGGGATATAAAAAAACTATTAGAAGCCAATAAAATTCCATACCCAATGAGTAGTGAAGATAATAACCATACCGTCATCAAAACAATGAGCAAGAGGCAGACATTGAGCAATAAGGGAAACACACTCAATCCTGCCAGTCTTGCTTCCAACCGAAAAATAGTAAATACGGTTTTAATAACGGATAATTTTGCAGAAACAAGAGTCTCCACTTGCCTCAATGCTTCCATTATTTTTTCAAAATTTTAGACAGTAAAAAGCCTATTCCACCAGCAATTAACACGGAAGCTAATGGATTTTCCTGTACTTTTTTCAAGAGTTGGTCAGAACATTCTTTTAGATTGTCTTCGGCTTGACTGACTTTGTGACGTCCTTCTTCACGTACTTCATTAGCCCATTTTTTGCCTTCTTTTAGCAAATCACCGGCTGCATCACTTACATTAGATTTTTGACTGCGATTTGATGTATCCATGCTATACTCTCCTGAGTTGTTTGTCCTGTTTTTAGTCACTATACATGCTCTATTAACTATAGTGCCTTGTTTCAATAAAGCAATCAATCTTTACCTATTAATTCAACGTCCCAATCCACTTTGAGCCTGTTTTTATGATTAATAAAGGCAAATTAGAGAAGTTAACTGCTTGGATGATTAAACTTCATATAAATGAAGCAGATATCATTGAAAAATTTATAACAGGCAGTGGCAAAGGAGGCCAAAAATTACATAAAACGGCCTCAACCGTGTATATAAAACACGTCCCTTCCGAGATAGAAATCAAATGCCAGGAATCTAGAAGCCGTGAGAGCAATCGCTATTTTGCAAGAGTACGCCTATGTGAAAAGCTCCATTCACTCACTAGTGATGAAAAAACTAAAAAGCAGCGAAAAATAGAAAAATTAAAGCGTCAAAAGAAAAGGCGCTCAAGACGAGCGCAACAAAAAATTTTGGGTGTGCAATCAGATTGTTGTGGCGTATGAGTATAAAAAATACGACAATCCAACTCCAATTCGAGGAGTACTGAATGCTGCATTTTTTTAAAAAAACGATAATACAAATGAACAAAGCAAGCCGCCATTCAGCCGCAGGATTGAAAGTGGCTTTTCAAGATGAGTTTGCTTTTCAACTTGAAGTATTGGTGAGTTTAATAGCATTGCCAGCCGCATTTCTCATAGGCCAAACTGCACTTGAGCGCATTGCCTTAATCGGTTCTATAGTGTTGGTACTTATCACTGAACTGCTTAATTCAGCCATTGAAACCACGCTAAATAGAATTAGTCTCACCTGGAATCCGCTGACCAAAAAAGCCAAAGATATAGGTTCAGCGGCGGTGTTTCTAGCCTTAATCAATGCGCTGATTATTTGGGTTATGCTGATTATCCCTCATCATTAAACTGGAACATGATATAATCCTGAAAAAGAACGCTAATGGCTACAACTAGAGCTTGTTATCATGAATGAACACGTTTTAAAACAATACCAATCCATTGCCAATGAGTCGGAATTAGGCAAAAAATCGGATTACAGCAGCCAATATAGTCCTGAGCTTCTGTACCCAATTCCCAGGGCAGAAAAACGACGTGAAATTGGTGTTGACCCCGATGCTTTACCGTTTTCAGGCTTTGATTGCTGGAATCATTATGAGGTTTCCTGGCTTAATGAAAAAGGAAAACCTGTTGTAGCTCTTGCTGAGCTTATTTATGATTGTCAGTCACCCAATATTATTGAGTCCAAATCCTTAAAACTTTATTTCAACTCCTTTAATAACACCAAAATAAAAGACCATACTGAGCTGGAACGGATGATTCAGCAGGATTTATCGGAGCGAATTAAGGCAGATGTTTGGGTTACAATTCATTCTCTAGAGCAGAGTAAACACTTTGCTGTACACGAGTCATTTACTGGCGAATCCATTGATAGCCTTGATGTAGAATGCTCTGTTTATTTAGTTGAACCCGCATTTCTTACCGTCAGTGAGGAATTAGTTACAGAGGTTCTTTATTCTGATTTATTAAAATCAAATTGCCTGGTCACCAATCAGCCGGATTGGGGCAGTGTGCAAATTGAATATAAAGGTAAAAAAATAAACCGTGAGGGTTTATTAAAATACCTTATCTCGTTCAGAAACCATAACGAATTTCACGAGCAATGCATTGAACGCATTTTTGTTGATATTATGAATCATTGCCAACCGGAACAATTAACGGTTTATGGCCGTTATACGCGCCGCGGTGGTTTAGATATCAACCCTTATCGTTCAACAGAAAAAGTATCTTTTGAAAATAAAAATTGGCGTTTGGTGCGCCAATAATAAAGACGTCACCCATCATCCAGAGCGTAGTTGAAGGAGCAACCTCCTCAAAGGCAGCGAGCCACCATCAGGAGATCAACTATGTTTAAAAAATATTTTTTTAAACATAGTTGAGTAAACTTTAGTCAGGGTTAAGCTCCAATGAGTATCAATGGTTTTAATCGAGCATTTGCAATAACAATGATTTTTCGCATTAAAGCAGTGAGAGC
>JARLJQ010000008.1 GCA_031291115.1 Legionella sp.
ATTACAGAGGGGTTTCATAGAAAGATGAAGTTGATACAAAGACGGGCTTATGGATTTCGGAACTTTGAAAATTATAGAACTCGTGTTAGGGTTCTTTGTTGTTAAATGGTGAGTGCCCCCGCAATTGGGAAAGACCCGAAAATTGATAAAGATCCCCGCGGACACAAAACAAATCTTGGCATTCTATCATTGGAAACAAACAGACCCTAGTTTCGTTGAACATTTTTGGGAATTAAGCCAGATATCAATAGCTTATAACATGATGATTCTTAAAGTTTAATTGGTGGAGGCGGCGGCTATTGAATAGATGGCTATGATCTACGCGTGTCTTGGGTTATGTTATTTATTTAAATAATGTTACCCCGAAAGTTACCCCTGAATGATGGTTGTTACCCCGATTTTGTTTCCAATTTCTCCCTACTATTCACAATTCGGGAATTACGAATAGTAGGAGTCATATCAAAACATTACGCCCCCGACGACAAAGAATTAATTAACTTGTTGAGAAATCAGTGAATATAATATTTTACCACCTTCATCTCTTCTGGCATTTAATATGCCGTTAAACTCTCCCCAGCCCAAAGCATCAACTTTTAATGGTATAAATTTTACACTGGAGGTAATTAATTCATATTTTATTTCTGCTAGATATGTTGGGTTAGTTTGCTGAGGATCTCTTAACGGCATAGGCAATACAGCTCTTAAACACAAATAACCAGACGGATTTACGGCTAATCTTAATTCAACACTCTCGACCCCATCAAGATCATTAATTTTTATACGTGATCCTTGTAGAAGAAGTAGCATACAAGCTTGTAACTCACTCGCTCGCTTATCATTTCTTAAAATGCATAAATTTTTATCAATTATTAAAAGCGTATTTTCTAATTCAGTTAATGACTCATTGATATCGATTGGATTCTCAATGGTTATTCTGCCATTCAGTTGATTCGCTTCTTTATCGTATGACTTTAATAAGGATTCGTGCACCTTTTTAATATTTTTATATACGTGCCCCCGATCCTTTAATCTAGGGTGAGCAATGAAATCCCCAATTTCTCTAGCCATTCCATTAACTGGTAATTGTTCACGAACACATATTATTAATGACGAAATTAATTCCTGATCAAAACTGTCGGCATTAATTCGTTTGATTATGTTTTCAATTCTATAAATTAAATTTATGTTCATTATTTATGACCTATATGCTCTGCTAGCTTTACGAGTTTATTCTTAAGCAAGAATGATTTCCTGAATCTCTGGTTTATAATACTGCGCTCCACCTGCTTTAATTTCCAAATTGTCGAAAAAATTCATTGATACTGCTGTATGTGTATGCCCACATAAAACTAGAAAGTGAATATCTTTATGTTGTTGCGCAAAGTTTATGATCACATCCCCTGTTGCTTTTGAAGCAAAGTAAGGCAGCCAATTTTCATCACTGGGGCGATCTTTATGCCAACTACATTCAGGAATAGGTGGTATATGAGTAGCAATAATTACTTTTTTGATATTGGTAGTAATTGTGCTCATTAATGTTTGTTCAAGAATCCTAGCATCCGCATCGGCTAATTTTTGCATTTCATTTTTCAATGCAGATTTATTCAATAAAAATGCTTGGTACAATTCAGCAATTAAACGGCTGTCATTCAAGCTAACGGTGCTATGATCAAAATCGCCATAACGCGCATCAGCCCAGCCGTCATGTCCAAGTAATACTGTATCATTACTTAGTGCGATAATTTCAGGCTTCCCCAACCAAATTAATCTATTATTTTGCTGGCATAAGGACTGAATTTTCTTACGAACATTGATAACACTGCCAAAATAGTAATCATGATTACCCAATACAAAATAAATCGGTGTATTCACATGCTTGCTAAATTCGTCGAGTATTTCACATACATCTTTCGCTTCAGCAATATCTCCAGTAATTAAGATCTTATCAGGATTACCTTCCGCAACACGTTCATAGAATTGCACTCTATCGGCTGGTTTCAAGAAATTAAGATGAATGTCAGTTAACCAAGCTATTTTGTTGCGATCCATTTATAGCTCCACTTGCACAATCGCTAATATCCGCTCTTTGACTATTTTTTCCCGACTCTCAGACTCTTGCGAATAATTTAAATGCCCAGGTAATGCCTGAAGAAATTGAGGATTATTCATTAATAATGCAAACTCGGACGCAAGATATTGTTTTAGATTTTCCGAGACAGTCGCAACATCGCTTACAATTTCAGGTCGACCATCGATCAAAGAAATGATGTCTTCCAAATCATGACTCAATAGAAAATCTTGGTTCCCGCGATCTTTAAAAGCTTCGAGCTTTGTTGCTAGAAAATACGGTGCAGAAATAACCTTTACATGGATTGTGTCTGTTATTTTCTGTTCTATCGCATGAGCCTGAGCATCTTGATACCATCGGTTAGAAAACCCAAATACACCTTTATCTACTGGCATGACATCAATTAACACACCATCACAATCCCAGCGACAAATAGGATGATCACCGGCAATCAACTCTTTGAACCCTTTTCGCCTGAGTTTTTTGGCAATAGCATAATAGTCGGATCTTGTAATGACATTCACAATACAATCCACGTCCACTGTATAACGTACATCGGGGGCAGCCTTGTCTGTGATTAACAGCCCCGTGACGCATCCCCCAACAAATGTGACTTCATTGCATAGTTCCTCAAGTCGATGAGCAACCAGTGTCAGCAGCTCTATATTGTGTTGCGAAGAACTTTTATTCATTACTCACCTACTTATAATTTTTTAATAACTCAGATATTTTCTGCGTAGCGATTTGTTTTTCTCGTGCTCGTCCAGATCGAATTGCATCTATGAGTGTTAAGAGATCATAAAATAAAGGATCGGGATGTTTCATCACCGATTCGGGAACAGATGGATACAGAGGCTTGAGTGCTACGCCTCTTTCATTTCCTTCCCCATAAGGCCACACTGGTATGGGATCATTTCCAGAAATAATATGCTCATTTAAGCTTGGAGCTGCATAACTTGTTGGAATACCGCGAACAATTTCTCCTAATTTCGCAGGGAAAATATATTTAAGTCCGTGAGTAAAAAATTCTTCGCAGGCTTGAATGATTGGTTGTGGTTTATTTGGTGAATGGTAACGCGTCATTAAACCAGCTTCAACTAATCGTTTGAAGGCACTATTTATTTGAGAGGGGCTGAGACATAATTCCATCGCAATACTATTTTGAGACCAGCTCTTATTTTCATGGCAGGCCAAAAGTTTTGCTAAAACTACGATATCTTGGGGTTTAATTATCACAATTGATTCCTCTACATTCTAGAACTTAGAATAAGCTAGTTGAGTTTTTGAGAAATTACAGAATATATAATTTTCCCATATTCATCCTTCCTTGCGTTTAATACTAGTTAGCGGGGCTAAAATTACGACTGGTTAATCCACTGGAATAAATCGTGTCCGCTAGAGGTTGCACTAAAAATATATCCAGTAAACTTTTCCTATTTTCTATTTCCTCATCGGTTTCATAATCACAATAAATACGAAAAATTAACTTATTTTTTTGTAAAAACGAATGTATTGAATTTATGAGAGCTTCAACTTCCGTCATCAGTTTAAAGCAATCGTTATCCGAAAAATCATGAAGTGTATCTTTCACTAGTTCCTCATATTCGTGGGGATACATCATGGTACTGGTGCTTGATACTGTCTGTGTTTTTACATCATGTTTTCCAGAATGGATATGTTTTATAGGGTTTCTCTTAATATTGTAATTGCCAGGAGTGACGGAGCAAATTATTGCATTCCATTCCAGTTCGAGTGTTGCATAATCTAAAGAAGGCTGATGCTCTTTTTCAATTATTTCAGAAAAACATAACAGCTTTGTTTGTTTATCATTGTAATGTCGTTGTTTACGCTCACTATCCCAATCATAAAACAAAATAAAACCAATATGTTCTAAAAAATTTTCTAGTGCCGAAAATGCATAATCAAAGCAAATCATTCTTAACTGTTGAATATCAAAAAATATATACTCAATATCCGGACGCATAAGCTGAGAGTTTCCATGCTGTTGACTTGATTGATCCATGCAAATTTTGATTTTATTTATAGTTTTTGTGGCATTTTGTGCTATTTTTAGAAACTGCGCATAGCCTCGAGAATTGAGCATATCCTTTCTTTGGTACATTATTTCCTCTCCATAATCATACTAAAACGAACCGTTTCCCCACAAACATGCAGTATTGTGCGACTTGTTTGCGAAGGACTGAGGCACAATTTAAAGGCGACACTATATTGCTCTAATCGATGAAAGGCTTGGCCAAAATTACATCTTGAGGCTTAAGCATATGCTTACCATCATCCATTCCATATTCTAGAATTTAGAATAAAGAATGATTTTAGTCAATAATATTACGCAACAATTATTAATAAATAAGTAATTAAAACTGATTTTATAACAAAAATCAGGTGGATACGGGTTCTATTCGACATACGAAATCAGTGATTTATTTCCTAAAAGTACATTTTTTTACTATCATTAACCTAAATTTATATTATTTATGGTGTTCTGATGAGTTATTTAAGCTTTATCGACGAT
The DNA here is from genome assembly GCA_031291115.1 of Legionella sp. Lineage (GTDB taxonomy): Bacteria > Pseudomonadota > Gammaproteobacteria > Legionellales > Legionellaceae > Legionella. The sequence continues at coordinate 4,602 of JARLJQ010000008.1, forward strand.
GAAAAACTTGAAAGTATTGTTTTAAAAATATTGGATCGAGGGGCGTCTTCTATAAAAAATGCACAAGATAAATTTGCTAGAAATGTAATTGATCCCTTTTCAATTCTTTTTGAAATGAGCAGCTTTAATATGGATTCAAACAAATGGATTGAAAATGAAACGATGCGACAAGCTCAAAAATCATTATCAAATCATATCGGGGATTTTCATCAGAAATTACTTGGCTCATTTAATGGATGGGAGTGTTTATCTACCGGGGAGATTATTGATGGCATTTGCCATGAAAAAAAAATCATCGCTGAGATTAAAAATAAGCACAACACGCTAAAAGGCTCTGATCGTTCAGCCATGTATTATAAACTGGATGATTTAATCATGAAGAAAGGACAGAAATATAAAGATTTTACCGCCTATTATGTTGAGGTAATCCCTAAAAAACCAGCGAGATACAATCTGCCATTCACCCCATCTGATTCTAGCAAAGGCACAAAATGTCCTGTTAATGAAAAAATTAGGGTTATTGATGGTTATAGTTTTTATGCCTTGGCATCAGGGGTAGATAATGCATTAGAACAAATTTTCAATGTGCTCCCCATCGTGATTCAAAAAGTAAAACCTAGTTACAAATTTATAAACCACGAAGAGGTATTAAAGTATTTTAACTCGGCTTTCTTGGGCAAATAATCATACTATCAGGATCATATACATTAGAAAGCATAGCAATTATGCATCTACCAATATGATAACCAAGATTAACAGGTACAGCATTACCTATTTGTTTGTATTGGGAAGACACTGAGCCAGAAAAGATCCATTCATCAGGGAATGACTGAATTCGTGCATATTCTCTTACTGTAAGCGGGCGAGTTTCAGATGGATGACATCGCTCAGTTTGTTTTTGTGCTGGGTTACAAGTTAAAGTAAGTGATGGTTCATTCCAAGACAATCGTCTAGCCATTCCAGTTTTGCCACCACCTAAAAAATAACTAGCCCCCATATATGATCTTTGCAAATCATCTGGTAAATCTCGCCAATACCCACCTTCTGAAATTAGCTCCATTATCTGTTTTTTTGTGGTAGTGTATTTTTGTCCTTCAGAGAGAGGAGTGTCTTTTAATGCCTCACGAAGACTAATCGTATAATCTTGTTCTTTAGGAAATGCTATCGAGTTTTGAATATCCTTTCGAATACCAAATATTACAAGCCGCTCTCTTTTTTGTGGAACATCAAGATATTGTGCTCGCAAAACTCTATAAGCAACATGATATCCAAGATCGTCTAGTACTTGTAGCATTGTATCAAGAGTTCGGCCGCCGTCATGTTTCTCCAGACCTCTAACATTTTCGCCCAGTATAACTTTAGGCTGAATTTCTTTAACAGCACGTGCATATTCAAAAAATAATGTCCCGCGAATATCTTCAAATCCTAGTCGTTTTCCCGCATAACTAAATGCTTGGCAAGGGAAGCCACCTGCAACTACATCTGCTTGTACTTCTTTAAAACTAACATTCGCAATATCATCGCCAATAACATTCCATAAAGGTTTGTTGTTTCTGAGTGTTGCCACTGGATTTTTATCAATTTCTACTAATAGCTCACAGTTCAAACCCGCATTATGTAAACCAAGAGCCAAACCTCCAGCTCCTGCAAATAGCTCAACAACTTTGAAACCTGAATTAATGTTTGACTTTAAAATTTTAAACTCTGCGTTACATCCTTGACCTGTAAGTTTAGATTTGAACCGCTCTAATTCAGATATTTGAAATAATCTATGCCCAGATTCATTTCGATGTGCTTTAATCAATCCTTTTTTTTCCCAGCGCCTGATAGTATCAATTGATACATCTAGTATTTCAGTTGCTTGTGCAATACTTAAATATGAAGTATGCCTTAATTCCTCGACATTCATTCTAGATTCCTTTTTTTATTATTTACATCAATATTATATATAACCATTGCATATGTAAAGGTTACCATAATAAATGGGTATGATTGATCATTAATACATAAAAATGGATTTTACGTTCATGTTTTTCTGAGGCGAGCAATATCTTTCCAAGCAGAATACTAATCTCAGGAGTCTTGGAAAATAAATTACTTGGTTATTCCCTCATTGCATTACATGCAACGAATGATTAGGTAGTACAAGGCGCTTGTATTGCCATTCCATTTAGAGCAATTAGTTGGACCAGCGAGTATTCTAAATAAATTGGTGATTCATATCAAACCAAAATATAAATATTTCATTAATACCAGCCATTTTGTAGCTACAACACGAACCTTAATATTTTTTTCATGGCTTTCATTACGAATAAATCATGCTCATCTACTAATCGCTCAAATGTGTCCCAATGCATGCCTTTGGGTTTTTCTTCATGCTCATCTAATATCCCAGGCTCCCACCCAAGTCGAGCGCGAATCTTATCTGCTCGACGTATCGCTCGATCTTCAGGTGTTTGCAGCTGGCAGAAATAAATTAACTTGTAACAATGCCGACAGGCGAAAATTGTGTCTACAAGATAAAGCTTGGCCACTCTATGAGAGCATCCTTCGACCGGACAAATAAACCATGGTCTTGATCCACCATAATTGCACGCAGTCCAAACTAAAGGTACTCCGTAACAATGTTCTTTATTACGCTTATCTTGGTGGAGAAGAATTAATTTATCTATTTCCGTAAGTATATGCACAGATGTCCCTTCATCTTCATCATTGGACCAACGCCGTGTATAAGCTTGTCCTGCGGTTAACAGTCCTTTTCGATGTAAGCGTCCTACATCTAATTGGCAATGCCCTGAAGTAATTTTTATAATTCTCCTCCAGGGTTTTCCACTTCCGAAGCCACCCATATTTTCTCCCGGATTTAATCGAAATCATTAGTCAAATTTAGTTGGGCTGTTGTTTTGTAAACATCAACCAACCCCTCTAATCTACGCTACGAGCCACAAAACATGCGCAATTTATTAAAATATCGATTATTGGTCTATAGGTTCTTGAACAGTGGTGAAGGTCACCACGCTTTGCAGCAAGGCATTGGCCGCTTCTCGATAAATTATTGCATTGCGAGCAATATCTTCGAGGATCATCTTCTGCTAAACCAGTATTAACAGAATAATGAAACCCATTGAATGATTCTATTTGCGTATCTGCTACTGCTAATGTTGCTATTTTTGCTACTGTTTCGGTTTTTGATTCTGGATCAGTAGCAACATTAGCAGAAATAGCATTAGCACGGCTCAACCTAATTTCTGCTATAAGTTGCAAAATAGTCATATTTTAACCTCATACTTAAGCAATATGGGGTTTATCTCAATACACTTCGGTCGAACAGTCATGTTTAACCTCACACGACCAGCCTCTTCCAAAATTTGTAAAGTAGCTTTTAGTGCAGCACTTTTCCTCATACCCGGAGGACCGCATTGCAAAATTGCTTGAGAGGGAACTCGATCAACATTTTGTTTCTGACAATAGGCAAGTAACCACGTTTCTAAACGAACTGCATCGGCAAGATCCGGAGGCAAGGCCAGTCCACCAAAAAATCGCCTGGATTCATTTAAATGCCACAAAATAATGAGACTGGCATTTTCAAAAGAATCTAAGGCTATATCTCCATCCATTCCATATTCTATGATCTGAAATAAGGCAGCTAATCTTACTGCGTTATCAGCAGCTTTACTTGCAACATCACGTACATCATATAATTCACCACTATTATGCAATTCACTTTCAATTCTATTGTGAAATTTTATCCATGCAATTTTTGCCGATGCTGACAATGACATTAAAGATGGTCTTAACTTGCCATTACTATCGATAGGAGGAGGATTATTTAATATCGCAGTAATGCGTTGATGGAATTTGGCTAAATGAGGCCAATTCTCTGGTGGTTCCGAAAAAAGACGGTAACCCTGTGTGGATTCAGGCCAAGAAAATAAAACCCGTGCAAAATAGCCGATTCCACGCACCATACTACCTAATCGAGCAATAAACTCCAGTAAGGTAACCTCTTGAACTTGGACAAACATTGTCAACCGAACTTCTTCAGCTACTAGCGATTCGGAACCGATTCGATCAGTAGGAACACTCTTACCATCCCATCCTTGATTATAGGTAGCAAGATTTCGCATTGCTGAATCTTTCTGCATAGCATGTGCACCAAGTACGATACCACCTTCACTGGAAATAATGCCTGCGGAAGGCCAAACCATTGCCAAATTTCGCTTCAAAGCCTCTGGTGTTGCATCACTATAAATAAGTCTCGGAACTCTTGGTGATTCAGGCTTTCTATGTGCAAGATCCAACAATTCTGATTCTTGAGACGTTGTATCCTTACCTTTTGCAGCCAACCGACGTATTTCAGTTTGAACTCCATCACATTTAGATTTCCAAACCGCTAATTGGGCGTTATAGTCTTTTATTAATGGTCTTGCGGCCTTTGCTTGCTCCTCTTCATATCTGTAGATAGCCTGCATAAAAAAACTATCACATGTTGATTTTCTCTCGCCTGAATCGGCAATAGTCATTAAAAACAATCCGGTGGGACCACATAGTTTTTCTGCTCGTTTAACATCAACATATGTTTGCCCCGTTAACGAAATAGCAGCAAGAGCAGAGGAAACAACTAATGGTATTGGTGCTTTTGTAAATTCTTGTACTTCTATTACCGCTGCACGTATTGTTTCTGGCAATGCGTCCAGAGGATATGGCTCTGGTGTAATAATGCTGGTCAATGATGTAATCTCTGGCCAATCATTTATATTTTGATCGAGTAATTCATCAAACATAGGTAATTGCAAGAGATCATCGCGTGCAGCATTTGGATTTTCTTTTATCCAATCAACAACGTCATCTCCTTCATTTAGATTTAATTTATCAACGTCAACATAACGAATGGTACAATTTAACTCTTTCAGGATTTTTGTTACTTCTTGTGAATAACTTAGCCCTTCCTCATCAGAATCTCTCCAAATAATCACGAATCTTCCGCGAAGTACTTCCCAATTTGCTTGCAACGCACTTGTGGAACTACCGGAAGTTGTTGCTAAAAAACCAAATTTTTCTAGCAAATCTACCTTTTGCTCACCTTCGACAATCCAAACAATATCGTCTGTGTTTTTTATAAGTGTAGATAAGTGATATAGGGGTTTACCTGTTGTAAATTTAGGCTCACCAATATCCCAATTTTTCTTATTGTTATTGAAATAAAATGGACGAATCCATTTTCTGCTATCGGGATGCTTTAAACGAATACGAAAATAAAGTAATTCTCCTGACTCATCGTCATAGACATGTAAGGCTTCCAGTAGAAAGCCTTCTGCTAATTCTTTTTTTGCATGTTGCCCAACAAGTTTTTCTGCTATAGTTTTCAATTCATCTTTATTCATGATGCCATGCTCCCAACTGAGTCACTGCATCAAAAAAGCTGAGGCCATAACGTAATCGATGGAAGGCCAATACATCGTGGCCTTTTGCACCACATCCAAAGCAACGGAAACAGCCATTGACCAAATTAATACTTAAACTAGGGTTATTATCGTCATGGAAGCAGCATGTTACACTTACCCATTTTGACTTAATTTTTAATTTCTTGAACTGCTCACTGTAATAAGAAGATGGCGTTGGTAATCGGGATCGATCGAATTCACGCTTATGTTTTTTTCTAGTATAATCAGCTTGACCATTCTTTTGATAAGCCCCATTCGTTGGCGCGAATGGGTGATTTTTGATATTACTCATCGGTCACTCTCCTGCTTATAACTAGCAAGCAGGGCATGGATATCTTCAGCTTTCCATACTGTACAACGTGCACTCAATTTATATGGCTGAGGGTATTTACCTGATTTGACACCCGCCCAAAATGCTGAGCGACTGACGGGAAAAACTGCAAGGATTTTGTCAATTTTGACATATCCAACTTCTGGGATGGTTAGCATTTGATAGTCCTCCAAGATGCCTGTAGATATTAGGAGGTCTAAGAGTAACGAGTTTTATTAAGGGTACATGAACATTCTACCCTGATTTATTTAAGGTAAATCTTTACGTGACTTAAACCAAGATCTGATAGCCTCAAACCCTGGTGTGCACTCATTTGGATATTTTTCTTTAAGTCTACGTTCAATTTTTTTATAGCAATCTGTTTTGAATTTTGTTTCAGACCTTACTTCGCGATACAGTTCTTCGGCTTCAGATTCAAACCGAATTTTCATGTTTCTGCTTGCATTGGCTTCATTTGTTCGGGATGCTCCAGCAGAGTATTTTGGATGCACTTTATCAAGAATAAAAAGCCGAAAATACAGCTCTTGAACTTCCATTGCTATATCCAAGATACCGATGCATTCAAGATTTATGGGTGGCCAAGGCAACATTCTACATTTATGGTCAATTAGTGCAGCTAAATACTCTCCAGCCTGCCCCCCATGGCCCTTATCTCTTTTCTCAATCGCTGCAAATAAAGATAAACACACATATTCTACGCGCTCTATTTTTCCATTAATTACATCAAAATAACCGGTTGTATCGTCAAATCCTTTTAATTTTAAATACTCTTGTACATTCATAGCATAATAAGTTAAGCGTTGTTCAGCAAAACTCTGAGGCGCAGCTTGGTCACTAAATTCAAATGGAGACTCATAAAGCTCAAATAAAGTAACTTCATGTTGTTTTGTCCTACCAATATTATCAAATTTAATTTTTCCCAAAATATTCCCCAGCTTTTAATTCATCCAAGTAATCAGCCCATCTTTGCATCATTCTATGGCGCTCAGGTAAATGCTTTGTGCGGTTATATGCACGACCATTGGGGTCTCTTACTGCGTGTGCTAATTGATGCTCGATCAGATCAGGGGATTCACCTAACACTTCATCAAGAATCGTTCTTGCCATTGCTCTAAAGCCATGACCACTCATCTCATCTTTACTAATGCCTAGACGTCGCATTGCAGCAAGAATTGCGTTATCACTCATGGGGCGATCACTACTACGCGCCCCCGGAAAAACATAACGCCCCGTGCCTGTCAAAGCATAAAGCTCACGAAGAATCGCGACAGATTGCTTGGCAAGAGGAACTATGTGAGGGGTATCAGTTTTAGTAACAATGTATCGCCATTCTGCTGCCTCAAGATCAAAATCCTTCCACTCAGCTGTCCGAAGCTCTCCAGGCCTAACAAAGAGAAGAGGAGCAAGACGCAGTGCACATGAAACAGCGAAAGTTCCTTGATAGCCTTCAAGTGTACGTAGTAATTCAGCTACTTGTTTTGGCTCAGTAACCGCAGCAAAATGTTCTCCTTTCACAGGAGGCAAGGCACCTCTAAGATCTCCTGAGGGATCTCTTGTTGCTCGTGATGTTGCAACGGCATAACGAAAAACCTGTCCACAATTGGCTAAAGCACGATGTGCTGTTTCTAATGCCCCGCGATTTTCAATACGGCGAATAACCTCAAGTAATTGAGGAGGGGTAATCTCTTCTATCGGTCGTTCGCCAAGCCAAGGGAAAATATCACGTTCAAATCTTCGTATAATGCGATCCCCGTGAGATTTCACCCAATTAACAGAGTATTTGGCATACCACTCTCTTGTTACGACTTCAAAACTATTGGCTAATCGTTCTTGTTTAGCGGCTTTTTGCGCTTTACGATTTTCACCTGGGTCAATTTCATTTGCTAATAACTTACGAGCAGCATCACGGCGATCTTGAGCATCTTTCAGACTTACATCAGGATAAGTTCCAAGGGAGAGTAACTTTTCTTTTCCGTTGAAAGAATAACGAAATCGCCACCATTTTTTACCCTTTGGAGTGATGATAAGAAACAAACCACGCTCATCAAAAAGCTTATATTGCTTCTCACGAACTTCGGCATTTCGGACATGTATATCTTTTAAAGTCATTTTGGGGTAACTCATTTCATGCTCTATGAGGTTACCCTAAAAGTTACCCCACCTAAGCGTTGGATGTCATTGGACGACATTATGTCCAAATGGACGTAAAGATCAATAGGAATATAGATTTTATGAGGAATGAAAATGTTATTGGATGGTATAAAACATTTAATTGGTGGAGGCGGCGGGAATCGAACCCGCGTCCGCAGATCCTCTGCCTTCAGCTCTACATGCGTAGCCTTGTCATTTGATTTAACTGTGGACACTCCGACAGGCAGGATGGTACACAGCGATTCCCTGAATTTCGCATCATAACCCGGGATAGATTAGGACACTAGCTTATCTTCTATGACCGTTGATTCGATACCAATAAGCGAGCTCGGTCAACGGGGCACCGGGGTTAAGGCCGATACACGTTGCAGTAAAACCAAAGCTTATGCAGCTATAGCTTGTCCTGCGAAGTTTTCATCGTTTGCATTTATATTTTTTGAGTCTGATTAACGAGAGTTCCCATGCTCGGCATGCACTTCTGGTTTTGCAACCCCCGTCGAAGCCAGGTCGCCCCCAATTTGTACACTTTAAGTATAACATAAAATAATCACAGAGGAGTATATTCCTCTAAAAATTGGTGATTAAGCGTAGGTATGCCCTTCTTCACTGAATTCACTCAGCAAAGAAGAGCCAAAAACTAATCACGTATGCCGTTATGACGCAGTAAAGCATCCACTGTTGCTGGGCGTCCTCTAAAGGCTATATAAGCTTCTGCGGCCTTTTTCGAACCACCGATTTCCAGAATTTGACTCAGGAAATCATGGCCTGTTTTTGAATTTAACACGCCCTCTTCTTCAAAGCGTGAAAACGCATCGCTGGATAAAACTTCTGCCCAGCTGTAACTATAATAACCCGCCGCGTAACCACCACCAAAAATATGGCTGAAACTGTGTTGGAAACGGTTATAAGGAACAATGGGAATGATGCCTGTTTTAGAACGTACGTCGGCTAAAACATCATTTACGAAAGAATCTTTTTCAGGCGTGTATTCTTGATGAATACGGAAGTCAAAAATGGAGTATTCCATTTGTCTTACCATGGCCATTGCTGATTGAAAATTCTTGGCTGCTATTAAGCGTTTATATAATGAATCTGGAAGTGGTTTTCCAGTGTCTACATGTGCCGTTAACACGGCCAGCGCACTTTGTTCCCAGCACCAGTTTTCAAAAAATTGGCTGGGTAATTCTACTGCATCCCATTCCACACCGTTAATTCCTGAAGCACCTAGATAATCAACTTGAGTCAGTAGATGATGCAGGCAATGGCCGAATTCATGGAATAAGGTCGTGACTTCATCATGCGAGAGCATTGCCGGTTTGTTTGCTGATGCTTTCGCAAAATTACAGGTTAAGGTCGCGATTGGTAATTCCAGACTGCCGTCTTCCAGTTTTCTGCGACTTTGTAGGGAGTCCATCCACGCACCGCTGTGTTTGTTGGGACGGGCAAATAAATCGGTATACACATAACCGCGCACTTGATTGTGCTCATCGACCACGCAAAAACACTGAACGTCTTTATGCCACACATCAACGCCTTTGATTTCTTCAATAGTCATGCCGTAGAGTGTTTTAACCAGATCAAATAGGCCTTGCATTACTTTAGGCTGCGGGAAGTAAGGACGTAAATCTTCTTGTGATAAGGCAAATAAATCCAATCTTCTTTTTTCCGATAAATAGCCAATATCCCAGGGTTTTACGGGATTAATAACCCATTTATCTGCAGCAAACTGCTCTAATTCGGCAAATTCTTCTTTAGCCTGGTGGCGTGCTCTTTTTACCAAATCATTCATAAAATCCATGACTTGCGTGGTTGAGTCGGCCATTTTCGTTGCCAAAGACAGTTCTGCGTAATTATTAAAACCTAACAGTTGGGCTTTTTCATGACGTAAAGCCAGCATCTCATTAATTAAAGGACTATTATCAAAAGCCCCCGCACTTGGGCCTTTATCCGAGGCGCGTGTTACGTAAGCCTGATACATTTCTTCACGTAAGGCGCGATCTTCAGCGTAACTCATGACGGCTTGATAAGAAGGATATTCCAAAGTAAGTACATAACCTTCTAGCCCTTTTTCTGTGGCTAGTTCTTTGGCTGTATTTAACGCGTGTTCTGGTAATCCAGCCAAACGTTTGGCGTCTTTAAGATGAATGGTAAATGCTTGGGCTGCGTCTAAGATGTTGTGTTCAAATTGATTGCCCAGCTCATCCAAACGTGCCTGAATTTCTTCAAAGCGTTTTTTATGTTTTTTATCCAGAGCAACGCCGGATAATTTGAAATCACGCAGACTGTCTTCTATTAGTTTTTTCTGGATGGGATCCAGTTTATGAGTATCAATTGATTTAATCGCTTCATACAATTCGTGATTGTGCCCAATCGCTGCTTCATAAGCTGAAAGTGCTGGCAGGCAAGCATCGTAGCAGTCTCGTAAAACAGGTGAATCCATTACTGAATGTAAATGCGACATAGGCGACCAAAAGCGTTCCAGCTCATCGGCCATATCTTCTAAGGGATACATTAAATTATCCCAAGTATAGTAATGATTTTCCTTCAGTAATCTGTCTACTTGTTCTAAATGATTTTTAAGCATTGCATCAAGATGCGATTTAAATCCATCGACATCGATATGGCTGAATTGAGGTAATCCGATTGGTGCTGACATGCTGTACCTGCAAAAAATTAATTAAGATATAAAAGCATAGCATTCAATTGATAAAGGCTCTACATCTCAATTAATAAGAACAGCAAAATCCGCCAGGTTCTTCATCTTCTTCAAGATTATTATCAAGAACGGGTAGGGATGCCACAGGGCGATTTTTTGGCCTACCAAAAATACCCAGTTCCGCAACACCCGAAGGAGCATCTATTATATCTTTGGGACGCTTATGGTTAAGAATAGGCACTAAAGCAAAGTTGATGAGGCAAATAATGACCAGGCACAGTGCACCAACCAGAGGAATCACAGGATTTAAAGCAAATATTGGCGCCGCACAGCACATAGCCAAGAAAATACCAATAGTACTCAGTACATGTGAACCAAAACGCAGTATTTCAAATTTCATTTGCTCGTCTAGCGCTTTTAGGTGATCTTCTATTTCAGCTTTATTTGCTGCGGTAAGAGGCATTTCTTGATATTGTTTTCTTAATTCATACAGTCTATTGAGCTCAATGTACGCGCGTATTACTGCCACAACCACGTCATAAGCAAAAAATCCGATGGCCAGATAAGTGGCCATTGGAGCTAAGGCACCAACGAATATAAAGCAATTAACGACACCGACACCAACCCATGCGATATCGTTTGCCAATTCAAACCAACGGCGTTGCAATTGCGCCTGAAAACGCAGCTGCCATCCTAAATCGCGTTCATCTTGAGTCATCCAAGAGCCGGGAATAACATGCAGTCCCATTAAATAAAGATTAACCAATAAGCGCGGAAGATAGAAAAGCCAGCCTAAATGAGGAATGACAGGATCTGTGTAATCATCCAAGTTCACGATCATCCGGCGATACCAATCCGCACTAAAATCTTTCATCGCAATCAAATCCAAAGCGCGTTTACCACGGAGGAATAATAAGCGGTATAAATTAACGGCTATCGTTCTTGTGCGTAATTCGTTAGAGAAAGATAAACCGACAGCTACAGGGTCATCATCCACTACTTCAACACGATCTATTTTCTGAATTTCGGCTAAGACATCACGATACAATTGCTGTTGTTCGCGTAAACGCCGGACTTCTCGTGGCACAATAAGGTATTTTTTATAGGTATTTTCTAAGATCTCCGCCAAGAGCAGTGCAGCGCTTATTTGCTCAATGATTTGATTTTTTTTCTCGAGTTGTTGCGATGCAATATTACGGAGAATTTGCTGGCCCAGCAGGCTGTATTCCATATTTAAAACTAAATGTGAAGGAACAATTTTTTTATAAAAATCAGAGCCGAGCGCTTGAATTTGTTGGCTAAACGCTTTATTCAATGGATTTGGATCATCAAGCATGAAAGATTGATCTCCAAGAGTACTCTGTAAACGCTCAATGACCGCTGTCATAATGCCCTTAATAATTTTTTTGGATATCAATTCTGCTCACAAACAAGCTGAACCGTAAAAAAATAGACCTCATTATACATAAAATAACAGATAAAGTAAATTTATGTACTATTACTGTTCGTTTTCATTGTATCTATATTCAAGCCTCTGGCAAGTGTTTTAATAAGAAATAACTCAGGTACAAACTGGCTTCTTAGCAAAGTTTGTTTAAAAATGGGTACGTTTTCTTGATGATTCCTGTCATCTGAGCGACAATAGCGCAACCAGTTAAGCGTATATAGAGAACGCATGAATCTTTCCAAAGAATTAGCGAATGCCATTCGTATTTTAAGTATCGATGCAGTAGAGCAAGCTCAGTCAGGACATCCGGGAATGCCTTTAGGCATGGCGGATATAGCCACTGTTTTGTGGAAAAAATTTCTCAAACACAATCCTAAAAACCCACATTGGTTTAACCGCGACCGCTTTGTATTGTCTAATGGTCATGGTTCCATGCTGCTGTATTCCTTGCTGCATCTAACAGGCTATAAACTGTCTATAGACGATCTGAAAAATTTTCGTCAGTTAAACTCACCGACTCCAGGTCATCCAGAATTAGGGCATACTCCTGGTGTGGAAACAACTACGGGTCCTTTAGGCCAAGGTTTGGCTAATGCCGTAGGCATGGCCATAGCTGAACGTATTTTAGCCAGCCAATACAACCATGGCGACTTTGATCTGGTGGATCACCATACTTATACCTTTATTGGTGATGGCTGTTTGATGGAAGGGATTTCTCATGAAGCCTGTTCTTTAGCCGGAACTTTAGGCCTGGGTAAACTAATTGCCTTTTACGACAGCAATGGTATTTCCATTGATGGTCAAATCGATACCTGGTTTAGTGACGATACTGCATTGCGCTTTAAAGCTTATAACTGGCAAGTGATTGAAGCGATTGATGGTCACGATATGGACGCTATCGAGCAAGCCATTATTAAAGCCCAAGCCAATACCACCCAACCCACACTGATTATTTGTAACACCGTAATCGGACTGGGTTCTTCAGTTGCTGGCAGTGAAAAATCACATGGCTCGCCCTTAGGTGCCAAAGATATTGCCGCTGTACGTGAGTTCTTTCACTGGAACGAAGCACCTTTTATAATTCCTGATACCATTTATCAACAATGGAATCACCAAGAACAAGGCCAGCACGATGAGCAGGAATGGTTAGAACTTTTAAGCCAATACCAACAAAAACACCCTGCTGCATACGAGCAATTTTTACGCCGGATTAATGGTGACCTTCCCGATGACTGGCACAGTTATTCGCAAGCCTTTTTAGAACAATGCCGTGGTAATGAAAAAGCCATCGCAACGCGTAAAGCATCACAACAATGCATCGAGCACTTTGCGCGTTTATTACCAGAAATGCTTGGTGGTTCTGCTGATTTAACAGGTTCTAATAATACCAATTGGTCAGGCAGCAAAGCCATCACCAGCGCAGATTTTTCAGGTAACTACCTCAATTATGGTGTACGTGAGTTTGCAATGGCTGCCATTATGAATGGTCTGGCTGTACACGGTGGATTCATTCCTTATGGCGGAACCTTCCTTGTGTTTGCAGATTATGCGCGTAATGCCATTCGTTTAAGCGCTTTAATGAAACAGCGTGTTATTTATATCTTTACTCACGACTCCATTGGCTTAGGTGAAGATGGGCCAACACATCAACCTGTGGAACACGCGTCTATGTTACGCATGACTCCTGGTATGTCGGTTTGGCGCCCTGCTGATTTAATGGAAACTGCTGTTGCCTGGCAACAAGCTTTAGAACACCATAATGGCCCTGCGTCTTTATTACTTTCCAGACAGAATTTACCTGCCTTACCTCATGCTACAAACGCTGCTGACTTAATTAAGAAAGGCGGCTATGTCATTGTAGATTGTGCAGGAACTCCAGATGCCATCTTAATTGCTACCGGATCTGAAGTGCAATTAGCACTTGCTGCGGCTGAGCAAGTTAAAGCTCAAGGACTTAAAGTGCGTGTCGTTTCCATGCCTTGTGCGGAGCGCTTTTTAGAACAAGATTTGAGTTACAAAAATCAAGTACTGCCTAAAGAAGTAGAGACTCGTATTGCTATTGAAGCCGCCAGTTCTGCCTATTGGTATCAATTTGTTGGCCTGCGTGGCGCAGTAATTGGCCTGGATAGTTTTGGTGTATCCGCACCGGCACATCTTGCTTACGAATTCCTCAATATCACTATGGAGCGAATCGTTACTACCTTAAATACATTAAACAAATAAAAAATCGTGTACTCCGCTGCGTTAAATAAAGCAGCTAAAGCACATTAAATTGGAGAAGTAGTATGACAATCCGCGTTGCGATTAATGGCTATGGCCGTATCGGTCGTTGCATTTTAAGATCAATTTTTGAGTACAACAGACAAAATGAATTTGAAGTAGTGGCAATTAATGATTTATCCGGTATTGCAACCACCTCGCATTTGACTCGTTATGATTCCACGCATGGCCGCTTTGCCTCTGAAGTTCGTGTTGAAGGCAACACACTGGTTGTTGATGGTCATGCCATCCAAGTTATTGCAGAACGTAACCCTGCGAATTTGCCCTGGAACGAATTAAACATTGATATCGTTTTTGAATGCACCGGCCATTTTACTGAGCGAACTGCCGCCATGCAGCATATTAGTGCGGGAGCTAAAAAAGTATTAATTTCTGCTCCAGGAAAAAACGCTGATGCAACTATAGTATACGGAGTGAATCATCAATCCCTTAAAGCATCTGACGTTGTCGTTTCTAACGCCTCTTGCACAACCAATTGCTTAGCTCCTGTTGTAAAACCATTAAGTGATGCTTTAGGTATTGAATCAGGTCTGTTAAACACAGTTCATGCCTACACCAGCGATCAAATGCTTTTAGATGGCAGCCATAACGACTTACACCGTGCGCGTGCTGCAGCGCAAAACATTATCCCTACTAAAACAGGAGCTGCTGCTGCTGTGGGTTTGGTTTTACCTGAATTAGCTGGAAAGCTGGACGGTTTTGCCATGCGCGTACCGGTAATGAATGTTTCTGTAATTGACTTAACTTTTATTGCAGGTCGTGATACTACTGTTGAAGAAGTGAATAATATTGTGCGTCAGGCAAAAAGCTCTGTCTTACACATCAATGATGAGCCTTTGGTCTCTTCTGATTTTAATCACAATCCAGCCTCTGCTACTTTTGATACCACCCAAACTAAAGTATTTGGTAAGTTGGTTAAAGTAGTTGCCTGGTATGATAACGAATGGGGCTTCTCTAATCGTATGCTTGATACAGCAAAGCAAATGATGGAAAGCTAAACCCTGAGCGGAGATAAGAATGAATTTGATACAAATGAGCGACATAGACCTTTCTGGAAAGAGAGTGCTAATTCGTGAAGATTTGAACGTTCCAATCAAAGATGGGATTATTACCAGCGATCAACGGCTGCAAGCAGCATTACCTACCCTGGAGGCTGCCTTGGCAGCTGGGGCTGCAGTGATGGTTTTATCACACCTTGGCCGACCTGAAGAAGGCCGGTTTGAAAAACGCTTTTCTTTACAACCTGTCGCCGACTATTTAAAACAAAATTTAAATTATCCAGTGCGCTTTGTTAGCGATTATCTTGATGGTATTGAAGTAGCTGCCGGTGAATTAGTGATTTGCGAGAACGTCCGTTTTAATGCCGGTGAGAAAAAGAACGACGAACTCTTGGCTAAAAAATTAGCCAAGCTATGCGATGTCTTTGTCATGGATGCCTTTGGTACCGCGCATCGCGCGCAGGCATCGACTTATGGCGTGGCTCAATTTGCTCCAATTGCTGTTGCCGGACCTTTGTTGGTTCGAGAGTTGGATGCGCTTGGAAAAGCGCTTAAAGCCCCAGAAAAACCCATCGTGGCTATAGTTGGCGGCGCTAAAGTGTCCTCCAAACTCAGTTTATTGCGGCAACTGGTGTGCATGGTAGATTGTTTGATTCCTGGCGGTGGTATTGCCAATACCTTCTTAAAAGCACAAGGCTTTGAAATTGGCCTATCCCTTTATGAACCTGACTTACTCGATGAAGCACGAGCTATTCTTCAATTAGCTCAAGAAAAAGGATGTCATATTCCTTTACCAACTGATGTAGTTGTAGGTAAAACATTTAGCGAAAACTGCCCTGCTTATAATAAATCATTACAGAATGTAGCTGCTGACGATATGATTCTTGATATAGGACCAATAACCGTCAGTGACTATGTGGACATTATTGATGAGGCGAAAACCATCATCTGGAATGGTCCAGTTGGCGTTTTTGAGTTTGCACAATTTGCTTATGGCACACGTGCCTTAGCGATTGCTATTGCTGAAAGTGATGCATTTTCAATTGCTGGTGGTGGTGATACTTTAGCCGCGATTGATCTCTATGACCTGAATCAGCAAATATCTTATATTTCCACCGGAGGTGGGGCATTCCTTGAGTGTTTAGAGGGGAAAACCCTGCCCGCGGTTGCCATTTTGCAGGAGCGAGCCAAAGATGTTACGTCAAACTAAAATAGTTGCCACACTAGGTCCTGCCAGTAGCTCCCCCCTAACGCTACGTGCCATGTTGACTGCAGGAGTCGACGTGGTACGCATTAATTTTTCACATGCGGATGCATCGGCACTCCAGCTGATTGGCCTAGTACGGGAAATTGCTGAAGAATTAAACCATCCCTTAGCCATTATGGCTGATTTGCAAGGGCCTAAGATACGTATAGGCCGTTTTAAAGACAAATCAGTTACCCTTGTTGAGGGACAGCGTTTTACTCTCGATTGTGCCACTGAAGAGTGCTTAGGTGATATTTATGAAGTATCTGTGGCTTATCCTAATTTAGACAAAGAGCTTGCTCCCAATGATTACTTGCTGATTAATGACGGATTAATTGAATTGCAAGTCAATGAAATTTCTGGCTCTAAAATTCATTGCACCGTAATTGAAGGCGGTATTTTAACCGACCTTAAAGGTTTAAATAGAAAAGGTGGCGGGCTTGCTGCCAGAACCTTAACCGATAAAGACAAACGTGACTTAGCTACGGCAATTAAAGCTGAAGTAGATTACATCAGTCTGTCTTTTGTCAAAGATGCTGAAGATATTCGTCAAGCCCGAGCTCTGATGCATGAAATGGGCGCAAAAAAGACACCGATTATTGCTAAAATCGAACGCACTGAAGCACTAGAGCATCTCACTGAAATTATTCATGAAGCGGATGCGGTAATGGTGGCTCGTGGTGATTTAGGGGTAGAGGTCGGTGCAGCCGAGGTTCCTGCGATTCAAAAACACATTATTAGCCAGGCACGTCGCTTGGATAAAGTGGTGATTACAGCAACCCAAATGATGGAATCCATGATCACGAATCCACAGCCTACACGAGCAGAAGTTTCTGATGTGGCAAATGCTATATTAGATGGGACGGATGCCGTAATGTTGTCTGCAGAAACAGCCAGTGGTCAATTTCCAGTTAAAGTCGTGACTATGGTAAATAAAATCTGTTTAAGTGCGGAGAAGCATGCCAGCGTTAACTACCACAGTGCTCCGGAATCCTGTCATTACCAGCGCGCAGATCAAGCCATTGCCATGGCAACGATGCATGCAGCGAATCATTTTCCTATTCAAGCCATTATTACCTTAACTGAATCAGGTGATACTGCGTTATGGATTTCCAGACAGTACAGCACGGTTCCTATTATTGCCGTATCTGCTAATAAACGCACTATTGGCCGTTTAAGCCTGATGCATAATGTTTTTCCTGTGTTTATGGATTACCATCAATTTGCCGCGGATGATTTAAACCAGCAAGTGCTTAATCAGCTGGTGAAATTACATTATCTTGAGAAGGAAGGTTTTGTTTTATTAACCCGAGGTCGAACTATTGGTACGGCAGGTGGGACTAATAGTATGGAGATTATTCGGCTGTAACATACTTTTGTCGTCCAGAGCGAAGAGCAGGACCTCCCATCAGCTGGCACTGTGCCACATTCAGGAGGTCCTTCGCTTCGCTCTGGACGACGGGGTACTATTCTACTGTTTCTTTTTTCTCTTCAAGACTTCTTGATAAACCCAATTTTTCTTTTAACCGTGCTACGGCATCAGGATCATATTGTCTTGTGGTTTTATGTTTTACCACAACAGCCGCTGAACGGACGGGTTGAGCTGGTGCGTTTTGCGCACCGTAAGAGCGTACTGGATAAGTGGGTAGATAATCATCTGATGCGCTGCTTGATTGGCTGCTATTATTACTACTGCTGCTGCCAGACTTTGGCTGATAGCTTGCAGGCTGATGATTGGCGCTGTAATGAGTAGCTGATTTTTCTGCCATAATTTTTCGTGCATTTCTAACGCTTTTTTCAACTCGTTTTTTTATCTTGGCAGCCGCATGTTCCGCTTCTTCAGCACTTACTTCTGCAAAGTCATTACCTTGCAAATCAACACGCATTTCACGTAATTTCAAGCAGGCTAAATAATCCAGTCTACGAGTAAATAAAACTACTGCTTCTCTTAATTTACTCTTAGAAATTCCTGCTTCTAAAGCTTTATCTGCGTGCAGTAAAATATCATCCATAATCCCTGTCTTTAATGGACGAATACGCACTGAATTATCAAATGCTGTAGGGAAGTTTGTTGCAAGCCATACTAAAGCGTCTGTACGTGCTTTTTTTGACTTGTTTTTTTGAGTTTTATTAATAACGACAGTGCGTGGGTGCAGCTCCTGCTTTCTCATCAGTGTACCTTTGGTTAGATATGGGTTGTTGCTCTATCCGGAAATAATACGGGCATTCGCATTAAGAATGAGCGCACAATGTACAATGTTTAGTTGTGGTTTGCAAGCACTCTAAGCCAGGTTCTCTCGTTCTCAAACAAAAATAAAGATCAAAGTAGAAAAATTCATGATAATCAGCCTATAATTAAGCTGAAATTCACCTAATAGACGAATTATGATCCGATTATTTAAGCGATTATTTATAGCCTTTTTAGCAATAGCTGCCCCCTGGATTATAATGCTAATGAACGATGATCCTGTAGCTGCTGTTGGAGCGCTTATACTGCAAGCTACATTGGTTGGCTGGCCATTTGCAACTATTTGGGCATGGAGAACACAATATCCTGGTAAAAAGAAAAATAACTCCCATTAAAATCCATTTTATTTACTCAATAATCAAGAACCGAATCAATCAAGGAACATTATGTTAACTCGCGTTATTGTAAATGGGGCTCACGGCAAAATGGGGTCCCTCGCCTGTGAGACACTGCAAAAACACCACGACTTTGAATTAGTAGCCCAATTAGGCAAGCAGGATGATTTAGCACAAGCTATTCGCGATACGCAGGCTCAAATTGTTGTTGACTTAACTTCTGCGGATTCTGTTTATCAAAACAGCCTTACGATTATCAAACAAGGTGCACATCCCGTAATTGGTGCATCAGGTTTACTTCCAGAGCAGATTAAAGAATTAAGCGCGCTCTGCGAGGCTCAAGGCTTAGGTGGAATCATAGTCCCTAATTTTTCTATTAGCGCGGTACTAATGATGCTTTTTGCGGCTAAAGCGGCGGAATATTTTACCGAAGTAGAGATCATTGAGACGCATCACCAGCAAAAACTCGATGCACCATCGGGGACTGCTTTAAAAACTGCAGAAATGATTGCCGCAGCCAGAAAAAAAGCTAAAAATAAATTAAACTTAAAAGAGTTAATTCCTGGTGCTCGAGGTGGTACACATTGCGATGTATCGATACATTCTTTACGTTTACCTGGTGTATTAGCACGTCAACAGGTTATTTTCGGTAATGCCGGTGAAACCTTATCCATCATTGATGACAGTATTGATCGAAGTTGTTTTATGCCGGGCGTGGTTTTAGCGTGCCAAAAAGTATTAGGTTTAACAAGCCTGGTTTATGGATTAGAACACATCCTTTAATACCCAAATTTGAGAGAGCAGTTGTTTTAGCAACTGCTCTAATCTATTCAAGCCGAACCGAGCTATGTGCCATTTCCCTCTTCGATGCCTTAAATAAATTATCCCATTCTGTGACTATTGCTTCTATCCCATCAACAGATTGGTCTAATATTTTGCGTATGCCATTATAAACTGAATTTGTAGCATCTGAGCGGCTTTCATCTTCTTCAGGCCGACTTTTTACAATAGCTAATATTCCCGCTAAACGCATTACATTGTTTGATCCTGCCTCAGGAGTTTCCATCAAATTTTTAATTTTTACTATCCCATTAGGTTGCAAGGGTTTGAATAGCTTAGGCACCCATTCCTTGTTTTTTTCCTTGGGAATAAATAGATTTGACTCATTAACTAAGGCATACAATGAAGTGTAAAGACGTGTGCAGGTCGCTTCTCCTAATTTTTTGGTTGTTAATTGGCAATATACATGATTTATAGAGTCTTTTTCTATAGGAATTTTCTTAACCTCATTAAAAGTAGCTATTCGATCATCATTTGTTGTGCTGTTAGGACCTATGCGTTTATTAATTTCTGCAACAATATCCGCAGGAAAATACATGGACGGCGTTTTAATTCCTTCAGCGCCCGGAGCATTTTGTCCTGCGTGCACATGATGATGGCGCGTAGTATAAAGATCAGCGACTATAGAGACAAAATGAGTGCGCTGAACTGACCCTGGCGCATCAGCAAGTTTGGGCCACTCATTATAACGATCGTTATATAGAACCATCGCATTGGTATGCATTATTTCCACTGCTTTTCTGTCTTTATTACTAACGCATGAACCATAAGGATAGCCATTAACAGCTAAAACAAGCAACTGTACCAAAGAACTTAAAAATAATTCTTTGCTTAAATTAAAGACACCCAAAGCACTTTTATAATCCTCAATAAGCCGCTCTATTTTACTGAACTCTTCCATTTTAGCCAGAAAAGCCGCACGATATGGTGCTTGGCCATTTGTTGCTATATCGGGTAAATATTGTCCGTAATTGAGAGGATGATTAATATAATAAATATCGAACTGATCTTTTACTCTTTTTATAGCCGCACGCAACAATTCATCCAGTCTATAATCAGGAGTTAAATCGCCGCCGATAGAAAGTGGCGTAATTAAAGTGTGAACCGCAATTAATTGATTTTTTTTGGCATTTTCCAGGACTTTACGTAAATTAGATACGACGTGCCGAAGTTGTACCGCTTCGGGCCATCCCAATGCATCGCGCGAACTCACATGACTGGAGCGGTATTTCGGCTCATAAAAAGGGATAAAATTCAGTTTCGAATTTATTTTTTCTAACACGTGCGTACCAAAGTTTGCCGGTAAAGGCAGAGTTCGCAGCCGACTGGGTGGAGATGCAACAGCCTCTTCTATGGTTTCTTTAGTTTGAAGCACATACTCTAAAAAGCACTGTTGATGCAAAGGAAGCACCCAGTACCATTGAGGAATGCGCGTCACTTCCGCCAAGGTGTCACGATACTCTTGGCGATTAATAACTCTATTTAATGAAAGTAAGTTTTTATCTATTTGTTCTATTGTAACTGGGGGTTTTGCTAAAACCCTGAACATTTCTTGTTGATGAACGGGCAACTCATTAAACCAGCTTGGAATAGAATCATGGTCTTTTGCTATTAAGACTAAATCTTCTTGAATATTTTTTGCCTGCTTTTTTACATCCGTCCAGTAGTTTAAAAGTTGACCGAAGTCCTGGATGCAATTTATATCTTCGTTTTTCAAATTACAAAAATAAGCCTGCATAAAATGGTTTTCAGGGGCACTAAGAGCGCGAAACCAACCCGGCGTTTTAGGATATTTATCGTTCTTTATTTGTCTTAATTCTTGAAGAAGCTCATCATAACAAGGGGATAAAGTCGTATCTATCTGAAGAATATATTCGCATTCGTCAGCCCCTTGATCTGCTTTAACGGGCATTAAGGTAACTAAATTATCGCGTCCCTTAGCCATCAAAGCGTATTGCTCTGCCTCATTTAATAAACGAGTGGCTGTCTCAGCTGGCTCATTCCATAATACACTCACCGTACCACGTACAGACGTAGAGAATGCTTTCAACTCGATCTCTAAAGCATCCAAATCTTTTAGTGAGCTGGTTTTAGCTAAAAAAGCAGCTTTGCAATCATTAATATACGATTGAACCAGTTCCTTGGTAAAAGGAGCGTCTTTCTGAGAGCAAGGATACGCTTCAAGAAGAAATAGAAATGCTTTATGCAGGCTTTCAACACGCCGCGTAATGCTTCGTTGATAGTCTGGTTCTTTATTATAAACTTCCAGGACATAACCTGGGAAACGCTTTGCTAAAGCGTCCAGTAGCTGTAATGATAACTCCATACCCTGAGGTACGCGTATAATGATTCCATTTCCCATCGATTCATTTCCTTACTACTTTTTAGTCCTCATCACTCCATCAGGAGCAGCTTGAGTAAAACTAGTACCCTCGGAACTTATCTATTATTGTATAAATAGTTTCATGAAACAATTACAATGATTAACTTAATTGATAATAATCATAAAAAGGAGCTTGATGATGAGTTATACGGTGCAACATTTTGTTGATGGCCAACTAATTAAGGACCCCAGCACACCGAGTCAACCTATTTACAACCCTGCTTTAGGTGAAGTTATTGGACAAGTTCACTTTGCATCTAAATCTTTGTGCGACCAAACTATTAAAACGGCAAAAGACGCCGGCATACAGTGGTCACAAACCCCTGCCATTAAAAGAGCTCGAGTGTTGTTTAAATTCAGAGAATTAATGGAAAAAAATCAGCTGGATTTAGCACGTATCATCACGCGTGAGCATGGTAAAACCATCGATGACGCAAAAGGCTCTGTAGCGCGAGCTATTGAAGTGGTTGAATTACATTGCGGTCTGGTTAATCAGCTTAAGGGCGATTTTTCAGCCGAGGTTGCCAGCCACATCGATTGCCATACCTTCAGACAACCCATTGGCGTCTGTGCGGGAGTTTCCCCGTTTAATTTTCCGGTTATGGTTCCTGTATGGATGATGATTCCTGCCATTGCCTGCGGCAATACGTTTATCTTAAAACCATCAGAACAAGATCCTTCTGCGTCAGTACGTTTATTTGAATTATTAAGTGAGGCCGGTTTACCAGATGGAGTTGCCAACTGCCTGCAAGGCAACAAAGACACTGTAGATTATTTACTGACCCATCCTGATATCGCCGCATTTACTGCTGTAGCCTCAACGCCTGTTGCACAATCTATTTACACTATGGCCACAGCACAGGGCAAACGCGCTCATACTTTTGGTGGCGCTAAAAACCATGCGGTCGTGATGCCAGATGCTGATTTGGAGCAAGCCGCTTCTGCTATTGTTGGCGCAGCCTATGGTTCTGCTGGCGAGCGGTGTATGGCTATTTCTGTAGTTGTTGCCGTAGGTGATGCTACTGCTGATGCCTTAATTGCTAAAATGACACCGCAAATTCAAGCCATGCGGATTAACGCCGGCGATGTACCCAATACGGATATGGGCCCATTAATTAGCAGCGTGCACAGGCAAAGAGTAGTGGCTGCGGTAGATAAAGGAATTAATGAAGGCGCTAAATTAATTATTGATGGCCGCTCTTTTAAACAACCAGAACACCCACAAGGCTTCTTTTTAGGCCCTTGTCTATTTGATGACGTCACAGAAAACATGTCTTTGTACCAAAATGAAATTTTTGGCCCGGTTTTAATCATCGTGCGTGTGCCTGATTTTGAAGCGGCTTTAACGTTGGTCAATAAGCATCAATACGGCAATGGCACCGCTATTTTTACTCGTGATGGATTTTTTGCGCGTGAATACAGCCAACGTGTACAAGTGGGCATGGTTGGCATCAATATTCCAATTCCAGTACCCATTGCCAATCACCCTTTTGGCGGTTGGAAACGCTCGGCTTTTGGCGACAGTAACATGCATGGCGATGAGAGTATTCATTTCTATACGCATCGGAAAACCATAACTACTAAATGGCCGGTGAACGAGCTAAAAGGAAACGCGTTTATTATGCCAACGCATGATTAAAGCCCACGTCGTCCAGAGCGTAGCGAAGGATCTCCTGAATGTGGCATGGTGCCAACTGAAGGGAGG
Organism: Legionella sp.; assembly: GCA_031291115.1. GTDB lineage: Bacteria > Pseudomonadota > Gammaproteobacteria > Legionellales > Legionellaceae > Legionella. The sequence continues at coordinate 28,666 of JARLJQ010000008.1, forward strand.
TCCTTCGCTGCGCTCTGGACGACAAAAGTAAATGGAGAAGTATATGGCAAAAATTGGATTTATCGGATTAGGTCATATGGGTTTGCCCATGGCTATTAATCTTGTTAAAACAGGGCATGCTGTTACAGGGTATGATTTACAATCATCAGCCCTGGAGCAATTAGTACGGGCTGGTGGCTCAGCTGCGCGAAATGTCATAGAAGCCGCTCAAGAGCAAAACGTACTCATCACCATGCTCCAAACAGGTCAGCAAGTGCTGCAAGTTTGCCATGGCAGTGAAGGTTTATTCAATGCGGCTCAAAGTAATACCTTGTTTATTGACTGCTCGACCATTGATGTGAACAGTTCACGTGAACTGCATCGTTTAGCCGCCACCCAGCAACTACCAGCCATTGATGCACCTGTATCTGGCGGTACCGTCGGTGCTGCTGCAGGCACATTAACCTTCATGGTGGGCGGGGAAGTAAAGGCCTTTCAAATGGCTGAGCCTATATTGGCAGCAATGGGACAAAAGATCATCCATGCGGGTGCTGCGGGCAGCGGCCAAGCGGCAAAAATATGCAACAATATGATTCTTGGTATCTCCATGGTTGGTATTTCAGAAGCCTTTGTTTTAGCAGAGCAATTGCAATTATCCCCAGAAAAATTATTTGAAGTAGTCAGCAATTCATCCGGTCAATGTTGGGCCATGAGCAAATACGCGCCTGTTCCAGGACTATTGGAAAACGTTCCTGCAAATAATGACTACAAACCAGGATTTGCAGCAGCAATGATGCTCAAAGATCTACTGCTCAGCCAAGACTCAGCCCACTCAGTAAAAATAAACACGCCCTTAGCGGCCAAAGCAACGGCTTTGTATCAACAATTTATTGATGAAGGCTTTGGCGCAAAAGATTTCTCCGCCATTATTAAACTAATTGCCCAAGGTAAAGAGGCTTAAGATGCAGCTAACACACACAGAAGAATCATTAACTGAATTTTGGTCCGAAATTGCCAGCCAAACAGTCGATTGGCTGCAACCTTGGGATACAGTACTGACGGGTGATTTAAAGAAAGGGCATGTGACCTGGTTTGCAGGCGGAAAATTAAATGTCAGCGTTAATTGCCTGGACCGACATTTGGCTCATAAAGCCAATCATCCAGCGCTTATATGGGAAGGTGATTCCCCCAGCCAACACAAAACATTTACCTATGCAGAACTGCATGCTGAAGTCTGTCGCATGAGTAATGTATTGAAAAAATTAAAAGTTAAAAAAGGCGATAAAGTTGCCATCTATTTACCCATGATACCGGAAGCGGCAATCGCGATGCTTGCCTGTTCGCGCATTGGTGCGGTGCACATCGTCGTCTTTGCAGGCTTTTCAGCACATGCTTTAGAGCAACGTTTGACTGCGTCTGACTGTGCATGTCTCATTACGGCAGACAGTTTCTATCGTGGCGGCAAATTAGTTAATTTAAAAGAACAGGTTGATGAGGCTTGCGCGAATTTATCCTTACCGCGACTACTGATTAAAAACAGCGGCGCCCCCATCGCCTTTGATAAAAAACACGACCATTGGTGGCATAAGCTAAAAACAACAGTAAGCACTCAATGCGAGCCAGAGCCCATGGACGCTGAAGATCCTTTATTCATCTTATACACTTCAGGCAGTACAGGCCAACCCAAAGGAGTAGTGCATACTACAGGCGGTTACCTGGTACAAGCAGCCTATACCCATCAATTGATATTTGCATGTAAAGAAGATGACGTATTTTGGTGTACCGCCGATATAGGCTGGATTACCGGACACAGTTACGTGGTTTATGGTCCATTGTGTAACGGTGTAACTAGCTTAATCTATGAAGGAATCCCGACTTGGCCCGATGCGTCCAGAAACTGGCAAATCATTGATAAACACAAGGTCAATGTATTTTATACAGCACCTACGGCAATACGCGCCCTAATGCGTGCTGGTGATGAATGGTTGCAAACCAGTTCAAGAAGTTCTTTGCGTGTATTAGGCTCTGTAGGTGAACCCATTAATCCTGAAGTATGGCAATGGTATTTCCAACAAGTGGGCCACAGCAAATGCCCTATCGTAGATACCTGGTGGCAAACAGAAACAGGCGCTATTATGATAAGCCCTAGAGCCTGCGACCCGGCAATAAAAGCAGGCTCTGCTCGCCACCCCATTCCCGGTATTGTTCCTGTTTTATTAAATGACAAAAATGAAGAAATTCATCAAGCCGGTGAAGGGTTTTTAGCAATCAAATATCCCTGGCCATCCATGGCGCGTACCATAGCAGGTGATCACAAACGTTATTGCGCCACTTATTTGCATAAAGGTTATTACATCACTGGCGATGGGGCAAAGCGTGATGAGGATGGGGATTACTGGATTACGGGGCGAGTAGATGATGTCATTAATGTATCTGGCCATCGTTTAGGTACCGCTGAAATTGAAAGCGCACTAGTGAGCCATCTGGCAATTGCAGAAGCTGCTGTTGTAGGTATTCCTCATGATCTTAAGGGTCAGGGTATTTACGCTTACATTACTTTAAAAATAGGTTTTACTGTTACTGAGTCTTTGCATAATGAACTGGTGGAACAAGTAAAAAAAGAAATCAGCGCGATTGCCAAGCCAGACGTCATTCACGTGACGCATGAGCTGCCAAAAACACGCTCCGGGAAAATCATGCGCCGTATCTTGCGTAAAATTGCTTGCAAAGAAATACATAGTCTTGAAGAGCTAGGTGATTTATCGACTTTGGCTAATCCGCAGGTGGTTGAAGATTTATTGCGGGAAATGGTCTTAGAATTTAAGTAATTCAATCGTTCAAAACCATTACAAGCTATAATCAAAGATAAGAGTAAAACATCCCTGGTTGCAAGCAACCAGGCTACACTACACAGAGGGCGCGCTGTGGTTCTGGTTTAATTCCATCCATTGATTAAGCACGCCTATCAGCTCAGAAACGCCCTCTTTTTTCAAGGAAGAAAAAGCTTGGACGCTGATTAAATGCCCGGCGAGCTCATAATGTTTTCGCACTTTAAGTACGGTATTTTTTACATCGCTGCGGCTTAATTTATCTGCTTTGGTCAGCAGAATATGCACTGGCAAATCACGATTTAAAGCCCAGTCAATCATCATTTGATCCAGGTCTTTTAATGGATGACGTACGTCCATCATCAGCACCAAGCCTCTTAGGCTTTGTCTGATATCAAGATAATGCGCCAGATTTTTTTGCCAATCCATCTTCACTTGTAAGGCAACTTTAGCGTAACCATAGCCTGGTAAATCAACCAAACGATGATCTTCATCAAGGGTGAATAAATTAATTAATTGCGTCCGTCCGGGCGTTTTACTGGTTCGTGCCAGACCTTTAATGCCCGTTAAGCAATTTAAGGCACTGGATTTACCTGCATTGGAGCGACCGGCAAAAGCGACTTCATAACCGGTATCATCAGGTAAATGAGTTACGCGAGCGGCGCTCTTTAAAAATACTGCTTTAGAATAAGGATTATCTCTCATGACCTATAATATTTTGGGTTTTCGACTGCGGCAGTGTACCATTAGTTCAGTAATTTATATAATGTTCCCTTAAAAGCTGTTGATCAATAGAAATGAGAAGGTAATGAATAAACTTGTCTTAGCACTAATGCTCTGCGTTTCGTTTAGTATTTTTGCAGCAGAACATATGGCAACTGATGCCAATAAAGCCATCGTGTGTACCGCCTGCCATGGTCAGGAAGGTAATAGCACAAATCCACAATGGCCTAATATTGCCGGCCAACACCCTAAATATTTTATAAAACAACTCAATGACATGAAGGATAATGCCGTACGTGATGCACCCACGATGAGCGCATTGGCAGCAACTCTTAGCAAACAAGACATGGATGACTTAGCAATATATTATGCTAAAATGCCAGTCGCTCAAGGAAGCACGCCGAAGGAATTTCTCCAACGTGGTGAGCAACTCTACCGAGGCGGAGACTTTTCTAAACGAATAACTGCCTGCATCGCCTGTCATGGTCCACAAGGCAAAGGTAATGCACAAGCAGGTTTTCCAGTGATTTCCGGCCAGCATGCGGCTTATACGGTACTGCAATTATTAGCGTTTAAAGACGGTAAACGAAAAAATGATTTAAACCATATTATGCAAGACATCAGCAGCAGAATGAGTCAAGAAGATATGGAAGCAGTTGCACATTATATTGAAGGTTTACATTAGGGAATTAAAAAATGTTAAAAAAACTAATTTGTTTGTTCTTACTCCTACCTGCCTTAGCATTGGCTGAATCATTTGTTGAAGGCAAAGATTATCAAGTCGTTGCCAATCCACAAGCGACTCATAATAAAGCGCCTGTTATTCAGGAATTTTTTAGTTACGGTTGTCCCTGGTGTTATAAAATTGAAGCACCGATGAATGTATGGGCTGCTAAAATGGGTAAAAACCTACAGTTTGAGCGCGTTCCTGTAGTCTTTAAACCCAGCTGGGAACTGTATGCTAAAGCTTATTACACTGCGAAAACATTAGCTCTTTCAGATAAATTAAATCCTTTATTATTTAAAACCATCCAAACAGATAAGACACCATTGGATTCAAAACAAGCCATGATTAACTTTTTTGTAGCTCAAGGTGTGGATAGAGAAATTGCTAAAAGTGCTTTTGAAAATTCACCTACTATCGATATGCGTGTCCAAACTGGTATGGCATTGATGGCAGCCTATCAAGTAAATGCAGTTCCTGCCTTTGTTGTGAATAACAAATACAAAACGGATTTACAGATGGCTGGTGGACCTGAGCGTTTGTTGCTGGTGTTGGATTATTTGGTAAGAAAGCAGTCTTAACCGAACCGTCATCCAGATTGTAACCTGGTTGTCTGCAACTGTCTCTTGATCACATCTCATCAAGAGACAGCAACTAAATCTCTCTCCCCAACAGTAGCCCAAGCAACGCCAGGTAATTTTACTACCTTATTTACTCATTTTTTAGATTCATAGATATATTGGACTTTCGCGACAAATAAATACAAATCATCTATAATTAGAGCATTAGATTTAAATTTTAGTCAGGTGCCATTATGAAACCAGACAAAGACAATAAACTAAGAGCAGAGTTAGAGAGTTTATTTGTTGTTCCTACTGTTCAAAGCATGTTAATAGACAAGATGAATGGTACTTCCCAATTTTACAAAGAAGATATTTTTGAAAAAATCATTGCTTGGTCAAACTACCTAGAAAAATCAACTAATGATTGGTTCTGTGTTTTTAATGCCAATTTAGGCGTTATTAATGGCAAAACTCAATTTGTTACTGTAGTGCTTTTCTATAACCTAGAGCCAGCATCAACAATCAGGGGTTTAATTTTTGACCCCTATAATAATAAAACATTTTTTGAAGATTTTGAGCACCAACTTCAAAATAAGAAAGTTTTAGCAAACGCTCCATATAATTTTGGAAGATTTTACATCAACCATATAAAGCTCAATGACCAAGAGTCTTCACCACCTGCGAAAGCCTTGGTAATTTGTAACCGCCTCTTCAGTTACTATGCCGATATAAATTTCAAAAATACAATCGCCTCCAAACTTCTCGATTTTGAAGCAAAACGAATCATCGGAACAGATGGTCATCACCAAACCCTCTATGATACAACTCAGCCCGATGAACAATTTTTTAAGCAACATGGTTATAACCTACTTGATAATGACACTTACTCATTAAAATACAATGAAGAGGCCGGGCTTTCCGATAACTTATCAAAACATTCCCGCATGATGCCTAAACCTCATGAAATTAATGATGTCCATTTTATGAAAAATTGGTATATGGTATCAATGAGCTGTATTGCCTCTGGTATGTTTAGTCATAAATATAAATATGAAAGTGGAACTGGGTTATGGAGTCTTAAGTCCGTAGATAGTTTGTTAGCCGATTACAGATCTAGACCGCGCAGCGATGAGTCTCAGTATGAAGAAGAAGAAAAAAAGGAATCTTCTGCTACTAAACCAGCGCTACAATTGCCTGCACACGACAAACCTGTTGAAATGGAGCCTCAGCCTATCGCTGCTAGCATTCAGCCTCCCCCCATTTCTTATACCCAGCATAAACGTATGATTTACCCCTATTCCGCTAATTTAACCTCCTCGACAGAATTTAAGCCTGTTATTAAAAATAAGCACGATAAAAAAGAATTAGTTCAATTGTATCAAGATCAAATACGTTTACATGCGGCTCGTCGTGTCGAATTATTTTTTATGTTGTTAATTGCTTACTCGGAAAAGAATTTAAAACCAGACATTGCCAAAACGGTGTTACAACATGGCCAAGCCCATAATAAAAGAGAGATTGTTTTTTCTGCCGCCCACCGAAGCGTTATTACCGCTTTAGCTGATAATTCAAAAGGCGATTGGATTTTAACAAATACGTTTTTGCAACAAGAATTAAATGCTACCGATTTATTACCACATTTCGTTAATGAATTTGATTCCCAGATAGAGATTGACCGTCAGCGTTATGTAAAAATTATTCATGAAGTTTCAAATGGCAAAATAGATCCGATAAAAGGATTATTAAATTTTTTAACCATATTAGATACTCGTTTAAAATACATACAACATTACGTCGTAGATAACCATGGTGTTTTACCAGAGCTCCTTAAATACACAAGAGAAGGGAGTTTTGATTTCATTTTAGTCAATTTCAAAAAATTAAACCCCGCTTTTTTAAAAGCATTATTGGGAATGACTGATGCAGAAGAACATTTAGATACAGCTCAACACAAACAATTGCGCACAGATAAAATGAAAGACATCCAATTAAGCCTTCTCACACAACCCAGCCCAGAGGCTTTTAGGCAAAGCCCTGCATCTCAATTTGTAATGCTGGATATGTCTTCTAAAAAAACAGACATCCCCAAACAAGAACCGGAGCCTTGGTCATTTGCTCACATAAAATCAAAACTAGATGAACACACTACAATTGCAACCTCTAAATTAAGTTTATATGATTACGTATTACCATTTAGCAGCCTCACGGAGGTTGAAGAACTAAAAAAAGATAAACAATTAATCGATAAATTAATTGCATCTATAAGTACACAAATTCAAGAACAACCAGATAATCCAGAAATTCAAAATTTAATCATCAAACAAAAACTTCTCATTATCAAAATGAAGAAGGCCGTGACCTCAATTTTGGCATCAAAAGCTCCCAATAATAATGCACTACGCTATTTTAAACCTACGGACTTAGCCCATATTAGAAGTTTTGACGTTATTTATAACAGAGAAAAAGATAAAATTAATTTCGTTCTACAACGAAAAAAAGATAAAAAGAAGAACTCGAGTAATGAACTGAGTTCATCAAAGAATTTATTAATAAGGCCAAAATTAGATTTAAACTTAATTCCCGAAACTATTTTAGAGGAAGACAATGTACCATCTGCTAGCACAACGCCGCCTACTAAAAGCAATTTAAGCACGGCAGGAGCAAAAATTTTAACCAAAGTTGAAAAAAGAAAACTCGAGAAGATTCAACTATTATCGAAATCTTTATTTACATACACCTTTAACTCGTCTTCTGAACTAAAAATTATTAATACTTTAATACAAATCCACAAGCTTATCTCTGTTTTATCTGAATACGATAATAAAGAGGTTAAGGAAGCAAACCAAGAGCTTATTCATTTTGTTACCAATGACCGTCTTGTTAATAATATTAAAGTGTTTTTAAAACTTAATAGTGACAATGACATTGAGACCGTATTAGAATTTTCTATAACATTATTAACTCAACTTAACATTCAAATAAATTCCATTCTTACGATCCAATCACTCTTTGCACCCAATGAACTGAATAAACAATTGCATTTATTGCATGGAATTATGAAACAACTCAATAGGGAAATTGACATCAAAGACTCTCCTGAAATTCAAACATTATTAGCTAAACGACAATTTATTGTTAATTCAATAGAAAAACAAATACCTCACATTACGTCATCAAATCCAGAAGACGCCCATGTTATTGAAGGCCTAGAATCATTATTTGCCACTACAAAACGACGTAACAATAATAAAACAATACCAGATAAAGAAGAACTCTCTGCATCAGATGGTCCTGCAATAGACGAAAATTTACCTCAGCTAGCCGACAATGCAAAGCAAAACAAAAAATTACCTCAAAAAGAAGGAATAAGCCCTGCCTTGGCTGATAATGAACCACTTATAGAAATTAATCTTTTATTTAAATCCTTATTTAACCATGCTTTTAATGTGCATTCCGAGCGCCAAATCACTCTTACATTAAAACAAATCACTGAGTGTGTTGCCAAACTGGCGGAATACGATCAAGAAACGGCTAAAGAACTGAGTAAAAAAGCGATACAATTTATTACCCAAGACAAGCTACCCCATGAATTTGAAGTGCTTTTAGCAGATTTACATAGAGCAAACATCTCGGTTCATCAATTAGATAAATTACTGGAAGTTTCTATCGCACTACTGGCTAAACTTCAAGTACAGTTAAATTGCATTATAGATTTCAAATCCCTATTCGAACCCAAAGATTTTGAGTTCCAAATCAACTTATTCTATAAAGCCTTTAAAGAACTTCATTCAGAAATTAATTCACAACTTTTAAAAGCATGGAGCTCTAAAGAAAATCCCGCAATTAAAATTCCTCCTAATTATAAAGAAATGTTGAACGCATTCAATCAGCAAGAACTAAACATAACTGAACTATTTCACCATCAAAATCCGATGCTCATTCCCTCTGCTCATATCCTCATTAAAAAAATTAACCAAACAGATCGCTCTCAAAATTTTTTTATGACAGGACTTGACCATCCAATATTAATGCCACCAACGCTAATATTTGACCTTAAGTTAAGCTTAGAACTAAATAAAGAGTGGGATCAACAGAAGTGTAATGAGCTAATATCTTTATTACCAAAAATGGTGGAGAATTTTAAAAAATTTGTCGATGCAATTGAACAGAGTTATAAAGTTCTAACGAATCCAGTTGAACCAAATTTCAAAACTAGTGTAGGATAAATTTTATCAATCAGTTAAATGGTGAGGGCATGCCAGTGTGTAGGAATCGTGTTGCAAAATAACGCGCTTCAATGATTGGCGTGCACGCACCGCAAAGAAATTTAAAGTACTATCCAGTTCCAAATCAAAGCGCCGAAACAAAAAAAGGACCATTTTTTTGCCTCAGAGCAAGATGTATAGAAGATTCAGTGACTCGCTCTGGATGACTATATTTGGGGTACAACGGGTGAATTAAGCGCCTTTACCTGGGTTTTCCAGACTTAAGATTCCCGTATTAAAATCATAAGCAAAAATTTCCGCATAACGTCCCCAGTCGATCATAGTACGTAACACACGTTCAGCTTCTTTCTCACTTAAATAGTCTTCAAGCTTACTTAAGAAACGTTCTTCAGAAACTCGATGCCCTACTTTCTCATCAAGAACGCGTCGAATGTAACGGGCTAAAGGTACTTTTTCTAATAGACGTTGGGCAAATAACTGCTTACGTTCTTGCAAATCGGCTTCGGAAAATTGTTTCCCCAAATCGCTTAACTGAATGTCTCCAGCGGATACTTTAGCAAAACCTAATATTTCCAAAGTCTCAAGAATTGGGAAGAGATCGTCAATATTCATCATCAGCTCGTCAGCAAGCTCAGGCAAATCGATACACTCTTCAAAAGACGTCATGGTTTCAATCAAACCAGTTAATTCTGAAGGCTCTACATCAGGCAAGCGATAACCCAAACCAATTTGACGCTCTCGTTGCGCACGTTTTGCTTTTTCTTTAGGACCTGTAGTCATCAAGGTATAAATTTTATCAACCAAAGCACGAAACTCTGGTGACTCTGAATCGCGTGGTTGCGGTAGGGTTACTGGTAACTCCGCACGAATATAGCCAGGATCATTACCAAAAATTACAATCCTATCCGCTAAAGTAGCTGCTTCTTCAATATTATGCGTGACCAATAAAATACCGTTGGTATTGTTTTCCTTATCTTTCCACAATTCCAATAAGTCGGATTTTAAGTTTTCTGCAGTCAATACATCCAAGGCGGAAAAAGGCTCGTCCATTAAGAGGACATCAGGATTAATCACTAAAGCACGCGCAAAGCCAACCCGCTGGCGCATCCCACCTGAGAGCTCCTTTGGAAAAGCAGATTCAAACCCGTCAAGTCCGATGATATCAATGGCTTCAATAGCACGATGCCGGCGTTCTTCGCGCCCAACACCTTGTGCCTCAAGACCAAGCTCCACATTTTCTAATACAGTTAACCAAGGCATCAGCGCAAAAGATTGGAATACCATGGCAATACCTGCAACAGGACCTGTAACTGGCGTGCCTCGATAAGTTATAGTGCCGCTTGATGGCGGAATCAGGCCTGCAATAATCCGCAGTAAAGTGGACTTACCCGAGCCCGATTTACCCAGTAATGCAACTATTTCGCCTTCTTGCAGCTTAAAATTAACATCCTCAAGCACTAACAAATCTTGTTCCGATGCTTTTTTAAAAGACTTTCGCAAACTTTCTATAGCAATAATGGTTTCAGACATAAGCGTCTCTGGTTTACCCCTCGGACATGAAGATACTGGTTTTTGGACGACTCGATTTTTTTGCTCCTAAGCTTGAAAAAGACGAGTAATAGCGACCCTATTGCGAATCTTTTTCAAGCTTAGGAGCGGAAAAAGCGATAGACCAAATCCAGTATCTTCATGTCCGAGGGGTATTAAGTTAATTAAAATTAAAACGTTCTTCCGCCAAACGATACAACGGACGCCAAATCAGATGATTAAACATAAGCACGTACAAACACATCATTGCCGTACCTAAAGCAATTTGTGGGAAATTTCCCGTCATCGTGCTGGCCTGGATGTATGCACCCAATCCGGTTGCCTTAAGCGTCACATTCCCCCAGCTAACCCATTCCGCCACGATACTGGCGTTCCAGGCACCACCTGCGGCAGTAATTGCGCCGGTGATATAAAAGGGGAAGATTCCAGGCAAGGCCAATCTTTTCCACCACAGCCAGCCTTTTAAGCCAAAATTATCCGCGGCTAAATACAATTCACGCGGGATGGTTGAAGCACCGGCTATCACATTAAATAAAATATACCACTGCGTTCCAAGAATCATCAGTGGCGTAAGCCATATTTCGACATTTAAATTAAACTCAACAATCGCAATTACAAATAAAGGATAAAATAAATTCGCCGGAAATGCGGCCACAAATTGAATGATCGGTTGGATTTTTTGCGCAATACGTGGTCTTAGCCCAATCCACACGCCAACTGGAATCCAAATTAAAGAGCTCAATATAATCAAAACAATAACTCGAGTGCCAGTGGCTGCCCCCAACAAAAATGCATGTAGAATATCGCTTACTTTCAATTCAGCAAGAATAAAGCGTAATAAAAACCATCCGCCACTAAAAACCGCTAATAAAACTGCAGCGCCCCAAAAACGGTCTAAACGCTTTTGTTTTTTAGGATCTACTTCTTTCACCACTTTAGGCTCACTAAGCCTAAACCAGCGTGCATTAACAAATGCATCGGTAAAAATCCCAATAATTTCTGTAAATTGTTTCATTAAACGACTGCCACGAATCCAATCAACTAACCAAGATTGATATTCTGACTCATCAGGTGATTGCTCCACTTTAAATTTTTCTGACCAGGCAATTAAAGGGCGGAAGAATATTTGGTCGTATAAAAAAATCACGATAATCATGGTTAAAATCGCATAACCCACGGCTTGTAAATCCTTTTGCTCTATCGCTAAAGCAATATAAGAACCTACTCCTGGCAATCGAATGTCTTGATGCGCTACAGAAATAGCCTCTGATAAAACCACAAAAAACCAACTGGCCGACATAGAAATCATCATATTCCACAGCAAGCTCGACATGGAAAAAGGCACTTCAAGCTTCCAAAAGCGCTGCCATGCAGAGAGCCTAAACATCGCCGCAACTTCTTGTAAATCATGCGGTAATGTTTTTAAGGATTGATAAAAACCAAAGGTCATATTCCATACTTGTGCGCAAAAAATAGCAAAAATAGACGCGCACTCAGGGCCTAACAAACTGTGTGGAAACAGATGAATAAAGCCTGTAACCGTAATCGATAAAAAACTTAATACGGGAATAGACTGCAAAATATCAATAGCCGGAATAATTACCTGCTCGGCACGACGATTTTTTGCAGCTAAAAGCCCAACACTAAAAGTAAAGAGTATTGAAAAAATGAGGGCAATAAACATCCGCAGTACTGTACGCGATGCATAGAAGGGCAAATTAGAGGGTTCTAAAGAAATAGGGATCTGGTCTCCTAGCTGATAAGGAGTGGCCATTTGTGACCCAGCCCAGCCGAAAAAAAATAAGACGGCGAAAATTAAAATAAGAAGTAACATATCCCAGCGATTAATAAATCGCCCAACTCTATCAGGATTAGCAAAGTAGAACTTCTTATTGCGCACCATGCTCCCCTTATCTTAAAAATTTATAAACCGCGTAATATTAACATGATAAAAGGCTAATCAATATATTTTGTATTAAAATTGAACTTTTTAATATTAACCGTGTCTAAATAGGTGAGCATTTCCCCGAATGCTTAAGTTCCACTTTACCCCCTCTTAAGTGGAACGGCGTTTGAGTCCTCGACTCGAACACCAAACTTGCCCCGGTGACATACCGGGGATTTTTTTATGTTGAGAAAATGAGTACACTAAAGCTTATGCAATTGAATCAGAAGCTTAATCGAGAGATCTCATGAACAGAATACTATCACTAGCCTTTGTACTTTTATCGCAACTCAGTCATGCAGGTCCTGAACAAGCACCCTTGGTTGTCTGGGCAAATGAGGCAGCTGTTGCTACCTACAGTTTTAGTTACAAAAATTTCCTACCCGATCAAAAACAAATCGCTAAATATTTTACCTCTGAAGGCTGGATGGCCTATTCCAAGGCCTTAACTGACTCCAAGCTTCCTGAGTCCGTACAAAAAAATCAATATGTTGTCAGTGCGGTACCCACACTTCCACCCGTTATTACTGCCATTGACGCCACACATTGGAAGGCCGTTATGAATTTATTGGTGGTTTATGAAAATCCCCAATACCAGCAACATCAGAATTTAAAAGTCACCATTAATTTTGGCGTGGCCCCAGCAGGTCAAGGCGTACGCGGTTACAGTATCAGTAGTTTGCAAGCCCTAGCCAGTAAACCACCTTGCAAATGCCCTATTGAAGAAGAAGAAGCAATACCTGCTAATTTAGGAAATGCCAAATAATCAATCCAGCCTGCACGACAATTAATATGCCGATTAAAATTAAAATCACATTTAATTTTTTCGGCATAGTCACATCCAATGCCGATTGCTCGGGATGATTCGGATTATAATACACCTCAATTTCTGCATCTTCTTTAAAGGCAAGTGCTGCTTTATAAGCAATAAAACGCGCGTATTTACTGTTAGGGTTATTATGTGCCGTATCTAAAAATAAATACTCACCAAGCAAATCTTTATCATGTACCTGGTAAGTATATTCAATCTTAGGCCAAACGCTATGCCCCACCGTAGTCAATTCATACTGAGTAATATGGCCTTTTACTTGCAGCCAGGATTGTGCCTGCAACAAAGCCTTTCTGTCACGCCAAAAATGCCAAAACAAGATAAACAGAACCGCCAGCCATCCTAAGTCCAATATCCATCGCCAAGCACCAAGCAAAGTCATGAAACAATCCTATAAATGTGAGATAGGCAATATTACAGTATATAGCCAGTTCAGAGCATAATCCTAAAAAAATCAAAGCGGAAATCTCGCAAAATTAATCGCAATAGGTATAATCTTTCTCTTAAGGCGATAAAAAAGGATATCAGCAATGACTGCTAAAACTCCACTTCACGCGACCCATATAAGCTGTGGCGCTAAAATGGTTGATTTTCATGGATGGGATATGCCACTGCATTACGGCTCTCAACTGAATGAACACCACCATGTTCGTCGAGATGCGGGCATGTTTGACGTCTCACATATGACTATCGTTGACGTACTTGGTGCTGGCGGACGTCAATTCCTACGCAAACTTCTTACCAATGACGTCGACCAAATAGAACATAATGGTAAAGCCATCTACAGCTGCATGTGTAATGAACATGGCGGCATTATTGATGATCTTATCATCTACCAACGTGCCTCCGACAATTACCGAATCATTCTTAACTCAGCAACAAGAAATGAGGATCTGGCCTGGATTCACAAGATGAGCGAAGGTTTTGCTGTCGGCTTACAAGAACGCAGAGAACTAGCCATGCTTGCGGTTCAAGGACCTGAAGCCATAGCCAAAACACTTAAAATACTTAATCCATCCCAAATTGATGCCGTATCCACCTTAACTAATTTTGAATGTGTTGATGTAGAACAGTGGTTTTTTGCGCGTACAGGCTACACCGGTGAGGATGGTTTTGAAATTATTGTACCCCAGGAATCAATAGTGCAATTATGGACTGACCTGATGAACGCGGGTGTACAACCCTGCGGACTGGCGGCACGCGATACACTAAGACTTGAAGCAGGTATGTTACTGTACGGACAAGACATGGATACCAACACCAATCCTTTAGAGTCAGGACTTGCCTGGACCATCAAATGGACACCTGAAGACCGCGGTTTCATTGGCATGGGGGCCTTATTATCACAAAAGCAACAAGGAATTAAGCAAAAGATGGTGGGCTTAACCTTAGCTGATAAAGGCATTATGCGAAGTGGACAACGCGTGGTGATTGAAGGCCTTGCAGACGGTATTATTACCAGCGGCAGCTACTCACCTACTTTAGAACAATCCATAGCATTAGCACGCGTTCCAGTAGAAACTGGCGATGCAGTCTTGGTTGATATCCGCGGCAAGTTAATTCCTGCAAAGGTAGGTAAACCCCGCTTTATCAAGAACGGTAGGGCACTATAAAATTCTGGCACAGCCAGCACATTAAATTTTATACTATTAAGGACGAACGATGAATGACTTAAAATTTACCTCAACTCATGAATGGCTCAGAGAAGAACAAAACGAAGTCACTATTGGTATCACGGATCATGCCCAGCAATTATTAGGCGATATGGTCTTTGTTGAGTTGCCGGAAGTGGGGGATGAAGTTCATGCTGGCGATGAATTAGGTGTAGTTGAGTCAGTTAAAGCTGCTTCAGACTTTTATGCGCCAATCAGCGGTGTAATTACTGCGATTAACGACGTAGTGGTTGAAAATCCTGCTATAGTCAATACTGATCCCTATGCTGCAGGTTGGCTTGTCAAACTAAAGCCTAACCATCCTGAAGAAATCGAACAACTGCTAAGTGCCGCACAATATCAAAATGAGACTGCTGAGGAACACTAATATGCCTTATATCCCACACACTCCCGAAGACACCAAAGAAATGCTGAAAGCTATTGGTGTTCAAGATACTCAAGCGTTATTTGATGAGATTCCGCAGTCCTTACAATATGCCGGTTTTCAAAATATGCCTGCGGGCATTAATGAAATGGATATGTTGCGCGAAGCACAAAGTCTTGCGAACAAAAACCATAATGGCATTTGCTTTATGGGCGCAGGCTGCTACGAGCATCATATTCCTGCTGCAGTGTGGGATATTGCCTCACGCGGTGAATTTTTAACGGCTTATACTCCCTATCAAGCCGAAGCCAGTCAGGGAACGTTGCAATTATTATACGAATTTCAATCCATGATCTGCGAACTCACCGGCATGGATGTAGCCAATGCGTCAATGTATGATGGGGCTACTGCTTTAGCAGAAGCCATCTTAATGGCAGTGCGCGTTAATAAACACAGCAAAACAAACCGTATTTTGATTGCTGGGACTGTTCATCCTTTATATCGCGAAACAATTGAAACCATACTGAGTAGTCAGCATATTGAAGTAGTGACTCTGCCTTTTAACGAACAAGAAGGCATTACCGCTCTTTCTGCCTTAGATGCCTATACTGGGGAAGACATTACCGCTTTAGTTATTGCTCAGCCGAACTTCTTTGGTAATCTGGAACGAGTAGACGAGCTCTGTGATTGGGCTCAACAAAATAAAACCATTAGCGTAGGCTGTGTGAACCCCGTGTCGCTTGCCTTATTAAAGCCGCCTGGATTATGGGGCAAACACGGCGTGGACATTGCTTGTGGTGAAGGTCAGCCTTTAGGCTCACCAATGGCATCTGGCGGTCCTTATTTTGGCTTTTTAAGCACTAAGATGGCGCATGTTCGCCAAATGCCCGGACGAATTATCGGCTGCACTGTCGATAAAGACGGCAAAAGAGGATTTACCTTAACCTTGCAAGCACGCGAGCAACATATTCGTCGCGCCAAGGCTACGTCCAATATTTGCACCAACCAAGGCTTATTGGTTACAGCCGCAACGATTCATATGAGTCTTTTAGGTGCAGAAGGATTACGCCAGGTTGCCAGCCAATGTCATCAAAATACTCATGAGCTGGTTGAACTGCTCACCAAAATTGATGGAGTAGAGCTACTTTTTAGCGCCCCCTATTTCCATGAAGCATTGCTCAAGCTTAATAAGTCTGTTGATGCGGTATTAAAACAATTAGCTGATGCAGGAATTACGGGTGGTTTTGCTCCAGCGAAGTTCTACCCGCAATGGGACAACACGCTTTTAGTTTGTGCCACTGAAATGCGAACGGCTGAAGATATGGCGTTTTATGCAAGCACATTAAAATCCATCATGAGTTAACGAGGTGTATCATGTTTGTAATCCAATTAACCTATTTAGTACCGACTAGTGAAGTAGACAAATACCTCAGCGCGCATCGGGAATTTCTTGATTACTACTACAAGCAAGGGTTATTGGTAGTCTCAGGCCCAATGAAACCACGGACTGGCGGCATCATCATTGCCGCCACAAACGATCGTGCGGCTTTAGAAGCCATATTCAAACAAGATCCCTATTATTTGGCGGAGATTGCAGAGTACCAATTTATTGAATTTACGCCAGTCAATCATCGAGCTGAACTCAAAGAATTTATTCAAAAAATGGAAGGCAAATTATGTTGATTTTTGAATTATCCCATAAGGGGCGCCAGGCAACGGCACAGGCTCCTAAAATGACACAGAGCAAATACGCAATTCCTGAAGAATTGCAACGCAAAACACCCCCGCAAATGCCTGCGTGCTCTGAATTACAAGTGGTGCGTCATTTCACGCGTCTGTCCCATAAGAATTTTGCCATTGATAGCAATTTTTATCCTTTGGGTTCTTGCACGATGAAATACAACCCTCGTGGCGTGCATAAAGCAGCGTCTATGCCCAATTTCCTCAACCGTCATCCCTTGACACCAGAACAAGACAGCCAAGGATTTTTGGAGCCTTTATATCGTCTACAAGAGCAGATTGCTGAAATCACCGGTATGGCTGGTGTGTCCTTAACGCCAATGGCAGGTTCACAGGGTGAGTTTGCAGGAGTTGCGATGATTAAAGCTTATCATCAGTCTCGTGGTGACACGACTCGTGATGAAATGCTGATTCCTGATGCAGCACATGGTACAAACCCTGCTTCTGCGGTAATGTGTGGCTTTAAAATCGTTGAAATTGCCACAGCGGCCGATGGCGATATCGATCTGGAAGAATTAAAAAGTAAATTAGGCCCTAAAACAGCAGGCATCATGTTAACTAATCCCTCCACTTTGGGATTATTTATGCGCCAAATTAAAGAAATTGCCGCCTTAGTACATCAAGCCGGTGGCCTTTTATATTATGACGGAGCGAACCTCAACGCCATTCTTGGGAAAGTACGCCCTGGAGATATGGGCTTTGATGTCATGCATTTAAATTTGCATAAAACCTTCGCGACCCCTCATGGAGGCGGTGGCCCAGGTTCTGGTCCCGTAGCCGTAGGTAAACGTCTTTTACCCTTTATACCTTTGCCTGTAGTTAAAAAAACGGACACAGACTATCAATGGGCGACACGCCAAGATTACCCACAAAGTATCGGCCGTTTATCCTGCTTTATGGGTAATGCCGGAATTTTATTACGTGCTTATTTTTACACCCGTGTCTTAGGCAAAGAAGGTTTATTGCGTGTTTCTGAATATGCAACGCTTAATGCCAATTACCTGTTGAAAGAATTAACACGAATTGGGTTTACAGCTGCTTACCCAAGTCGCCGTGCGTCACATGAATTTATTATCACGTTAAGCCCTGAGAAAAAGGCTTATGGCGTGACGGCGATGGATTTGGCGAAAAGGCTTTTAGATTATGGAATCCATGCCCCAACGACCTATTTCCCTTTACTGGTTCCTGAATGTTTGCTCATTGAACCTACGGAAACTGAAAGTAAAGAAGAATTAGATAATTTTGTGCAGGTAATGAAAACCATTAGAGAAGAAGCAGCTGAGAATCCAAATCTGCTTAAAGAGGCTCCGTTTACCTTGCCAGTCAAACGATTGGATGACGTAAAGGCTGCGAGAGAGCTGGATTTAAATTATTTTGCTCGTTAGAAGCCCCGTCTTCAGAGCGCAGCGAAGGACCTCCTCGCAGTGGCACGGAGCCATTTGAGGGGAGGTCCTTCGCTGCGCTCTGGATGACGGTATTGTCGCCATCGTTTAAAATTTAAGCTAAAATCTCCATTTTATCACTCAAGGAATGTTCTTATCATGCACACCGCGATCGTAATCCCTGCACGCTACGCCTCAACTCGCTTGCCTGGAAAGCCTTTGGCAATGATTAGTGGCCAAACCATGTTGCAACGTGTCGTACGTCTGTCCCTTGCTGCAGCAGAAGGGTTAAATAATGTATCGGTGGTCGTAGCGACAGATGATGAACGAATCATGCAGCATTGCCAAGCACTTGGCGTGGCTTCAGTAATGACTCCGGAAGACGCACCTAGTGGTACTGACCGGGTCGCTGAAGCGGTACGCCAGATGACAAGCAAACCTGATTTTATTTTAAACATGCAAGGTGATGCACCTTTAACACCGCCTGATTTCTTGCGCGCGATGATCGATGCTTTTGCAGCATCTCCTTGTGATTCAGTTACCCCGGTGACGCAATTAAGCTGGAAACAGCTGGATGATCTACGTCAAAGTAAACTAACCACCCCATTTAGTGGCACCACCGCGGTGTTTGATGAACAAACAGGTAATGCTTTTTGGTTTAGTAAAAACATCATCCCGGCGATGCGTAAAGAGGAGGCACTGCGTCAGCGCAGTGATAAAAGTCCTGTATTTCGTCATATTGGTTTGTACGGTTATTCACGGAGTCTCTTGGAGCAATACATTCGCTTGCCAGAAAGCAAATTTGAACAGCTCGAGGGTTTAGAGCAATTACGTTTATTGGAAAACGGTTATACCATCCGCTGCGTTCCTGTTGATTATAAAGGGCGGGCCAGCATGTCTGGTGTGGACAGCCCAGAAGATGTTGCTCGCGCAGAAGCGCTCATTGCCAAACACGGAGAATTAATACTCTCTACTGATATTAAATTCCAAGGAACTGTATAAGCATGACTATAAAATTTTTAATCGCCCGCCATGGCAATACCTTTGCCGCAGGGGATATAGTGCGCCGAGTCGGCACTACCGATTTGCCGCTGGTTGGCAGTGGACTGCAACAAGGCCGCCTGTTGGGTACTTATTTGAAGCAAAATAATCTGATTCCTGATGTGATTTTTACCTCAAGACTGAAACGTGCCATCCAAACTGCAGAGCAAGCACAAAAAGCCATGGGAACTGATTTGCCAATCGAAACCCTATCTATTTTTAACGAGATTGATTACGGCCCTGATGAAAATAGGCCTGAAGAAGAGGTTATAGCTCGATTGGGTAAAGAGGTACTAGCTGCCTGGGAAAGTCAGGCCATAGTACCTGATGGCTGGAAAGTTGACCCTGCTGATATTATTAGAAACTGGCTGGATTTTGCAGCACATCTGAATCATGAGTACGTAGGAAAAACATGCCTTGTTGTAACCAGTAATGGCATTGCACGTTTCTCGCCCTATTTAATCGGTGATTTTGCGACGTTCAGTGCGCAGCATGGAATTAAGATAGCAACCGGTGCTGTCTGTATTTTTGAGAGTAAAAAGGCTTCTGAGCAATGGAACTGTCTTGCATGGAATGTAAAACCTGCGAATGAATTAAATAAAGAGTGATAGGATCGAGCTGGGGGCTGATGCCCCCCGACATTTCGTCGTCCAGAGCGCAGCGAAGGATCTCCCTTCAGGTAGAACCGAGCCACATTCAGGAGATCCTTATGACGGATATTGTGCTGATGTCTTAGCCTACATGAGCAAAACGGCGATCGTTCATGTGAATTGACTTGTTTACCAAGTCGTCCATCTTTGGCGGCTCGCAGTTTTGAAAAGTATTTTTTATTGCTGAAACATCCACTGAAGTTTCTTCAGTATCAAATGCCATATCCCCCGCAGCATTACTAAAAGCCATAAATTTATCTGTAGCAAAAGGCTGACATTCAGCCAAAGTATCATCTTGGCAGATTGAAAACTTAACTAGATGATTTGCACGGAAAGGAACCTGCACAGGACGACCTCCATAGGTCATTTGGTGAAGCATTGCGGCATCGGAACCTGCACAAAAATAATAACCGTCTTGAAATTTATTATTTACATAAACATCACTACGGATTATTCGACCTTCTCCTGATTTTAAGCCTGTTAGAATTGATGTATGCATAACTATTTTATAGTCATCAGGTTCAGAATGTTTTTGTGCTATAGCAAATCCTGAAAAAACCAAACCCAACATCAATAATACAACATGTCTCATCCTGGATAACTCCTTATGGTATTGCATTTGTTTGATTAACCTATGTGAGCAAAACGACGGTCACTAATATGACTCGCATTTTTAACCAAGTGATCTACTGATAGTTGAGGTTCACTGGCTTGAAATGCGTCTTTAACTGCGGAAAAATCTGTAGCGACTTCGGTTTCATGATGCGCTAAATAAGCATCGAGGCCTTTAAAGGCAGTGTATTTATCTGTAACAAATTCTTGGCATTCAGCCTTGGTTTCATCTTGGCATACTGAATATTTAATTAAGTGTTCTTCATGAAAAGGAACAGTAGCGTTTACTTTGGAATGATCTGCGTAATAAATTGGTTCTGCGGCTCCCACAACATGGGTGAATAACAGGCTTAGTATCAATACGGTCATTTTTTTCATTCGGTCCCAGCTCCTAATTTTAAGTTCCTGAAGGCAATTAAAAATTAACTACCCATCGTAACAGCGAAGTACTCTAAATAAAGCTTCCAAAACTAAATTCAGCCCGCATTATACTCTATTTTGAACAAAAAAGGGGTAACTATTTACAAAATTCTTACCATTCTGACTTATAATGACCTAAATAGCGAGAGTTTTGCGTTACTCATTTTTCTTTATGAACAGTACGCATTACTCCAGCCCAGCCAGCATGTCCGGTCGTTTCTTGCACTATTTTGAAGTGTATATTTCTCTTAATTTACTATTTTTAACTGCGGCTACGCAACCCATATGATTGCCTACACTTTGATACATATTGGGCTATTGTTTTACAAAAAGCGTAACTATATGGATATGCAAAAGCTCTCTGAACATAGCAAATTAGAAGAAGAGTATAAAAAAACCATTCGCAATCTACATAGTAAAATTGCGCTTCTTGAAAATGAACACGGCAAACTTAAAAACTTAATTGATCTCTTTCCGGGCGATATCTATTGGAAAGATAGGAAGGGCATTTGGGCGGGAATAAACAAACACTGTATTCGCACTTTAATCACGAATCTCTATAAAGTCCGTGCCCTGGAAAAAAATCTGGATTTAACGCTTCAATGGGACAGTAAACTGCCCCAATTTGTAATAGGGGATAAAACCCGTGTGGACATTGGCTTAGGCGAAGGCATGGATGGTTATGAAGTGGCCCGGCTCATGCGTGAGCAAGAGAATGAGAATCAAGCATGGATGCGGTACTGACTAAACCACTGTCGCAGGCGCATGCAACCAACATCCTGAATACCTTCGGCCAGCAAGGCGCGCCAAGTCAAACGCAAATGCACCCCATGTAAAATCTGATTTACCCAAACAGAATATAGACTTATTTAAATTAGAACAATTTGCTTTATTTGATCAGGAAGAGGCGTTAAAAAGTTGCGGCAGCAATAGTATATTAATCGAACTATTAACCTTAATGATCACTCAGGAAATGCCCGCTGATTTAGAGCAACTCAGCAAAGCTTTTCATAAAAAAGATTTTGCGCTGGTTGAAAAAATTGCTCATAAAATTAAAGGTGAAACCATATATATAGGCACAATCAGAGTGAAATATGCCTGCCAATATCTTGAGCGTTACTGGAAAACCGGGGAACACGCCCTCATCGAGAAATTGTATTATCAATCCATTGATGTCATTGAAGATACCTGCGCCCACATTACAACTTGGCTTAAAAAAAGCCTCTGATCTGCACTTAAGGCAGGCTTGCAAACAAATGAATTTGCAAGTTGAGAACATACCCATACTTCATGCAATACTCCGCAGCGTATTCATGATTGCGTTGGTTTTTATTCAAGTCTAAAAGCTCAGGCTCCCAAAAACTAACTACTTCATTAATTTCTGAACGCTCAGCGGCAGTCAACTGACGCCCTTCATCCCGAGCGATTTTCACGCGTTGCGGCTCTTTTTTATAACAATTCATGGGACTGATAAAAATGTGCTTCTTTGTTTTCTCAGCCCATTCATGTGCCCAGGAAGGCAGTTCACTATAGGGTGCATAACGTGCGTCTTCTGGAGCAGACAGGACAAACTTCAAATAATCAGCTCGTTCTAGCATGACTTTATTAGGTTCAAGGTAACGAATGACCTTTCCCTCTTTTTCTAAACACTTAGGACTAACAACAAGGCACGTGCTTTTAGGTAAATCAGATAGTATAGAAATACCATTGGATTCAATTTGGATGTCTTGAAAATAAGGCTGCGCGGCTTCTAGAAACGCCGATAAATTAGCTTGTAAGGAAGGCTCTCCACCAGTAATTACCAGTACCATTTTTTTTGCAAACCCTTGTGCCCATACAGGAGTAGGAATAGAGCGACTCTTAAAAAATTCATGAATCACCTCATCTGCCTCTGCCAACAAAGAGCTAAAATTCCGCCAATCACCCGAATCAAAATAAGTATCACAAAAAGAACAGGCTAAATTGCATTTGGCTAAACGGATAAAATAGGCAGGATGGCCACGGAAAGGACCTTCGCCTTGTAAGGTAAAAAAACGACTGGTGACTAAAAGCGTGTCATGTTGTGCGTCTTTAAAAAAAGATTTTCCTACTATGTCGTTCATGCCAAACATCGAGACAATCCAAGTGCTGTGTACTATTTTGCCATATTATAAGCATAAATGAGCAGAAAGTCTTGTGCTTACTCACGGCTGGTACAGGAGCCGAAAACTGAAGCCAAAAATTGATGATATCTTCATACACTAGCAGATCAATTAAAAATCGATATGAATTAAGTATATGCTATGAATTTTCGTTGTTCAAAAAGAAGAACAACAAATAATAATACACCCTGTTAAATAAAAAGAGCCCCGGCCCATGCTCAACTACTTAGCACAATGATAACTTGATGATAACCAGTTGATTTCATTTCAAAAAAACTCTTTTCTATTGAAAAAAAATAAGTTATAACTCTTTATATCTGGTTCAGGGATCGATAGATCAGTGTGAGGACAGCATTTGATTTGCGTAGTGCTGAATATTGTTTTTTTCACGGAGTGAGAAAATGAACAGTAAAGTATTTTCGCAACGTTTCAATCGCGAATTAGCTACATTAGGTTTTCCTGAAGAATTAACAGAAAAGACTAAAGCAGTATCCAAAGTGTTTGGGATTTCACGCCACTTGGCGAACTCTCTAATCTTTGGTCATGTACTCCCGGCTCATAACCAACTGGATAAAATAGCTGAAATTCTTGAAGTCTGTCCTCAGTGGTTAGGCGGGGCAACAGACAAAAAGAAAGCGTATCCCGTTCGTGAAACTGCGGATAATGAATCGTAACAATATGCAGTGGTCAAAGTTGGGCAAAATATCATATGCCCAACTTTTTCTTGACGAATTAACTTGCTTCATACTCGAAGAATCAATGGCTTACCAACTAAACTTGGGATAATCACTAAAATTATTGTATACTAGGTCTAATAGTCTGTATCCGCAGCACTCTTTCAATAAATGCAGATGCAGTTAGTACATCGTAAACACACCATTATTTACAGCGCAGGTTACTATCATGGAATGCTTAAGCTTTTGTATCGCTAAATCAATTGATCTGACTCGTTTAGACACTCATTTTAAAACGGTCTCTACTGAATTCAGCTCATTAAGAACTCGCGACGTATTGAAACTCACTCCCAACAAAAATGCGACTCATACTATCTACGTCTTTAAGAATGGTACGGTAGTCTCTTGGGGGGTAAAACGCTATCAAATTAAAGAGTACTTAAACACGATTAAACAGCTTATCGACAAACCCGTAAGCCGTCTGGTCCATGATGAATTCCATTACCAATATAGTGATAAAACAACGATTGAGCCGCATGATTTTTTTGATGTGGATTGTATGACCTTGGAAGACGACAGCGAGGAATTAAAACTCAGCCTGGCTTATGGATTTTCTCAATCGGTGAAACTGCAATACTTTGAAAACATTATTGATGCACTCATCGAAAAATACAATCCAGTAATCCAAATGTTGTCACACACAGGTAAAATGGGAATTGGCCGCAGACAAATACAGCAAATTATTGGTGAAATCCTGGGCGCCAAAAGCGAAATGAACTTAATCAGTAATTTCCTCTACCACCCTAAATATTTTTGGCAACATCCCACTCTGGAACAACATTTCTCGATGCTCGAACGTTATTTGCATATTCAAAGACGAATCAATGCAATTAACCATCGACTGGATACATTAAATGAGATTTTTGAGATGTTTAATGGCTATCTCGATAACCGTCACGGCCATAATCTTGAAATCATTATTATCGTATTGATTATCATGGAAATTATAGTGGCTGTTTTAAACTTACATTTCTAATTATTTAACCCGCATCAAAACGCGGTTTTTTTTTATGCTTAATAATTTCGTGAGATAATTTCTGCTTTATGAAAAACAAGCTATCCTTAATAAGAATAAAATCCTTTTAATAAAGTCGCTTATGTTACTAACTACAACAAATCAACTGAATGCAAAACAACTCCAGGATCTGGAGCAATTAAAATTAAGTACAAAAAGTGCCGATGGCAGTATTCCTAATTTATACACGCATCTGTTACTGCAACCCCGTACCTTACCGACTATTTCACTTTATTATGAACAAGAACAGCTAATTGGTTTCTTAAGTATTTATTTCTTTTATGAAGATGCCGTAGAAATCGCCCTGCTTGTTGATCCCAAGGCTCGCCGGAAAGGAATTGCCAAACAATTACTCCAGCAGATGCTTACGCTGGTGCAAGAACATAATTATTCTAAATTAATTTTTTCCAGTCCAGCGCATTTAAATGATCGTTGGCTTCCTGAGCTTGGGTTCTCATACCGTCATAGTGAATACTATATGGAGAGGTGTAATTTAACCCCTTTATTAGATCATCATAAAAAACTTAATTTTCAAACAGCAACTGTCGAACACATACCGCAGTTATGTTTATTGGATGAAGCCTGTTTTCATAAAACAAAAGCCGAATTAGAACCTCGTTTTAATCACATTATAAGTGATCGAAATTACCAAGTCGTCCTCGCTTTTGAAAAAAATAAACTGGTTGGCAAAGCCCATTTACGCTGGCAGAACACCGGCGCAACACTTTCAGATATTGCCATTTTTCCTGACCGACAAGGCCAAGGCTTGGGAACCGCTTTGATTGCTCACTGCATTAATTACGCGTTGAGCGAAGGCAAGCCACACCTTAATCTTGATGTGGAAACCCATAATCAAAAAGCACTGGAACTCTACACCCGCCTGGGATTTTTTACCCAAAATGCCTGTGATTACTGGGAGATTGGGCTCCTTGCATTACAAAAAGTCCTTAAAATATAAACAATACGTCCCCTAACACATCAAGTTTGCAAGCAATTGATTAAAATCACTTTATAATGGCTTGTTGCAATAACAACTTGACAGAGTTTAAACCACACCTTTAGTATTACGCTGCAAAAATGCTTCTATATCAATCATAAGGACAGTGGATGAAAAAAAGGGTTGTAATAACCGGCATGGAAATAACGTCTTCCATAGGAACAGGTTTAAATAAATTCTGGGATGCGGCAAGTCAGGGTTTATGTGGAATAAAGCGTATTGAATGCTACGACCCCTCTCCTTATCCAACACAAATAGGTGGTGAAATCACCGATCTGTCTCTTGAGCATCTGCCCCAATTTAATAAAAGTAAACGCTACCCACGTGCTGCACAGTACGCTCTTTATTGCGCGCATCATGCCATAGAACAATCAGGACTTAGCGCCCAAGAATTAATCCATGCAGGAACCTATATTGGCACAAGCATGGGTGGTTATTCTGAGTCTGAAACCGTCTTTGACATCATTCATAAATCTGGCTGGAAAAAAATGCCACCGCTGAGTGTGATCCGCAGCATGCCCAATTCCATTGCCAACCATATTGCCATTGCATTTGGCATCGGTGGTCCTAATTCAACGATTTCTAATGCATGTATTTCCTCAGCAGAAGCCATTGGTACTGCCTATCAGCAAATCGCTCAAGGCAGACTGTCTACAGCCCTTTGTGGCGGGGCAGATTCCTTGCTTTGGGAATCCGTAATAGCGGCTTGGTGTAAATTAAGAGTGATGTCTACGAATAACGAAAATCCAACAAAAGCCTGTCGTCCTTTTGATCTGCACCGCGACGGTATGGTCATTGCTGATGGTGCAGGTATTTTAATTCTGGAAGAATTAGAACAAGCCAAAGCACGTGGCGCTACTGTCTTCGCTGAAATTATTGGTTTTGGTGCCAGCTGTGATGCATTTCATCTTACAGCACCTAGTACTCCAGGGCAGAAACGTGCCATTTGTGCGGCATTAGATGATGCCCGAGTTTCCGTCAATGACGTACATTACATTAATGCGCACGGCACAGGAACGCAGTTAAATGACAGCGTTGAAACTGAAACGATTAAAGCTATTTTTGGTGAGCGTGCTTATAACATTCCCATAAACGCACAAAAATCCATGACCGGACACGCAATAGGTGCCGCAGGTGCCATGGAAATTATTGCCACGGCCTTAAGCCTGCAACATGACCTGATTTTACCAACCATTAATTTAGATACCCAAGATCCCGCCTGTGATTTGGACTATGTGCCCAATACAGCGCGTAAAAAAGCAATTGACATTGCCTTGTCGAATCATTTTGCCTTTGGCGGATCTAACGCGGCATTGGTGTTAAGCAAATATATAAAATAGCCCTCTTCCTGGATTGTTTTTGCACTATAATATAAGAAATTAGAATTATAAAGCGCATTCCAGGAGGGACTTTATTATGAAACCATTTCGTAATATATTATTTGTGAGCAGCGGCACTAAAGATGATGTAGAAGCGTTGCAACAAGCCATAAAATTAGCCCATAACAACCAGGCAGCGCTCGAAATCCTGATGGTTTGCCCAGAATTTCCGGATTCTTTTGAGCAGTATAAAACATCCTATGAATCTTTTTTAAAAGAACAAATAAGCAAATCAATTGAAGCGGCAAAATCAGACTTACCGGCCAATCACAAAAAACTGCTGATTCCCATTGATATTGAATGGGGAACTTCACCTGATAACATCGTGATTCAACATGTACTGCGTCAAGGGCATGATCTGTTGATTAAATCCGTTGAGGAAGGTGAGCGCGCCCAAGGTTATAAAGCTATGGATATGGGTTTATTACGTAAATGCCCGTGTACCTTATACCTTCACCGCCCTCTGAAACATAGTAAAGACATTCGCATTGCTGTGGCTGTTGATCCGGACAATAAAGATCTGTCAGGACAGGATTTAACCCTGAATCTTTTAAAATTAGCCCATTCTCTGGCAAAACATTATAAAGCCGAATTGAGTATTATTTCCTGTTGGAATTACGTCATGGAAAACGTCCTGCGCAGCAGCGCCTGGATGGAAATACCACAAAGCAGATTAGATGAAATGATTTTGCATGAAGGTAATGAAAGCTTTCTTGAACTGGATAAGCTCATCCAAAAATCAGGGATGAGTAAACCAACCATACTCCATTTAAAAGGCAGTCCAACCGAATTAATTCCCCAAATTGTTACAGAAAAAAGCATCGACGTACTCGTCATGGGAACTGTAGCACGAACCGGGATAGCTGGGTTTATCATTGGTAATACAGCAGAGAATATTTTACAAAAACTGGATTGCTCTCTTTGGGCGTTGAAACCTTTGGGCTTTGTTTCTCCAGTTAAAGCCTATTAGGCAAAAGTACTATACAAATCAAAATTGGGTTAGATTAAAGCGGTGTTTGCTGCAAATATTACCAACATTCCATAGCACCCCAGTTAACTAACCCTGATAAAGAGCGGGATTAATTAACTGGATGCATTTATTCCATCATATCCTGGAAATGATTCTTAGAGTAACTATCTACAAATACGCGGTAAACAGACAAGCAAATTATTGTCAAATCCTTGAGCTGGCGGTAATGTTGGGGACAAGGTCCAATTTAGGCCATAATCGGTGGAGTAATAACTTACAGGAACTTTGCGAGTGCCCTTATTGTAAACTCCTACAGCGGTACACTGGTTGCCCGTGCACATAATGCTGTTAAGAGCATTATCACCTGTTCCCTGTGCAGAAGGCTGGGTAAAAGACTCAGTCCAATTTAGGCCATAGTCAGTGGAATAATAGCTTACAGGGACATAGCGAGTACCATCATAGTAAGATCCTACCGTCGCACACTGGTTGCCGGTGCACATAATACCCGTGAGCTTATTGGTACCCGTTCCTTGGGCTATGGGTAACGTGTTAGACAAGATCCAACTTAAGCCATGGTCTAAGGAATAGTAGCTTAAAGCAACCGATCTAGTACCATTGTAGTAAGTTCCTACGCTAGCACACTGGTTACCTGAGCATGTAATACTATTAAGATAATTGTTGCCTGTTCCTTGATATGAAGGCTGGATGGGGGACAAAGTCCAATTTTGTCCATGATCAGTAGAGTAATAACTTAAAGGCGCATATCGAGTACCATTATAGTAAGCTCCTACAGCAACACACTGATTATCCTCGCATGCAGTACTGTTAAGATAATTAGTCCCTGACCCTTGCGCCGTAGGTAAGCCACTAGACAAGATCCAGTTTTGTCCATTGTCAATGGAGTAATAACTTAAAGAGAACGTTCGAGTGCCATTGTTGTAAGATCCTACAGCGGCACATTGCTGGCCCGCACACGCAATGCCGTTAAGACTATTTTCGCCTGTACCTTGCGCCATGGGTAAAGTACGAGACAAAGACCAGTTTTGTCCATTGTCCGTGGAGTAATAGCTTAAAGGAACAGCTCGAGTACCATTACTGTAAGATCCTACAGCGGCACATTGACTATTCGCGCAAGCAATGCTGTTAATGTAATTCTCGCCGCTCCCTTGAACCGAAGGTAAAGGATGAGACAAAATCCAACTTAAGCCGCGGTCTAGGGAATAGTAACTTAAGGGAACAAATCGCGTGCCATCGAAATATTCACCCACAGTAGCAATAAAACTGGAGACTTCCGTTTTATTCACTTGGAGTTGTTTGGTGACTTCTGGCTGATAACACTGATTTAGGTTGGGGCTACCATCGGAATTAGCCTGACAAAGAACAGGCCCTTTTTTAATGCCTTCTTTCGATACAGAGCTCCCATGAATGGTGATGGCAAGATTACAGGTACTTCCTTTCCCCACTAAGTGACAGGAGGAAGCATTAAGACCTGGTGTATACTGCAGCACCAGATTTTTTGCTTTATTGGATTGATTAGTGACTGTGTAATGCACAGTCGATGTGCTACCGTCAGCAACGGTTACGACAGCAGGGCTAGGGACAGAAAAATTCCACACAGGGATGCTTGCTTGAGCCAGGGATGTTACTAACATGCCCGCGATAATCAACCCTTGTTTTTTATGATCATATTTTTTCATGAAGCAATCCTTATGCAATATATGTCAGTAACCAAAATCTCATTGATATACCGATGATTAGAACTTAGGCATGAGTTTAATACGTTCCAACAACCTCAGCCCAAGCTATCCTAATATTGTAACCCCCTGTTCTTCCTCTCAATCATTTCCCCATTAAATAGAGCAAATAACTAAAATAAATAGCTTAAACTAAACAACAACTCATTAGTATACAAATGCGCCGAGCCAGGCCCTTGGCTGAGTGAAACCCCATTGCCGCCTAAATAATTTTTTCCCCAATCCGCAAATTCATAACCAACACCAACCTGCCAATTCTGAGTCACCATTTTTTGGACACCAAGCCCAACCGTATAAGAAAACGCAACCGTGCTGTTGGTAGCAAATTTTGCTAATGGATAAAGAACTGGATCAATTGTTCTGGAAAGGTAATCATGGGCGTGATTAAACCCTGCGCCAAAACTGCCGCTCACGTAAGGTTGCAACAAGCGATAACCAAAGCCAATCAGTTTTCCCTTAAATTCCGCACGTACATGGCTCACTTGATATTGGTAAGTAGTCACTGCCGGAACGCCGCCATTCACATTAATGACTCCAGACAATTGCGCATCACTGGCTGCGGCCACGCCAATTCCAAATTGCCCTATCAAATCAGGACACAACAAACGCTGTAAACCAAAATAAATCTCGCCAGTACCTAGAGTAGTTGTTTTATTATCAGCAATAAAGTAATTCGCAGGAAGTGGCGGAGTAGGATATAAATACTGATCTTTCCCTGGAGAAACCCAGGCAGGACCACCACTTAGGGTAATAATTGAGGCCCATTCCAAAGGCAAATTGGGATCAAACACACCGTCTCCAGCAACAGCATTTATCGTAAAAAATGCACCCAGTCCTGTGACTAATATTTTTTTAAACATACTCATCCTTTTGATTTACACAAACAAGCTCAATAAAATTGCCTCTAACTTACTGATTTTATACCTTTATTATGCTATTTGTAAGGACTTCTATCGCTGCAGAGTATTTTTTCCAAGCTATATCGAAAATGCACTATAAGGGGTATATAATTCAGCCTATTTTGCAGAATTTAAAGGCTAAAAAATGAGTGCTTCACTGTGTGATATTGCAAACCTGGTACAAGGAGTAGTCATAGGTGATGACTCAATCCAAATTTCCTCCTTATCCCCAATTGATGACATTGTCCCAGGAACTTTGGTTTTTGCAGACAGTAATGAAAAAATTAAATTAGCAGAAGCCTCACAGGCCGCAGCAATTTTGGTCAATCAAGCAACATTGGTTTCTGAAAAACCATTAATTCAGGTGGCTCATCCGTTTAAAGCGTTTATTGCCTTGTTACACCATTTTAATCCATCCCCAAAAATCACTCCAGGCGTACATCCCAGTGCAGTAATTGGTGAAGGCGTGCAATTAGGTGAACAGGTTTTTATCGGACCTTTTGTCGTTATTGAAGCCGGTAGCGTTATTGGCAATCACAGCATACTCAAAGGCCATATTCATATAGGTCATAATGTTACGATTGGCGAGCACACCACCATTCATCCGCATGTCACTGTCTACGACAACTGCCAAATTGGTTCGCGAGTGACCATTCATGCCTCTACTGTAATTGGCTCTGATGGTTTTGGTTATACCTTTGTTGATGGCAAACATTTAAAAGTGCCGCATACAGGATGTGTGGTGATTCACGATGATGTGGAAATCGGTGCCAATTCCGCTGTTGACCGCGCAACTATGGGTGCCACCGTGATTGGTGAAGGGACGAAAATTGATAACCTGGTTCAAGTCGCGCACTCGGTTAAATTAGGCAAGCACAATATTCTTTGCGGCTTTACAGGTATTGCGGGCAGTACGACTACAGGCAATCATGTAATTTTTGCAGCCAACGTCGGAGTGAGTGATCACGTACGCATTGATAATGGTGTGGTTCTTGGTGCACGTACTGGCGTTCCACCCAATAAACATCTTAAAGAAGGTGTCGTTTATTTTGGTAACCCGGCACGCCCCAAAGAAATTGCAATGAAACATGAGCTGGCCGTTAATCGTATTCCATTAATCCGCAAAAATATTAAAAAACTGTCTGAGCAAGTTGCACTCCTGAGTCAAAAACTAGCCGAATTAGAGGTAGAATAATATGACCGCACCTTTAATTCTTATCGATGGTTCATCTTATTTCTTTCGTGCATTTCATGCGCTGCCGCCACTGACTAACTCTAAGGGGCAACCCACTGGAGCAGTCTATGGTGTCGCGAATATGATTAAAAAGCTCATTAAAGACTATAAACCTGTAGAGTTGGCCGTAGTTTTTGATGCGAAAGGCAAAACATTCCGCGATGAATGGTATCCAGAATATAAAGCGCACAGACCACCAATGCCACAAGAGCTGAGCTCGCAATTCCAACCTTTAATCCAATTATTAGAAGCAATGGGGTTTCCCTTGCTGATTGTTGAAGGAGTTGAGGCAGACGATGTTATTGGCACTTTAGCAAGAAAAGCTACGGAACAAGGCATCCCGGTGGTTGTTTCGACTGGCGATAAGGACCTGGCACAACTGGTCAATGAACATGTAACGCTCATTAATACAATGAGCAATTACAGCATGGACATTGAAGGCGTCAAAGAGAAATTTGGTGTGACTCCTGAGCAAATTATTGATTATTTAACATTGGTTGGCGATACTTCCGACAACATACCCGGTGTAACCAAATGCGGACCAAAAACTGCCGTTAAATGGCTGTCAGAGTATAAAACTCTGGATAATTTATTAGACAATGCGCACAGCATCACGGGTAAAATTGGTGAGTATTTGCGCGCCAGTATGCCACAGCTGCCTTTATCCAAAAAATTAGTCACCATTAAAACCGATTTAGAGCTGCCTTTAGACTTACACGAACTCAAGCCAAACGCAGTGGATAAAGAGCAATTAATTACCCTGGTTCGCGAGCTGGAATTTAAAAATTGGTTGAAGGAGTTATTAGAGCAGGACGAAACCACGGCCGAAACGCCCGCCGAACCAACGGCCACTAATTCTGCTTATGAACTGGTAACAACACATCGGCAATTAAATGATTGGCTGAATCAATTGGAGCAATGCAACTCATTCTGCATTGATACTGAAACCACAAGTCTTGATATCATGCAGGCAGAAATTGTGGGTATTTCACTAGCCATTGAAGAACATAAAGCGGCTTATATCCCCTTGGCTCATACTGATGATACGCCGCAATTAAATCGTGATGAAGTATTAACGGATTTAAAACCTATTTTAGAAAATCCAGCGATTAAGAAAATCGGTCAAAACATTAAATACGATTATTCCGTATTAAAAAATCACGGCATTAGCTTACAAGGCGTTGCCTACGACACCATGCTGGAGTCTTACATACTCAATAGCAGTGCCAATCGCCATGATATGGATACTTTATCTTTAAAGTATTTAGGACATAAAACGATTACCTTTGAAGAAGTGGCAGGTAAAGGCGCGAAGCAACTGCGTTTTGATCAGATTCCGGTGGATAAAGCTGGTATTTATGCTGCCGAAGATGCGGATATTACCCTGCAATTACACCATAAACTCTTTCCCATGATGGCTGAATCCCTGCAAAAGGTATTTAACGACATCGAGATGCCACTGGTTCCTGTATTAGCTAATATGGAATTACTTGGTGTGTTAATTGATCCCGTGACGTTGCAAAAGCATGGCGCTCGTTTAAAAGATCGGATTAAGACCTTGGAAGAAGAAGCACTGCAATTGGCCGGTAGAGCATTTAATTTGAACTCGCCCAAACAATTACAAGAAATTCTTTTTGACGAACAAAAGCTTCCTGTACTGAGCAAGACGCCTAAAGGACAACCCTCTACTGCGGAGTCTGTATTACAAGAGTTAGCTTTTGATTATCGAATTGCTGCAGTGATTCTTGAATACCGAAGTTTAACAAAGCTTGTGTCTACTTATATTGATGCTCTGCCTAAAAAAATTAACCCGCAAACACATCGCGTGCATACGTCTTATAATCAGGCCGTAGCCGCAACGGGACGCTTGTCTTCCAGTGAGCCTAATTTGCAGAACATCCCTATCCGTAGCGAAGAGGGCCGCTTGATTCGTACGGCATTTATTGCCCCACCTGAGCACATTATTTTGGCAGCCGACTATTCACAAATTGAATTGCGCATCATGGCGCATTTATCACAAGATGATAATTTGCTCACCGCCTTTGCCAATGGTTGGGATATTCATACAGCAACTGCCGGTGAAATTTTTCAAACCACACGCGAGGAAGTCACGTCAGAGCAACGCCGAAGAGCAAAGGCGGTTAATTTTGGTTTAATTTACGGTATGTCAGCCTTTGGTTTGGCAAAACAAATTGGTGTGGAACGTCAAGACGCGCAGCATTACATTGATACGTATTTTCAACGGTATCCAAAAGTATTGGAATACATGAATAGAACCCGCCAGCAGGCCCATGAACAAGGCTATGTTGAGACTTTGTTTGGAAGACGACTGTATTTACCTGAAATTAATGCACGTAATATAATGCGCCAGAAGGCCGCAGAACGCATGGCCATTAATGCACCCATGCAAGGTACTGCCGCAGATATTATTAAAAAGGCTATGCTGGCTATTGCCGACTGGCAAAACAGTCAAATTAAACCTCATGCAAGAATGATCATGCAGGTTCATGATGAATTGGTGTTTGAAGTAGCGAAGAACGAGGTGGAATCATGCACGCGGATGATTCGCCAAATGATGGAGCACGCGGTAGCGCTTTCAGTTCCCTTGCTTGTTTCTATTGGTACGGGCGCTAATTGGGATGCGGCGCACTAGCGCCTTCCCCCATGTCGTCCAGAGCGCAGCGAAGGACCTCCTGTAAATGGCACGGTGCCATTCTGAAGGGAGGTTCTTCGCCGCGCTCTGGGTGACAGCATTTTCCCTCATTGTCTTTAAACGCCAACCAATGTATTATATTCGCCCACAAAGACCAATTTAGACCACATGCCACCCAAATTTAAATCTGATGAAACGGCAAAATCAATCCCTCAGAAAGTGGTGGGCTGGTTATTTCGCGAACATAATTTATCTCTTAGATTTACAGAATGGCTGCGATTATTGTCCGCAACACTGATTGTAAGAAACAGACAATTATCCCAAGATTTTTTTAATGCCTTATCTAAAAAAATAACCTCATCTTTTGCAGATCCTAAGTTAAATGATTTAAAAAAAGACCTTATTCTCTATAATGCCCTGTCTTATATTGCTTTTGCAGCGCCCCAAGAAGGGCAAGTTATAAGCATCAAAGGAATAGACTATTCCATTCAAAAAATTGCATTAACTTCTGGATGGGTAAGCTCAACTTACTACGCATATGGTTTAAAAGCGATAACAGATACAAATGCTCAATCCATCTTAATCTTCCAAGGCACAACAACGCCCGCAGACCATGGATTCCTGGCTGGCCTTTTGGCGGATACAAGACCAGTAGGTGCTGTTGGCACGCAATTATATGCTCGTGGCCAGGAGCAAATTCAAAACTGGATTAATCGTGAGCATCAACGCACACAAAAACGCATACTCTGCACGGGTCAAAGTTTAGGTGGCGCTATGAGTTTGCACGCACATATACATCAACCAGATGCAGTAGACTTTTTTATAGTAAATCCCCCTACTCTTACCAACCGAGAAAAAGAAATCTATGAAAAGAACCGCGCGCAGCTCTCTGATGATAATACAAGAACATTAACCGTAGTGTCACATATTAATGATCCCGTATTAAATTTAGGAAGCTTGTATTTACCTGAAGGCACTAAAATGTATCGGCATGGTGAGAACAATGAAAACAGAATTATCGCCCATGCCAAAGCCCCTGATTGTTCTCAGGATGCGCAGGAATTGCACTTTGAAACACATGACAATAGCAAACGCGCGACATCTTATGCTTGGAAAATAATAAAAACCTTTCTATCTGTTGCCGTACTCATACTTCATGTGATTGCATTGCCAATACGAATCACCATTAAAATAGTCGAACTAGCAACTCAGTCTAGTCTCTCTGATAAATCAGGAACGCAGAATAACGTTCAAAGTTCAGGCGAGTCTTCAGAAGCAGATGATATGAATCGCCCCAAACCGGGGACTCAATATACAGCAGCAGACGAACTGTTAGCGACTCCACCAGAAAATGGCGCTCCATCACTCCAGTTTTTTCCACCATCAGTGCCAAGCATGCCAAAGTTAGCAAATGAGCGCGCGTCCCATCCGCAGCCCTAGGACTCTGAGTTAAGGTGAACTTCAGATAAAATTCCTGAACGTACATTAGGTTAAGGAAATGCTCCCCTTCCACGTCGTCCCGCGGCTTGTCCGCGGGACGACGGAATTTTCTTAACTTAATAGCAACGGAACGTAGCCCGGGTGAAGCGAAGTGTTTCACCCGGGCTACTTATACCTATGCGCTTATTCGGCGGTGACTACTCCACATCATGTGCCAGTAATCTGCGGTTTGCGCGAAAGTAGGTTAAGGGAGAACATTCTAAAAAGTCGGATAGTTTTTCCATATAAATACATGCAAAGCGTTCTACTTGATAAGCAAAGTAACTTTCTTCTGCTCCCGCGCGGAAAATACGCTCCCACTTGGGATTAAAAAAGCTTTGTTGCTCTTTGATGAGCTTAGTTAGTTGTGCATCAATTTTGGAAATTTGACCTTGTAATATCTGCACTTCTTCACTGTATTCGCTGTTGCCGGCATCAATACTTTCAGTATGTAACTGCACGTATTGTTGCTCTAAATTCTTTTTAACTTCCATCGCTTCACTGATTTGTTTCTCTACGGAGAGCGCACGCGTCTGAGCGGCAATTTCATCGCCAAGCTCATCAACGACCAAGGCCGTACGCCAATTACAATCTTTCTTCAAACGGACAATGTCACCATAAATATGGTCACCAATATAAAGAATGTCATCGCCACGGACATTTAATGCTTCAGTAAATTTTTTCGCATTACCGCCTTGATAGATACCGGGAGTGATTGGACCAATAATATTGCTCATCATTCCGGTAACTGGATTCACGGCTAAAAAGCGCTGATTATCGTAAAAAAAGCGCGGCTTATTTGCTAAGGTAATTACAAATTCAAAGAGATCCGCCCAACGTTCATCTTTCTCTAAAAAAGGACTAATCGCGTAATCGAGCAATATTTTAGTATAGGAGTATTCTGAATTGGTCAGGACAAATATTTTTTTACCATGGTGAATAAAATGCTTCAAACCATCAACCAAAGCACGTTCTTTAATGACATACGTTGACAGGTTTTTGCAAATAATTGATTTTAAGCTGCCATCAGAATGAACCTTATCCACACAAAACTGCACGTCTTGGGCAATATTTTGATAACTGGGCATCTCATCAGGATATGCATCTTTTAAATCCACGAGCTGACTGTACAAGACACAAAAGGCAATGGAGAAACTAGTATCTATAGCCATATAATTGGGATCGTTCAAATCGACGTAGATACTGCGGTATATTTTTTGTTGCTCGCTGTAATCTATTAATTGGGTTCCATGATAACTTTGTCTTATCGCACCATAACGGCTGAGTTTTAAAATATTACCATTCTTGCAATCGACGACTAAGCCACGAATGGCATCATCGTAATTAAAACTTAATTTTTTAATATGCTCTGAATAATGTTTTTCAATGACCAACTGTTCTTTGATCAACTGATACACCAGCGACTCAAAATTCTCCGAATGGTAACGAATCAAAGTATGATCCATATCCAAACCAATCAACTTGATTTTTTTCAAGTTAAGAATTCGATTTACAAAGACCTTGCATACGCTCATATTCTAAAACCTTAAATTTTCATCCATTGGGCAGATTACTTCAACTGCCGCACACCATCCTCTGAAGCCGCCAAGATAACATCTGCAAGACGATGAGCAAAGAGTCCGTTCTCAACAACACCAGGAATTTTATTAATATGCTCTTCTAAATCCCGAGCGTCATTGATCGTAAAATTAGAAACATCAAGAATAATATTACCATTATCAGTAAGAAAACCTTCCCTATATTCAGGATCACCACCTAATTGCACTAAATGCCGGGCAACCATACTTCGAGCCATAGGGATTACTTCGACAGCAATAGGAAACTGCCCTAACTGCGTCACTATTTTGGATTCATCAACAATACAAATAAATTTTGTAGCCACTTCTGCGACAATTTTTTCACGCGTATGCGCGCCGCCGCCGCCTTTAATCATCTCACCACGAGTGTTTACTTCATCAGCACCATCAATGTAGATGGGTAAATCCTGAACTGAATTTAAATCAAGAACAGGAATGCCTTCTGCGCGTAATAAAGCTTCGGTTGCTTTAGAGCTGGATACACAGGCATCAATTCGATGCTTTATCACAGCCAGCTCTTTAATCAAAAAATTAACTGTGGAACCCGTGCCCACACCAACTACGGTGTCGTTTTCAATAAAGGCTAAAGCCGCCTGTGCCGCCTTCTTTTTTAATTCATTCATTAGGCACCACTCCTTTGTCTTAATACCTCATACAAAGAAACACCCGTGGCCACAGAGACATTCAAACTTTCAACACTGCCTGCCATCGGCAGAGAAAATAAACCATCACAGCGCTCACGAGTTAATCGACGCAGGCCTTCACCTTCAGCGCCCATCACCACAGCCACACTGCCTTTGCAATCAATTTGATAGATAGAACAATCGGCTTCACCTGCAGCGCCATAAATCCATACGCCTTCGTTTTTTAACGTTTCCATACTACGCGCCAAATTAGTCACACGTACTAAAGGCACTGATTCCGCAGCACCACAAGCCACTTTACTGACTACTGGCGTGACACTGGCGTTTTTATCTTTAGGAATAACCACAAAATCCACACCCGTTGCATCAGCTGAGCGCAAACAAGCGCCCAGATTATGTGGGTCCGTCACTCCATCAAGAATGAGAATCAAAGCAGGCGTTTTACTGGATTCCAATAAGGCCAAAAGATGCGATTCATTATAATCAGGCAATGCAGAAGCGCTGGCAACTACCCCTTGATGGGTGAACTCAGCAAAGCGCTGGTTCATTTGTTGCGGACTTAATTTTTCAATACTGATGTTTGATTGAATGGCTTTATCCAATAAATCTTGCAGTCGTTTATCCATCCTGTCCTGACTTACAAAAAGCTTTTTTGTAACCCGGTGTGGGTTAGCTAGTAATGCAGATACCGCATGTACACCATAAACAAACTGCTCACTCATCACTTACTGTTTCCTCTTCTGCCAATTCAAAATCTATTTTACGTTCATCTAAATCCACGCGCACTACCATCACAGTCATTTTATCGCCCAAGCGATAAACCTGACCACCGCGTGTACCAATCAATCTATGTTTCACTGCATCAAAGGTATAGTAATCATTCTTTAAGGAAGTTACATGTACCAGGCCTTCAACATAGACCTCATCTAATTCAACAAAAATTCCAAAGCTTGTGACTGCAGAAATTCGGCCTTTAAATACCTGACCTAATTTATCTTGCATGTACTCACACTTCAACCAGGACACAACTTCACGCGTCGCATCATCGGCACGGCGTTCCGTCATCGAGGAATGCTTGCCTAAACGATTCATGTCTTCGTGGGTATACCCAAATTTATAAGCTTCATGGTGTTCATTGTCTAGCAGGTAGCCAATTGCACGATGAATTAATAAATCAGGATAACGACGAATTGGTGACGTAAAATGCGTGTATGCAGAATAAGCCAAACCAAAATGACCTTCATTGGCTTCTACATATTGCGCTTGTTTTAAAGAGCGCAGCATTACTGTTTCAATCAAATGCTTTTCAGGTCGAGCACCAATAGTACTCATGGTCTTTTGGAAATCTTTAGGTGTAGGTTTTTTGCCACCACCTAACTGCAAGCCAAGCTCCCCAAGGAACTGTCTTAAAGACGTGATTTTATCCTCTTCAGGTGCCGCATGCACACGATATAAAGTAGGAATTTCAGCCTTTTCCAAAAAGCGTGCCGTAGCCACGTTAGCTGCCAACATGCATTCTTCAATTAATTTATGCGCGTCATTACGAATCACTGGAACGATGCACTTAATTTTCTTATTATCATCAAATTCAATGCGTGTTTCCGTAGTATCAAAGTCCATTGCACCGCGAATCTTGCGCGTTGCCAATAAGATCTGATACAAAGCGTGCAGTTGTTCTAGCATTGGCCATAAAGGCGCATGCTGTTCGTCGGTTGCACCCTGTTCAAGCCATGTGCCAACCTGGGTATAGGTTAAACGAGCGTGAGAGTGAATAACAGCACGATAAAAACGTGAACGCGTAATTTTACCGTCATCACTGATGGCCATCTCAGCCACCATACACAATCGGTCCACATGAGGATTCAACGAACACAAGCCATTAGATAAGGCCTCGGGCAGCATAGGTACTACTTTACCCGGAAAATAAACCGAATTACCACGACGTGCAG
This sequence comes from Legionella sp., assembly GCA_031291115.1. Taxonomy (GTDB): domain Bacteria; phylum Pseudomonadota; class Gammaproteobacteria; order Legionellales; family Legionellaceae; genus Legionella. The sequence goes on from JARLJQ010000008.1 coordinate 69,359, forward strand.
CCTCTTTATCCAAGGCAGAATTTTGTTTCACGTAATTGCTCACATCAGCAATCGCTACATAGAGTTGATAACCGCCTTTAGGCTTTTTATAGCAATAAACCGCATCATCAAAATCTTTAGCGTCTTCACCATCAATGGTCACAAAAGGCAGGTTACGTAAATCAGTACGTCCCTTAATTTGATCTTCAGTCACTTGTTGAGGAATCTTTGCCACTTCAACACTTACATCACTTGGCCATTCAAAAGGAATAGCATGTGCGTGAATAGCTACCTGAATTTCCATGCCTGGAGCCATATGCTCACCAAGAACATGAATGACCTTACCGATGGCCTGGGTACGCTTGTTTGGGAACGCAATAAGCTCAACCAAAACTATTTGGCCGTCTTTAGCGCCATTAGCAAATTCTTGTGGAATAGACACATCTTGGGTCAAATGTTTGCTGTTTGGCAAAACAAAAGCCATTTCATGCTCGATAAAAAATCGTCCCACAATAGTAGCATTCGCATGTTCCAGCACTTCATGGATTTTGCCTTCAGCTCTTCCGCGTCGGTCAATGCCTACTTTATAGGCAAGCACGACATCACCATGCATTACTGCCCGCATTTCGTTAGCGGACAAAAACATATCATCACTGCCATCATCTGGGATAAAAAATCCAAAACCATCAGGATGGCCTTGAATCGTGCCACGAGCTAAATTAATTTTCTGCATCAAACAAAAGCGCCCGCGCCTGTCTTGCATAATTTGCCCATCACGTAGCATGGCCTTTATTCTAAAGCCCATTGCTTCTTGCTTACGCTCGTCTTCAATATTCAATTTATCAAGTAAATGATTGCGCGACATCGGCTTACCGTATTCATTCAATGCTTCGAGAATGAATTCGCGACTGGGGATTGGATCGGCGTATTTCTCACTTTCCCTTTCAAAAAAGGGATCTTTAGGTTTTTTACTCACCGTTCACCACATATGTAGTTTTAATTGTCATAGGATACTTATATATTATTTGTTCTGTTCTACCACTTATCCATTCAAGTAGCAAGACAGCTCTCTTCTTCATTATAGTGTCTAAATCTTAATAAGGCATAGTCGGCTGAGTACTAATATATTCTTTGGCACCGCATCCGAACTGTCACTAAGGAATTACAAATCCACGCGCGCCAACTGCCGCCTTTAATGCCGCTAAAGACATATCTTCTGCAGCCCAAAATGTGCCTTGAGCATTAGCCGGTATTTTAGCGTCTTTCCATTTACATACAGCAATAGCTCCCTCACAAGGTACTTGTTGTTCATGTCCTGGTTTGGATTCAATGCAATTTAAAACAAATGGCCCTTTATCTAAAGATAAGGCAGACCATTTTCCACCTTGTACACGACTGGTCCAACCTGCGCTAGCACTAGGCTCTGCTACAGGATGAGTAATCCATAAATCAGCCGAGGTAAGATTATGAATAAATACCAAGCTGCTTTTTTTAGCCTTAATGGTTATCGCATCACCTTGAACGGTAACTGCTTGACAGCCCTTAGGCAAAATAGACTCTGCTGCCAATACATAGGAGGACAATAGTACCATACATAAAGTAACTAAAACTCTCATTATTTTCTCCCAGGATTTCTAATTACTGTAACCTAATTTGAAAAATTATATAATTACCCTGTATTGCTTACTAGCATTACTTGCTAAAATAGCCGAATAATCCCGTTAAAAAATCATTAACATGCATATCTGGATAGATGCCGACGCCTGTCCCAAAATAATTAAAGAAGTATTATTTCGTGCAGCCATTCGTACTAAAACGTCAATGACCCTTGTGGCAAACTCCTTTCTTACTTATCCAAACTCGCCTTTTATTCGCTCCGTGCAAGTCGAAAAGGGTTTTGATAGCGCGGATAATTATATTGTGGCGCACCTGGAGCCCTATGATTTAGTTATTACAGCCGACATTCCTTTAGCGGCTGAGGTCATTGCCAAAAAAGGGCAGGCGATTAATCCTCGTGGGGAACTGTATACCGAAAATAACATCAAACAGCGTTTAAATTACCGTGACATGAACGAGCAATTACGTGCCACAGGCCAAAGCATGGGCGGTCCTGCAGCCTTAAGCATTAAGGAAAAAACCGCCTTTGCCAATTCTTTGGACCGATGTTTGGCTAAAAACAGATAGACGCATTAGTCACATCGGCTCCGCGCTCTTTTATTAAATAAATTACGGAAGTTTGTTTTCCTGCTTCAGCAGCTAACATTAATGGCGTTTGTTCATTACGATCTCGGATGTTAATGTCTGAAGTAGCCTCCGCACATGCACGCAGCATATCCAAGGTTCCGAATTGTGCCGCATGATGTAATGCAACCTGACCTTGGCTGTCTTTTAATTCCGCTTGTCCCTTTATAGTCAAAAGCAAACGTACGGTCTCAAGATGTTGATTAAGTACCGCCATATGAATCGGGTAAACACCCGCGGCATCCGCCGTTGTAGCCAGAGCAATCAATTCTTTACGGCCTAAAAGCTCCTTTACCAAATTCGTAAATCCATTCGTTGCCATTAAATGCAACACGGTTGTACCTTCATTATCCTGATGATTTAAAACATCTGGTTTTAGCTGCATTAACACGTGCGCAATTTTTTCTTTTCGATTCAAGTACTCTTGATTATCGGCATAAAGAGCGACTACAAATAAAGCACTGAAAACAGGAAGCTGCTTGTTATTATTTGCTTGCTCATGGCTTGCACCTTGGGCCAACAAAGTTTCAACGGTATGAACATAGCCTTGTAAGGCAGCTAAATGCAACGGTGTAAAACCCTCCGTGTTTGTTTCATTCCACACGGCCTTAGGCACTTTTAAAGAGGCAAGAAAATGGTTATATCCTTTGTAAGCAGCAAATTGAATAACACTCATCCCATTAACTTTAAGGGCTGAATTAATATCTTGCGGTTTTTTCGACATAAAATCTAAATACTGGATGGCTAAAAGTGAATAGTCGCTGTATTGTTCTTCTAAACTACCCAAATAGACCTGATCGGAAGAAACAAATTGATGACACCATTGCTCCAAAATAGTCAACGACTTGGGGGTGATTGTATCCGTACTTAGTCCTAAACTAAGGCATAATTCATCAAAATTAGGTGACATACTGTCCTCTCAATTACTAAATTTATTAACTCATATTCGGTTGTACCAATGCATCGGGTTTATTATCCGAAACACTGATAATTTTATTCAATCGATCTCTAAAAAGTGCCGTAGGATTTGCACTGGCTGTAATTTCTTTCAATCGAGTGAGCCCATCATCAAGAGACATCCGCTGCGTTGGATCGGATACAGTTAAATCTTTAATGAATTCACGTAATGCCTCACCCTGTGACGATTTAGTAAAGATCTCGCCAGAAAAATTTAAAGGTTGCTTCCCAGTAACCACCTCCTTTAAAAATTGATCGTTACACTGAGTTAAATACTTATACAAGTTAAGCCCGAACATAAAAGAATGCATTTTATCCGCAGAACAACTAAATGGCTTAGGTGCAGAAGATTTTAGTTGCCCTATGTACACAAAAAACTCCGGCGGTCGCATGCATGCCGTAGTTATTGGCTCCTTGCGCTCGCCACCATACCAATAATTCTTCGGGGTATGATAATCAAGAGCTCCTTTAGCATCTGTAAAAGAAATCGATTTGGTATCGGCTATGCGTAATTTCCCGGTACTATCCAAAAGCCAATTACTATTTTTCATATCTGGAAAGGCAAAACCTTCCTTATACATCTGTCCTAGAATGGTCGCCATTTGCGTATAAATACTTAATGCCATGCAAACCCGCTCCGCCTGAAGCATTTCATTACTCGCATGATGATCCAGATCAGAACCTTTGCAAAATGGCATCGTCATTAAAGTGCGCATCTCCGGCTGACCATTTTTATTCATAAAACTTGCTTGCCGCTCTGCTGTGCTCCATATAAAAGCCTCACTTAAAGACACACTGTTCTTTAGCTCTAACTCAATCAATTTAGGTGCAGTTAATCGGTTTTCTATTTTCAAAACAAAAGACTCGCCACCTATTGGTGTTATTTTAAAATTTCTTGAGTTGGTACCACCTAAAAAACTGATTGCGTGAGTTGCTAAAAAACTTTGATACTTATCATAGCCTGGCTCGCCTTTTTTATATAATTCTTTAAATGCTTTTACATCTAGTGAATACGGTTTTTCATCAGTTGACTCATCAGACAACACCCGCGCCAATTCATCTATTTTTTGTGGTGGCATAGTAGCAAGAATTTCAGCTAGTGAAGAAGTACTGCTTGATTCAAGTGTCATATAAGGAGCCTGTCCCTGCAAAGGGCACACACCCAATCTTGAACAATGCAATTGGATGTCTGTAAATAATTGGCGCTGAATTTTTTCTATATAGTCAGGATATTTTTTTGCCACTATTGGCGGAAACTCACTAAGAATGGCTTTTTGTTTGCTATTAATTTGGCTCATTAATGTTTTTTTCTGAGCAATCGACTCTGCATTATTATAGGCATTAAATAATAAATTAAGCTCATCAATCCTTAAATTAACCACAGAAACAAAATCTTTTTGTTTTGTATCTAAAGGATTTACTAAGGCTTTAACATAATCAATAGGTAACATAACCAAAAAAATATCCAAATCATTTACATCAGGTATATAGTCTTTTTGCTTATTTGGATTTTCCTCTTTAAGACGCATTAAAATACTGATTTGCTCGTCAGATAAGGATTTAAACGTTCGGCGGAAAAACTCATAAGCTCCAAGCTTGTGTTTTAAAGCATATTTTTGCAAAGGACTATTATAAACCTTCCAGGCATAATCTAATCGCTCTGATAAAGTTCCATTTTTATCAGAATCAATTCGTGCATCCAACAAATACTCTTTATGAAGTTTTGCCATATTCCATGCCAAAATTTAATCATCCTACACAAAAAATTAGACCACCACATCAAAAGTGTCAATTCATTGGCAAATTGACCATTTATTGACAAAAACGAGGCGGAGTCCTACAGTTTAAGAATATCAAGGATGGATATTAAAATGAAACGTCTCGTCGGTATTATGCTCTTATTAGGAAGTTTGGTTGCCTATGGAAATCCGCTTATTATTGGAGTTATAAAAGTAGCGCCTCCTTTTTCCTCCGCTATTGGCAACAGCAATCAATATTTTGGCTTTTGTATCGATTTAATGGATGAGCTCTGCCTACGAATGAACATACCGTGTCAATACAAGGCAACCGATGTAGATAAACAATTAAACGATTTACGTGAAGGGTTTATTGACGTTACGTTTTTAATAAGTCCAATCAGTCCCACGGCTACTAAAGACTATCTGTACAGTCTTCCTTACATCCCCAGTAGCGGTCAATTTTTGGCCTTAAATAACTCCGATATTCATGCAGTCAAAGACCTCCAAAATAAAAAAATAGGCGTGATGCAAGCCAGCGCGCTAAAGAAAACCGTTTTAATTCATTATACCTCTCTGGATAATATTCACGAATACGAAAACGTAACTGACTTGATCACAGCGCTAACAACGCATAAGGTTGATGCCATATTAATGAACTCCAGTGTAGCCAAATACATTATTAACAATACTCTGGATAATTTACGCATCGTAGGAAGCCCGGTACAGCTAGGTATGGGTTACGGAATCATTGCCCTTAAAAGAAATGCCGAAATAATTAATAGAATTAACAAAGCACTTTTACAAATTGAAGCTGATGGAACATATGTAAGCATTTATAATAAATATTTTGGTAACTAGATATAAGCGGTTTCTGTAGATTCAAATGCTTTTCTTAGGTTAAACTGGCGAATATTTTAAAATGCGGGATAAAAAATGCCAGATACAATTCAAAGTGCAGGGATTACCACACTGCATAAACAATGCATTATTCAATGGAAATCCTCAGGAGTAGCACACCAACACCAGGATTTTTATCGCTTGGTTGAAGAAAATCACGCGTTTAACTTCCAGCTTTGGCATGCAGAAGATCGCGCACGCCGTGAAGATATGGGTTATGAGTTTGTCTATCATGCAAAGCGGGAAATCGATCAATGCAATCAGGCGCGTAATAATCGCATGGAAGCTATGGACGAATGGCTTTTTAAACTCCTGCAACCCAGTACGCTCACCAATTGTCCGGTTAACTCTGAATCTCCAGGTATGATGATCGACAGGCTGTCTATATTATCCCTGAAATCCTACCATATGGCATTACAAACTGAGCGTCAGGATGTGGATGAAATGCATAGAACAAACTGCCTGAATAAATTAACTGTTATTCATCAGCAAATAACACAACTGGCTCTTTGTCTAAGTCAATTCATTGATGAAATACGTGCTCAGCAACGTACATTTAGAGTGTACCATCAGTTTAAAATGTATAACGACCCGGCATTAAATCCTGAGTTGTATTCAAAAGAACATTAATGCAGGGCTGCTAGAAATTGAAGGGCTACTGCTTGCACGAACAATTGCTGCAGGAGATGGGGATGATTGGAACAAGCTTATAGATTCTAATACAGCGGAGCTTTGTACGTGAGGAATAACGACAGGAGTTGGGTCGGAAGAGCGTAAGCGTGAAGGGGTTCTTAAAAGTGGCCTTGCGGTTGCAAAAAAACCAAAAATAGTGGTTGCTGGGCGAGCATCTTCTGGATGAGTGTCTTGCGCCCCCTGAACTACCTGGGTTTCCTTGGCTCCGGAGGGATCATCTCGTCCTAATCCACGAGCCAAAGCCCTAAGTGCTAAAACAATTGAAAAAAGCGCTGCACTACCAAACGCCAGCATGCCCGTAACGGGAGAATCATGAGCATGATCGGCCCCATCATTGTCCATGAATGGTGTTTCCACAAACGTAGCGAAGTTATTACCTTTAGATATACCCGAAAAGAAAGAACGGAACACTTCACACCATTCTTGTAACGCAAATTTTGGTGACGCTTCAGGTGACGCACCATTTTTTAATGCTGCTTTAAACTCATCTTGAGTCAATTCATTATTAAACTCATCCATTATATGCTGAATTTTAGCATACGGCTCATCTTCATCCTTCTTTTGATTTTTCAAATGAAGGTAATGAGTACGGGTACTGTATGCCGTTACGGCCATCATTAATACCAAGCCACTAACGATACAAGCAATTAATAGCGCCGGAGGAAAAACCGCAGCGGATATTAAAAACACGGATACAACCATGAATAAAAGACCTGCTAATACACCATAAGCAAATAAACCCGCCTTTATTCCCAATAAACTGGCAGTAAGATAAGAATGTGTTGATTGACTCTTCAATAAGGTGCGCAGTGCGTCAAAATCACCAAGAAAACGCTTAATATTTTTTTGTAACCTCATGATATCAGTCATATCATCAGGTTGTTTGTCTTCTTTTTCTTGCAAAACCAAAAGCTCAGCATAGTTCAGTTCCAATGTTTTCGAGATCACCGCCAACTCACATTTAGTTTGAGTCATCTCGAGGTCTAACTGATAATCATATTCTTCATAAACTCGTGAAATAATACAGGCAACCGTATAAAAAATACTGATAGCTACCATGGCAATAAATGCCGGAGTCGGTAACAAGGCCAGACTCATAACCCCCATATAAAGGTACATACCATCAATCAGACCACCAATCCCCGCAGCCCACAGGGCATAAATATGTTTTCTACTACTAGGATCGCCCCTCTGGATGCGGTCTCTATATATGTCGGTATCTGTGCCACTTAATTTTGTTGACTCTCTAATTTGTTTCAAAAGCGTTGAGTTAGCACGCTTCATCGTCTTACGTTCTTCGCGTACGGAACGAAGCCAGAATCTATTAGCCGCCGCCAAAACACCTAAAACTAATCCCACCGGTACAATCAGGTATTTTAGATTCGCTCCACTGAGCAAACTCATTACCTGCACTGTGCCGCGCCAACCTTTATAGGCGTTTTTTAATCCTTTCATTACATCACGGACATAAGGCCAGGCATCTACTATAAATTGTTGGGCACCATTATTTTTGTTTTTTTCATTATCGTCTTCGTCAAAATAACTGGCTAAAAAGGAAAAACCTACCAGAAACAATACTTCGGCAGTAATGGCTGCTATGCCCTCAGGAGAGGTCATAATTTCATGCATTAAATCAAGGTCGTTGCTATTGGAAATAAATACTTCAAAGAAATATTTAAACATACTGTAGGAAGAACTGAGGGAGTCTAAAACGGCGTACGCATGGTAAATTTGACGGTTATTATGAAGTTTGGTCGCACAAGTTTTGCATTGCGCGTCAATACGGCCTGCAATCGCCAAGAGGAAAACTAGTTCCCCAGGTTTTATCGATGAGTCTTCGTCGTTCTTAAGAGACATGCTATCACGCAGGGCCTTCAGTTAAGATGGATGAATTATACGGATTATGGCTCTTGGTGTCAATTATAAATTCAGTCTGAATTAAAAACGCACAATTACAATTGTCCATCGGTAATGATAACACATTCAAACCATACAAAAAATATTTTACGAAAATCCGCCTACAGACTGTGACTATAAGAAGCAAACCTGCTACGATATTGCACCAAACATAAAACAATTATACCCTCAGCATAAAAGGGTATATATACTCAGGAAAGAGGATTGAATGGGACGAATACTTGCTCTCTTTATTTTTTTGTCACTAATGACTGGACCGCTTATGGCAACAAATACAACTCAAATTTACGGTTATGTTGAAAAAATTTCATTCCCCGATAAAAACCTCATCTTATCGGCAAAATTGGACACTGGAGCAAAATCAGCATCCTTACATGCGATTAATATTACTGAGATTAATGTAAAAGGGGTTCCTTACCTGCGTTTTACCGTTCCAACCAAAACAGGGGATTACACCTTTGAATGTGAATATAAAGGCCGTGTAAAAATTAAAGTACGAGCTGGTGAAAATGGCTCAACCCTGTTACCTCACGAACCAATTAAACGTCCCGTAGTATTAGTTAAAATTCAATTGGGCGACCAAGAGCGCACCATTAAAGTAAACTTAACAAACCGCAAGCGGTTCCTGTACCCACTGCTTTTGGGTCGTGATGCAATTATTGCCTTTAATGGCGCAATTGATCCAGCCCGTACCTTTACTGTAAAACCCCAGAGCCTTAAGAAATAATGAAAAATAATACGCGTCATGTTTATGGTCTTATCCTTACCTTATTTATTGTAGGAACAGGTATTTTCTTCTATCGGCATCTGGTACTTGATGTCCCACTAACCGATACAGAAACAATCAACAGCTGGATGATTGAATCCAATTTACGTTTTGTTGCTGAGCCGAATACACCCATTAAAGCCAGTTTTAACATTCCCTATTTACCGCCTCATTTTGCAATCCTTGATGAATATTTTGTATCGCGAAATTACGGTGTAACAACGAATTTAAATGGCGATAATCGGGAAACGGTTTGGTCGATAAGACGTGCACATGGCGCACAATCCTTATATTACAGAGCCATTTTTCGACAAGCAGATGGTAATGAGTCGCCGCTAGGAACCCCTTCAGTAATCAAATCCCAACCCTTGGATGAAAGCCACCGCTCAGCTGTTGAAACCATTACTAATCAGGTAAGACAAACTTCCGCAGACATTAAAACTTTTGCGCAAAGCACGATTAAAGAGCTAAACAAAAAAGATGGAAATGCAAAGCTGCTCACAGGCAATGAGTTTAATGACGAACAAATCATTGATGCTACTGTATTAATCCTGAATCAATCTAAAATTTTCGCCATGCCAGTCAAAGGAATTTACTTAGCTCAGCAAAACAAAGCAGAATTAAAAGATTTTCTGGCCGTTTTTAATGGCAAGAACTGGATTTACATCAATCCTAAAACAGGTGGTGCAGGTTTACCCAAAGACTACCTTATCTGGCAATACGGCAATGAACCGGTTTATAACATTATTGGTGGTAAAAAGCCGCAATTTAATCTCACCGTGTCCCCTACACCAATCAATGCCTTAAGCATTGCCAAGTCGCGTGGCTTGCAATCAGACTCTCAGCTGTTACGTTTTTCATTATTACAACTTCCTGTAAACGTACAAGCCATCTATAAGGTCTTGTTAACTGTGCCTATTGGTGCCTTCATTATCTTAATTTTACGTAATTTTATTGGCATTAAAACCTTTGGTACTTTTATGCCAGTCTTGATTGCTTTAGCCTTTAGAGAAACCCATGTAATTTGGGGGATTTGCCTCTTTGTGACCATCGTTTCTTTCGGTCTTTTAGCACGCTTTTATCTGGATCAATTACGCCTACTGCTGGTACCACGGCTTGCAGCCATTCTTACTGTAGTCATTTTGCTGATGATCCTGATTAGCGTCGTAGGTCAAAATCTTGGTCTGGATGCCGGATTATCAGTAGCACTCTTCCCCATGGTTATTTTAACCATGACCATTGAACGGATGTGTATTACCTGGGATGAGCGCGGCGCTTCTGAAGCGATTAAATCCGGTGTAGGCAGTCTGGTTGCTGCCGTTATCTCTTATTGGGCAATGAGTTATGAACCCTTACAATACTTGGTTTTTGCCTTCCCAGAATTACTTTTAGTGTTATTATCCTTAATCTTATGGTTTGGCCAATACCGTGGCTATCGATTGTTTGAATTAAAACGTTTTCAAGCTTTTGCGAGAAATGCAGAATGATTAATTTGTTTCGTCGTTTAAAAGACCATGGGATTTTAAGTATTAATCAGCGTAATTCAGATTTCGTTTTACGCTACAATCCAAGAAAATTATTTCCTTTGGTTGATGATAAACTTAAAACTAAAAAACTGGCCTTAAAGGCTGGCATTGCCGTTCCTCCTTTATATGAAATAATCGAAACCGAGCAACAAATCAAAGCCATTGAGGAGCTTTTTGCACCTTATAGTGATTTTGTAGTAAAGCCTGCTCGTGGTTCAGGTGGTGATGGTATTTTAGTTTTTAAAGACAAAGTTTATGGACGTTACCGTCAAATTAATGGCAAGCTCACAACCAATCAGGAATTAAGCTACCATTTATCCTGTCTGCTTTCAGGAGCATACAGCTTAGGCGGCTCTTCAGATTACGCCATTATTGAAAAACGTGTAGTCGTTGATCCTGTTTTTGCTGAAGTCAGTTATGAAGGCATTCCCGATATTCGTATTATTTCCTTATTAGGTTACCCAGCAATGGCCATGGTCAGACTGCCAACGCGCCTGTCTGGCGGTAAAGCCAACTTACATCAAGGTGCAATTGGTGTAGGCGTGGATTTGGCGACCGGTAAAACAGTAGGCGGTGTATTTCATAATGATCTTATTGACTATCATCCAGACACTTTAAACCCCATTGTGGGCATCGAAGTCCCTTATTGGAATCAAATTCTTGAAATTGCTTCCAGCTGTTATGATTTGACGGGTTTAGGCTACCTTGGTGTGGATATAGTCCTTGATAAAGACCAAGGTCCTTTAATGCTGGAGCTTAATGCACGCCCAGGATTAAATATTCAAATTGCCAACAGAGAAGGCGGATTAAAGCGTTATAGAACGATTGAAGCCCGGCATCAAGAATTCCCTAATGAATCCGTAGCGGAAAAAGTTGCTTTTAGCCGCAAGAGTTTTGCTCGTTAACAAGCAAAGCTCTTGGTATCTCATTCATTCTGTAGTGGTTGTCGTGCCACGAGCATGCTGAATAAATAAACGCTTAAGCGGATCCAAGCTATTACAAAATCCTAGTCCCAACCCGCGTAAAGCCACAACAGGCTTAAAGGAATTACTGAATAGTCGCTTGAACCCTTCCATCAAAGCAATAATTTGCCAAACTGCATGTTTGCGTTCGCGCTGATAAGCACCCAAGGCTTTTTTAGAGAGTAAATTGCCTTTAGCAGCATCCAGGCACTTAACCCAGGAACACACATCAGCCAAACCCACATTTAAACCAAGACCGGCCAAGGGATGAATGGTATGTGCTGCATCACCGAGTAATAACCAGCGAGCACCTGAATAATGAGTTACATGCCTCATTTGTAAGGGAAATTGGTGACGTTTGCTGAGTACCTTAACTTGACCTAATTGGTACGCAAAAGCCTTAGTTACTGCCTCATTAAAGGCCTCATCAGAAAGGCCCATTAACTCTTTGGCATGCATAGGCTCAGTAGACCAAACAATAGAGCAATGATGTTCATCTGCCAAAGGCAAAAAAGCTAAAGGACCATCTGGATTAAAGACTTGATAAGCCGTATGTTGATGCGCTTTTTCAACGGCGACCGTTGCGACAATCGCTTGCTGTTTATAAGGCCAGCTGGTTAATTTCACTTGAAGTTTTTGGCGCGCGGGTGAGTTAGCTCCATCTGCGATCATTAATAACTGGCCTTCCCAAACCTGCTCTTGGCTGCACACTCTAACGCGTTGCTCTTCATGATGTACTTCATCAATAACTGTTTCTGGAAACAAGCTAATCGCCGGATGTAAGACAATTTCATGCAATAAGGCCTGTTTCAGTATCGATTCTTCAATAATAGACCCTAAGCTTGCAGCAGCAACATAACGCGAATCAAAATCAATATGCGCCCCACTTACTGCATCCCAAACATACATTTTACTGTAAGGAGCTACGCGTTGCGGGTCCAAATGCCGCCATACATTGAGTTGCTGTAAAAAAGTCTGTGAGGCATGGTTAATGGCATAAACTCGTAAATCAGCGCGCGATGTATCTGCTTGTAACAAACCGGCATCGATAACCGCGACCGTGTAGCCACGCTGCGCCATTGCTAAGGCTGCCGTTAAACCGACAATACCGCCACCGAGTACCAGGACTTGAGCTTCTTGACTCATTTGACCTCCTTCAACGCCATTTCACAGACCAAATCAGGAGTCACTCCGCCAAAACCACGCGCATAGCGTGCTAAAATATTTTTCAAAGCAGGAATGTTATCCAAAGCAATCAACCCTAAACCTCGCGCTGCACCTAAACCTGGCAAACGGCTGGTAAAAAGATGAATTAAGCCATCGGTAAATCGCGTAATTATTTTTTGATCATGCGCTCTTAATTGCACGTAATGGCGCAACATCGCTTCATTTAAGCCCTCTTTAGCAATGCATTGTGCCAAAGTAGCCACATCTCTTAATCCTAAATTAAATCCCTGCCCTGCGACCGGATGCAAGGTATGAGCTGCATTGCCCACAAAGACCACTGGCCATTTAATCTGCTCGGGCATTAACACTTGTTGCAAAGGAAAAACCGAACGCTTACCCGCTTGGGTAAAACGTCCCAAACGATAGCCAAAAGTCTGCTGTAATCGCCTTAAAAAATCTGCATCGGATAAAGACATTAACTGTTCTGCTTCTTGAGGAGGCATGGCCCAAACCAAAGACATTTTGTTATCCTGCATTGGTAACAAGGCCAAAGGACCATGCGCCGTAAAACGCTCGTAAGCACGGCCATTATGCGGTTTTGCCAAACCAATATTAGCAACAATCGCTTGTTGATCGTATTTTTTAGTGTGCGCTGGTAAAGTACAAAAGCGACGCATCGCCGAATGCGCTCCATCTGCAGCAACAATAAGACGAGCACTCACCTCTATTTCACCAGACTCACTCTTAAGTACAGCGGATTGATTCACAAGATCTACAGACTCTACAGTCGCAGGAGCCAAGACCTGCTGCGCATCCAAAACCTGATACAAAGCACGATTAATGTATTGCATTTCAACAACATAGCCCAAGGGAGCATTTAATTCGCCCTGCAAGCGTGAGGCGCCAAAATGATGTTGATCAGAGATATGAATCAATTCTATGGGTGTAGCATGATTTTTTAGATGCTCCCAAACCCCAAGCATGTTTAAAATACGCTGACTTGCTGGCGATAAGGCTAAAGAGCGCGCATCAAAATCAGGCGTAATCTTGGCACTCAAAGGATGCGCATCAACCAATAAAGTACTAAACCCCAAACCTTGTAAAGCAAGGCTTAAGGTAGCTCCAGTCAAACCACCGCCAACAATCAGGATATCAATTTCTTTTTTAATCACGCATTAAAGCCTCAATCGCATGAACGTCAACAGGTAAAGCCCCTGTAAGTACTTCATGTCCGGTTTTCGTGACCGCCACATCGTCTTCGATACGCACACCAATGCCCCACCAACGCTTATCCACGCCGTGTGTCTTGGAACTGATATATAAACCTGGCTCTACAGTTAGAACCATGCCCGCTTCTAAAGGCCGCCACTCACCATTAATTTTATAAACGCCGCTATCATGTACATCTAATCCCAGCCAATGCCCTGAGTTATGCATGTAAAACGGCTTGTAAGCTTCATTTGCTAATAATTGCTCTACATCACCATGCAAAATACCCAGCTCACATAAACCTTCGGTCAAAATGCGCAGGATCATTTGTTGCACCGCATTCCAGGGAAGCCCTGGTTTAATCGCAGCAATCCCTGCTTTTTGTGCCTTAAGCACTAATTCATAAATACTTTTTTGCTCTGGACTGAAAGCACCATTCACCGGGAACGTACGTGTAATGTCTGCGGCGTAATTTTCATATTCACCACCCGCATCAATCAAGACCAAATCACCTTGATTTAAAGGCTGATTGTTATCGGTGTAATGCAAAACGCAGGCATTTTCTCCGCCACCAACAATCGAATCATAAGCCACGCTGCGACAGCCTTGGCGATTAAATTCATAATTTAATTCGGCCTCTAACTGGTATTCTTGCTGCACGTGCTTGCATTGGCGCATTGCCCGCAGATGTGCGGCGACAGAAATACGAGCTGCCTGCCGCAGCAAATCAAGCTCTGCATCACTTTTGAATAAGCGCATTTCACCTAATATTGGCTCTAAATCACATAAGCTCTGTGGTGCTTTAATGCCGCGACGCACTTGCCCTTTAAGCACTAGCAAAGCACTCATAATTATTTTTTCTAACTCAGGATTACGCGCAAGCGCATAATATACTGCAGAATGTCCACCTAATAAGTGGGGTAGTTCTTCGGCAATACTATTTATCGGAAAAGCTGCGTGCATTCCTAAGTCATTAACAGCACCTTCTTGACCTAAACGTGTTCCCGTCCACTGTTCTTCAGCAGGATTACGCGGACGATTAAATAAAATACTTTGATCATCTGTTCCAGCAATCAGTACTAATAAGGCATCCGGCTCATTGAAGCCGGTCAAATAATAAAAATTACTGTCCTGACGAAAGCGGTAATGCGCATCCCCATTACGTAGTGCTGCATGCGCTGCAGGAATAATCGCCACACTGCCCGCAGGTAAATTGTTTGCTAATTTTTTTCTTCTGGCCTTATATTCTTGCTGAGTAATCATGTAAACATCCTTTTAATGGGTTGTGTCTGAATCACCACGTTCTTTTTCATTTAACTTTAAATCACCGTGCAAACGAATTACTGCCATACGCGCGTATTCGCTTACTTCCATCAAGGCGCGTTCATCTTCTTCATCAGCATCCAAGGTATCACAATCCAGCTCCGCAAACTCAATCATATGTTGCATCGCATCTTGTGCGTCTTCCTCATAAAACTCATCCATGCTCACTCCGGTTAAGGTTAAAGCCTGAATGAATCCCTCACACCATTCACTAAAGGCTAGCGCACGTTCACGTAAAGAATCTTGATCATCAGGAAGCATCATTTCAAATTCAAAATCAAAATTAGAAATTTGCTGTTGACTGATAGAAAAAACCTCAAACATTGCTAAAGCGGCATTCCGACTTTCCTCATCCTTTTTATTATTCAATAAAGCCCGAATGTACGCTTCTCCCTGGGTGTCAGCTCCGGCGCACACATAGCCGCACATCATTCCGTGTAAGGAACTGGCTGAAGCAGGTAAGGACAAATAAGAAAGAACATCAACAAAGCCATCATAATCAGGCAAAGACAAGTGTTTATTTTCTACAGACATGGTTCACTCATTTATAAAAAATGCATATGATAACCGATTTATAGCAGGGGTTCATCAAGTGCCGCATTCATGCTATTTTATTTTTTATATAAAAAGGGTATAGCTACAGCAAACAAGGGAACATACCATGCTAAAAACCTTAGCAGAATACCAGTTTATTGACGTACATTATCACGCCAATCCTGATCTATATACCAGACGTCATTCGGCTCTTGAAGCAGGCAAACGCTACCAAAAGCATCATGCAGCCGTTGTCTTAACAAGCCATTTAGGTTCAACCGCTGTACAAGCAACCTTGGCTCAAGCAGAAGGCTATCCTGTTTTGCCTTCATTGGTACTGAATGACATCACCGGCGGCTTTGATTATCGAGTCATTATCCGCGCTTTACTGGAATACAAACCTTTAATTGAGGCCCGTCTGCTAGTACATTTTCCTACCATTACGGGAAGAGCCTATCAATCAAAATTAACACGTACTTTCAGTAACGAGCGCTACATCAGTGCGAGTCAAAAGCCTTTAACGCTATTTAACGATTGTTTTCAATTAAGACCTGAAGTAATTGATTTAATTAAAACAGCTGCTGATGAACCTATCGTATTCTCAACAGGACATGCCTCCAAAGAAGAAACGTATGCCTTAATCGAGGAGATGGGAAAATATAAAAACTGCAAATTAATGTTAAATCAACCCGCCAATCCATTAACCGATTTAGATGCTCAAGCCTTATTAGAAATTTCCCGTGAGTCGCATGTTTTTATTGAGCAAACAGCCTTAACTTATTTATTGGGCTACCAAAATGAAGAAGATTTTAAACAGGTTTTAACAGCGGTTCCGCAGGTTATATACAGCTCTGACTTAGGACAAACCAATCAACTGGATGTTGATGACTACATTCAAAAAAGCTTGGACTATTTTAAGTTATTTAAGCTTAGTGACGAAAGAAAAGAGCTTATCTGGCAAAAAAATCCGGCCGCCCTGCTTGGTTTTTAATTGTCCAGATTCATAACGGCATGCTATTTATATAACAACATTTGCTGCTTGCGAGCAAAATTGTTACTATTTACTCAGAACCATAGGAACGTAAAGGCCTGATCATGACGCAGATGAAACCGTGCACCATTAAAATATTAAATAAATCTTATGAAATCAAATGTCCAGAAGGTGAAGAGGCTAATTTGTTGCTTGCGGCACAGAAGCTAAATAGCCAAATTCTTATTAATAAAAAGAAAGCCAAGCATCTGGATAATTTTCACACGCTAATGCTTGCGGCTCTTGATATCAGCCATGAATTAGTCATGTGTAAAAGCCAGCAAGCACAACAAAGTCACCAGGTAACCCAGTTTATTTCCTCACTGGAAAATAAAATTAATAAAATGGTTAATGGCGAAATAGAGCACGCAGTAGCGGCTGATTAGTACACCCTGCGACCGTAAATAAGTGGGTACCGAGTTATCCATTTATTTACGGTCAAAACCAAGACCGCACCATTAAAAGGAATTAATTAATGAGACGCCAATGGTATATCGGCTTCGGAACCATTTTAATCATCGCATTAGCCCTTTTTGCCATGCTGCACAGCGTCAAATGGTTCATTGGCTTTCTCATTCCCATTATCCTCCTATGGATTTATGATCTGACGCAAAAAAAACATACTATCTTGCGTAACTTCCCCGTTTTAGGTCACGTCCGTTATTTCTTAGAGTTTATTCGCCCTGAAATTCAACAATATTTTATTGCTACCGATGAAAGTGAATTGCCCTTTAATCGAGAAATACGCTCCCTGATTTATGAGCGCGCAAAAAATTCCCGTGACACCGTCCCCTTTGGAACCGAGCGCGATATTTTAAGCGTTGGTTATACCTGGGCACTCCATTCTCTGGCCCCCAAGCACTCATCAGAAGTAGAACCAAGAATTACCGTTGGTGGGCCTGATTGCTTGCAACCTTACAGCGCTTCCCGCTTAAATATCTCGGGAATGAGTTTTGGTGCCCTTTCTGGAAAAGCCATTATGGCTATGAATAAAGGAGCCCTGATTGGCGGTTTTGCCCAAAATACAGGTGAAGGTGGTTTAAGTACTTACCACCTGCAAGGTGGTGATCTTGTTTTTCAAATTGGTACGGCCTATTTTGGCTGTCGCGATGCAGAAGGAAATTTTAATCTCGATGAATTCGCTATTGAAGCCAATCGCAAAGAAGTGAAAATGATTGAAATCAAACTCTCTCAAGGAGCCAAACCCTCACACGGCGGCATCTTGCCTGCAGCCAAATTAACTAAAGAAATTGCTCTGGTAAGAAAAGTGCCTATGGGTCATGACGTGGTATCCCCTATGGCACATACGGCCTTTAATAGCCCAGAAGGTTTGCTGCATTTCATCAAACAGCTGCGCGACCTGTCTCATGGAAAACCCATCGGCTTTAAACTATGCCTAGGCCGGAAAGATGAGTTTTTAGCCATTTGTAAAGCCATGCTCAAAACGCAAATCATGCCAGATTTTATTACTGTTGATGGCGCAGAAGGAGGTACGGGGGCTGCGCCTGTAGAATACGTTAATTTTATTGGCACACCTCTAGAAGCAGGCTTAATCTTCGTACATAACGCCTTGGTAGGTGTTAATTTACGCGATAAAATCCGCATTATTTGCAGCGGGAAAGTCACCAATGGCTTTGATTTGTTAACCAATATCGCATTAGGTGCTGACATTTGTAATGCCGCGCGCGCAATGATGATGGCAACAGGATGTCTGCAAACCAAACAATGCAACACCAATACCTGCCCAACAGGAGTTGCAACCCAAAGCAAACGCTTGCAATACGGATTGGTTGTTGAAGAAAAGAAACAACAGGTAGCCAATTTCCATAAAAATACCATGAAGAGCTTTTTGGAAATGGTAGGCTCAATAGGCCTAGATAATCCAAGCGACCTCAAGCCCTCTCATATTATGCGACGGGTTAGCGTCCAAGAAATAAAAACCTTTGACGAAATTTATGACTATCTGGCACCAGGACAACTATTGGGGCCTTATATTCCCAATAGTTACAAGTCTTACTGGGAAATGGCGTCTCCAGAACGGTTTTAATTTACTTCCACTTAATATTACAACCCAGGCTAGCCTTTTGCTCTGCATCCACAGGCTTACCAGCAAGAATATTATCCAAAGCATGTTGCAAATGCGCACCAGTGAGCGGTTTATTATTTCCCGGAGTCGACTCATCCAGGCAACCGCGATAAACACAAAGTAAGTCTTTATCAAAAATATAAAAATCAGGCGTACATGCAGCAGCATAAGCCTTAGCAACATCCTGACTTTCATCATATAAATAAGGAAAAGAGTAGTGTGCGTTTTCGGCCTCACGACGCATCAGCTCCGGACCATCCGCAGGATATTTCGTCACATCATTAGAACTGATGGCAATAAATTGAATCCCTTTGGGCTGATAAATTTCCGCGAGCTCAACCAATTTCGGTTGCACGTGTTTTACGTAAGGGCAATGATTGGATAAAAACATAATCACTGTGGCAATTGAAGATTTATACTGTGCTAATGAAACCAATTCATTCGTGCGTGTGTCTACTAAAGTAAAATCCGGCGCCTTACTTCCTAACGGAAGCATATTTGATGCAGTTGCTGCCATAATCAATAACTCCTGAGCGATGAAAATAATAGAGAAGATTATGCGCAGAAACGAATATTTACAATGTTTTTTAAATAATAAGAAATTTGTTTTATTAGGGTCTGTTGACATTTCGCTAGATTGAGCCGAAATAGACCGATTTTCGAGCACCGAAGCGCAGCATACACTTGTATGTGAGCATCGGAGCGCAGAAAATCGACCTATTTCGGCCAAGATAGTAGAAATGTCAACAGACCCTATTTAATGAGTTAGATTTAATACAGCCTGATGTAAGCTAAAAATTTGCAAGATGGATAATAGTTATATAATCTTACCGCAAAAAATATAACTCATCTCAAGGACTAATATGATGGTTGATCCGCTTATAATTCTCCAAAAGTTATCAAAACATCGATTTTTAGGCCAACCAAATCTTGTGCAAAATAACCCCAGGTTTTATAAGCTAAATGAACATGCTCCTCTAATAATTAGTGGATGCAAAGAGCTGCTTTCCCTGA
Organism: Legionella sp.; assembly: GCA_031291115.1. GTDB lineage: Bacteria > Pseudomonadota > Gammaproteobacteria > Legionellales > Legionellaceae > Legionella. The sequence continues at coordinate 89,399 of JARLJQ010000008.1, forward strand.
CCAATGATGATTATACTAAGAAGCGTTTAGGGCTTATTATTCAACACACCCAAGAACTGCTCCGCTTAGCATACCAACAATCGATTGAGAAAACGCCGGAAATTTCACAACAGCTCAGTTCTATTTGCAATCAATTGCAAACTCAAGAATTAAGCTTGCCTTCAGTGATTCATACTCCCAAAGGCCTTGCGGATACAAATTATAAAATTGCTTTAACCTGTTTCTATATTATCTTATTAAGTGTTGCCCTTGCGGTTGGAGCCACTTTCGGAGCATGGTATTTTGGCTTTTTAGCTGCCGGCTATTTTACGGATGTATTAGTGATGGCACTTTCAGCAATCGGCATCCCAGCTCTTTGCATCGGCTTATTTTCTTACGGCTCCTACCAGGCACAAAAAGATCCTGTATCTGAAAAACTGTGTGCATTGGAACATAATATAGAGAATTTTTGCGATAGTCTGGCGGCATTTGAAGAAGTAGAGATAAAGATAGAGGAAGCCGAAATGACACTGAGCCAGCATTAGGAGATCAACTATGTTTAAAAAATATTTTTTTAAACATAGTTGAGTAAACTTTAGTCAGGGTTAAGCTCCAATGAGTATCAATGGTTTTAATCGAGCATTTGCAATAACAATGATTTTTCGCATTAAAGCAGTGAGAGCG
>JARLJQ010000009.1 GCA_031291115.1 Legionella sp.
GAGCTGGGCTAGAGTACCTTGATCTCCTCGGTTGGTGAAACCTATCCTTCGACGGTCGCTCACGCCCGAGCCCTTTGTATTTGCAAAGGGTAACTCTCTTACTTCCTAATATAACAATTTTTAGACTTACAATCCTTCGCTTTCGCTCTGGATGACGGGTTATTCTCCCGAATCCCCAGTCTCCGCCTCATTTATCTTGACTTTTATCAAGCGGTCGATGCTATAATCAAATTAACCCGATGGCGCGCGATTTTCGAACCAATGCTAACAGCATGGGAGACACCCTGAACTCGGCGTTGTGCAAGCCCACCTTGAGTGGGAAGCCTGAACCGATTCATCCGCCACCCACATGAACCTCAGGGTTCAAAATCCAAGCCGGTCGGGCTCCCTTTTATCAGCTGATCTTTCAATAAAAGATACTGATCGCGAACCTTAGCAGCCGCTTCAAACTCCATATTTTTTGCATGCAAATACATTTGTTTTTCTAAAGTATTAATGTGTCTTACCAATTCCTGCGTGGACCAATGCGTGTATTCTGGTGTCGGTTCAGCAAGCTTACGTTTGCTCACATAAGCTCCTTCCATAATATCAGCAATGGATTTATTAATACTCATCGGGGTTATACCATGAGCTTCATTAAATGCCCTTTGCTTCTCACGCCGTCTGTTGGTTTCCTCTAAAGCACGTTGCATGGAACCAGTAATTTTATCCGCATAAAGAATAGCGCGCCCTTCCACATTTCGCGCAGCACGGCCTATGGTTTGAATTAAAGAACGATCGGAACGTAAAAAACCTTCTTTATCGGCATCAAGAATAGCAACCAGAGCAACCTCAGGCATGTCTAAACCTTCACGCAATAAGTTAATCCCCACCAACACATCAAACACACCCAAACGCAAATCACGAATAATTTCCATTCGTTCCACGGTATCTATATCAGAGTGTAAATAACGGACTTTAATCCCATGCTCATTTAAATAATCAGTAAGATCTTCAGCCATACGTTTGGTAAGTGTGGTCACCAAAACACGAAATCCCTGTTTAATTACTGCCCGGGCCTCAGACATTAAATCATCAACCTGAGTTCGCACGGGGCGAATTTCCACCTCCGGATCCACAAGACCTGTTGGGCGAACTACTTGCTCGGCCACATTATCCGTGTGTTCTTTCTCATAATTACCAGGAGTTGCGGACACATAAATCGTTTGCGGAGAACGTGCTTCAAATTCTTCAAAACGTAAAGGACGATTATCCAAAGCCGAGGGCAGTCTAAAACCGTATTGCACTAAGGTTTCTTTACGTGAACGATCACCTTTATACATCCCACCGATTTGCGGCACGGTCACATGAGACTCATCGATAATTAGCAAGGCTTCATCGGGTAAATAATCAAATAACGTAGGAGGTGCCTCACCCGCATTCCGGGCAGATAAATAACGTGAATAGTTTTCAATACCAGAACAATAACCAAGCTCCAACATCATCTCCACATCAAAACAAACTCGTTGCTCCAAACGTTGGGCTTCTACTAATTTATTTTGCGCATTAAATTCTGCCAAGCGCTCTTGCAACTCTTCTTTAGCCCAATCAATGGTTTGCAAAATACGCTCGCGTGGAGTCACATAATGCGTTTTAGGGAAAATAGTCACTCGCGGCAAACGCTGGATGATTTCACCAGTCAAGGGATCAAATTGCGCGATATTTTCTATTTCATCATCAAAGAGCTCAATACGTACTGCTTCTTTTTCAGAATCTGCAGGGAAAACATCAATTACATCCCCATGAACACGAAATTGGCCACGCTCAAGGGCTAAAGTGGTGCGTTTATATTGCATTTCTGCAAGACGCGTTAATATTTTACGCTGTCCAGAGTGTTCTCCACGAGAAAGATGTAATACCATACGCAAATAGGAGTCAGGATCACCCAAGCCATAAATTGCAGATACGGTCGCCACAATAATCGCGTCTTTGCGCTCAATTAAAGCTTTGGTTGCTGACAAACGCATTTGCTCTATGTGTTCATTAATAGATGAATCTTTTTCGATAAAGGTATCGGAAGAAGGCACATAAGCTTCGGGCTGGTAATAATCATAATACGATACAAAGTATTCTACGGCATTATCCGGAAAATACGTTTTGAATTCGCCATAAAGCTGTGCGGCAAGCGTTTTATTGGGTGCCATGATTAAAGTAGGTCTACGCATGGCCTGAATCACGTGCGCAATGGTAAATGTTTTACCCGAGCCTGTAACCCCCAAAAGCGTTTGCTTGGACAAACCTGACTTCAAGCCATCAATTAATGAGGCAATGGCAGTCGGCTGGTCGCCAGCGGGCTGGTATTTAGAATAAATTTTAAACAGATCTTTCATGTCTATAAGTATATCTCATAGGAGCAATAAATGGATATCGCATTAGCAAAACGCGTGCAAAAAGTTAAGCCATCACCCACTCTGGCCGTAGCTGCCAAAGCTACCCAATTGCGTGCTCAAGGGCATGACATCATTAACTTAGGTACTGGAGAGCCTGATTTTGACACACCTGCTTATATCAAAGAAGCAGCAATTAATGCGATTAATCAAGGGTATACCAAATATACTGCTGTAGACGGCATTCCTGAATTAAAAGAAGCAATTAAAAATAAATTCAAAAACGACAACGGTTTAGACTACCAACTCAACCAAATTCTGGTTTCTGTGGGCGGCAAACAAAGTTGTTATAATCTGTGCCAAGCACTACTTGATGCGGGTGATGAGGTCATTATTCCAGCTCCTTATTGGGTTTCTTACCCTGATATGGTGTTACTGGCTGATGCAGTTCCAGTGATTATTTCAACAACACCTGCACAGCGTTATAAAATTAACGCACAGCAATTAGAAGAAGCCATCACTCCTAAAACCAAAATGATTTTCTTTAACAGCCCATCAAATCCATCAGGAGTTGCTTACACACTGGATGAATTAAAGGCTTTAGGTGACGTATTAAAAAGACACCCGCAAATTATTATCGCCACCGATGACATGTACGAGCATATTTTATGGAGCGAACGTTTTGTGAATATTCTTAACGCCTGCCCTGAATTATACGACCGCACCATAGTATTAAACGGCGTCTCCAAAGCCTACGCGATGACTGGCTGGCGCATCGGCTACGCAGCAGGCCCAGCGCCGCTAATGAATGCAATGAAAACCATCCAATCTCAATCCACATCAAATCCTTGCTCTATCGCTCAAAGAGCTGCTGTAGCGGCCTTAACCGGTGGCAATGAAAGTGTTTTAGCGATGGTTAAAGCCTTTCACGAAAGACATGATTACGTTGCAGAACGATTACAAAACATCCCAGGAGTTGAAGTAATCCCAGCTGATGGAACTTTTTATATTTTCCCAAGCGTGCAAGCAATTATAGAAAAACGCGGCTATGCAAATGATATTGAGTTTGCAGAAAAATTACTAAACGAAGCAGGCGTGGCTCTAGTACCAGGATCAGCATTTGGCAACGAAGGCTGCATCCGCATCTCCTTTGCAACCAGCATGGATATTTTAAAAGACGCATTAAACCGTCTGGAAAAATTCTGCAGCTAGATCATCAATTAGGTTCTCTCCCACACAACGGAGAGAACCACATGAAACGCCAGCTCATCAGTCTTAAATTAAAGACCTGATAAAAAAAACACCAAAACCCCCTCACAATCCTACCCAATTGATAGAGAAATAAACAAAAAAACAAAGATTCAAAAAATTATTAAAAATATGCTTGACCATCAAACAGAATCGCATTAAGATTCGGGCTTATTCCCCGGTAGCTCAGTCGGTAGAGCGGATGACTGTTAATCATTAGGTCACATGTTCGAGTCATGTCCGGGGAGCCAATCTCCTGTAAATCCTCCAGAAGTTATCACCAAAATTTAAAATTCCTCATGTAAAAAAATAATCTAATTCTATTGTGTATTACTCATATAAAACTTTAATTATGTTTTGATGGTTCATTTAATCCAGCACAAAAATGACCTAACGTAGCCCGGGTGAAACGAAGTGCAACCCGGGAATCAATCTCCCAAAGCTTACAGAGATCTATTCACCGTACAAACCATTTCCCCCATCAAAACCCCAATTTTTATCAATTATTCCCTGCTTAATAAATCGATGAACACTTGAATAGTTCCAGTCCACAGGATATGCGACCAGTCCGTGCTTTACAGGATTATAATGAATGTAATCAATGTGCCTTTGGTAATCTAGTTCATCCCGTATTCGATGCTCCCAAAATCTTTTCTGCCACAGGTTATATTCACCTCGTTTATTTGCAATTAATGGCACGCCAGACTTTCTTAATGCTTGAGTAAAATGAGCCTTTACCAAATGCCAACGACGGGTGTAATCAAAATCATTTTCAGGTAGTTTCCAAATGACATGTAAATGTTCCGGTAATATGACAAAAGCGCTCATTTCGAAAGGGGCTTTCTTTTGAGCCGCACGAAAAGCATCGCCTAAATAATGAATGTGTGTCACTAACAAATTAGAACGTCGATCACCTAACGTCACCGTAAAAAAATAGGTGCCGCCGGGAGTAAAATCACGCCGATAATTAACCATGAATGTTTTGAGGTTGGGCTCTTAGATGGGGAGCTTAACAAAACTTGAGGGGCTTTAATATAGCGGTGCCTTCGTTGAGAATTCCCGGGTTACACTTCGTTTCACCCGGGCTACGATACTACAAATTTTCATTTTCAAGCAAATTAGTCCGGTTTTATGTCCAAAATCACTCCAATTAAAATTTGTATTATAATTAATGATAATCTTCTATAAAAACACAATGGATGGTGTATTATGAAACAACCCGCCTCTGAATCCGACTAAATTAAACTAATACTTGCCAATAGGTCCCCTAAAAAAATTGACAGTATATTCAAAAATATTATTTTAACCTTTATTGACACCGATCACTGTCCTACAACAGGGAAATATGTTCCTGTGGGTGAAGATCAGGACGGCAATATAATTGAACCCAACTTTGAAGAAGCAAGAAACTTTAAGATAGGAGAACCATGGCCAGATGATAGAAATTGGATACCAATAGGATTAATACTTAATTATTTAAAACACAACATGCATGGAACATAGCCAGCGTAGCCCGGGTGAAACAAAGTGTAACCCGGGAAACAATCTCCCAAACCTCACAAAAGGTGAGTGACTTTAAAATATCCGGAGTCATTGGGGTCAGGGCTTGAATTTTGCAATCCAGCAGATACTCGAATGATACGGTCTAAAATAATCTGCAATTTCCCTCAATGTGAATCAACCACTCAAGGATATTTGGCCTTATAGCTCATTCCTATTCGAGAAATGAGCTAAAAATCATTTAGTCTATGATTGTGAAGTATCTAGCCGTTTGCAAAACTCAAGCCCTAACCTCATATAACATTGTTCGAGTATTCATCGATTTATTAAACAAGGCATTATTGATGGGAAATGGAGTGGTGGTGAAAATCCCGTATTACGCTTGCTATGACATACCGACATAAAATATAACCGCTTAAATTATATAATTATAAAAAGTTTATATTTTCTTGAGAAATTCTAGGAATCCTCGAATATTTCTAGTTGAATTAAACCTGGGTTTAATTTTATGCTATAATATCTAGTATGACTAGAAATAACGAATCAAAAATAAACCATTTTATGATTACAGCCCCCTCAGGCGTAGTATTAACTGCCTCATGGCTTGCAGAGCATGGCGTATCTTCCAAGCTGGCTTGGTGGTATGTCCACTCAGGTTTATTGGAAAAACTTGGAACTAATGCTTACAAAAAAGCAGGTGATCTCATCACTTGGGCAGGCGCAATCAATGCGTTGCAAACACAGCTGGCAGCTCCAATCCATATAGGAGCAAAAACTGCTTTGCATTTATTAGGATTAAGACATTTTATATCCATGCAAGGCATGCAACACATCATGCTATTTGCACCTACAACTACCAAAATACCAAAATGGTTGTTAACCAATACGTGGGACGCAGAGATTGAGATATACAAATCATCATTATTTTCTAATGACCAAGGATTAGCAGAGCGGTCTATCAATGGCGTAAACTTAAAAATATCCAGTCCTGAAAGAGCAGCACTTGAATTACTTTATTTATATCCTCAGCACCAATCACTGAATGAGATCACCTACTTAATAGAAAATCTAACTCAATTAAGACCTAAAGTAATCCAAGCATTACTAGAGGACTGTCATTCAATCAAAGTAAAAAGGCTTTTCTTGCATTTAAGTGAACAATTTAATCATCCTTGGTTTTCTAGTCTGGATTTAACAAAAATAGATTTGGGCAAAGGTAAGCGAGTATTGGCTGAGGGCGGGAAATATTTTCCTAAATATAAGCTGTCTTTACCTGAAGTAAAGGAGTAATGCATTGAGTTTTCAAGACGTTTATAAAAATCAGGTGGCTTTATTGCTCTAGGTCTTACCTGTACTTAATGATTTTAAGTGTTTCGCTTTAAAAGGTGGTACAGCAATTAATTTATTCATCCGTGATATGCCCAGATTAAGTGTCGATATTGATCTGACTTATTTACCTATCGAAAGTCGAGATGTTTTTCTTCCAAATATCGAAGCTGAATTGCTGAAAATGAAACAACTGATCGAGCAATTAGGTGTGACGGTCAAAACCGTACCCATGAAAAATGGCTCCATATCTAAGCTACAGGTTTACTCCAATAATGGCATGATCAAGATTGAACCTAATTTTGTCCTCAGAGGTTCTGTATTTCCTTGTGAAGAAAAAGAACTATGCGACACAGCCCAAGACCAGTTTTTAAAATTTATGCGCGTTAAAACATTATCCGTTGCTGATTTGTACGGGGGTAAAATATGCGCGGCCTTAGATAGGTATCACCCTCGTGATCTGTTTGATATAAAACTTTTATTAGAAAATCAGGGGTTAACCGAAACAATCAGGCAAGCATTCATTGTTTATCTTGCCAGTGGCTCAAGACCTATGCATGAACTTCTTGAACCGAGAATAACAGAAACATCACAAAAAGAATTTGAAAAAACTTTTCAAAATGAGTTTTCTGGCATGACTTCCATTCCCACCACACATGAAGAATTAAAAGACATTCGAGCACATTTACCCAAACTGCTGCTGAGTTATTTTACCGAAAATGAAAAAATGTTTTTAATTCAATTAAAGTCTGGCAATCCTGACTGGTCATTACTGCCTATAGATAGCATTAAAAATCTTCCCGGTATTCAATGGAAATTACAAAACATTAACAAAATTCCCGAAGAGAAAAAAATAGAACAGCTCAGCAAATTAAAACGGGTTTTAGAAGTCTAAAAAGTAATTAATTTCGTGGGACACTCATGGGACACTACGCCACAAATAATGGCAATAAATGATAACAAGTGGCAGTAATAGAATTGTTCATAGGTAGTTGATTTTATTATTTTTATTTGTTGTCGTGTGCTGTGGTTGATGGCTAAGGCTGCGACTGTTAATCATTAGGTCACATGTTCGAGTCATGTCCGGGAAGCCATATGCAGTATAGCTTCTAGTAAAAAATCTTCAAATCTTAATTGTACGTGTCGAAGTTTGAGCGGTGAACTTCTGAGATTTATGGTTTGTAATTTATCCAATCCCGGATGCAGGCGCAGCCATAATCCGGGATATTAGGCTTCGAATATCCCGGAGTTCATTCACTTCATCCGGGCTACGCTTGCTGGAGTTATATTAAACCAAATCAAATTCCTAGGGTTGGTTCTGCCTGAAATGATTCTTCATTAACAGGGCTTTCTCTAGCGGCAGGATCTGCTGCTAACGATTTCTCACTAAATAATAAATTACTATTTCCATTAGAGTATGATTTAGCGGTGGCATTGCTTGAGTCAACTTCGGTGGCATTAATTAATTTGCCCGCCTCACGCACTTGAGTGGCAATTGATTCCGGTTTTTTAGTAAAAATAGAAGCTAATCCATCGTATATCAAGTAACCTGCTGCGGTGACACCAGGTACGGTTAAGAACAATAAAAACATTATAACATCCACTTCATAAATGACGGGGCTAAATAACCAGATTACAGCTGCTAACGCGGCCAATACTGCAATCCCTGCAATTATTTCACCTATGCCAATTAATATCCTGTTGATCTTTGAATCTAAAATGCTTGGCTTGTTCATTTCTGCATTTAACAAATCCAGCGTTTCTTCATCAACAGCCTCACCTTTAAGTATCGTGTTGAATATATCCATTATTTTAGTCAGCTCATCTACCCGTGTACTTGTAATATCTCCGCTTACAACAAGCTGTGCTTGATGCATTAAATTTTTTAATGCATCAGACTGTTCTGGCGAGCTTAGTTTATTAATTGACTCTTCCATCAATTCTAAAGATTTGTTAAAAGTTATTAAGGATGTGACTTTATTCTCTTGCTCAGTACTAATTAGCTGTTCTTTTCGTACATAAGCGGCATGACTTGCTAAACGTATTTTTTCTTGTTGTTGATTGATTGCTGCTAGACGCTTTTCTTCCGCCTTAATTCGCTCTACCTCCAGACGCATCTTCTCGGCTAGCGTAGCTTGCTGTGTTAAAAGAGATTGTTGTTCTATTTCGAGTTGTTTTAATTTGTTTCTCGATTCTAAAGCAAACGTTAATGCAGGCATATTTAATCCCAAAATAACTTACGAAGTGTCATCGCACTAAATTTAATCATAATTTGCAAATATAAAACACAAAAGAGCATTTTTGGTATGCGCTATAAGTATTGCTTTGGGGAGGCTAGAAGGCAACATGTGCCAAATCAGAATTAAACTAGCAGCAAACCATGTCCTGGCACAGCAGACAGTATCTACACTAGCTAATTTCGTATAAGTCTATTGATTATCTTAGTGATTCTAAAAAGTAAGTTACTACAGATGTAGCCATAAACGTTGCCGCTTCGATTTTACCAGTAGCGCCAAGGCTTTTTAGTTGTTCTCTCCACCAAATTTATTTTCAAGCGTGAGTTCTATTTCTTTAGAAGCTGTCCGGTGTGTTCTGGTTTGAACTTGCCAGCCTTAAGCTCAATGACCACGAATGCCCGTAAGTGTAAGTGATAGAAAAGTAAATCAATGAAAAAATCGCGGATATGAGCGACCAGTGCGCCTTCAATTGCACGCTCATGATACTGTTTTTTAAGCGCTTAGCCTGCACATATAGAACCAAATAAATACAATAAAATTTGTCCCCCTTACAATTCTGTGCTAAAATTGCACACCTTTAAAATAAAATATAAATACGTTGACAATACAGGACCAATTACATGCCCTTAGCTCGACTAGAATTTGAAGTTAATCATCAATTTAACTATACAACTACCTCAGGTTTGAAATCGTTTACCGTTGAAAGTAAGCATTTCGTAGAAGACACGCAGGCAGTTATTTATAAAGGATTTATCACAAAAAATGGAAGTTCCTCTAGGGAATACGGTTATTTCCTTATTGATTATCGTGGAGCCGAAAAAAGCCCCAAAATTGATCTTCGCAAACACCTTCTCACGCTGATGAATGGAATTTCTAACGTCACCCTGTTATTAAATGCAGAGTTTTCTGAAAATACATGTATTTTTATTCCTGGTGGTAGTAGAATTTATTGCTGCACAAAGCTACCCACAAATGCAAAAGTAAAATCTATTGTTCAATTGGGTGCTAGTTTTACAGAAACGCACGTTCCTATCGTGGGTGAATTTACAGCGATTAAAAAAGAACTACAAGAAAAAGTAAGTACTCATTCACCCGCAGCATCTATCATGTCATCTACAGTAGCTAGCTCGAGTATCTCTTCAGCAAGTGCTCCAGCCTCAAACAAAAATTCAGTTCTATCAGCTCATAAACCAATGATGATGCCACCACACATGAATGCATCTCCCGCTTCTGCAGCTTCATCGTCACATACACCTATTTTGCCAAATATTAGTACTATACCCCATCAGTACATTCAGGCTATAACCCCGCCAGATGGAAGTTGTATGTTTTATGCCGTTACCTTAGCGGTTATTACACCTTATTGGAATTATAATGTTAAAAATAACCAACAATTTGCACAATTAGATAAAGCCTGTCGTCAACTATTTGATGGTCAAAATGCATTTACTCTCTCTCGTGAAGCCATTGAGAAAATACCTGCCCTCCTTAAGAAACATAATGGTACAAATGACTTTAACCCTCTAATTAAAAGCGGAGATGCTACTTTTCAGTCATTAGTTGAAAATAATCTTCGAAAAAGATTATTTCAATATATGGTTATAAATGCTGAAGCTTTGGCGGCTAATAATGAATTACGTGATCAATTGAAACCCCTAAACATCGATTCTGAATGGATTAAAGCACGAGCACAGGAAACTGCTATTGCAAATGAGTGGGGCGAGCTCCCTCAGCTCTTCGCTTTAAGTAAAATGATTAAGACACCTATCGTGGTTTATCGCGCCCCCAAGGTGAGTGTCAAAATAATGCCTCAAAACCATATTGTTTTTGGTAAGGAGAATAAAGGTGAGCCAATACGATTACTCTATACTGGTGATCACTATAATTTTTACATTGCTCCCAATAACATACCCAATTATAAATGTCCTAATAAAGGAACCCCTCTCGAAGAGATCCTAAAAAAAGCAGAGGCAGCTAAAAAAGCAAATTCCGAACAAGCAAAGAAAATTGCTGAACTCACGCTTGGTCTTTTTAAATCAGAAAATAAACCAAAAATAAAATCAAAAGAAGAAATCGAAGCCGAAAATGAACTGGAGAGAAAAAGGAAAGAAGAGCAAGTGCGGGCACTTGCAGCTAAAAAAAGAAAATTTCAAGAACAACTAAGAGAGCATGCTGCGCAACCCCAGTTAGGGGCTAAGAAGAAAAAATCAGCTGTTATTTCGTCCGCTTCCCTTTCTTTCTTGACCCGATCATTCTCCGCTCCTCATGACAGCATCGATGCAAGAAGAAGAGGAAGCGCCAATCTAGAATCATGGTTAAAAAAACAAGACAGTCAATGTCCCGCAAGCAGTGCCCAAGTTATTAAACCAAGGGATTACCAGCTAGAGGCGATTAGACAATTTATAGTTGAACGCAGCAAAAATAATGCATACCGTGCGAATGCTCTAATTGTTTTACCAACTGGTACCGGAAAAACCGGGGTTATGAGTATGTTAAGCGGTAATTCCGGCGAAAAACACGTTATTTTAGCGCCCTGGGTGGATGTAGTAACCCAGACTCAACAAGCTGTTCGTCAATTTGCATCCTTGGGCTTACGTATTGCAGGTATTAAAGATATTGAATGGACGAAAGAAGAACTTGCAGAAAGAAGACGTCTTGAAAAAATATTTAAAGACGCTACTCGAGGTATGACAAAAGAGGACGCACAGCAAACGCCGGAATATCATGCTAAACATAATTATGGCAAAGAAGCCAGGATTCGAAAATATAAAGAACTCATTAATCAGAATGATATCATTGTCGCTTCGAATCAATTTATGTATCGTAAAAAGGTTTATAAACATTTTCCCTGGAAACAGATTGACAGTGTTTCATTTGACGAAGTCCATCATGTTATTGCGCCTGAAAGCAAAGAGATGATTCTTCATCTTCAAGACAAAGAGCACAAAGAAATCATTGGTTATACAGCTACTCCTAGTGAAGAATTATATGAATTATTTGGATTTAAAAAAGATGGCACAGATAATCCTATCAAAAGTTTAACCATGATGGAGGCCATCGATAAGAAAGCCTTGGTTCCCTTGCAATTTGTATTGTTATTATTAAAAAAAGACCAGAAAGATACAGTCGATTTAAAAAATAACAAAATGACTGATGTTCAAGTGGAGCGTAAATTAAATCTTAATAGTTACACTAATGCAATTCTTGATTATTGTCTTAACACTGTCAGTCAACGGAATCAAAAACCGTTCCGTGATATGACGACCTTAATCTCTTGCGCGGGTGTTGCTCATGTCAAAAGCATTTATCAAACAATAAAGGAACACGTAACAATTGAGCAAATTGATAGTAATCATGGTGCAAGAGCGTTATATGCTCATAAAATTCTAGCCGCTGATCTCAAGACCAAGACTGAATTAATTGCCCGTGCACAGCTCGCTTTAGATCCTACTAATTTAACCCTACCTCAAGCACAGCAAATAGCAGACAGCACCTTTAAAGTAGTAGCAAGTCTATATATCCCAACCGGTAAAAAAGATGATGAAAAAAATGCTGACATGTTACTCGATAAGAAAATATATGAAATGGGTGGAATTCGCTTTATGGTTACTTGCGGTAAATTGGGTGAGGGTTATTCCTTATCGCGCATTGAGCATCTTGTGGTTGCAAGAATGCCCACATCAAAAACATTAGTCTCTCAATTAGGAGGACGGGTAACGCGCTTGGATTCAGAAAATCCCGAAAAAATTGGCCATATTACCCAAGTTGCAACAGATGATGCCATAGATAGAGTGGTGTTCTATGCAGAGCAACATCTTACTAAGAATAACAGAGTACATTTTTGTTACCCTCCCAAAGACAAAGATCCGTCCGCTGGGTTGCCCCCTCAAATAAAGTTAAATTCTATAGCCATTCCCAATCCTAAAGCGCTCTCTAAAGATCATTGGGAAGAGCCGGATGGCTCAAAAAAAATGCGTATAAAACGCAGGGATAGACTGCTAAAAATTGCAGAATCCAAAAACAATCCTCAGCGAAATGCTGGCCCAAAGAAAGAGAAATCTAGTTTTCTTGCGACGATCGGGGAGCTTAAAAAATTATTAGACGAATTAAAAATTCTGTTTAAAAAAGTAGAATATATGGAAATTGAAGAATCGCCGGAAGTTTCTGAACACCAGAAACCCATTACAAGTCTTCAAGAAGAAAAATCAGCAGAAATGGCCGATGAGATACCGCAATTAAAACCTTCATCACTTCCTCAAAATAATCTTGCAGGTGATGGCGTAATTACTCGTAGCCGTCATTCTTTTTTACTGAAAACAGAAGAAACATTACTCTCAATGGGCAACTTCTTAAATCCACTATATCAGGCAATTTCCTCAGGATCAGATTGGAAAAATGCATCTCGTGGTACACACCTTAAGCGCACATCAGAGATGAAATCAGAAGAATTATTACTCGCTGAATTAAGCGCAACTGCAAAAGATTTATTGCGCAAAATTTTCCGTTTGCGCCGGAACCAGTACGTCTTTAGTGAAGAATTTGTCATTGATGAACTTTCCGAAGAAGAAAAACTAGTGAATGAGATTGATAAGCCTGACAAATTAGAAAAATGCATCAATCTTTTAAAAGAAACACTCGAAAAGGAAAAGAAACCTATTATTGAGGCTATTAGTCGATTAAAAGATGAAGCTCGAAATAAATCGAGGCAGAAATTTGCTATTAAATTGCACATCCCAAAAAAAGCATTTGAAAAGTCAGATAAAGGCTATAGTCGTAATTATTTAAAGAGAACCAAGGATATTTGTGCAGATTTAGATCCTAATAATAATTTGTCACTTTTTGATATCCTTAAAAAGCTCTATGATAGTGAAGGAGATAAAAATAATATCCGTTATCTTAATTACACGGGTGTAATAATAGAAAAATTAACTCGTAACCCAGGTCTTTGGAATAGTATTGATCCTGAAACTGGTGAAACGGTTTTACATGTTATCATAAAAATTGGTTTAAGATTACGTTCTTATAAAGGTGAAATGAATGTATATAGAACTTTTTTAAATGAATCATTTAAAAGAATTGATCCACAACTATTAGGACATCGTGACAACAAAAATAAAATACCAATACAATTATTGTCAGAAAAAAGCCTTTATTCTCGGCAATTAGTAATACAGGTAATTACGGGCTATGCGCGTCATAATTTTAATTTTAAACAACAAGGGTTCAAAGATGAAGATTTTCAAATAAAAGGATTATCTACAGACTTTCGTTCATACTACTTTGCGGTAAGAAATAAAAATTATAATATTAAAGAAGGAAATTATGAAGAAACAGTATTACATCACCTATATCTTATGCCGCGATACCTGATTGATGAAATCTTCCAACAACCTAATTTAGATTTTACCATACAAAATAAATTAAAAAAAAACCCCATAGATATGCTTCTACAAAACTTTAGTGATGGTGCACCTGGAAAACAATTAGCAACTTTGCTTACTATTATAAAGAAGCATCCTGCCGTTCTATCTACGAATGCGGATATTTATCACAGAATCCTAGAGCAAATAATTTTAGACGATAGAGAACGATTTCCTTATGTATTAATTAAAGATCATTTCCCAAACTTTGACTTGCAAAATAATAAAACCCTTGAATCATTAGAAACAGTTTTGATTAATAACCTAAAGAAATCATTTATGGTTAATAAACCCATAGTGGTTAATGCTAGTCTTTTTGAAGCCTTAAAATGTAAAAATTTAAGCGAAAAAGCTCGAAAAGATTTAGCGACACTATTTAATGAATTGGTTAAGACTAGTTATATGAATGCGAAGAGAGAGCTGGCTTCTACCCAACAGATAATTCAGAGAGCTATAGCACAACATACGAATGATTTAAGTCATTTGATGCAGTTACAGAAAAACTATCAACAAAGAAAATCGTTAAGTAGTGAGTATGTGATTAAGCTGTGTAAACAATTTTTTTCTATCTTTGAACTAAAAGAAGATGAATCTTTAAGTGAAATTATAAATGCATCTATGAAACTTGAAACGAACTATAGAGATGAGATTGAAAAATTAAATCAATTTATAACAAAAGTGCAAGAATCATTACAAGAATCAATTGTTGCTGAAGCAGAAGTAAGGAACCACAAAAAAAGAAGAACAGCCTTGCAGTTGCCTCTACCACCTTTTCAGGGATCCGCGAGCGCATATGGTAGCATGCAGGATGTACCAGAACTCAGTAGCCCATTGCCTAACTCATTCGGTTTAGGTTTAGATTCTTATGATGACCTTACAAACCCTGAGATTTATCAGCACATACTAGCTAGTCCCGTAGCCTTTGGAGGGTATGTTGATGAAATGGACGATGAACCAATTGCAGAAGAAGAGCAAAGTGACAATGAATACAGTTCCGAGAATCCGGAGAGTTCTGACGAGCAAGATGATGAAGATGTAGAAGCTGAAGAACCAATAGAGGAAACAGAATGTGCTCAACCTGCTTCTCATAAACGAAAATTCGAGGAAGAGAAGAAATTTGCTAGTGAAGTGGAAGAAGAGTCAGAAGACGAAAATGAACCAGAATGCAAAGAGATGATTAAAAGCGGTGGAGACAGTGAAAGTGACTATAGTTCGGATGAAGAGTCAGATGAAAAACCTGAACCATCTATAGGTGAAGATGCCGCAGAAGAAGACGCAGACATGGAATTGAAAGATAGTGATGTAATAGAGAGGGCGGTCGATACTTCTGCGCAAATGAGTACTCTGACATCCTATTCAAGAATGTTCCAACCTGCTTCAGTACCAAGGTTAGACTATTCAGTAGTCACTGAAAGTAAAGCAATGGATTTATAAAGAGATATGGGGTCGGGTATTGCCGCTTGGTAATCAAGTTGCTGAATCAAAACTTGAATTACATCAATGACCGAAAAAACCCCTTGTTGAAATAATCGAAGAGGGCGACAATTTGCATCCCTCCTCACACCATTTACAAGCTCTCCTAGGTACACTTTGAGTATAGGAAGTATTGAACTAACGCACAAGAATATAAGGATGTTGATTCTTATCAAGCCAATGGAGCAGCATTAATAAATGTTTCTTATCCAAAGCAATGCATCCCGCTGTTGGCGAATTTGGCGAACGCCACAAATGTATAAAAATAGCGCTGCCTGCTCCCGCTATTGTTGGATTCATATTGTAATTTATAACCGCGCCATAGGTATAAGATTCAATTAACATCGATTCATAACTTTTTGCATCAGTTGAGCCAGAAACCCAAGAGTTATAGTGTTTATGGTTAACATCATCAATAAATTTGTCATCTGCAGTGATGTATTTATAATCCATTTTAAGTGCTAAAGAACGCGTTCCAAATGCTTCACCAATAGGGTATAAACCCGCCGGTGTTTTTAAATCGCCTTCTTTTTTCTCCCCAACCGAAGCGACCCCGTTTTTTCCAATAACAGCCTTAAATGAGGATATGAACATTGGTTTCCATATAACTCCTTGTCGTTGGCATAGTGTCATATTGGCCTTAATACCACCCAATGATTTAACAACAATAATTTGTGAGGAATAAAGCCTTATTTTTTTTATTAATTGATAAGTGCTCAGCGTTTGGCAAGTCCTTAGGACTTTATTAGCAGCATTTGAAACAGAGTTTTCTGACATTAATATAGTAAAAATTATTAATGATATCCAATAGTTATAGTTTATTTGCCATCATCCGGAACTGGTTAATAAATTGACACATAACCCATTTTCTGGTATCATGCGGCTCTTTCGTTGTGACACAGAGTGTTATGAATTATACCATATGTGATAAGCGGCATTTAATGAAATTCATCATTACACCCTTCGTATTCCTCTATTTTTCCGCATGTTCTGCAATGGAAGTACCCATTTATGATTTTCCTGTTACCTATTCTCAAAATGCAAATGACTATTTATCTCCAGAGGGAGAGGACTACAGTAAAACTTTATTAAGCCCTGAATATCAAAACTTACAGTTAAAGCAATTTTATAATCATTATTACTCTAGTGATGCTCAAGGATTGTCACCTTGGAGCAGGCAAATGGTAGCGTCAGCCTTACCGTTGATGAAAATAGTTGCGCCCGAAATATTAGAAGATTTTAATAATCAAAACAAATCGAATGAAAACAAACATTATGCGGAGAATTTCAAGGAGCACGACCAAACCTGGTGGAGCAGAATAAGAGATAACATGGATTTATCTGTGCTCGCCTCGAGTGAGTTCAAGGAGGAAAATAGAGCCATTTCAGTTGCAAATACCCATGCACGTGCGTTGCCGGATAGTGCACCTGATTTTTTTCATGCAAGCGTTCCTGGCCAAGGTTTTCCTTTCGATAATTTGCAAGAATCAGCAATTTGGGCAGGCACTCCACTCTATGTCTTTAGTATGTCAAAGGACAAAGCATGGTCATTAGTCTTAACGCCCGATGGTTATTTTGCCTGGGTTAAAAGTAATGATATTGCCTATGTTTCATCTGGGTTCATTAACCAGTGGCAAACAGCAGCACAACATAGCCTTATTGCAGTCACTCAAACAGAAGCAAGCATAGTCGATGAGCAACAACAATTCCAATTCAGCGCCTATATTGGAGCTGTATTTCCAATGATTGAGCGCAATAGCCAGCAAACCTCCATCTTAATACCCGTTAAAAATAGCCATAATCAAGCCATGATAAAAACGGGCATTATCAATACAACCGCGTCAAATATAATGCCTTTAACAGCCTCACCCAAAAACTTGGTCAAAATCATTAACCAATTAAAAAATCGGCCTTATGGCTGGGGGGGAGCATTCTTCTTTAATGATTGCTCTCAAGAGATGAAAAGTATATTCACACCATTTGGTATTTGGCTCCCCAGAAATTCGGCTCAACAAGCACGGCTAAGTTCAACGCTGGACTTATCAAAAAATAATGTTGATGAACGCATAGGCTTGTTAAAAGAAAAAGGCCATCCATTAATGACTATTATCTATATCGGTGGCCATGTAATGTTGTATGTTGGCAATAAAGATAGTGGCACTATTACTTATCAAAATGTATGGGGAATGTCTCCTGAAAGCCGTGATAAACGCTATGTCATTGGCCAATCACTATTTTTCCCTCTTCTTAAGAATTATCCAGAAAATCCAGATGTTAGCTCACTTGCGGGTAAAGCTAATTTTAAGCTTGTTTATCTCGATGAACTTAATTTAAGAACAGATTCTCCTCGCAGTTTTGCGAATAGGTTTTTAGTACAGCGTAACATCCAAAATTAATCATACTTTCTTTTTTATCATAAGGATAAATCAATGCCAAAAGACGATAAATCATCATTGACCGAAAAACAGCAGAAATCATTTATCGAACGGCCTTTAACCTGTGGATTTGCACCTTATGCACTCACGGGTGAACAATTAATGATGATCCCTCTCATGCCTGATCATCGATATAAGCTTCACGAGGAGATTTTCAGCCAACCGCAAGTCATGCACTATTTTGGTACAGGTAAAAATTTTACTTTTGATGAATATACTTCAATACACCTAGACCGTGCGAAGCAAAATCTGACACTTCAGTATGATCAGTACACAGGCCGTTTATCTCGGTTTACTTGGACGATAATTACCCATGACGGTATAACAGGCAGACTTAATATTTTTCCAACAGAAGGACGAACAGAATTAGCATTTTGTATCTCTCCAACACAACAAGGTAGAGCTTTAGCTCGTCGTGCTAGTGAATTAGTTATCGAGTATATGGGCGAGGAAAGTTCTTTTATTGCAACAGCGCATCCCCTAAACAAAGCTTCCTCGAAAACGCTTGAGCAAGTACATTATCCTGATGGGAAATTCGTTTTTTTTAGAGATCCACAACGGCAAAATGTTCCCAATAAATATGGCGCAAACCAACCTCGAGACTATTTCTTATCCCAAAGAGAAAACAAATTTTCATTTTTCAGTTTTTCCCGCGGACATGTACATATAGATCTATCTAAAGAATTGGAGCACGAAGAACATACCATAAAATGCATGTGAAATAGGTAGACGATTCCTTATAGTATAATGCTCGGTACTTCGGCTATTCATTAGCAGGATGCCGAGAGAGCTCGGGGTATATCTGCGGTATAGGGTATAAAGAAAAAACAATTAAGAACAAATATACACGCCTTAAAGGGCATAAGCTCAAGAAGCATCATTTCCTTAAAAACTCCAAATGAGCTTTTATTATCGGCCACTCACTCATAATAATGCTGTAAACATAAGTGTCACGCAGCGTCCCATTGGGCATGATCATATGATTTCGTAATACTCCATCAAACTTAGCACCAAGTCGCTCAATGCCTTTCCGACTTTGATAATTAAGTGCGTGCGTTCGAAATTCAACAGCTATGCAGTCCATAGATTCAAAAGCATATGAGAGCAATAATAATTTACATTCTGTATTGATCTTCATTTATTAGTTAAACTGGACAACATGTCTTGCGATAATAGCTGCGGCAACTGTAAAAAGAACTGCGGCAATCACAACAGGACCAAATGCAGCAACTATTCCCTATATCTTCTACACATATCCGCCGCCACCTCATAACTAATGAGGTTAGCCATAAGCATGCCGTCTTTGCGAACGCAGTGAAGCAATCCAGGGTACTGTGCTCCGAACCCTGGATTGCTTCGCGATGCTCGCAAAGACGAAAACAAGTTGAATGGCGTCTTTTAGATTTTCCTCTTTGATACTGGGCTCCTAGAAGAGTGTACCTAACAAAATGTGAGAGACTTTAAAATATCTGTATCTGCTTGAGGGTTCCCGGGTTACACTTTGTTTCACCCGAGCTACGATACTTTTATCGTATCACTTATAGGTCACATGATGGCGACGTATATTTTTGATTTTGATGGGACCATAGCCGATAGTTTTTCGCTGGTATGCGATATTATAATAAAACAAGCCAAGTACCTTGGATGTACGCAACTCACATCTACTGACCTCCTGCAGTTGAAGGAAATGCACGCTCATGAAGTGCTCAAATATCTTTGCGTGCCCTTTTGGAAAATACCTTCATTTGTGAAAAAACTGCGGAATATTGGACACGAGCGAATAGATGAAATTAAAATTTTTCCTGAATGGCCAATGATTTTGAAGCAACTCAACGAGAAGCAACATAGGGTTGGGTTAGTTAGTAGTAACTCACTTAAAACAGTTGAGTTCATATTAAAAAAACATGATCTGTATGAGTACTTTGACTTTATTTTTTGTGACAAATCCTTGTTTGGGAAAAAACGCTGCTTAAAGAAACTAATTCATCAACAAAACCTGGACCGTTCGCAGACTTACTACATCGGCGATGAAGTCAGAGATATCGAAGCTGCTCAGGCAAATAAAATACATGCCATTGCCGTCTCTTGGGGATTTAACTCGGTCACCCGACTCAAACAAGCTAAGCCCGAGCATCTCCTCATGAGTCTCGCTCAATTAAACGATTACCTCTTTACTATCAACTCAAAATCATCATCACCAGGATGGTCAAAATTAATATCTAATGTATAATTAAATTACTGGTCGTGAATGGAATTTTAATTATGAGTGTGTCGATTTCTGAACAAAAGCTTTCATTTGTTAATGAAACGATAGTGAAGCTACGTCAACAGCTCAATAAATCTAACCCCAAAAATACACTGCAATCGCTAGAACAATTTGAAAATCAATTAACACTCAATGAAATTGAAGCCTGTCTTACTGATTCAAAACCTGAAGAACTTCATCTTAAATTAACGCATCTTTTATCAGAACGCTGGGAACGAACTCGTAATACCAACATGTGCTACACACAGCAACCAAACAATCTTGTGAACCAATTATGCTTGGCAATTGCAAAAACTATCGCTCCTCCAGCAACAAACGAAGAAGAAATCGCAGCATTGGCACTCAATACGGGCCCCTATTGCCTTCTCATGCCCAGCCTTAAAAATACTGAAGATGTATACGGTGAAAATATACATAGCATTGGCCTACATGAATTTGTCTTGTCTGACAACGAATGCGTATTTATACCCTTGGCGCAATGTGTACATCAAGCCTCTATATCAGACGAAGGGCTATTGCGGCAGGTGGTGGCAATCGATGGGAACTATCCTAAATTAACGCCTAGTGAGATCGAACGTGTAACGCAGCATTCAAAACAAGCCAAAGAACTCTATGATGCGATAATCGCCCTCAATAAACAACGGCTTCTGGGCGATGATATAGGCGCCCAATTAAACCAATTAGCCAATGCCTTAAGGGGAGGTGGCTCCCATGGTACTGGTAGCGAACTGAATGCGGGGGCTGCGGCAAATCTAGGTATTCTTAAATTTAGTGCGTATTGGGATGCCTTACCTCAACAAAAAAAATCAGCCATTCTTAGTGACACACCCGAACTGAAAGACATTTTGGGGCGACTCTTTAGACCCGATGATGTCAACTACAAAGAAACACGCTTTTGTGTTGAGCTACTCGCTGGGGACCTTGATCCCATCATTGCGAAATACAATAACAAAGCCAGTATTCAAACACTTACAGAGCGTGTTTTAAAAAAAGAAACGGCGTTCAATACCGCACTACAAAACCCTCGTGTCCTTACTCTCACGCCAAAAAATACGCCCCCCAAACATATTCTTCATCTTATTTTTAAGCTGGATAAAAACAAACAACGCGCACTCTTTAAAAAACAGGGTTATGAAAATGCATTGCAGTATGCTCTAGGCCATGAGCCAGAGGCGCTAATAGAATTTGAATTAGATGAAGCATCCAAACAACAGGCACTGTCTGCGCGATTTAAATCGCCTTATAATATGCCGGCCTTACTCGTTGCTGCACAGCAAGGAAAAATCGAAGCAATCGAGCTATTGCTCAGTTGGGGAGCGCCCATTGAATCTCAAGATGCAAACCAAAGTACCGCCTTACATTGGGCTGCTAGCTATGGGCATGTCGACGCGGTACAGTATCTATTAGAACAGGGGGCGTCTATAAAAGCCGGAGGGCACAACAATACCACGCCGTTGAGTTTTGCCATTCTCAATGGACAAAGAGACATAGTTCAGTTATTACTCCAAAAAAATGCTCCTGTTAATCTAAGAGATAATTTAGGAGCAAACGCCCTCGACTTAGCAATAGAAAAACATCCTGAATTCATCGACCCCATCCTAATGCACATAGCAACATTGTCAGTAGAGCAGCAAGCTGAGTGTCTCTTGAATGCGCCCAAGGGCCCCTATCCCAATGTATTATTCTATGCAGCCGCGAATAAACCTTCTTTATTTGATGCACTCGTAGACAAGGTATTGGAACAACCTTCCCCAGAATTGAAACGCGCTGTTTTTACTGCATCAAATGAACAAGGATGGACCCCATTAATCCTGGCCGCACAAATAGGAGCAGGCAAAAGTGTTCGAAAACTAGTTGAATCAGGCATCAATTGTGACGCTCCTGATTTAAACAACAGTACCGCATTACATTGGGCGGCCCAAAAAGGTCAGGTCGACACAGTACGCTATTTATTGGAAAAAGGCTTTTTGTTAGAGGCTCAAGGATATCAAACTAACACGCCGTTACATTGTGCCGTACTCTATGGGAAAAGAGCGGTAATAGAGTTATTACTCCAAAAAAATGCTCAGGTTAATTCCAGAAACATCCATGGAAAAAATGCCCTCGACATAGCAATAGCAAATCACCCAGGGCTAATTGAGCCTATTCTAATGCAGATAGCAACGTTACCCGTAGAGGAACAAGCTGAATGTCTATTGAATGTGCCAAATGGCCCCTATCCCAATGTATTATTCTATGCGGCCGCGAATAAACCTACTTTATTCGATGCGCTCGTAGACAAGGTTCTGGAACATCCTGATCCAGCATTCCATCGCCTTGTTTTTACTGCGGCAAATGAAAAGGGCGAGACTCCATTAATCCTGGCCGCACAATTAGGGATGCACAAGAGCATTAGTAAATTACTAAAATCAGGTATAAATATTGAGTCTCATGATTCAAACAACAACACAGCCTTACATTGGGCTGCCAACAATGGGCATGCCGACTCTGTAAATTGTTTGTTAGAAAATGGGGCCTCGCTAGAGACTAAAGGGGTTGACAATAACAGCGCACTAAATTTTGCAGTGATGCATGGAAAAAGTACCGTAATGGAATTATTACTCAAAAAAAATGCTCCGGTTAATACCAGAAGTAGTCATTCGGGAAAGAACGCTTTGGACTTCGCAATAGTACACCATCCTGAACTCATCGAGCCCATTATCAAGCACATTGCTACATTACCAGAAACGGAACAAACAGCGTGCCTGCTTAAGGTATCCGGCGGTCTTTATTCAAATGCTTTACTCTATTGTGCAATAGAAAAGCCAAATCTTTTAAATGACCTCTTATTATTGAACCCTGCTATCAGCGCCAAAAACGACTTACAAAGTAGAGCAAGCCTCTTAACGACAATGCAGCATTGTGATGAGCATCTCCAAAGGATCGGCGCACACTATCAAAAGATGAAAGAAAAATCACATAACAATCCAAAGTATACCGCCGCAGTTACTGCTGCCGAAACACTATTAAGAACCTGTGCCCAAGCAAAAATCACACTTTTTGAAAGTGATGGGGATACCAAGCCAAAAATTCTCGCATTTCAAAAAATCTGCAAAGACGCGGTTGATACGGCCAAACCTGTTCTAGAAAAACACCGGGAATGGGGTAAGATGCTCGGAGAATTTCTATTAGCCCTCATTACACTTCCAGTTTCTCTGCCTTTGTATGCCATAGGATTTTTTTCCGTAAAAACCAAATCAGCACAACTCTTAGATAAATTAGAAAAAGGGCTGGATAACCCAGCGTCTCCTCGTACTTCTTAATACACGTTTTTACCTGAAGAACCGTGTAACCCGGGAACCATCCCCCGGATTACACCTCGCTGAATAAGCGCAGGCTTAGAGAAAAATTACTTATACATCAAAATCAATACCAACCGTGCCCATATTGTAATTCTGAGGCTTAATAGTCGCCAACCATGGACTAGTAGGAGCATGTCCTGCAGCCACTGTAGAGCCGAAGGTATAATTTGTTTGAGAAAGGTATAGAAATCTGTATTCAGCAAAAACACTTGTATGAGCGCTTAAATCAAAACGCACCCCTATTTTAGGCTGCGCAGCAAAGGCAAGTGCTTTATCATTAGGATTAGAGTCGTAATGGTTCACTCCAAGCTCTGGGGGGCTAACTTGAATTGAGCGCGCATCAGAAATGGATTGTACAGCGACACCTAGACCAACACCCACATAAGGTTTAAACCGTCCAAATAATGAATTGTTAGCACCTAAGACCGCATTGGCCAAAAAAACGCCTGATTTTAAAGGATAAGTAACCAGAAAATCGTGCTCTGGAAGTCTTGTCGTATTATCACTGATGTCGTGTCCTTTTAATTCAGCTCCACCGATATAGTAGCCTTCCAGCTCTACAGCAGGCATAAGCTGCATTACACTGATATTATTCCATGCAAACCCAATATGACCGCCAACCATACCTACTGAACTGCTCTTTGCTGAACCAAAGGCATTAACTGCTAAAGGACCACCAACAGCTTCAGTAAAAAAGGCCGTTCCATATTGGCGAATATCGACACTACTCAGGGCACCACCACCACCAAAAACGCCGACATAAACCTTACCCGCATTAACGACTTCAGGCCCCATAGTTCCGCTATAAGCGCATGACACAGACAACGCTAATAAACATCCAGAAATCACTTTCCCCGGCATTTTTTTAACCATTTTATACATTTTCATACTCTCCCTTATGATTCTATCTAATTGAACTTTCAATTCATCCTTAAATTAAAGTGCATAAATAATTAAGAACATACCACTCTAACTCTTAATCTAAAATTTTTCAAAGCCTTCTAATTTTTAGAAAATAAAATATGTTACAAAAAAATCGTCTCTTATTTGCATTTATTAGATTCGCTTCATACACTGATTAGTAGAACTTTCTCATCAGACAGGAGTCACCATGATAAAGCATTCAGTTAAAATCTTCAGCTGCATCACTTTTTCCCTCTTGTCGCTCCATGCATTTGCAGAGAATACCATTACCGTCAATGTAAAAGCTGAAGCGGCGGAAGTAGTTGCTATTGGATACACTGTAGAAGGAAAAAATTCCGGACGAATAGGCTCATCCTACACAGGCAAAGGACCCAAAAATAAAGAATATATTTTTGGTTATAGAAAAGGCGCTATTTATGGGAAAAACGTCCGCTGCGGCACGCTGACTCTGAGTGAAAACAGTACAGTAACTCTAGTACATCAGGATGGAGCTTGTCGTGTGGTTGTGGCTCACTAATAAAGAGTACTTAACGATTCACCTACCGCTGACAGGAGTCAACCCGCATGCTAAAGCATTCCTTAACAATGATTAGTTGTCTTGCTCTTACTTTACTTTCTTTACAGACCTTCGCCGCAGGAAAGAGAATCTCAGTCAGCGTGCAAACAGCTGAACGCAGTGCCGCAGGCATAGGCTTTTCTGTGAACGGGCGCAATACGGGCGGTGCAGGTAGATCATTTACTGGCAAAGGACCGCAAAACAGCCGCTATCTTTTTGGCTTTAGACAAAATTCGGTTAGTGGCAAAAATGTTGCTTGCGGTTCCCTAACTTTAAATAAAAACAGTAGGGTTACTTTAGTATACAAAGGCGGACGTTGCCGAAGTGTACTCAACTAAGCTTGATGCATTTCAAAAGTACTTTGTTGGTTCTTTAAGCCAGATGTGATAAAAAGATTTTAATCTATTAACTCACTTAGCTTTCACCCAATAAAGGAAAAAAATGAACTCATCTATTTCAATGTACAACGCTTCGGTGCCTGTTTTTAAACAATTATTAACGGCATTGAACGCTATTTTAGATAAAGCGCAAACGCACTGCATTAATAATGCAATTGCGCCGGATTCATTATTAAAAGCAAGTTTATATCCCGATATGTTTGATTTTACCCGTCAAGTACAAATTGCTGCAGACTTCGCCAAAGGCGTTTCTGCGCGATTAGCTGGTATTGAAGTTCCTGCATATGAAGACACGGAAACTTCCTTTAATGAACTGCAAGCACGCATTGAGAAAACACTTCTTTTTATCTCCAGTATCACGCCAGAAGATATTAATGGCAGTGAAGATAAAGAAATTGTTACACGCCCAGGAACACCAAAAGAAAAACGATTTAATGGCCAATCCTACCTGTTATCTTATGGACTGCCGCAGTTTTTCTTTCATGTCACAACCGCTTATGACATCTTAAGAAACCAAGGTGTTGAAGTCGGTAAACGCGATTATATGGGCGCATTTTAGTTTTTCCTCAAAATTCACAATAAGTGCATCTATTTAAATGCATTTATTGTGGCAATTTTTATAATCGCTCTCTATGCTTAATACTGATACATGCGGAATTGTATCTATTCTCCACATTTTGAATGCTTTAGGGAAAAAGTCAGATTTGAGTGCAGGTTGAAAGATCTTGATTCAAAACAAGCGCAGCATACAGAGGTATGTGAGCATTTTTTTGAATCAAGATCTCTCAAGATGCGCCAAATATGGCTTTTTGGTGAACGTAGAGAATGGTTACGCGGAATTTAATATACTACTTACTTAGGATGATGTAATGAAAAATATATTCAGCAAAATCAGCTTGTTATCCGCCTTATTTCTGGTCGCATGGGGTATTAGTGACTCGGCTTTTTCAGACTCGGCAATAAAAATAGATACCACCCTTACCGATCAGTATGCTCTTGATAATGTAGGCCCTGCAAAAAAAGTGTTTGCCAAAGACACTCCTAAAATTTATGTTATTTGGCAATCAGATCAATTAAAAGCAGGCCAAAAAATTAAATCCGTTTGGATAGCTGATGACACCCATAACGCAGCACCTGCAAATTATAAAATTGATGAAGCGGAGTTTACTTTAGAAGCGGGAATGAAAGGCCAGATCTTAAGCCATTTGCCAGGCGGCTATTGGGATGGAAAATTTACCATTTCAAAACCTAATAATGATTGGCCTCTTGGTACATACCACGTGGCTATTTATGTGGACTCACAACTGGTAAAAACAATACCCTTTAGTATTGATGGCGATACTCATTTAGCCAAAGTTACCACAGCAACTCCTGAGAAAAGAAAAGACTCCAGCTGGGGCGCACTTGCTGTTGATGAAAAATCAAAAGGTGAAGAAGTGGCTTACGGTATTGGTGGCGGCTACAGCAAAGAAGAAGCAGAGAAAAATGCCCTGAAATACTGTGCCGAATCTGAAGGCGCCGAATGTGGTGTTGCCCTTACTTACAAAGAATGTGGTGCGTTTGCATCAACTAAAGATCATCAAGGCGTCGGTATCGGTGCGACTAAAAAAATTGCTGAAGATGCGGCAAAGAGCGCTTGTCATGACAGTAATTGCGCCATTATTGTTTCAGACTGTAATTAATTAATGACCATAAAAGCCACCTTCGGGTGGTTTTTTATCGACATTACCTCACCAATCACGCATTACAAATAAAAAGAGCACAAAAAACCTCAATAAGGCCAATACCTGTTCAATATTTTTGATCTTTTTGCTATAATATAGCGCTTTATGATAGTTTTTAACCGAAGAATTTCTTTTCTGGTTCAAGACGCACAATGAGACACATCTTATGCCGCAAGCAAACACTGTCGGTGAATTTTTAAAACAACAAAACATACACTTAGCGATTGATCCGAGCGATTCCTTACTTTCTAAATCCTTTGCACCATTTATGGAAGATGACTACCTGGATTTGTTAACTATTTTATGGATGTACAGCAAAAAATTGCTTGTGCCAGCAAAAATACCCAATCCCATACCAACAATCGTAAGCCCATCTCTTGAGGAAGTATCGGAGTTTTATGCCACGGTACATACTAACATTTCATATTCTTTAATAGAATCCGCCACAGACTCAAAGCAAGATCCATGCCCCGTGGAAATTCCGGAATGCCCCAAACCTATTTGGGTTACTGCACTGCAAATGACGTGTTGGCTGTATCATAAAAAAGTATATCAAAACCTATTCAAAAGCAATCCAATACAAAAAGCAGAAGCAGCATCTATAACTCCAAGCCTCAGTGATAAAAAGCCAATGCCTGTAGTGGTTTTTCGCGCATTAGATGACCTCCGAAATGCACGACCCCGCGAGCCTAAAATACAAGCACCAAAGCCTATGAGATCTGCGAGCCCACTGTCGTCCAAAACTATTCATGCTAAATACATGCTCAACACATTATTGTCTTCCTTGCAAGTCACTCTGCCCGAAAAATTACAACCCGGCCTAGAACAAATCTTGCAAAAGGATTGGCGAAAAATAAAAGGTATGACTCAAGAAAAAGTTGCCGAGTTGCTATACTACATCCTGCTTTTTATCTTTAATTTTGCCCGCGCTAATCCCAGTATGAGTCATTTCAACTACGCGGATGATGAGCTCGCCATGCGCCTGCAAAAAGAGGCACTAAACCATGTGCCAGAACTGCGGCGCGCTTTAGAACAAAAGACTAGTAGTGAGCCTATTGATTGGGCCGTTTTTTTAAAGCAGCACTTAATAAAATCCAAACTTGATATGGATTGCCATTTATTGGCGCTGATTTGTTTTAAAAATCTCCCCTCACTCAGAGCGCTATTTATAAACACTTGGTATGAATCAAGATATAATACCCGTGCAACACGCAACCAAGAAGTAGTAATTCATCCTTCTGGAAATCATTTTGTTCTTGGGGCTACAATTGGCTCTGTTATAGAGGGTGAACAGTTCGCTATAAACACTAATGATTTTCTACTTTTATCCGAATTAATCACACGTGCAAAGAATAAAGAAGCTCCAAGTCTCGCATTTTTTGCAGCAGAAAAAGCATTAGAAATAACACATTTTGAACAGCTCAAAGCAAAAATTCAGAATAAAGCGATACAAACCTCTCTGAGCTCCATAGAACAAATCCGCTTATTCGAAATCAAAAAGGTAATAAAATATTCCGTGGCGCTGCAGTTCTTCCTAGAACATCCTATTCAGTCCCAGAACGATACATCACCGCCCCATCAACTGCTGCATGAGTTTTCAACTCTGTTCGCAAGTCAAAATAACGTGTCTTTTTATCGATTTACCAAGGAATTAATTAACAGCAAACAAATTATTAATTTGGCGGATACCAAAAACCTGATACAGCAAGTAGCGCAGGTAAAGCAAACCCTCAACTTGCTTGATCAATTTGAATATAAGGAACCAACTATTACCCAAAGAAACTGGATTACCTTACAAAAAGAGATTTGGTTGCAATTACAAAAGGCATTGGATAATGAACTTAAAAAACTTGGAATTAATGAAGACAATACAACTGATTTATCCTCACCCAGCTTTTTAGTTTAAAACCAAAAACACAACGAAACACCCTCTTTCTGAATGAAAAAGGGTGGTCATCAATAGATTATAAAGAACCTGAATGCTCAGAAAGATATTCAGCAACACCTTGTGGAGAAGCTTTCATACCTGCACTGCCTTTTTTCCAGCCAGCTGGGCATACTTCGCCTTTTTCTTCAAAGAATTGAACCGCGTCAATTGTTCTTAACAATTCATCAATATTACGACCAATTGGTAAATCGTTAACGATTTGTGAACGAACTACACCGTTAGTATCAATAATAAATGCTCCACGGAATGCAATACCTGCCACCGGATGCTCAACGCCATAAGATTGACAAATACTGTGTGTCATATCAGCCGCCATAGTATAACGAACTGGGCCAATACCGCCTTGGTTTACAGGCGTATTTCGGTATGCATTATGAGTAAAATGAGAATCGATAGAAACAGTAATGACTTCCACGTTACGGCTTTTGAACTCTTCGATACGGTGATCCAAGGCAATCAACTCAGAAGGGCAAACAAAAGTAAAATCTAAAGGATAGAAAAATACTAATCCGTATTTACCTTTTAAATGTTCGTACAAATTAAATTTGTCATTAATCTCACCAGTACCCATAACTGCAGCAACTGTAAAGTCAGGAGCCTTTCGTCCTACTAATACACTCATTCTATGATCTCCATCGATACGCAGGCACAAACCTGCGTGTATTATTATAATTATTTTGGAATCAAACTACGCAGCAATTGCATCGCGTAATATAGTCTCTAACTCACCTTGTTGAAACAGTTCAGCAATAATATCAGAACCACCAATTAACTCGCCCTTAACATACAGCTGAGGGAAAGTAGGCCAATCAGAAACCTGTGGTAACGTTTGGCGAATATCCGGGTTAGCAAGAATGTCTACAAAAGCAAAATCAACACCGCAAGATTCAATGCACTGAACTGCACGTGCAGAAAATCCGCATTGTGGCATCTTTGGAGAACCTTTCATGTACAATAAAATAGTGTTTTCTGCAATTTGATTTTTAATCTTTTCTAAAGTATCCACGGTCTTACACCTTTAATTAATAAATAAAACGCTCATTATGGCGAAAAGCCGACAAGCTCGCAACCTATATATTATAAGCGGATGAAACCTCAATGATGAAATTTATGAAATTACAAGACTTTAGGTTGCAAATCAATTAACTGCCTTATTGCGCTAATAATAGACAAAAAAGCTTAAGGAAATATTAATACCTGCTGCATTGAATATCACACCTATCCTGCTAAACTTAGAGCACGATAAAATCCTGGAGATTAGAATGACTTTTGCACTACCTCAACTGCCTTATGCAATGAACGCTTTGGCACCCCATATTTCTGAAGAAACATTGCAATACCATTACGGCAAACACCATCAGGCCTACGTCAATAACCTGAATAAATTGATTCCTGGTACTGAGTTTGAAAACCTGTCACTTGAAGAAATCATCATGAAGTCTAAAGGCGGCGTATTTAATAATGCAGCTCAAGTCTGGAATCATACGTTTTACTGGCATAGCTTAACGCCTAATGGCGGCGGCGAACCTAAAGGCAAACTGGCCGATGCAATTACCAAGAATTTTGGTTCTTTTGACACGTTTAAAGAGCAATTCACTCAAGCTGCAGCAACCACTTTTGGTTCTGGCTGGGCATGGTTGGTTCAAGATGATGCAGGTGCTCTCAAAATTATCAGCACCAGTAATGCAGTCACACCAATGACCGAAGGCTTAACGGCACTGTTGACTTGCGATGTATGGGAACATGCTTATTATATTGATTACCGCAATGCACGTCCTGATTACATCAATGCATTTTGGGCATTGGTAAACTGGGATTTTGCTGCAAGCAATTTAAAATAAGCTAAAGGCTGTTGACATTTCGCTAGCTGGAGTCGAACTAGTAGAAATGTCAACAACCCTTTAATCTGCTCCTCTTTAACAGAGGAGTGTTTGTAAAAGGAATACATCATGGCTTTAGTTACAAGTTACAATCCGTTACCAATAACCTTTACCCATGGCGAAGGTGTTTGGTTATATGACGAACAGGGAAAGGCTTATCTCGATGGTTTAAGTGGGATAGGCGTTTGTGGGCTAGGTCATGCCCATCCTGATGTAACTAAAACCATACAGCAACAAGCAGCAAAGCTATTACATACCTCGAATGCCTTCCAAATTAAAGAACAAGAATTACTAGCAAAAAAATTAACAGCGTTGACCGGTATGGAGCAAGTTTTTTTTGCCAATTCTGGCGCTGAAGCCAATGAGGCAGCTATTAAGTTAACGCGCCTTTTTGGTCATAAAAAAGGGATAGAAACACCTTCTATTATTGTCATGGAACGTGCCTTTCATGGCAGAACCATGGCCACATTAACTGCTTCTGGAAGCCGTAAAGTACAGGCGGGATTTGAGCCCTTGGTGCCAGGATTTATTCGCGCACCCTATAATGATATAGAAGCCATCCATACGATTGCAGCAAACAGAGAAGATGTAGTTGCAATCATGCTGGAACCCATTCAGGGAGAAGGCGGGATTTATGCCGCAGAAGAAAGCTATCTGCGGGCTGTAGCTAAATTATGTGAACAACACGATTGGATGCTCATCGTCGATGAAATTCAAACTGGAAACGGCCGTACTGGCAAATATTTTTCGTGCATGCATTATGGAATTAAACCCGATGTCATCACTACAGCAAAAGGCTTAGGCAATGGTGTTCCTATCGGCGCTTGTCTGATGAGCAAAAGAGCCAAAGATTTATTTAAACCAGGAAATCACGGCTCTACTTTTGGCGGCAATCAATTAGCTTGCGCTACTGCATTGACTGTTTTGGAAGTTATTGAGTGTGACAAAATTTGCGAAAAGGTAGTCAAAAACAGCGCCTTATTGATGGATAAGCTCATCAAAAACCTTGGTGAACACCCAAACGTTAAAGCCATTCGTGGCAAAGGTTATATGATAGGTATTGAGCTGGACCGACCTGCTAATGACATGCGCCTTATGGGTCTTGAGCATGGTCTTATCTTTAACGTCACCGCGGAAACTGTAGTTCGTTTATTGCCTCCGCTGATTATTAATGAAGAAGAAATTGAACTGTTGGTCAGTCGATTAACGGCGACGATTAATCAATTTACTAAGTAGCCCCCGTCGTCCAGAGCGAAGCGAAGGACCTCCCATCGAATGGCACCGAGCCACGTTCAGGTGGTCCTTCGCTTCGCTCTGGACGACGGGGCTTTAATTCCGATGCAACCACTCATTCACCGCTTTTTTAGTTTCATCAATCACCAAAAGCAACTGCTGATATAAAGGTTCCAATAATTGAGAATGCCCCGCTTTACTGTACCGCTCAATACACTGACAGGCGTGAACCAATTTTAATGCACCACAATACACAAAACCACTTTTCATACGGTGAGCCAATTTTTCAATGGTCTGCCAATCGTCCACTTTATGCGCGCTTTCCAACTCAAGCAAATCAGCCGGGGTCTCTTTTTCTACAATCGACCTTAAAATATTTTTCAGCAGATTAATATCACCACTCATGCCAATAAGTGCACTCTGCGCATCAAATACAGTAAAAGAATCCAGCTTAAATAACTCGTCCTCAGCATCATTAAAATCCATTGCTTCTGAATAGCGCAGCTGCTGTAATTCATTCATTGTCGAAGTCTGAGTGATTGACGAAAAATAAACTTGTTTTATGCGAGTTAAAACTTCTACCGTCATCGGCTTGGTAAATACCTCATTCATACCTGCCTGCAGACAACTTCTTTTCACGCGTTCTTCTGAATGCGCGGTTAAACCAATAATAGGAATAGGCTTTCGCTGTGTTTCTTTTTCAAATGCACGAATCTTAAGGGTTAAATCCATTCCGGATAAACCTGGTAAACCCAAATCGGTAATAATTAAATCAAAAGTTTGAGCCTGGGCTAAATAAAAAGCCACATCACCGTCCATAACACTAACAAAACGATACCCTGATTGCGTAATCAGATTTTCAAGCGTAAACAGTGCAATTTTATTGTCTTCAACTAATAACAACTTAGGCTCAAGAGATTCTGTGGCATGAATCTCGACAAATGATTCAGGCATAGGTAGCACCAATAATCTGTCGTGCAGACTGTCCGTGGTACGTGAAGGGGGCATCTTCAGCGTTTCAATACCAATTTTTAATGAGAGGTTAAAATAAAAAGTAGTTCCTATTCCAAGCTCACTAGTTAAAATAATCTCTCCACCTAATAAATCTACATAAGATTGAGCAATATGCAGCCCTACACCATGCCCGGTATAAATACCTTTATTTGATGGAGTTACTCGATAAAAGCGATCGAATACTTTGTCCTGAACGTCTTTGGGAATACCAATACCCGTATCTTTAATACAAAACTGGACAACCACATGACTGTTGTTGCGCTCCAGGAGTGCCACATTAATTTCAACACGTCCCACCTGGGTAAATTTAATGGCATTACCTAATAAATTTAATAAAATCCGATGAATTTTCGTAGCGTCACTTATCAGACAAGAAGGAATGGCTTCGTCAACATAGATAACCAAATCAAGACCTTTAATCAGTGTTGAAGGGCGCTCCAGCTGTTCAATGTCGTAGATAATCTGGTGCAGATTAAAAGATTCCTCATGCAAATCAGACTCATTCAGCTGATCGGCGGAAACCACATCCAAGATTCCATTGAGCATGTTCAGCAGTTGCTTACCGCTTTCACCAAGCCAACGCGCGTATTGCTTTTGATTCAGATCGTGAAGACTGTCTTCAAGCATTTTTGCCATACCCACTACACCCGTTAATGGCGTGCGAATGTCATGACTCATGTTGGCAATAAATTCTGTTTTAGCCCGATGCGCTAACTCAGCAGAAGCTTGGATATTTTTTAATTCCGTCACATCAACTGAGATACCGGCAAGCCCCATAATGTCACCCTTTTGATTCTTAATGGGAATCTTGCTGACTAAAGTATGAATAACATTGCCATGTTCATCTACCAAAGTACCGGGCTCATTAGTAACGGTTTCACCGGTGGCAAAAATATGCGCGTCGGTTGCTCTGTATTCATTTGCTAATCGCTCATCAAACAAATCATAGTCAGTTTTACCAATAATTTCACTGGTCGATTTAAATTTGACAAAATCTGCGGCCATTTGGTTACAGCCAATATATTGCAAGGATCTGTTCTTCCAATAAACGTAGCAAGGAATCTTATTTATGATGTTATTTAAATAATTGTACACTTCATTAATATAGTAAGGTGCAGTAAAACGTTCCGTAAAATTCAAACCTAAAATATTGGCACAGGCATCTTCTAATGACTTATGAAGTAATTCTTTTTCAGTAACGTCTTTGCCAGCGAGAAATAATTTCTTTTCCCCATCAACCAACATCTCTATGCGTTCCCATTGGAAGAAACAATCATGAATCTTTATGGGTTTTTGCATCACTACCTGACCATCGGCATTCAAAAAAGACATTAATTTCAAATCAGACCAAAAATTAAAAAATGATTGATTCAATACATCGTGATTTTGTTCTAATTTTAAAATATCCAATGCCGTAGCATTGATGTACTCAATATTTAATCGCTGATCGACAACAATAAGAGATACGTTTAACAGGGCATATGCCTTACCAAAGATTGGTATTTCTTTTTTTGTTACATTCATCTGTAGTTTCCGCGCTGTTTTAACATATTTGAAATCCATTGCTGAATAATATTTGTAATAATTTGACCATTATGTTGGTTTAGTATGGTTTCATGAGTCGCTTCAATATTATGACAGGTAATAATACCATTATTATATTTTGACCACCCGTTTAATGGATGATCAATTGGCTTATAATCATCTAATAAATCCGTTGCTTTAAACAACACCATGTCCTGACTCATTTGTGTGGGTTGATGCGCTAATAATAATTGCATTCTCTCCCAGGCTAAATCCACCAGATTACTCGATAAATTTTTATGCGTGCCACAAAATAGGTCTTTAAAATGATGTTCTCTGTTTTGATCGGTTGAAAATACAGACCAACTGTCAATCAAGGCCAGTAAGCCAATTTGCTCCCCTTCTTGTTGCAACAGATGAGCCACTTCATACAATACTGAACCACCAAAAGAATAACCCACTAAAAAATACGGGCCTTTAGGTTGAATCTTTTTAATTGCCGCTAAATAGGCTTTAGCCATAGCCGGTAGATCATCATACAACATATTTCCGGCGGAAATACTTGGATCTTGCAAGCCATACATTGACACCGCAAACTGCCATTGGGATACCAAATGATTAAAGCAATACACCAAGCCACTGGCAGGATGACCAAAGAACACTTGAGGCAAATCAGCCTCTTCTTTTTTTAAAGGTACAATAATCTCTAAATGCTTGAGATCCATTACCGTTCCCATCAACTCACTTAACTGAGAAATAGTAGGCGCTTTATAAAGATGTTGTATCGAAATAGAGGAGTCAAAATCTTTGTTAATTTTTTCAATCAAACTCAAGGCTTTTAAAGAATGACCACCTAAGGCAAAGAAATCATCATTCACACCGACTGTGTCTATTCCCAGACTCTCTTGCCATAAAAGTGCTAGTTTTTCTTCTTGAACATTCTTTGGCGCTTGAAAATCACCCTCAACCTTTAAATCAGCGCGTACGGCTTTAACCTGAGAATGTTTTGGACGCTCCGCGGCCTGCAATAGCATTTGGGTATACACTTCCAAATCATAATTAGAAAGAGCTACATT
Source organism: Legionella sp. (assembly GCA_031291115.1). Classification (GTDB taxonomy): domain Bacteria; phylum Pseudomonadota; class Gammaproteobacteria; order Legionellales; family Legionellaceae; genus Legionella. The sequence goes on from JARLJQ010000009.1 coordinate 35,890, forward strand.
CGGATTACTCTGCTCCATCGCATGCATAAATAATTGTTGTCCTTGCTGCGGCGAAATATCATTGCCTCTGTCAAAATAATCAATATCATCCGGGCGTTGCGTTTCAACGGTCATGCCCACATCACGCCAAGTATTCCAATTCAGACTCACGACAAAATGAGCTGAAAAAAGACGGGAATCAGCAAAAGCATCCAAACAGGCATTGGCCGCACAATAATCCACTTGCCCTTTTTCTCCAGTTAATGCGGCGATAGAAGACATCAGCGCCACAAAATCCAATGTTCTTCCTTGTAATGCCTTAGCCAGATTATAAGTTCCATGTATTTTAGGTATCAGCACGTCATCAGCCATGGCTTTGCTTTTCAATTGAACTAAGCCACTGCCGGCGATTCCTGCAGTATGAAGCACGCCATCAATTTGCGGGTATTGGGCCATCACCGAAGCTAAAGAATCCAGCTGGGTCACATCGGCCTGGTGTAACCATAAAACCGCACCCAAATCCTGTATTTTTTTAAGCAACTTCACTTTTTTATGTAACTGGTGTTGCTCATCCTGAAGAATTTCATCCCATTGGGATTCTAAAATCACCGGGCTGCGTGACAAGAGAATAAATTGCGGTGCACTAACTTTTTTGGCAATGACCTGACACAGACTCAAAGCAATACCACCCAAACCGCCAGTTATTAAATAAACACCACCGTCTTTAAATCGATTATGTTTTTCTGTCGCTTGAATAGCAGAATACCCCAGATCCCAACGGAACCCATTCCTATAGGCAATAATAGGATGTTGTACGTCCCATTGCTCCTGCAAGCATGAGTTAATCAGATGATGCAAAAGTGGTTCATTGTAAAAGGATAACTCATCCACATTGATATCCAGCAGTCGATATTTCAATGCATTATGCTCTTGCATAATAACCCGACAAGGACCTGCCAAACTGGCATTTACAGGGCTCATGATTTCAGTACCAATGACATTCTGTGTCCCAGTAGTAATAATCGCGCATTTCAGGGAATTATGCGCCCCAACTTGCTCAATATAGGCTTGCGTCATGTATAAGATATTATAAAAACCAAGATCCAACTGCTGATTAATTTCCTGGCTCAAAAATAAGCCATTTTGCACAGAATTACAAGAAGCTAAATGCAGAATAATCGGCGATTTCAATTTCTTTTTTAATTTTTTAAATACATCCACATAATGTTTTTTTTCTGTGACGTTGATCACAAAATGCGCTGCAGTTTTTTCCTGGTACTCTGCTCCAGCCTCAATAATAATGGTCTGGAGGCCATTTTTTTGAAAAAATTCAATAAAATGATTCGCGAAGCCATTTTTGTCTTTGAAAACAATCCACTGCTGTTCAGCCGCTTGTTTTATATCGACAGCTAAAGTCTCCAAATAAGCTGGATGATGTGACCAAACCGGCTGATACATGGTTTCTTCATGCTTTTGCTCATTCAATATGCTATCGGGTTCAACCCAATAATGCTGGCGCTGAAAAGCATACGTTGGCAAGGGCACATGCTGCCTTTGCTCCCCTTCATGAAGACTATTCCAATCAATATTAACTCCCTGTTGCCACAGCTCCCCAAGAGCCACCAGTAACTGATGGTAATCACCTGTTTGGCGATGATGATTGGGTAGCGTATGCGTCAAATACGCGGTTTGGTTGTGAGCGCGCATCGTGGCTTTAAGAAAAGCACTTAAACTGTATCCAGGCCCCACTTCAACAAAGAAAAAATTAGTATGAGTAAGTAAGGTATTAAAGCCATCATTTAATTTTACAGTATGACGCAAGTGACGATACCAATAATCAGGGGAGCAAGCCTCTTCTGCAGACATCCAAGTTCCTGTGACATTTGAGACTATAGGAATTAAAGGAGCTGACAAGGCAATATGGCCCATCAATTCTTTAAATGGTTTTTCAATAGTTGCCATCAAACGGCTATGAAAAGCATGACTGACCTTTAATCTTTGACAGGACTTCCCTACAGATAGGAGCAGTTGCTCCAAAGCATCAATGTCTTTCGCCGTACCTGAAGCCACACAATGATTTGGTGCATTTTGTAAGGCCAACTCAACCGGTATATTTTTTTGATAGCCGAGAAATTCCTCTTCAGAACATTCAATTGCCAACATCGCACCAGGCTCTGCACTGGCCATTAACAAACCACGCCCGCAGACCATGACAATTGCATCCTCAAAAGAAAATACGTCAGCAAGACATGCCGCCACATATTCACCAAGACTATGACCAATAAACACTTCAGGCTTGATACCATAGCTCATTAGTAATTGCGCCAGAGCATATTCAATAATAAATAATATGGGTTGTGCGAATTGAGTTTGATTGATGCGTTCGTCTTCGGGATTGCAAATAATAGAAAGCAGATCACAATGTAAATAGTTTGCCGCCTGGTTGACGCCTTTTTCTACCAAAGCACGAAACAAAGGTGCTTTTTCCATTAAATCCATCGCCATCAAATGATATTGCATGCCTTGGCCGGGAAACATAAACGCGACTTTATGCTGCAGATTCTCATTACACAAACTCATCGGCTTTTGAGTCAGGTCGTGTTTTAATTCAGCAACTGTTTTACCCACAGCAAATCGGCGCCACTCAAAATCCTCTCGCCCTGTTTGTAAGGTATAAGCCACATCTGCCAAACTTATTGCCGGCTTTTGCGCGCTTACATACTGCAACATATTATGTGTATTTTGTTCCAGAGACTTTTCTGTTTTTGCCGAGAGAATCATTAGTTGCTCTTTATCGACTGTAACAGGGGTTACTTCTGGCTGCAGGTATTCACCCAGAACAAGATGAATATTAGTTCCACCCACCCCAAAAGAACTCACGCCAGCGTAGCGTTTCCCAGATTTAATAGTCCACTCTTTTAATTCACCATTTACTTTAAAAGGACTCTTGTTAAGAAATAAAGCGGGATTAGGTTTACTCCAATGACACATTGGGGGAATTTTTTGATGATGCAAGCACAATACGGTCTTAATCAACCCAGCAATCCCAGAGGTTACTTCTGTATGACCAATATTTCCTTTCACAGAACCTAAATAACAGTATTGTTTTTTTGCTGTCTCTTCACGATATACCGAAGTTAAGGCATTAATCTCAATCACATCACCTAATGAAATTGCGGTAGCATGCGCCTCAAGATACCCCATGTCTCCAGCCTTAACTTTAGCCTGACTCATCGCCTCGCGAATACAAGCCATTTGCCCTTTAGTACTCGGTGCTGAGAATCCTAATTTATCAGACCCATCATTATTCACTCCACGCCCATGAATCACCGCATAAATCTTATCGCCATCGGCAATAGCGTCCGCCAGGCGCTTTAAGACAACCACACCCACGCCATTAGAAAAAACCGTACCATTGGAGCTTTCCGCTAGAGGACGACAAGAACCATCAGGTGAAACAACACCGCCATTTTGATGCATGTAACCGCCTTCTTGCGGTGTCACAATGGACGTCGCACCCGCCAAAGAAACGTCACTGTGCCCTAAAATTAAATCCTGACACGCTTGTTCCACGGCAACAAGGCCTGTAGAACAGGCTGTATTTACATTAAGACTGCGTCCTTTCAAGTTGAAGCGGTATGAAATTTGGGTACTGAGCATGCTGGAGCTGGTAGCGATATGTTGCTGTAATAAATTATGCTCTTTCATAAACCATCTGTTTTTTTGAAGATTGGCGTGTAAATAAGTACTGTCAGACATTCCAGCAAAAACACTGATGGTTTTGTTAGCCGCTTTCTTTGGAGCAATAGACGCATGCTCCAAAGCCTCCCAAGCACACTCAAGTAATAAACGCTGTTGGGGATCAGCAATTTGCGCATCTCCTGGGATAAAACCAAAAAAATTCGCATCAAATTGACTGATATTATCCAAAACTCCACGCACAGGAACAAAATGCGCATCCCCAAATTTATTTTTCATCGGAGAATTGCTTAATTGTTCCTCATCAAAACGCTTCAAACATTCTTTCCCTTCACATAAATTAGTCCAGTATTCCTGTACGGAATTAGCGCCAGGCAAACGACAAGCCATCCCAACAATCGCCACATCATTACTGTCGGCTACCTTTTTTACTTTTGTTGTTTCAGGTGCCTCAATACGCCCTTTGATATAGGAACTTAATCTATAAATGGTAGGATGAGTGAGCAAGTCAGAAACATGCAGCTCGGTTTGCAGCTCTTTATTTATTTGCTCGCAGGCTTCAGCAATTAATAAAGAATTGGCACCTAACTCAAACATGTTCCTGTTGGTATCAATGCTGCTGCGATTTAACAAATGCTGCCAGATTTTTTTAATTTTTTCTTCTACTGAACTGGATGCAGTCGTATTTTTATGAAAGGATAAATCCGTTTGAGGCATACTTTCTAATTTCGATTTATCCACTTTACCGGTTAAGGTTAAAGGCAACTCATCTACCTTCACGTATTTTGCCGGAAGCATGTAAGAGGGCAAAGTCTCACTTAAAAATGCTCTGATTTCATCAGCTTTTACTACCGCTTTCTTAGACGATAAGACCAGATAAGCCGTCAACATCTTATGCGAACCGCCACCAACTTCTACTTGCACCGCAGCAAGACTAATGGATGGGTAACGCATCAACTGATTTTCTATTTCATTTAAATGAATACGAAAACCACCGATTTTGACCTGATCATCAAGACGCCCTAAAAATAAAAACTCACCAGAAGGCAATTGACGCGCCTTATCTCCGGTTTTGTATAAACGTAAAAAAGGATCGGCGTCACTAAAAGGATTCGCAATGAATTTTTCTTTATTTTGCGCTTTGGAATTATGATATCTCAGCGCCAAATTAACGCCACTGATATAAAGCTCACCTTCTTCTACGGGATTATGCTGCTCATCAAGGATATACAACTTGGTATTATCAACAGGCAAGCCAATACTGCAGAGCAATTCATCAGACAACTTGCTTTGTTCTGTTATTTTTTGACGACAGGTATAAGCCGTGGTTTCTGTAGGGCCATAGCCATTAATCAGCTCCATAGGAAGCTCATTTTTTTTACGATAAGCGAGAAACTTTTTTAACAAGCCCATATTCACTTGTTCGCCACCAAAGACAATGACTTTTACTGCATCCAGTGTCTCAGCAGAGGACTTGATTACCTGATGAAAAAATCCGGTGGGCAAACATAAATAATGTACGTTCTTACGCTCTAAAAAACTCTTGAATTCTACAGCGTCAGTTCTTATGGCATGCGGCACAATAGCCAAACAGCCACCATTAACCAATGCACTCCAAACCTCATAAGGACTTGCATCAAAGGCTAGATTATTAAATTGCCCAATGACATCCGCCTCTTTAAGTTGGAAATCATTTTGTACCGCAACTAAATTAACCACCGCACGATGAGGAATTATCACACCCTTTGGTTTGCCGGTAGAACCTGAGGTAAAGAGCATATATAAAGGTGCATCTGGCGCTATATCACTATCCAGATTAATACGTGGATAACTGATAGCCTCCATGCTTAATTGCTTCACCAAATGAATGGCATACTTGTCTTCAGAAATAAGGTGTTTAAATTGCTCATCAGTGATTACCAACTTAGGTTTGGCATCTTTTAAAATATCTACTAAACGCAATTCTGGAGCTAAGGTATCCAAAGGTAAATAAACCGCACCTAATTTAACGACAGCCAGCATACTGACAATAAAATCAATCCCAGGTTCCAATAAAATAGCAACGAACTCACCAGACGTTACCTTATGCTTCTTTAAACAATGCGCCAACTGATTGGCACGTTCATTCAATTCACCATAAGTAAGCGATTTCCCGCCTTCTAGGAGTGCTTTTTGTTGCGGATTTTTATTAGCTTGTGATTCAAAAAATTTAATAACAGTAGATTCATAGAGTGCCGTAGCATGTGTCATGTGAAGAGTCCCTTCTCAAATTCATTATTATTTTTCGTCCTTTAATAAATATAGTTCAGGTGTGAAACAAAATAGAGAAAAAATATTAAATTTTATATGTGATTAAATTTTTCACTTAATAGTGACTTAACATTAAACAGTGTATACTTATAGGAGTCAATTTGAGTGAGAGCGTGACCATGCCTGGCTATTTTAAACTTAAAGAATACAAGCCCCTATTTCAAAACAATCCAAATCGCATCGATTTGACTAGCGAACAGACACAACACTTTGGCAATCCTTATTCCTATGACAAGCAAGGGAATGTTGTTACTGTTCATACGCCCATATATCTAGCCTCACTACCTGATTTCCTAAAAGATATTAGAGAAAGAATGGATATTGACGTTGCACAGGATCATCTATTAATCGGTATTATCAGCAAAGGCATAACTGAAGATCATATTGTAGCCTTACATATCCCACCTAACAGTGAGCACTATTTTGCTTATGATTCTAAATACAGTGACCCTGAGCAGTTTTTTTCACCAGTTCACTCAACGCCTCAGACTATTTTTGAAGTAATTCAATATAGAATAAACCTCGCCATGAATGCCCTTACTGGCTTGATACAAACACTCAACCCCAATGCCCATAAACCCAGAACAGTAAAAGAGGGTTCCGTAGTGTATAATGCCTTAGGTACGCAATCATTTTTTGATGGGGATTCCTGTGGCTATCATTGCGGTAGTAATCTCAAGCTCTTGGCACAACTGATTCACGACGGTAAAGAACCCACTGCGGAACTGCTTTTGGCTGCAACCCAAAGTCCTGCTGCAGAATCAGCTCAATTACTGAATAATGCTGCTGCAGGGACCGTGAAACTCTCATTTTCAGCCTTCTTAAACAAAGCATGGCAGGATACGTTTTTACCTCATATCGCTGAAAAAGAAAGACAACATTATCATTTTGGTCACTATTTTATAGGTTGGCCCTCACAAGCCAATGGCTCTAAAATTGCCTATTTTGCAACATTGAAATTCATCACCACCCCCTTAGTTAATTTACTAAGCCTGGTTACTGAATTTCCACTGAACCTTCTTAGTGAAACAGCGTCTTATCTTATAAACAAACTCATCTCCTGGGCGCCAACCAATGCGTTTACCCAGGGAATACGCAGCGTTTTATTAGTATCCGCAATGGGACTACAAAGTATATTTAAGGGATTGTCATTGCTAATAAGAACCATTACCTCACCTATCGTAAGTTTTAAAGAAGCTTATAAAAAACATCCTGCATTAGGTTATGTCAGCGCCCTTGCCTCTGTAATCTTGATTGGCGGGGGTTTGGCAGCGCTTGCTGTATTTGCCCCGCTGGTAGTGGCCGCACTGGCACCATCAATGGGACCAGGAGCTCTGGCATTACTTGCCACTCTGGCAGCACCTGCTCTGCAAGTACTAGCCATGATGAGCCTGTCTGTTTCAGTAGCTACAGCAGCAGTATTGACCTTCATTAGCGGTGGTTTGGTTGCGGGCATGTTGCATCTACTTGGCCGAAGTATCATTTACCCAACCCCTGAAGTAGAGCATATACAAGCAGCAAGACCCAAACACAATAAGGGAAGTAATGTAAGCGCGCATTTCCCTCAATCATTAGATGAAGAAGAGTTTGATGTAGAACCCGCGCCAACACAAGATGATATGATTGGCAGAGGCTTAATGGCATCGCAAGCTAGTAGTAAATCCAAAGATGCCGCTGAAGATGATTTTGAAGAGGTATTTAATCCTAACTCGGTTCAGGCTAAAATAGGGTCACAATAACCTCTGGCGAACACTATGATGCGCAACACAAACTTTTTTGATACTTTAATCTCTGAAGTAGATAATGCGTTGCGCACTTTATTACCCCCAGAAACCCGAATCGGTACGCGCAGCTCTCCAGCGACAGAAATTAAAGATAATCCGCTGTCAGCGAAAGAAAAAAGACACGTGGCAGGCTTAATGCGCGTGAATCATGCGGGAGAAGTCTGCGCGCAAGCACTCTACCAAGGACAAGCGCTCACCGCACAATTAACTCATATTAAAAAACAAATGAGCGATGCCGCTGCAGAGGAAGTCGATCACCTTGCCTGGTGCGAAACCCGTTTACACGAATTAGGTTCTAAACCCAGTCGACTCAATCCTATTTGGTATGGTGGTTCTATTGTATTAGGTGCTTTGGCGGGATGTGCCGGAGATAAAGTCAGCTTAGGCTTTGTTGCAGAAACAGAACGACAAGTAACCGCACATTTACGTCATCATTTACAAAAACTACCCACAAACGATAAAAAATCCCAAGCGATACTGGCACAAATGCAAGAAGATGAAGAGCAACATGCCGATGCAGCTGTAGCCGCTGGAGCAATCGAACTTCCCTACCCAATGAAACAACTTATGGGTACCGTGTCAAAATTAATGACAAAAAGCAGCTATTATATATAGTAAGCACCAACCTTATCGTTACATGGAAATCAATAACGATGAAGCGGAATCAAGGGGTTTAGTATGGAATACGCTACTCTGTTCACGCTCTTCGTTATTTTCATCGCATTTGCCTTTGATTTTATTAATGGTTTTCATGACGCCGCAAATTCCATAGCCACTATTGTCACCACCAAAGTACTCACGCCAAGGCAAGCTGTTATCTGGGCTGCATTTTTTAATTTTGTTGCTTTTTTAGTCTTTAATCTAACGGTTGCCAAAACCATTGGCGAGGGCTTGATTGACACGCATCTGATTGACTCCCATTTTATTTTAGCCGCACTTTTGGGGGCGATATTTTGGAATTTGGTCACTTGGTATTATGGATTGCCTTCAAGCTCCACACATGCGCTTATTGGTGGTCTTGCGGGAGCGGCCATAGCAAAAGGTGGTTTGGCTTCATTAAAACTTGCAGGCTTTACCAAGGTAGTTGCCGGTATTATTATCTCGCCCATTCTTGGCTTACTCATCGGCCTGCTTTTCACTTATTTGTTAAATAAACTATTCTTTGGCCAAAGCAAAATAAAATTAAAAAAAGTGTTCCAAGGCTTTCAACTAGGCACCTCAGCACTGCTCAGTTTGACCCATGGCAGTAACGATGCCCAAAAAACCATGGGGATTATTGCCATTTTGCTGTATTCAACATCTTGGATTGATGGCCCTTTTCATATTCCTTTTTGGGTAGTGATTTCCTGCCAGGCAGTAATAAGCCTCGGAACTTTAGCCGGCGGATGGCGCATTGTACATACCATGGGCACGCAAATAACCAAACTCGATACCTTAAAAGGGTGTGCTGCGGAAACAGGAGCTGCGGTAACTTTGTTTGTCGCCACTCATTACGGCGTACCTGTTTCAACAACGCATACCATTACCGGAGCAATTACCGGAGTAGGACTAGTCAAGGGAATAAGGGGCGCACGCTGGGGTGTCCTCAAGAAAATTTTCTTTTCCTGGTTGCTGACAATACCCGCCTCAGGGCTTGTCGCTGCGGTATTGATACTCCTTCATATTTAACGCCGGATAAGAGAACATTTAGATCCAGTCTCTACCCTGGTAGATTGTAGATCTAATAGCCCTCTTATCACATTATTTAATGCTCTGTGGCCAAAACACTGTGTGTTCTACTGTAAGTAAAATAGATAATCAAACCTATAAGCATCCAAATAACAAAACGCGCCAAGGTAACCCAAGCCAAATGCATCATTAAATAAGAACAACTTAATACCCCTAAAATAGGAACGTAAGGCATACCTGGAGTTTTAAAAGGACGCGATAATTCTGGTCTGGTGTAGTGCAGATACACCACCCCAGAACAAACCACAATAAAGGCAAATAAAGTACCGACATTAACTAATTCAGCCAAAACATCAATTGGTGTAAACGCAGCAAGTGACGCCATTAAAACACCACAAAGCATAATAATACGTGCCGGTGTTCGTCGATGTTCATGAGTTTTAGAAAAAATTTTCGGTAATAAACCATCGCGCGACATCGCCAAAAGCACACGTGTTAACCCATAATACAACACCAACATCACTGTAGTAAGGCCGGCAACAGCGCCAATACCAATGAACCCTGCCGCCGTTTTATACCCTAAAACCAACAAGGAGTTACTGATTGGTGAGGCGACATTAAGTGAAGAATAAGGAGCAATACCCGTTAATAACCCAGCAACAACAATATATAAAACCGTACAAATAATTAAAGAACCGATAATTCCTCTCGGCAGATCACGCTGAGGATTAATAGCCTCTTCTGCAGCAGTCGACACGGCGTCAAAACCAATATAGGCAAAGAAAATTAAGGACGCGCCTTTAATCACCCCACTCCAACCAAAAGGCATAAAGGGCGACCAATTCGCAACCTGAACTTTCGTCGAAGCAATAACAATAAACAATAAAATCACCAGAAGCTTGACCGAAACCATAATATTATTAATGCGTGAACTGGATTTCACGCCCCAAATTAAAAGAACGGTTAAGAAGGCGATAATAAATACTGCTGGCACATTTAAAATACCGCCTTGTTCTGGACCATGCGCTAACATTTTAGGTATATGGATTTTCAAAGCCTGCAGAAAATCATTAACATAACTACTCCAACCTACTGAAACAGCAGAAACTGAAATTGCATATTCCAATAATAAATCCCAACCAACAATCCACGCAATCAACTCACCAAATCCAGCATAAGCATAACCATAAGCGCTGCCGCAGCCACCAATAGATGCAGCCAACTCAGCATAAGATAAGGCAGAAAAAACGCAGGCAAACCCGGCTATTACATAAGAAAAAATGATTGCAGGACCTGCCTGAGTCGCCGCAACAACTCCTGTCAGTATAAAAATCCCCGCGCCAATGACCGCGCCAACCCCAAAAAAAATCAGGTCAAAGACACTAAGGCATTTAGCCAGCTGAGATTCCCCAGCCGCAGTCACGTTAATCCCTTTTTTACGGAACAAGTCCATGATAAGATGATCTCTATTTTGTAGCATTTATAATTATTTAAGCATAATTGGCACGAAATAAATATAAGCAACGCCTGGGCTAAAACTGAATGAAAAAAATAATTATCAGTGCGCTACTGCTGTACTCTCTAAATGCCTTTGCCGCGGAAGGACAACCAAGCTGCAGTCGCTGGGTTTCCTTATTTAAACCTGTTTGCCAACGTCTTCACCAGATCTGGACCGAAGGTCATACCGATCTCTACCTTTCAGGATATGCCTGGCATAATCGTTACACCTACGGCCATGCCGTATTACGCAAAAAAAAATACAATGAACTGGCTTGGGGTGGCGGCCTTGGAAAAGGCTTTTTCGATGAAAAAGGAAATTGGCATGGTCTTTATGCTTTTGCCTTTCTTGATTCACATAAAAATTTAGAACCCGTTGCCGGATACGCTTATTTAAAAGTAGCGTCATTAAGCAAAGACTTTAAAGCAGGCCTAGGATTCTCTGTTTTAGTTACTTCACGCCCCGACATACTCCACAGCATCCCATTCCCTGGTGCCGTTCCCTGGGCAGGAATCTTCTTTAAAAAACTCTCGATAAAAGCCGCCTACATTCCCGGTTCCTCAGATAATGGAAATGTTCTCTATCTGGTGGGAACCTATAGCTTTGATAAATAGTAAGCGGCATTTTAGCAAATAGTGTGCTATGTTTTTAAAGAAGAAACCTAAGGACTCTGCACATGAAATCATTTATTGAACAAGCACATTTTTATGCGTCATACCACCAAAACAACATAACCCGTAACACGCATATGGCGGGTGTTCCACTTATTATTCTTTCACTTATGATTTTGTTAGGTTTTGTTAAAATAAGTGTTCCAGGTGTATTCAACAGCAGCCTGGCTTGTTTTGCCACTTTAGGTGTATTAATTTATTATTTTCGCCTCAATTGGCAACTGGCCTTGGTATTAACCCCTGTCATGCTGATTCTCTTATGGATAGCGCATTGGTTTAGTGCGGATGGTCCAACAGCATTTGGTGTTTGGACATTTGTTATTACCTTTATTGTCGGCTGGGGATTACAGTTGTACGGCCATTATGTGGAAGGCAACAAACCCGCCTTCATGGATAATGTATGCCAAGCATTAATAGCACCATTATATTTAACGGCTGAAGTGATTTTTATGGCAGGCTATATGTCAGGCCTACAAGCACAAATTCATGGTGCTCCAGAGGCTGGAAAAGATAAAATTTAATCCATTAGATAGGAATTGTAGGTTGGTACTAAACGAAGTGCAGCCCAACACGGGAAAGTCGCTACACTCCATTGTTGGGCATCGCACGCGATGCCCCCACCTACATTTAAAGTTCTCTTTCAATAATGTTGCTTAATTCGTCTCTGAGTAAGTAGGACCTAAAGTAATTTTTTTACTTACAATCGTACCTAATTTTTGCACTTCATTAGTAAAGTTGGGCACATTTTCTGCAACGCAAATATCAATATCATCTTTAATCATTACGCCATTTAAATTGGCGCCTTTGCCAAAATGCGTGCAGCCACCGGTACTAAAAAAAAGCACTTTTGTGCGTGTTGGAGTATGTATTACATCCCAAATTTCCGTTTCCGATACTTGAACTTTATAAGCCCCATTCCAATCTTCTTTGCCTGCAAATGCACTGGTAGCGCATACAAAACTCAAGGCCAAAGCAACAATTGTTTTACACTCCATTATAACTGCCCCTAATTATTATTAATAAATCCGGCGATATTATAACAAAATATAATAATTTTTGTTCAAAAAAATGTTTCTGTGATCTATTTATATTCCCCAAACAATCATTTAGCCAAATTGCTGCATCTTAATTTTAAAGCAGTAATGAATTTTACTATTCCGTTTAAAATCCTGATCAATAGTTTGTGCACTAATATCTTGTACCGAATACTGCTCAGCAAGTTGCGGATCTAATTTAAATTGACGAAAATTGGTCGAAAAATACAACACGCCATCAGGGTTTAACAAACGCATGGCCGCATTCACTAAAAAACTGTGATCACGTTGAATATCCAAAGTATCCGTCATCTTTTTTGAGTTGGAAAAACTAGGGGGATCTAGAAATATCACATTAAAATGATCACGACTGGTGCGCAACCACTCACGGCAATCGGCTTGAATGAATTGATGTTTGGATAAGTTCAGGTGATTTAAACGAAAATTATCCTCAGCCCACAGCAAATAGGTATTGGAAAGGTCCACATTCGTGGTCAGTGCACCGGCTAAAGCCGCGTGCACACTAGCTGTTCCCGTATAACAAAAACAATTTAGAAAACGTGTGCCAGGTTTTAGTTTTGCAAAGCTTAAACGTAAAGGCCTGTGATCCAAGAATAATCCGGTATCCAGATAATCATAGAGATTCACTTTTAGACTGGCTTGACCTTCAGTAACAATCATTGTTTTTCGCGTCTGCGCCATTTTTTGATACTGCTCACTGCCTTTTTGCTGTTTGCGCTTCTTCACCACCAGTTTGTCCACAGAAAAACCCAAAGCTTTAGGAACAACCTGCATCACTTCCAGACTGCGTTTTTCAGCAACATGAACTGGAATGCTCGAAGGTGCGGCGTACTCTTGCAAGACGACGTGATCATTATAAATATCAATGGCGTACGCATATTCAGGTAAATCTGCATCATAAACACGATAAGAAGAGATCTGATTTTTTTGCGCCCATTTGCTTAAATGGCGGTAATTTTTTTCCAGACGATTAGCAAGCATTTGTGCATTTTCTGATAGAGGACCGTCAGCCATACTGCCTTTTAACGTATTAGTGGCAACCACATCAAAACAGTATAATTTACATTCTAAAGCGCCATTATAAATGGTGTATTGCTTGTTCGAACGCAAACCTATAGCTTTAGCTAAAATAGGATTGGAAGTAATCACCGCCGCTTTCCAGCCTTGATACTTCTCATGCAAAGCCTTACCTAACTGCTGGTACACTGGGACCAATTGCGTGGTATCACCCAAGCGCTCTCCATAAGGAGGATTACACACCAATAAACCTTTCTCAATTGAAGCCTCAGCAGCTTCTGTTAAGCCTTGCGTTTTAAACTCAACCAAAGGTGCAATGCCGGCATGTTCTGCATTGGCACGCGCCAGTTCAATGGCTTTAGGGTCAGCGTCTGTTCCTAACAGCTTTACGTGAAGTGGCTTAACCTGTAATAAGGCATCTGCGCGTAATTTTTCCCATAAAGAAGCTTGATGTTGCGCCCAATATTGTAGGGATTGATCCTGACGTAACAAGCCTGGAGCAACGTGTGTTGCCATCATTGCCGCCTCGATTACCAAGGTACCTGAGCCACAAAACGGATCATGTAAGGTGTATCCTTGAGCTGCCAATGCAGGCCATTTGGCTCTGATTAATAAAGCCGCTGCGACGTTTTCTTTGATAGGCGCCTTACCTGATTTGCTACGATATCCTCGTTGGTGCAAACTGTAACCGGTCAAATCAAAGCTCACGGTAATTTCATCATCTTTTAAATAAGCATGAATCAAAATTTGGGGGCGCTCTTTATCCACCGAAGGTCTGGAACCATTAAGTTTTCGAAAATGATCCACAATCCCGTCTTTGACCACTTGCCCACCAAACATCGTATTACGAATATGATCTGAAGAACCATGAAACTCTACAGCAATCGTTTTATCTTCTGAAAATACAGTCTGCCAATGAAAGTCCGTACATATTTGCCGTAAAGCGTGTTCATTCGCGGCATAACCACTAAACAAAATTAACTGTATGCGGTTAGCAATGCGTGACCAAAGACATAATTGGTACAGTGTAGCTAAACTGGCTTCACCATAAACACCTTGGGGACTAACTCGCGCCACCAACAGGCCTAAGGCCTTTAGCTCTTCTTCCAGCAAATATTCAAGCCCACGCGGGCAACTGACGAATAAGGGATAATTCATAATATGACGGACCTTAAATAACGGAAAAGAGCTTTGGCAGCACCAGTATTTTTTTCTTTCTTCTGATCATCCACCGCTTTTTTAATTAATTGCCTTAATTGCTGCACTTCTTCAGGATGAAACGCTTCAATAAACTCCGTTAAAGCTTCGTTGCCTTGATTGATCAAGCGATCACGCCATACCTCTACTTCATGAAACGCGGCCGTAACAGCACTGTCATCTTCAATAATTTGCTCGTAAGCGGCAAGAATGGCTTCAAAATCAGAAGCACGCATCAGCTTACCAATTAATTGGGCTTGGCGTCTTTTAGCGCCATGACTTTTAATCAGTTTTGCATCAACTATGGCTTTATATAAATTATCAGGTAGGGGTAATAAACTCAGCTTAGCTAAACTAAGATCAATAAACTTAACACCGGTCTTTTGTAAAAAATCGGCGTCTCTTTTTTTCTGTGACTTACTTACTGGCTCATCCATAGTATCTATTCGGTTATCTAAAAATTGACCTGATTATACTATAGATGACTATTCAGCGGCTATAAGCGAGCGCGAAGTTGCAGGTTGAATGTAACTCTTTCCTGGTCTGGAGCGTAAATAAGTACGACTTACCGCGATAAAATTATAAATCAGGATGAGTAGTAAGAGAGAATGCAGCCAAGTTATTGTCAGATGTACAAAGATAGGGATAGTAATTAAGACACCAATACAGCCTGAAAGACTCAAAATTAAGGTTTTCTTTAAAGGAATTTTATTCTGTTGCAAAAAGACCATGGTAGTTAAAGGTTGTTGCATTGCTCCAGCGGTGGTCATAATTGGAAAAGCAACTGCGGGTGAAATATTCATCAGGAATAAAACACCTTGTACCATTACAAATAAGCCAACGCCTACAGAGGTCAATGCACCGCAAATGATTAGCGCAAAAAAACCGAGTACTAATTTCCAGGAATGCAGCG
Organism: Legionella sp.; assembly: GCA_031291115.1. Taxonomy (GTDB): domain Bacteria; phylum Pseudomonadota; class Gammaproteobacteria; order Legionellales; family Legionellaceae; genus Legionella. Next base: position 51,681 of record JARLJQ010000009.1, read on the forward strand.
CGGTTAAATCACCGCCAATTGGAAACAGGTGCAGTTGATGCGCGATTAAAAGTGCAATAATTAAGGAAAAAGCACACATCATGGCCAAACGAATCGCCTGTTTACTGAGTCGACTCACCACAAAACCGCCAAGCAAGCCGCCCACGCAGGTGCCAGCAACTAAAGTTAATAAGGTAGTTAAATCCACATCAATCAGATGCATAAAAAATAGTGATTCTATGGTTCCAGGTATGACTTGAGCGCCATTATTCACTGCGGGCATTTCATCATCACGAAAAGTACCCATTAATTTAGCCAAGGCCACGTTCACCGCAAAACTGCCAACGCCTACAGTATCGGCAATAAAAGCGATAACACCGCTAATCATTAATTTAATATAGAGTGATATAGGAAGAGATTCTGAAGGTTGATGATAGAGCTTGATGAGCATCACGGACACGCAGAGCACGCTTAATAAAAGAATGCCAAGAATAATTGAAAAGATGACCATTCGGCTCCCAACCTAGATGTATACGGAATAAAAATTGCGATTAAAAGAAAAGCTGCATCATTATATACTAATTGTTTTGATCGGCAAACAACATTTAGACTAAAAAACACACTTTGTGAACCATGGCGATACATGGCCCTTTAACTGCCCGTCGTCCAGAGTACCGCGAAGTATCTCCTGAAGGCGGCTCTGTGCTATCTGAAGGGAGATCAACTATGTTTAAAAAATATTTTTTTAAACATAGTTGAGTAAACTTTAGTCAGGGTTAAGCTCCAATGAGTATCAATGGTTTTAATCGAGCATTTGCAATAACAATGATTTTTCGCATTAAAGCAGTGAGAGC